>NZ_JBVJLC010000004.1:493572-658987 GCF_055584925.1 Streptomyces sp. NPDC087906
AGGGGGGGGGGGGGGGGGGGGGGGGGGGGGGGGGGGGGGGGGGGGGGGGGGGGGCGCGGGGGGGGGGGGGGGGGGGGGGGGGGGGGGGGGGGGGGGGGGGGGCCGGGGGGGCCCGGGGGGGCACGGGCGAGGAAGCCGCCCCCGCCCCCGCCGCCCCCGCCCCCGCCGCCCCCGCCAGCGCTACACCCGCCGCACCCGCATCCACCCCCGCGCCCGCGCCCGGGAAGCCGGCCGCCCCCGTCGAAGGCGCTACGCGTCCTTGAACTCCTGGCGCTGCCGCCCGAGCCCCTCGATCTCCAGCTCCACCACGTCACCGGCCCGCAGATACGGCTTCGGCTCCGGCTGCCCCATCGCCACACCCGCCGGCGTACCGGTGTTGATGACGTCGCCCGGGTAGAGCGTCATGAACTGGCTGACGTACCGCACGACCTCACCCACCGGGAAGATCTGGTCGGCCGTCGTACCGTCCTGCCGGACCTGGCCGTTGACGCTGAGCTTCATGGCCAGCGCCTGCGGGTCGGGCACCTCGTCGGCCGTGACCAGCCACGGGCCGAGCGGGTTGAACGTCTCGCAGTTCTTGCCCTTGTCCCAGGTGCCGCCGCGCTCGATCTGGAACTCGCGCTCGGAGACGTCGTTGGACACGGCGTACGCGCCGACATGCGCGAGACCGTCCTCCGCCGACTCCAGATAGCGGGCCGTGCGGCCGATGACGACCGCCAGCTCGACCTCCCAGTCGGTCTTGACGCTCTTGCGCGGTACGAGCACGGTGTCATCAGGTCCGACGACTGTGTCCGGCGCCTTGAAGAAGATGATCGGCTCGGCCGGGGCCTCGGCGCCGGTCTCCCGGGCGTGGTCGTGGTAGTTCAGCCCGATGCATACGATCTTTCCGATCCGGCCGAGCGGCGGGCCCACCCGCTGTCCGGCGCCGCCCTCCAGCACGGGCAGTTCGCCCGCCGCCGCGGCCGCCCTGATCCGGTCGAGCGCGTCGCCGTCGGCGAGCAGCGCCCCGTCGATGTCCGTGACCTGGCCCGACAGGTCGCGCAGGGTCGTACCGTCCTGGTCGAGCAGCGCCGGCCGTTCGGCGCCTGCCGTACCGACACGCAGCAGCTTCATGAATCTGACTCCCTCTGGTCGCACGTGCCCCGGCCGACGGGTTGCGGCCGCCGGCGGGATCGTCCGATCGTCCAAGACATCCGATCACTGTGCAAGGGCCGATTCACACCGTGGACCGGGACCGGACCCCGGCCGGTCCAGGACCGCACCCGGGGGCCCGGGTCAGACGGCGGGCGACATGGCGCCGACGGCAGGCATGTCGCGGTAGAGGAAGTACCGCTCGCACGCCGTCCATGTGGTGCTCGTCACGACGTACAGGGCGGCGGCCAGCGGCACGAAGCCGACGGTGAACAGCGTCGCGAAGGACATCAGCGGCATCAGCTTCGTCATGGCCCCGAGCCCGGCGATCGGCGCTCCGTCGGGTCCTGCCCCGGCCGCGGGGGCGGGCGACTTGGCGAGCTGGATCTTCATCCGCCGGTAGTTGAACGTGGCGACGCCGGCGACGATCGCGAAGAGCGCCAGATACACCAGACCCGCCCCGCCGAACAGCCCGCCGTGCGCGAGCGCGTCGCTCCAGCGGTCGCCGAGCGGAGCGGCGAAGAGGTGGTGGTCGAGCAGCCCGTTGGGCCCGTCACCGATCTGCTTGCGCGAGAAGAGGTGGTACATCAGGAAGAACGCGGGCATCTGGAACAGCCCCGGCAGACAGCCGGAGAGCGGGGAGACCTTCTCCTCCGCGTGCAGTTCCATGATCGCCTTCTGTAGCCGCTCCCGGTCCTTGCCGTGCTTCTTGCGCAACTCGGCGAGCTGCGGCTGCAGCCGGGCGCGCTCCTTCTGGCCGCGCGCGGAGGCGCGGGAGAGCGGATGGATGGCGAGACGTACGCAGGCGGTGAAGACGACGATCGCCGCGGCGGCCGACGAGGCGTGGAACAGCGGCTGGAGCAGATCGGCGAAGTTGGTGACCAGACTGGCGAACACAGACATGAGCCAGGACATATGAGCCCTCCGAGGGGTCTCGTCGTGCCGGATGGAAGACAACTCGGCATGACGACCCGCGCGGGGTCAGGCAGACAACAGGCAGGACCAGCTAGCTGGTCCCACCGCCCCTACGCGGCCGTCGGCAGACGACGGCCGGGCGCTCGGGGCCTCGTACGCCCTCGGGCGTCGGGATCCCGCTGCGGCAGGAAGGCGGTGCGCTGCTCGCGGTCGCGGATGGCGGTGCGCACCCGCTGACGCGGTACGGCGGGCACGGCGCGCGCGGAGATGACGGCGCACACGACGAGCGCGCTGCCGGCCGCGGCTGTGGCGGCGAGGGCGACGGCGGCGGAGAGGCTGCCGGCGTCGACGAGCAGGACTTCGGTGAGGACGAAGAGCAGCAGCCCGGTGGGGTTGGGCAGCCGACGGGGCAACCGGGCCCGGGTCGGTCGCGGTGCGCTGCCGGCCATGGTCCTGCCCCCTCTCGCTTCGTCGGCGTCCTTGAAGACCGCCCTCCAGCCGTTATACACGACGCCCCTCGCGCGGCGGTGGGAACGGCGGAACGGCGGCGGCTACCCGCGCGCAGCCGCCGCCTCGCGCCCGTCAGACCCCATCCGCCAGCGCGCTGGTGTCGGCGAGCACGTCGGCGTCCGGCCGGGGGTCAGGGCGGCCGGCGGGGCCCGCGTACGTGACGGCCACCGCCACCAGCAGGTTCAGGGCGAGCCCCACGATCCCCGCGTTCAGGCCCCACACCGGGTCGTGGTCGGTGAAGACCAGGGCGCACACCAGCGCCACCCCCACCGTGAGCCCGCTCAGCGCGCCGGTCAGAGTCAGCCGCCGCCACACCAGCGCGAGCAGCAGCATCGGCAGCAGTTGCGCCATCCCCTCGTACGAGATGAGCGAGAGCCGCACCAGCGTGTTCGGCACGGCGTACGTCATCACCAGCGCGACCACCCCGGCGACCACGACGACCACCTGCGCTGCGCCCTTCTGCCTGGCCTGCCAGCGCGGTACGAGCGACAGCACGCTGCGTCCCCACATCGTCCCGATGACCAGCATGAACACGGCCATCGGCACGACCGACGACAGTGCGGCGGCGACCCCGACCACGCCCACCACCCAGGCGGGCAGCGAGTCGACGATCAGCTTGAAGAGCGCGAGGTTCGATTCGGCGCCGGCCAGTCCGGGGACGACGAACAGCGCGGCGAGCCCGAGCAGCATCGGGACGAACAGCAGCACGTTGTAGGCGGGCAGCCAGATCGCGTTGCGCCGCAGCACGTCGGCGCTGCGCGCGCCCAGGTAGCCGGCGACGGTGGTCGGGAAGATCACCACGGTGAGCGCGTTCATCAGCGACGTCGTGACGAACCACGCGCTGCCCATCCCGCTGTGCCCGTGCCCCGGCAGCGTCAGCCACTGGCGCTTCTCCGCCACGATCCGGTCGAGGAGCGGCCCGTACCCGTCGAAGTAGTGCAGCGGTACGTAGACGGCGAGGAACGCGAGCGTCCCGATCACCATGACGTCCTTGAGCACGGACACCCACGCGCTGCCGCGCAGCCCGCTCACCACGACGAAGCCGGTGGTGACGGCGAAGGCGATGAAGTAGGCCCAGTTGAGGCTGATCGCGCCGTACGAGATGGTCGAGACGACCACGCCCATGCCGGTGATCTGGAGCTGGATGTACGGCAGCAGGAAGACGGTGGCCAGGACCGCGGTCAGCGCGCCCAGCCAGGGCCGGCCGAAGCGGTGGGCGATCATGTCGGTGATGCCGACGAGCTGGTGGCGGCGGGCGTAGCTCCAGAGCATCGGCCCGACGACGTAACCGACGGCGTATCCGCAGGACATGTACGCGACGACGTACAGCACCGGCGCGCCGAAGTCGTACCCCCAGCCGGCGCCGCCCAGATAGCTGAAACTGGTGTAGCCCTCGCCGGCCATCAGCACCCAGATGAACACGGCCCCGAGGCTGCGCCCGCCCACGGACCACTCGGCGATCCCGCCGGTCTTCCCGCCCCGGCCGCGTACGGCGAGGAGCCCGAGCACGACGGTGGCCACCATGAAGACCCCGAAGATCGAGGTGGCGACGGCGGCGTTCACTCGCTGTCCCGACGCGACTGCGGCTGGTGCCGGTGCTGATGCTCGCGCTGCTTGATCAGCCGCTGATCGCCCCGGTAGGCGCGCCAGACGGCGAAGGGGGTGAGGAGCGTCGACACGAAGAGCCAGAAGGGCAGGAACGGGACGCCGGCGATGACGGGGTCGACGCGGTTGACCCAGGGGACGGCGACGAGGAAGAGCACGAAGGGGACGAGCAGCCAGAGCAGATGAGGACGTCGTAGGAACACGGCAGCACACTACGGGGACACGGAAGGTGAGCGGCGGGGGGACGAGCGCATCCCTGCCAAGGCCAGCGGACGGACGACAGGACCGCTAACAGGTAACGCCCCAGACCGGAACAACCCTGCCCCGGCCCCCGGGCAGCAGTACCGTGAGGAGCATGCGCCCCGACATGTCTGCCGACCACATCACGGAAGCCGAGCGCCTGCTGCGCACGGCGGCCCGGTACCCCGAGGACCACGAGCCCCTGCTCCTCCAGGCCGCCGCCCATCTGGAGCTGGCCGACGCCCGTGACCGCGCCACCGGCCTGTACGACACGCTCCTTGCGGCCTCCCCCGAACACCCTCAACTGGTGAAGGCGCTCCAGGCGGCCAACCTCTGGGAGTACGGCCATGATGCCGAGGCCCGGGTGATCATCGAAGGGCTGCGCGCGGCGGAGCCGCTGGACCCGGCCCCCTGGGAGATCCTGGCCGAGACGCTGGAGAAGCACGACGAGCTTGAGGCGGCCCACGACTCGTTCACCACGGCCCTGAACCTGCTCCTCACCCCGGGCGAGGAGGTCCCGTACCCCACTCACTCGCTGCTGATCGGCCGCCACCGGGTGCGCAGGATGCTGGGCCTGGCCCACGACGACTGGGACGGCCTCGCCGACCGCGTCAACCCGGCGTCCGTCACCCTGGACGAGCTCCACGACCCCAAGCGCCTGTGGACCCTGGGCTCCGACAACCCCGCCGAACTCCAGGCCGAGATCACCCGCCTCCGCGCCGAACTGGGCTCCTACCGCACGGCCCTGTCCCGCCCCTTCCCGGTGGCGGTCCTGCACTGGCCGGCCCCGGAACTCACCGAACTCCTCGCCGCGTACCCGACCCTCTCCGCGGAGTACCCGTCCCGCGAGGCCCACCTGTCGGCCCTGGAGACGTCCCTGCGCGAACTGGCAGCGGCAGGCACCCCGAACCTCGGCATCGTCACGGGCACGGTCCCGTCGTACGAGGCCTTCGCCGCCTCGGAAGCCACACCCCCCTCGGACCCGTACCTCCTCCCCCAGTACGCCACAACCCTGGCAGCCCGAGGCCGAGCCACCCCCTGGCCCCCAGCCAGAAACGCCACCTGCTGGTGCGGCTCAGGCCACCCCTACAGGGAATGCCACGGCGCCGTCTAGGACGTACAGCGGCAGGTCCCTTCATCGTCAAGATGTCAGTCGTTGCTGCTAAGAATCAGGAACGACCGCGCAGCTTCGATGAAGGGACCCGTGGACGATGGGCGTATTGGACGACGACTCTCCGGCCACAGGGCTCTACGAGCAGTTGATCACCCTGCGACTCGCGGCGCAGCTAGAGGCGTTGGACAGCAGAACGCTGCGGCCCATCACCGACGCGGTCGGAGTCGAGTCTCAGCCTCATGTCCTGGCTAGGCACGTTGCCGAGACCGTCAAGCGGGTCCTGCAAGGGCTGCCTGCAGCGGAACGGGTCCATGCCGCGAACCACATTTTGGAGTCAGTCGGCACGCTGGTAGGCGCTCGCGAGTGGGTCGACTTGGTCGCCGACGGGCCCCGACAACTCATGGCTCTCGCCGAGCAGAAGGCGCCAGGCGTCTACGCCATCCGTCCGGCCACACCGTTGTCAGATACCGCGCTCCTCACCAATTCGCCCGAGGATCCCAATCTGGGCTTCGAGCTGCGCGCGGAGTTGGCGACAGCGGACCGAGTTGACCTGTTGTGTGCCTTTGTGAAATGGCATGGGCTTCGGGTACTGGAGGGAGCGCTCCAAGGCGCTCATGAGCGCGGGGTACCCATCCGCGTCATCACGACGACCTATATGGGGGCGACAGATCGGCGGGCGTTGGATCGGCTGGTCCGCGAGTTCGACGCCGAGGTAAAGGTCAACTACGAACTCCGATCAACTCGTCTCCACGCCAAGGCTTGGCTCTTTCGCCGCAAGTCGGGCTACGACACTGCTTACGTGGGCAGCTCCAACCTTTCCAAGGCTGCCCTGCTGGATGGGCTTGAGTGGAACGTTCGCCTTTCCTCGATCTCGACACATGACGTACTGAGGAAGTTCGAAGCGACCTTTGACTCTTATTGGAGCGAAGCCGCCTTTGAGATCTACGACCCTGATCACCACGGCGAACGTCTCACGCAGGCTCTTCGAGATGCGGCAAGGGGCACTCTGGGTACCAGCAGTCGCCGGATCAGCCTCTCTGGCCTGGAAGTACGCCCCTATCCACACCAGCAGGACATGCTGGAGCGGCTTGAGGTCGAGCGGGACGTCTACGACCGCCACCAGAATCTGTTGGTGGCAGCGACAGGTACAGGCAAGACCGTCATGGCTGCGCTCGACTTCAGACGACTACGCAGGAAGCTCGGCCGGGAACTACGGCTGCTCTTCGTCGCGCACCGCAGGGAGATCCTGGATCAGTCGCTGTACACGTACCAAGGAGTCCTGGACGACGGAAACTTCGGAGAGCAGCTAGTCGGCGACGAGATCCCAGCGGAGTGGAAGCATGTCTTCGCCAGCGTTCAATCACTGCATGCTCGCGCACTGGAAAAGCTGGCGCCTGATCATTTCGATGTCGTCGTCATCGACGAGTTCCACCACGGTACGGCTCCGACCTATCGGAAGATCGTCGAGCACTTCAGACCCGTCGAGCTTCTAGGGCTGACAGCGACGCCGGAGCGCACAGATGGAGTGAACGTCCAGAATGAATTCTTCGATGGACGCATTGCAGCAGAGATGCGACTGTGGGAGGCGCTAGAGAACGACCTCCTGTCCCCCTTCCACTACTTCGGAATCACCGATACCACCGATCTGACGGCAGTTCAGTGGAAGCGTGGTTCTTATGACTCGACCGCACTCAGCAACGTTTTCACCGGGAACGATGCCCGAGCCCGACTCATCGTGAAGGCAGTCGAGGACAAGGTCGCTGACCCGGGCAGCATGCGCGCGCTGGGCTTCTGCGTATCCGTTGCCCATGCGCACTTCATGGCCGACTTCTTCCAGAAGGCAGGCGTCAACGCCGTTGCCCTGTCGGGTGCCACACCCGGCACCGAGCGCCGGGCAGCGCTGGACGCGTTGAAGGCCGGCGAACTACAGGTGATCTTTTCAGTCGACCTCTTTAACGAGGGCCTCGACGTTCCGAACGTCGACACTCTGCTACTTCTGCGCCCAACCTCCAGCGCGACTGTCTTCCTGCAGCAACTGGGCCGTGGTCTGCGCCGTGACGAGGGCAAAGCTGTCCTCACAGTGCTGGACTTCATCGGCCAGCACCGAAAAGAGTTCCGCTTCGAGGAGCAATTCCGCGCTCTCACCAACCTCACGCGGCACCGTCTGACCGACGCCATTGAAGATGGCTTCCCCCAGCTCCCTACCGGCTGTCAGATCATCCTTGAGCCCAAGGCCAAGAAACTGATCATCGAGAACATCCGGCAGCAGATCGACATCAACATCACCCAACTGACCAACGAGGTGCGGCAGTACGCGCTGCCGGACCTCTCCACGTATCTGTCGGAGAGCGGTCGTGACATCAAGGAGCTCTACAAGGGATCTAACCGCTCCTGGACCAGGCTCCTCCGAAGGGCCGGGCTGCTCTCCGCCGCGGAGCCTGAGGGGGAAGACACGCTACTGAAGCGCGCGGCAGCCTTCCTTCATGTGGACGACCCAGTCCGTGCCGCTGCCTATACGCAGCTCCTAGAGGACGATGCACCCTCTTACGACGAACTAAGCGAGCCAGAGCGGGCCTTCGCCCGCATGCTGTACTTCACCTTCTGGCCCCACGGCGGCTTCACCACCTACCAAGCTGGCCTCTCATCCCTCCGTGACCACTCCGCGCTCCGTAGCGAACTGCGCCAGGTCATCGCCTACGTCCAAACCCGCCTGGACCATGTGACACCCGCTCTACCTATCCCGCACAGCACCCTGCCCCTGCGGATCCACGCCTCGTACAGCCGCGAGGAGATTCTCACCGCGCTCGGTGTTTCCACCATCGGGGGCTTCATGCCAGGCCACTTCCGCGAGGGAGTGCGCTGGTGCGAGCAGGCGAAGATCGACGCCCTGCTGATCACGCGAGAGAAGGACGAAAGAGACTTTTCCCCGCAGACGCGCTACAAGGACTACGCCATGAGCGAGACGCGTTTCCATTGGGAGTCCCAGAACCAAACATCAGAGTTGTCCCCCACCGGCAGGCGCTACCAGACGCACCAAGCCAACGGCACCCACGTGCTGCTCTTCGTACGCCGCTACCAGAAGACAGACATCGGCGGCCCGCAGCCCTGGATGCTGCTCGGCCCTGCGGACTATGTGTCTCACCGCGGCAGCAAGCCAATGGGTATCACCTGGGAGCTCAGCACCCCACTCCCCGCGGACGTCTGGACCTACTCAGCCATCGCCGCCAGCTAGAGAGTTCAGCGGCCAGCGCACGCTCGGCGAAATCAATCCGATTCGGAGATTCGCCAATAGGCCTGGTGAGCTAGGGCGAATTTGGATTCTATGCGATGTTGCTTGACCGTGCGCAGGGGCACCCCGTTGTCAACCGACGCATCTCCAAACCGGTCGACCACTCTGAGATCCTCAGTCAGGTAGAGCGCGCCACGGTCAAGTCGAACATGGCAGTTGGGGCACAGGCACAACACGTTGCTTTCGACATCGGGACCTCCATTCGTTCCGCCCAATGCCTGAAGGTGAGCTCCCTCTGCATAGCTCTCGCCGTCGGGCCCAACCGTCAAGGCCAGACCGCAGATCTGGCAGGTGTAGTCATGCCAGCACTTCACCCGTCGGGAGACTGCGGTATCGCGAACTATGCGCGTGATTGTGGCAGTCTTCCTGGAAGGGACCTTGTCGATGAAATCTTGCACTTGTTCGGCAAGGGGTGTCAGTCCTTGGTCCGCGTCCGGGAGGCGCTGCAGCTTGAACTGGCAAATCCTGAAGCCCTCCTTGCCAATCACCGTCGAGGAGTCCACGACCTCGTAGAGACCGTCGTAGCGGTATCCGCTAGAAGGTGAGTACGCCGATTCGCCTTTGTATCCACGGATGACACGGATCGGATATCCCTTGACCTGGCTCCGCAGCAGCCCGGCGTTCCCCGGCTTATCCCACGACTGATCCGCTACCTGCTGCTTCTTGGTGTTCTGACCACCAACGCCCGTGTAGTCAATCTCATCCCAACCATCCTTATCGTCGGGGTAGCCCTTGTTCAACACGATCGCGTCGGCTGCCGGCTGCTTCTCGGCATCAAGGCCCCACGAGATGCCGTCTTGTTCCATCTTGTGGAGCCTGGCGGTCATGACGTCCCGCCGGGAGGCGAATAGAGCTCCGGGAAGAACGTCACCTACGTGTCCGAAGACAGCTTGATACGCAGCCATGCATACATGCTGCCGAACATATGATCGAAGTTGATCGATGCGATCGAACATTTATAAAGTCGTGTCTGAAAATGATGGATCTTTGGCGCGAATCGACCCATCCTGCCCCTCCCACTCCGGGCCGGCTCACACCCGCGGTGCCACGTGTTGGGGACGTCGTTGCTCGGTTGGTGGAGCATCTCGCGTGCAACGAGTACGGGTGGTTCTGCGAGACGTTCGGGCGCGGCGTCGGGACGCTGTGGTTCGATCCCGAAGCCGGGGAGGACATGGGCGTCGAGCCCGACGAGAGCACCGCGAGGATCGTGCACCTCTACGGGCGGTCCCGTACCGAGGCCGGTGGGCGCTCATCCACCTGATCGAGGAGACCGCCCGGCACGCCGGCCATATGGATATTTTGCGGGAGCTGGTCGACGGCGGCACGGGTGATCATCCGCCGCTGTAATCGGTTCGTCGGTGATCCCCATGAGCCGGTACGGTACGCGAACTACTCATGGGGAGGGGATCGTTGATGCAGGTGGGAAGACGAAGACCGGTACGTGGCGCCGCGTTGCTGGCGGGGGTGCTGGCCTTGGTTTGCGTCGCGGGGTGCGGGGTGCGCGACGCCGACCGGGCGCGGTCGGGTGAGGGGCGCGGCGGGCACGGGATTGCTGCCGTTTCGGTGGAGGCGTTGCCTGAGCGGTTGGAGACGGACGGGACCACCATCACGGTGGGTGATCCGGCCGCCAAGCACACGTTCGGGCTGTACGAGGATCCCCGGTGTCCCGTCTGCCGGGAGTTCGAAGTGACCGGCGGCGCTGAGGCGATGGTGGCGGCCGCGCGGAAGGGCCGGATCAGGATTCAGTTCACACTGGCTTCCTTCCTGGACGACGGGCTGGGCGGACACGGGTCGGTCAAGGCCGTGAACGCGCTGCGGGCCGCTCTGGAGCAGGGCAAGTTCTTGGAGTACCACGACGTGCTCTACGCGAACCAGCCTCCCGAGCAGATCGACGGATTCACCGACCGCACTCTGCTCGCGCTCGCCGCGAAGGTGCCGGGGCTGCGGGGTAAGGAGTTCGACACCGCGGTGAGGACGATGCGGTACCGGGGCTTCGTGACAGCGTCGGAGCTGGCGTTCGAGGTGGACGGCGCCGCCGGGACGCCGGCGTTGCGGATCGACGGGTCGCTGCTGTCGGAAGCCGAGACCGAGTTCATCTTCGACAAGGACATGACCGCGAGACGCATCCTGGCCGTGATCTGACCGGCCCTCCACGAGGGTGTTGACGGGGCGTCAGGGGTGCGGGCGTACCACTACCGACGGGGGGTCCTTGCGGGCTTCCGCCAGGCGGAGTTTGGTGAGGACCGCCGCCACCAGCTCCTGCGGGTGGTCGCGGACCAGGGCCGGGACCGCGCTCACCACGTCCACGCCGTGGGATTCCAGGAGCAGTCGGCGGCGGAGCGTCGCGCGATACGCGGTGATGCCCAGGTGGTACTCCTCCGAGTCGACCTCCAACGCGACCCCCGCGTACGGCCAGTACGCGTCGGGTCTCGCCAGGAACGCGCCCGCGGCGGTGAGCAGCGTGGGGTTCCACAGGGCCGGCGGGACGCGGGCCGCGGTGAGGACGTCGCGGGTCTCGCCTTCGGCGATCGACCGTACGCCCACGCGCAGTTCGTGGATGACCGCGCGCAGCGCCGGGTTGCGCAGGGCGTGGGACGCGCGGAGTTCGGCACGTAGATCGTCCGGGTGGCAACTGGCCCGCTGCACGGTGTTGGCGAGCACCGCGCGCACCCGGTCCGCGGACGGTTCGTGGCGCGCGAAGTCGGACGCGGCACGGACCGGGCGTACGCACGGGATGCCGTTGACGAGGAGCGTCGGCGGCCAGCGGGTGGTGCGGCGCAGTTGGACGTACGAGGCGTCGCGCAGGCTGCGGCGGGACGCGACCAGCACCTCGGCGCGGTCCGTCGCCACCCCCCGTACCCCGTACAGCGCGAGCGCCGCCTCGCCCGTCAGCACCGCCGTCGCACCGGACATCGCGCCCGGCCCGACCCCGGCGTCGTCTATGGGGCAGGCGCCCGCGCCTCGTGCCGTCACCGCGTACAGGACCGCGCCCAGCAGCCGCTGCCGCGCGTCCGGGTCGCCCGTCTGTATCAGCACCACCCCCGGCAGCAACCGCTGCCACGGGCCGCCGCTCGCACAGCGGCGCGCCGCTGTGCTGGGGCTCAGCCCCGTGGCCCGCAACTGGCGCGTGGTGGCCAGCCGCAACTGGCTGCGGGCTAGGCGGTTGACGGCCGCGTCCGCGGCTGTGGTCCTGGGCATGTCCGTTCCGTGCCCGTCCGAAACGGGTGGGTAACCAGACGCTACGCTCTGTTACTTTCTTTTGCGTCCCCCGTTGCGTTCCGCGCCTCGTTACGCTCGACAGCGACCAGGAACAGCTACACGAGAACAGCTACACAAGGGTGGGCAGCAACATGGCCAAGATTCCGGCCGCAGCCGTAGCCGCAGGCGGGCTCGTCGGCGGCTACGCCGTCGCACGCTGGACGAAGAAGCGTCCCCTCGGCGGCGCGGCGCTCCTCGCCGCGGGTGCCGTGGCCGCTACGCAGTGGCAGCAGGCCGCGGGGACCAAGGCGACGGTCGCCCTGAGCAGCGCGTACGTCGCCGCCTTCGCCGGGTCGCACCCGCTCGCGAAGAAGCTCGGCGCCTGGCCCGCGGTCTTCACCGCGGCCGGCACGGTCGCCGCCGCCTCCTGGGCCGTCACCCGGCGCGCGCAGAGTTCCTGAGACCAGGATTTCCACGTGATTTTCGCGTCGCTCTGAACGGTCTCGGGGCGCGCTCCGTACCTAAGAGCAACTCCCCCATGGTGATCGGGCGCGTGAGCGGATCAAAGGGATCCGCTCACGCGCCCGGTGCTTTCGTCCGGAGGTCCTACGCGCCCAGCGCGTGCGTCACCACGTAGATGACCAGCCCAGCCAGCGCGCCGACCACCGTGCCGTTGATCCGGATGAATTGCAGGTCACGGCCGATGTGCGCCTCGATCTTCTTCGACGTGTCGTCCGCGTCCCAGCTCGCGACCGTGTCCGAGATCAGCGACGTGATCTCCGAGCGGTACGTGGAGACGACGTACGCGGCGGCGTCCTCGATCCAGCCCTCCAGCTTCCCCTGGAGCCTGCTGTCCGTCGCCAGCCGCGCGCCGAGCGAGAGCAGTGAGGCGCGCGCCCGCAGGCGCAGCTCGCTGTGGTCGTCGTCCGCCGCCGAGATGATCATGGCGCGTACGGATGACCAGGCCGAGGCGATGACGTCCTGCACCTCGGGACGCGACAGCAGGTCCGACTTCAGCCGCTCGACGCGCTCCTTCGTCTCCGCGTCCGACTGAAGGTCGGCTGCGAAGTCCACCAGGAAGCGGTCGATGGCGCCGCGCGCCGGGTGGGCGGGCATGTCGCGCATCTCCGTGAGGAAGCGCAGCAGCTCCTTGTAGACGCGGTCGCCGATCTTGCGGTCCACGAACCGCGGCGTCCAGCCCGGCGCGCCGCCCTGTACCGCGTCCATCACCGAGTCGCCGTGCATGACCAGCCAGTCGTGGGCGCGGGAGCAGATCAGGTCCACGGCGCGGTGGTGCGCGCCGTCCGCCACGACCTTGTCGAGGGTCTTGCCGATACCCGGCGCGACCTCGGCAGCGTTGGCCCTGCGGGTGATCGCCTCGCCGACGACGGCCTGTACGTCGGAGTCGCGCAGCACGGTCAGGGCGCCGCGCAGCGCCGTCGACAGCTCGGCGGTGACGCGGTCGGCGTGCTCGGGCTCCGCGAGCCAGGCGCCGAGCCGGCCGCCGATGCCGAGGGCGCGCAGCCGGGCCCGTACGACGTCGGCGGAGAGGAAATTCTCCCCGACGAACGCGCCGAGCGACGTCCCGAGCTGGTCTTTCTTGTTCGGAATGATCGCGGTATGCGGGATGCGCACGCCCAGGGGGTAGCGGAAGAGCGCCGTCACGGCGAACCAGTCGGCCAGCGCGCCGACCATGCCCGCCTCGGCCGCCGCCGCGACGTAGCCGGGCCAGCCGCTCACACCCGAGTTCTTCGCCCAGGTGGCGAGTACGTAGATCACGGCGACCAGCAGCAGCAGGCCGGTGGCCGTGGTCTTCATCCGGCGCACACCGCGCCGCTTCTCCTCGTCCGCCGCCGTGTACGAGAACGCCGGCAGCGGCGACCGCCCGCCGGGGCCTCGTGAACCGGGCCCCGGTCCTCCGGGCCCCGGTCCTCCGGGCCCCGAGCCCCCGGATCCCGGACCCTCCGCCCCCGACCCTCCAGCGGAATTCGGCGCGCCGGGAACCTCCGGGGCCTCCACGGCCTCTTCCCCTCTGCCCGCTTCCGCCGAGGCGCCGTCCTTGGACGCCTCGACCGGATTCGTACGTTCCATGCGCTCCACCCGTCCGCGTACGCATTCGTTCTTCAGACCTGCCCCTAAGACCTGCCCGTACGCATTGTCCCTCTTGAGGTACTCCCGGGGCGCACGACGAGTTCCCTCGTCATGTCGGATGATTGTCAGTGCAGCGAAGAGTGAGGGGAGCCGGGGGAATGACCAGAAGAAACGGATATGTGCTGTTCGGGTCGCTCATCGGGGTCGTGGCCCTGGTGTGCGCCGCCATATTCGCCGGGTTCACCTACCTCGGGCCCTCGCCCGTCCGCGCCACCGACCAGTCGAAGAACCCCGGCGAGACGCATAACCGGCTGAGCAGGGCGGCCCCCGCGGCGTCCGGCGCCTGGGTCGGCACCTGGGCCGCGGCGCCCTCCGGGGCCGAGCCGGGGCTGCCGAACGGGCTCCCCGGCCGCTCCATCCGCAACGTGGTGCACACCAGCGTCGGCGGCACCGGCGCCCGGATCACCTTCTCCAACCGCTACGGCTCCGCGCCCCTCATGATCGGCCACGCGTCCGTGGCGCAACAGTCGCAGCAGTCCGACCCCCGCGGCCGGAACGGCGGCGCCCAGGCCGTCGCCGGCACCATGCGGCGGCTGACCTTCGGCCGCCACGCGGTCGTGACGGTGGCCCCCGGCCGGCAGATCGTCAGCGACCCGGTGCGGCTGCGCGTGCCGGACGACAGCGACCTGCTGGTGACGCTGTACACACCGGTCGCGGGCGGCTCCGTCACGTACCACGCGCACGCCCAGCAGACCTCGTACCTCGCCACCGGCGACCGTACGGAAGACCCCGGCGGCGCCGCGTACACCCGGCCGACCACGCACTGGCGCTACATCACCGGCGTCGACGTCCTGAACCAGCGCGCGCGGGGCGCCGTCGTCACCTTCGGCGACTCGATCACCGACGGGCAAGGCTCGGCGCAGGGCCGCAACCACCGCTGGCCCGACGTGCTCGCCGACCGGCTGCGCGAGAGCCGCTACGGCGTACTCAACGAAGGCATCGGCGGCAACCAGCTCCTGGACAACGGACTGGCCAGGGGCGCGGGAGCGAGCGGGCTCGCCCGCTTCGACAGCGACGTGCTCGAACGGGCCGGCGTCAGGACCGTCGTCATCGACCTCGGCATCAACGACATCCTGCGCGGACAGCAGCGCGACCCGTCCAGGATCACCGCGGGTCTCCGTTCGCTCACCCGGCGCGCACACGCCCACGGGCTGCGCGTGGTGGGCTCGACGCTGACCCCGATGGGCGGGCACCTGGGCTTCGACACCGGCCAGAAAGCGGTACGTGACCAGGTGAACGCCGCAATCCGCGCGGGCGGGATCTTCGACTCGGTCGTCGACTTCGACAAGACACTGCGCGACCCGTACGCCCCCGACCGGCTCGCCCCCCGCTACGACTCGGGCGACGGACTGCACCCGAACGACGCGGGTTACGACGCGATGGCACACGCCGTCGACCTGGCACAACTGACGGGCAAGGCGAAGGCGACGCAACTCTGACGTGGTTATGGCTTGGGGGTGCGGGCGCCGAGGGGGGGCAGGGTGCTGGGCTCCGGCTCGCGCCCACGCTGCGGCTTCCGGCTCGCGCCCACGCTGCGGCTTCCGGCTCGCGCCCACGCTGCGGCTTCCGACTCGCGCCCACGCTGCGGCTTCCGACTCGCGCCCACGCTGCGGCTTCCGACTCGGGCTCCCGCCCCGCCCCGCCCCGCCTAAGGCTCCGAGCCGCAGGCTCGGGCCCCCGCTCACAGCTCCTTGCGCGGCGTCCTCTTCTTCTCCAGTCGTTCCCGCTCCCGCTGCTCCTTGAGCCGTCGCTTGTCCGCATGCCGCAGTTTGCGGTCGACGCCGACCCCGCCCATCAGCGCGAACCCGGTGACGACCACCTTCGGCGAACCGGGGCTGATGCCGGCCTCCGCGCTGCTGCCCGACTCGCCGAAGCCGCCCATGAAGCCCCAGCCGGTGACCTCGACGTCCATGTCCGGCGGGATGACGACGCCGACGCCGCCCATCAGGGCGAAGCAGCGGATCACGGTGACCCGGTCCTCGAACCGGGCCTCGCGCAGGTCGATCTCGCCGCCGCCCATGAACACCGCCGCGGTGAACTTGCGGCCCACGGTCCAACCGCCCTTGCGGCTGAAGCCGCCCCAGAACGCGAACGCCCCGCCCGAGGTGGCCTTGCCCTGGCCGACCAGGCCCGACCAGCGGTCGCCGCCCTCCCGCAGGGTCGCGGCACCGCCCGGGGTACGGGCCAGGTCCGTCGTCGTGCCCGGCGCGGGCAGATCGCGCACCAGCGGCGTCAACTCACCGTGCGTACGGGCCCGGTAGGCCGCACCGAGGCGTTCGTCGAACTCCTCCATGTCGAGCCGGCCCTCGGCCACAGCCTCGCGCAAGCGCTCGGCGACCTGTTCCCGCTCGGCATCAGAAGCGCGCGTCTCGCCGCGCGTCTCGCCCCGTTCATCGGTCATGTCAGCAGACTAGTAGGCGGCGAGGCGCACGTCACACAGCCGATCGGTCCGCGTACATCTTGGCGATCACGGCCTCGATGTCCGGCTCCCGCACCGACAGGTCGACCAGCGGATACGCGGCCGCCACCCGCGCCACGAGCGGTGCGGCGGACTCCGTCGCCGGGAAGGCCAGCCACTGCCGGGGGCCTTCGACCCGTACCACCCGGGCGCCCGCCGCCTCGATCGGCGGCAGCTCGCGCTCCAGGTCCACCACCAACGTCCGCTCACTCTCGCCGACTTCGTGCAGCCCCGCCAGCGAACCGTCGTACAGCAGCCGGCCGTGGTCGATGACCATCACCCGCTTGCAGAGCATCTCGATGTCCGTCAGGTCGTGAGTCGTCAGCAGCACCGTCGTGGAGCGCTCGGCGTTCAACTCCCGCAGGAACTCCCGCACCTTGGCCTTGGAGATCACATCGAGCCCGATCGTCGGCTCGTCCAGGTACAGCACCTCCGGATCGTGCAGCAGCGCCGCCGCGATGTCCCCGCGCATCCGCTGGCCGAGGGAGAGTTGCCGTACCGGTACATCCAACAGGTCGGCCAGATCCAGCAGTTCGACACAGCGCTCCAGATTGGCCCGGAACCGCGCGTCCGGCACCCGGTACATCCGGTGCATCAGCCGGTACGAGTCGATCAGCGGCAGATCCCACCACAGCGTCGTCCGCTGACCGAAGACCACACCGATGCGGTGCGCGAGTCTCGTACGCTCCCGGGACGGATCGATGCCCGCGACCCGCAGCCGGCCCGCGCTCGGGGTCAGAATCCCGGTGAGCATCTTGATCGTGGTCGACTTGCCGGCCCCGTTCGGGCCGATGTAGCCGACCATCTCGCCGCGCGGCACCTGGAAGCTGATGCCGTCGACCGCCCGCACCTGGTGCTTCTCGCGGCGCAGCCGGCCGACCTTGCGCCGGACGTCGAAGACCTTCTCGATACCGTCCAGTTCGATGAATTCCCCGCCACGCGTACCGCGCTCACCCATGCCCACGCCTCTCCGTCACCGTGCAATCCGTCGGTCAGCTACCTGTACTGCGGTACGCCCGCAGCCCCGCCCGCCACAGCAACCCGGCCAGCGCGCAGCACACCGCCGCCACCACCGGCGGCAGGAATGCCACGAACTCCGGCAGTCCCAACGGGTCCTTCCTGCCGAGCACATACAGCGCGGGCAGCCAGTTGACGAAGGCCAGCGGCACCAGGAAAGTCACCCCGCGCACCAGGTCCTTCGCGAACAGCCCCGGCGGGTACTGGAGCAGCGTCGTCCCGCCGTACGTGAAGGCGTGCTGCACCTGCGAGGCGTCCTGCGCCCAGAACTGGAAGGCAGCGCCCGCGACGAACACCGCGCCGAAGATCACCGCGCCGCACACCACCATCATCGGCACCATCAGCACCCGCAGCGGCGTCCAGTCGACGTCCAGCACGGCGAGCGAGTAGCCGAGCACCAGCGCCCCCTGGAGCACCCGGCCGAACCGCCGCAGGGCGAACCGGTCCGCCGCCATCTGCGCCAGCACCGGCACCGGGCGCAGCAGCAGTGTGTCGAGGGTGCCGTCCCGCACCCGGGACCCGAGCCGGTCCAGCGAGCCCACCGTCAGATCGGTGAGGCCGAAGGCGACCGTCGACGTCCCGTACAGGAAGGCGACCTCCTGGAGCGAGTAACCGCCCAGCGTGTCCACGTGGTTGAACATCAGCAGGATGGTCACGAAGTCGAAGGCCGTCGCGGCGAAGTTGCCGAACGCCGTCATCACGAACGACGCGCGGTACGCCATCGTCGACCGCAGCCACATCCGGACGATCAGCAGGTACGCCGCGAGGCCGTCCCGGGCCGCGGCCCGGCGCGTCGACCTGGGCACCCACACCTCACCGGCGTGCCCCGCCGCCCCCGCGACCCACTCGGCCGTGTCGGCCACTCCGGACTCAACCGCACCGGACTCAACCGCTCCGGACTCAGCCACCCTGGACCACCACTCTCCTCGTCGCGACGCTCTGCAGCGCGCGCCCGGCCGCCAGCAGCGCCACCGCCCAGCCCGCCTGGAACGCGTACGCCTGGACCAGCTCCCACCCGGTGCGCTTGCCGAGGAAGACATCGGCCGGGATCTGGAGCATCGACGCCCAGGGCAGGGCACGCGACACCTCGCCCAGCAGCCCGGGGAAGAGCGTCAGCGGCAGCAGCATCCCGGAGAAGAACATCCCGGCGAGATTGGCGATCTGCGCGGCGCCCGCACCGTCCAGCAGCCAGAAAGCGGACAGCGCGACGAGATAGCGGATCGCGAAGCTCACCACCACACCGAGGGCAACGGACAGCAGGAACGCCAGCCAGGTCAGCGGATTCACCGGCAGCGCCAGCTCGAAGGCGAGTCCGCCGAGCGCCATCGGGGCCACGCCCCGGCCGATCAGATGGAACGCGGCCCGGCCCAGATCGCCCGCCAGCCACCACAGTTGGAGATCGGCGGGCCGGTACAGATCGACGGCGATGTCGCCGGTGCGGATCCGCTCGATCAGCTCGTCGGCGAAGCCGCCGCCCATCATCTCGCAGGTCATCAGCAGGGCCTGGCCGAGCCAGACGAAGGTGATCGCCTGCGACAGGTCGTATCCGCCGAGTTGGGGCCGCTCGTGCCACAACGCGATGTAGGTGTAGGTGATGATGAAGCCGAAGGCCGTGTTCGTGAACACCCCGGCGACCGTGGCCATCCGGTACGTCGCGTAACGGCGGAACCCGCCCCTGGCCACCAGCCAGTACAGCCGCACGGCGCTTCCTCCCCCGATCGAGGCCCCTACAGACAAAAAGAAGCGCCTGTCCAGGCACCGAAGCGCACGAGCCTAGTCCGGCGAAGCGGAGCGGCGCGAGGGATTATCCGCCGGGTCACCCGTACGGGAATCAGGTGCGGCCCGGGGCGGGTTCCCGCTCACCCGGGGCGGGTTCCCGCTCACCCCGAGCGGATTCCTCCCCCACCCCGAGCGGATTCCTCCCCGCTGCCCGTGTTTCATCGCACTCAGCAGCGTTTCTTCAGGGTGTAACGCGATTCGCCTGATACGACACCGTTACGCCGGAGAGTGAACCGCCGGCGGTGGCCGAGGAGTCTTCCCACATATGAGCGACGAGCCACAGCAACAGGGGTGGGCCCCCCGGGACCCCACCGAGGGCGGGCCGGCGCCGGACCCGTCCGGCACGGCGGGCAAGAAGGGCAAGCGGCCGAAGCGCACGGGCTGGCGCCGGCTCTTCCCGACCTGGCGCATGTGGCTCGGCGGCATCGTCACCCTCGCCGTGATCCTCGTCATCGGCTTCATCGTGGGCTACAAGACCGTCGACATCCCGTCGGCCAACGCCGCCGCCACCGCCCAGTCCAACGTGTACCTCTACGAGGACGGCACCCAGATCGCCCGCGACGGCGAGATCAACCGCGAGAACGTCCAGCTCGCGCAGATCCCCAAGCACGTCCAGCGCGCCGTACTCGCCGCCGAGGACCGGGACTTCTACAACGAACCGGCCGTCGACCCGCAGGGCATGGCGCGCGCCGCCTGGAACACCGCGACGGGCAAGGGCACCCAGGGCGGCTCCACCATCACGCAGCAGTACGTGAAGAACTACTACCTCGGCCAGGAGCAGACCGTCCTGCGGAAGTTCAAGGAATTCTTCATCTCGATCAAGCTCAACCGCGAGCAGTCGAAGGCCGAGATCCTCCAGGGCTATCTGAACACCAGCTACTTCGGCCGCAACGCCTACGGCATCCAGGCGGCGGCCCAGGCGTACTACGGCAAGGACGTCGAGGACATCAGCACGGCGCAGGGCGCGTACCTCGCGTCGCTGCTCAACGCGCCCAGCGAGTACGACGTCGTCGCCCACCCGGAGAACAAGGCCGCCGCGCTGGCCCGTTGGAACTACGTGCTCGACGGCATGGTGAAGGAGAACTGGCTCACCTCCGCCGACCGGGCGACGCTGGTCTTCCCGACCCCCGGCAAGTTCAAGCCGTCGACTGCCGGACTCTCCGGGCAGCGCGGCTACATCGTCCAGGCGGTCAAGGACTACCTCACCACCAACAAGATCATCGACGAGAACACCCTGGCCAGCGGCGGCTATCGGATCGTCACGACCCTGGAGCGCAAGAAGCAGGACGCCTTCACCAAGGCCGTCACCGACCAGGTCACCTCGAAACTCGACCCGAAAAAACGCAAGGCCGACCGCAACGTCCGCGTCGGCGGCGCGTCCGTCGACCCCGCGACCGGCAAGGTCGTCGCCATGTACGGCGGCATCGACTACACCAAGCAGTACGTCAACAACGCCACCCGCCGCGACTTCCAAGTCGGCTCCACCTTCAAGCCGTTCGTCTTCGCCTCGGCGGTGCAGAACCAGTCCGAGACCCAGGACGGCGCGCGCATCACCCCCAACACCCGCTACGACGGCACCAATCAGCGCATGGTGCAGGGCCCGGACGGACCGACCGGCTACGCCCCGTCCAACGAGGACGACGTGTCGTACGGCGACATCACCGTCAGCAAGGCCACCGACAAGTCCGTCAACGCGGTCTACGCGCAGATGGCCGAGGACGTCGGCCCGCGCACGGTCAAGGACACCGCCGTCGCGCTCGGCATCCCGGCGACCACGCCCGACCTGTCGGCCACGCCGTCCATCGCGCTCGGCCCGGCCACGGCGAGCGTCCTCGACATGTCCGAGGCGTACGCGACGCTCGCCAACCACGGCAAGCACGGGACGTACTCCCTGGTCACACGAATCAGTAAGAACGGCCACGCGCTGAAGCTCCCCGCGCAGAAGACGCGGCAGGCCGTCAGCAGGCAGGCCGCCGACACCACGACGTCGATCCTGCGCAGCGTCGTCGAAAGCTCCGGCGGTACGGGTACGGCGGCGCAGAGCGCCGGGCGGCCCGCCGCGGGCAAGACGGGCACGGCCGAGAACGACAAGGCCGCCTGGTTCGCCGGGTACACCCCGGACCTCGCGACCGTCGTCGCCATCATGGGCGCCGACCCGGAGACCGCCAAGCAGAAGCCGCTCTACGGGGCGCTCGGCCAGGCGCGTATCAACGGCGGCGGCCCGCCCGCGCAGATCTGGGGCCAGTACACGGCCGACGCGCTCAAGGGCACGCCGGTGAGCAAGTTCCATCTGAAGCTTCAGAAGGGCGCCCAGGCGACCCAGCCGCCGTCCGACAACACGTCGGACGAGCCGTCCGACCCCGGTAGGACGCAGTCGCAGGACCCGGGGACCGGCGGGCAGACCGGCGGCGACACCGGCGACCAGACACAGGGCCAGACGGGCGGCGGCGACACCGGAACCCCCACCCAGGGCCAGACGTCGGGCCCCAGCGGCGGCCAGACCGGCAGCCCCACCACCGGCGGCACCGACCCGACGGGCGGCGGTACGGCCGACGGCGGTACGGGCGACGGCGGCACCGGAGGCGACGGGGGCGGCGACACCGGCGGCGGGGGCAACGGCGGGAACGGCTCCGGGGGTGACGGGAGCGGCGGCAACGCCAACATGGGACCGAGCACGGGAGGCGGCACCGGCGGCCTGCCGGGGCTGACCTTCTAGCCCGAGGAACCTTCTGGCCGACGAAACGCGGGCGGGGGGCTGTCAGTGACCCGAAGTCGCCTTCAGCCCCACCACCGCCACCAGCAGCAGACAGACGAAGAAGATCCGGGCCGCGGTCACCGGCTCGTGCAGCACCGCCATGCCGAGCACCGCCGCGCCCGCGGCCCCGATGCCCACCCACACCCCGTACGCCGTACCGATCGGCAGCGTCTTCGCGGCCTGCGACAGCAGCAGCATGCTCGCGACGATCCCGCCGGCGGTGAACACGCTCGGCCACAGCCGGGTGAACCCGTCCGTGTACTTCATCCCGATCGACCAGGCGATCTCAAGCGCACCGGCGACAACAAGCAGAACCCAGGCCATGACGGCCACCTCCGACGAAACGACGCGGACAACAGGTGCGTCGTCTTTCGGTTCACCCGGTACGGCGCGTCTCGTCGGGGTCCTTCAAAGGTAGCAAACACACATACGGCCCGAGCAAACTACAGATACAGCCCGGTCGAGTCCTGGGTGCCCTCGAAGCGGTCGGCGGCCACGGCGTGCAGATCCCGCTCCCGCATCAGTACGTACGCCACGCCGCGCACCTCGACCTCGGCGCGGTCCTCCGGGTCGTACAGCACCCGGTCCCCCGGCTCCACCGTGCGGACGTTCTGCCCGACGGCCACCACACCCGCCCAGGCCAGCCTTCTGCCCACGGCCGCCGTCGCGGGAATGACGATGCCGCCGGACGAACGCCGCTCGCCCTCCGGGATGTCGGTCCTGACCAGTACACGGTCATGGAGCATCCGGATGGGCAGCTTGTCGTCGCGGGAGGTGTCGTGGGTGTTGTCGCTCACGCCCACGAACCTACCTGCCCGCGACGACCCGATACGCCAGAGGGGTCGTCAGCGGCGCCGGCGCACCGAGGCGAACGTCAACAGCCCCACCACACCCACCGTCAGCAGCACGACAGGAACGATTCGCTCAAGACGCGGCGCACCGTCGTCCGAGACGAACTGCGCCCGCACGTCCGACACCGTCTTGTTCACGGCCACGAACGCCCGCCCGGCCGTCTGGTCCACCGTCGAAGCCACCTTGGCCCTGGCGTCGCCCACGATCGTCTTCGGGTGCACCCGCACCCCGATCTCGTCGAGCGTCTCGGCAAGCTTCCCGCGCCGGCGGACGATGTCCGCCTCGATCTGCGCCGGGGTCCTGGATTCCGACACCGCGCTGCCTCCGTCGTCGTGTCCTGTAGTTCTTCGCCGACAGTCTGTCAGCTCAGCGGCCGCCGCACCTGACGGCACCCCCTATTACGCTCGGCCGCGTACCGGTACCTCCACCGGACACGCCACCGCACAACTTACGGAGAACCATGAGCGAGCGACTTAACCCCGGCGACATCGCCCCCGCATTCACCCTGCCCGACGCGGACGGCAACGACGTGTCGCTCGCCGACCACAAGGGGCGCAAAGTCATCGTTTACTTCTACCCGGCTGCGCTTACCCCCGGCTGCACCAAGCAGGCCTGCGACTTCACCGACAACCTCGAACTGCTCACGGGCGCGGGCTACGACGTCATCGGGGTCTCCCCCGACAAGCCGGAGAAGCTCGCCAAGTTCCGGGACAAGGAGAACCTGAAGGTGACGCTGGTCGGGGATCCCTCGAAAGGCGTCCTCGACTCGTACGGAGCGTTCGGCGAGAAGAAGATGTACGGGAAGACCGTGACCGGCGTCATCCGGTCCACCGTGATCGTCGACGAGGAAGGCAAGGTCGAGCGCGCGTTGTACAACGTGCGGGCCACCGGACACGTGGCGAAGATCATCAAGGACCTCGGGATCTGACACCTTCTGCGACGGGAGCCCCCGCTCGGACGGGGGCTCCGCTCGGACGGAGGCTCCGGTCGGACGGGGGCTCCGGTCGGACGGGGGCTCCGGTCGGACGGGGCTCACGTTTGTGATCGCTCAGGCCGCGCAGAAGGTTCCTTTGGACGTGCGACAGCCGAGGGAAGGAACCACACCATGGCCGGCCAGCACGACGAGGAGACGGCCGACCCGGCGGCGGTCAGGCGCCATCCGACGCTGTTCCGCACGATCAAGCAGCGCAGGAACCCCAAGCTGCGCCGGTCGGACATCACCGTCACCGACGACGCGGCGGTCAAGCGCGCGGTCAAGGCGGCGGCCCTCGGCAACGCCATGGAGTGGTACGACTTCGGCATCTACGCCTATCTGGCGTCCACGATCGGCCGGGTGTTCTTCCCCTCGGGGAACGACACCACGGAGCTGCTGTCGTCCTTCGCCACCTTCGCCGTGGCGTTCCTCGTACGGCCGATCGGCGGCATGGTCCTCGGCCCGCTGGGCGACAAGATCGGCCGCAAGAAGATCCTCTCGCTCACCATGCTGATGATGGCGGCGGGCACGTTCTGCATCGGGCTGATCCCGTCGTACCACTCGATCGGCTTCTGGTCGCCCGTGCTGCTGATCCTGCTCCGGATGGTGCAGGGCTTCTCGACCGGCGGTGAGTACGGCGGCGCGTCCACGTTCATCGCCGAGTACGCCCCCGACAAGCGGCGCGGCTACTTCGGCAGCTTCCTGGAGATGGGCACGCTCGCGGGGTACGTGGGCGCGGCGGGCCTCGTCACGCTCCTCACCGCCGTGCTCGGCGACGGCAGCCTGGACTCGTGGGGCTGGCGCATCCCGTACCTGGTCGGCGGCCCGCTGGGCATGGTCGGCCTCTATCTGCGGCTGCGGCTCGACGAGACGCCCGCCTTCCAGAAGCTGGAGGCGGAGAACGTGCGCGCTTCGGAGGCGGCCGACCCGGTCGAGACGAGCGCGACGGCGGACCTGGGGAACATCTTCCGGCGCTACTGGCCGACGCTGATCCTGTGCATCGCGCTGGTCGGCGCGTACAACGTCACCGACTACATGCTGCTGTCGTACATGCCGACGTACCTCACCGACGAGCTGGGCTACGGCGACACCCACGGGCTGCTGATCCTGCTCGGCGTGATGGTCGCGCAGATGCTGGTCATCAACCAGGTCGGCCGGCTGAGCGACCACTACGGCAGGAAGCCGCTGCTGATGGCGGGCATGCTCGGCTTCCTCGTCCTGTCGCTGCCGGCGTTCCTGCTGATCCGCGACGGCGCGGTCTGGGCGATCATCATCGGCCTGGCCATGCTGGGCCTCTCGCTGGTCTGCCTCCTGGGCACCATGTCGGCGGCGCTCCCGGCCCTGTTCCCCACGGAGGCGAGGTACGGCGGCCTCTCGGTCGGCTACAACATCTCGGCGTCCCTCTTCGGCGGCACCACCCCCTTCGTGATCACGGGCCTGATCGCCCTGGCCGACACGAACCTGATGCCGGCGTTCTACGCGATGGCGGCGGCGCTGGTGGGGGTGATCGCGGTGGCGGTGATGAAGGAAACAGCCCGCCAGCCCCTGGCGGGCTCGCCCCCGTCGGTGGAGTCGAAGGAAGAGGCGGCGCAACTGGCCCGCGCGCAGGTGGTGGAACCGAAGTTCTGACCGGTACGGACGGTTCCGGACCGATGCGATCCGGATTCCGGACGTGACGGCGGGGCGGAGGATTCGTTACTCCGTACGGGGCCGCGAACGTACGGCCGGAACGGAGCAAATCGATGCGCGGCAGATACACCCGCGAGCTGCTGGCGGAGGCGGCACGCGAGACGAGAACGTGGGACGACGCGGTGCGTTGGTGCGGCGGAACACCGACCGCCGGGAGCAGACGGTATCTGCGGGCGAAGATGGCCGAGGCGGGCCTGGACGTCTCGCACTTCCCCACCAGGTGGGTGCGTCACAGCGATGACACCCTGCGCACGCTGGTGGCCTGCTCCAGCAGCGTCGCCGAGGTGGTGCGCAGACTCGGCATCAGCCCGGTGGGCGGCAACCACGCCCATATCGGCCGCCGAATAGCCCGGTTGGGCATTGACACGTCGCACTTCGTACGCGCACCCCGAGGACGCGCCAAGGTCCGGGGAAACAAACTGGCCCTCGGCTCACCGGCGCGGGGAAGGATCCCCGGCGAACGGCTGCGCCGGGAACTGCTGGGTACCGGCGCCGTCTCCGAGTCATGCGCGATGTGCGGCACGGGGCCCGTGTGGAACGGCCGGCCGCTGCGTCTTGAGGTCGACCACATCAACGGCGACTGGTGGGACAACCGGCCGGAGAACCTCCGCCTGCTGTGCCCCAACTGCCACACGGTCACCGACACCTACTGCGGGCGCAGGCGCAGGGCCGTGACATGAGGCGGTCGTATCCACGCGACCTGCTGGTCAGCACCGCGGCCGTCTCCACCAGTCTGGTTGACCTCATGCGCCGACTGGACGCGCCGCTGAGCAGCGGGCCCCGCAGATATCTGCGTGACCGACTGGCCTTCTACGGCATCGACACGGACCACTTCGCCGACGAGGACCTGCCCGAACGCCAACCCCGCGTCTACACACGGGAGCTTCTCACCGAGGCCGCGTCCCGGTCGCGCGGCATCCGCGACATGCTCGACTTCATGGGTGTGCTGCCGTACGACAGCGCGTACCGCCACCTGTGGAAGAAGCTGGACGCCTTCGGGATCGACACGTCCCACTTCGTCGGCCGTCGCGGGGACGGCCCCGGCCGACTCGTACCTCGGGGCGAACTCGGCCGGGCCGTGGGCAGCGCCCGGAGCCTTGCGGATGTCATCCGGGCACTCGGCCTTGTCGACGGCGGCGCGAGCCGGGCCCTGGTGAAGCGGAGCATCGAGTCGTACCGGATCGACACGTCGCACTTCACCGGCCAGGCCCACCGGACGGGCAGGCCCTCCCCCAACCGCCGGGAGGCCGACGACATCCTGAAACGCCTGGAGGCGGGTACGCGCCGGACGAAGACGGCACTGCTTCGCCGGGCCCTGGACGAGGTGGGGGTACGCCACCGCTGCGCCGCATGCGGTACGGGCGACGCCTGGCAGGGCAGGCGGCTGGTGCTGGAGATCGACCACGTCAACGGCGACCGGCTGGACAACCGGCTCGAAAACCTGCGGTACCTCTGCCCGTCCTGCCACAGCCAGACCCGCGGCTTCTCCAGAGGCGCGGACCGGGCTGGGTAGACTGGCCCGGTTGGGCCCGTACCCCAGCAGGCTAGAGGGCGCCGGTTTAGGTCCGGTGTGTCGTGGGTTCGAGTCCCACCGGGCCCACGCTCCGAGGGCGCGGAACCGAAGAGGCTCCGCGCCCTTCGGCGTACGGTCCGTCAGCCCAGCAGTTCGCGCACCACGGGGACCAGCGCGCGGAATGCCTTTCCGCGGTGGCTGATCTCGTTCTTCTCCGTCGGCGACAGCTCCGCGCAGGTGCGTGTCTCGCCGTCCGGTTGGAGGATCGGGTCGTAGCCGAAGCCGTTCGTGCCGGACGGGGTTGGGCGCAGGGTGCCGCGTAGGTGGCCTTCCACGACGCGTTCCGTGCCGTCCGGGAGGGCCAGGGCTGCCGCGCAGGCGAAGTGGGCCGTGCGGTGCGGGGGTGCGATGTCGGAGAGTTGGGCGAGGAGCAGGTCCAGGTTGGCCTGGTCGTTGCCGTGGGTGCCTGACCAGCGGGCGGAGAAGATGCCGGGGGCGCCGCCGAGGACGTCCACGCAGAGGCCCGAGTCGTCGGCGACCGCGGGGTGGCCGGTGGCCTGGGCCAGGGCGTGGGCTTTGAGCAGGGCGTTCTCGGCGAAGGTGACGCCGGTTTCCTTGACGTCGGGGATCTCGGGGTAGGTCTCGGCGCCGACGAGGTCGTGGGGCAGCCCCGCTTCGGCGAGGATGGCTCGGAGTTCGACGATTTTCCCGGCGTTGCGGGTGGCGAGGATCAGGCGGGTCATGCCTCGATTATCCGGGTGTGCAGACCTTGCCGATCTCACCGGCCGCGTCGGTGACGGGCGTGAGGTCGGGGGTGTTGTCGCCGTCGGCTATCGCCTTGCGGACGTTGTCGACGCTCTTGTCGAGGTCGTCGACCGCCTTGCTGAGGTCGGCGTTGTCGGTCTTGTCCTTCAGGCCGGCCAGTTCGCTCTCGATGTTGTCGAGGGCCTGGTCGGCCTGCTGGGGGTCGTTGCCGATGTTGGCGACGGCCGTCTGGAGGCTGTCGACGCTGTTCGCTATGGAGTCGGCGGTCTGGACGCAGTCCAGGGCCTTGTCGAGCGCGGAGCAGCCGGCGGCCGTGCCCATGGTGAGCAGGGTGGCGGTGACAACTGCTGCGACTCGGCGGCGCGTTGGCATGGTGGTTGGTCTCCCCCGGGTGTGTGGACGGGCGCACGGTTCAACCCGTGCGCCCGTACCTGTAACGACGCCCGAGGGGGCCTCTTGGTTCCCTCTTTACCTTCGAACCGGGTCAGTCGGTGAGGGTCTCTTCGAGGGCCTTGGTCTGCAGGGCTGCCAGGTCGACGCAGCCGGCGGTGGCGAGGTCGAGCAGCAGGTTCAGTTCGGCGCGGTCGAACGGCTCGGCCTCGGCCGTGCCCTGGACCTCGACGAAGCGGCCGTCGCCCGTGCAGACGACGTTCATGTCGGTGTCGGCGCGTACGTCTTCCTCGTAGCAGAGGTCGAGGAGCGGCGCGCCGTCGACGATGCCGACGCTGACGGCGGCGACGGTTCCGGTGAGCGGTTTGCGGCCGGCCTTGATGATCTTCTTGCCCTGGGCCCAGCTCACGGCGTCGGCGAGGGCGACGTACGCGCCGGTGATGGCGGCGGTGCGGGTGCCGCCGTCGGCCTGGAGTACGTCGCAGTCGAGGACGACGGTGTTCTCGCCGAGCGCCTTGTAGTCGATGACGGCGCGCAGCGAGCGGCCGATGAGCCGGCTGATCTCGTGGGTGCGGCCGCCGATCTTGCCGCGTACGGATTCGCGGTCGCCGCGGGTGTTGGTGGCGCGGGGCAGCATCGAGTACTCGGCGGTGACCCAGCCTTCGCCGCTGCCTTTGCGCCAGCGGGGTACGCCTTCGGTGACGGAGGCGGTGCAGAAGACGCGGGTGTCGCCGAAGGAGATGAGGACGGAGCCCTCGGCGTGCTTGCTCCATCCGCGTTCGATGGTCACGGGGCGGAGCTGGTCGGGGGTGCGGCCGTCGATTCGAGACATGGCTCCGACCCTATCGGGACATGCGTCGGGGCCTGTTCCCCGGTTCGGGACAGGCCCCCGGCCGGCTGACGGCCGCCGCTACATCATGTCTTCGATGTCGGAAGCGATCGGGTCGGCGTCGGTGCCGATGACGACCTGGATCGCGGTGCCCATCTTGACGACTCCGTGGGCCCCCGCGGCCTTGAGCGCCGCGTCGTCGACCAGGGAAGGGTCGACGACCTCCGTGCGCAGGCGGGTGATGCAGCCTTCGACTTCTTCGATGTTGTCCAGCCCGCCGAGTCCGGCGACGATCTTCTCAGCCTTGGTGGCCATGTCTTTCTCCCTGACTCTCGAAAAGCTCTGCCGCGGCCCAGCGCTGGCCCGTTTTGTCACGTTAACTCACGGTTGGCCCATCTTCGCGGGCGGGTCGTCGTCGCGTAGTCGAAGATGACGAGCACCGGGAGCCTACCGCAACTGGTCTACACCACTTGGTCCCGCTCGCCCGTCCGGGGAGGACGCCGATGAGTTCCGACAGCACGACCGGCGCCGCCGCACGGGGCAAGCGGTGGTGGAACGTGCTGTTCCAGGGACTGCAGAAGATGGGCCGCAGCCTCCAGCTCCCGATCGCGGTGCTCCCGGCGGCCGGCATCCTGAACCGGCTCGGCCAGCCGGACGTCTTCGGCTCCGACGGGCTCGGCTGGGACAACGTCGCGAAGGTCTTCGCGTCCGGCGGCGGCGCCCTGCTCGACTCCTCGCTCGGCCTGCCGCTGCTCTTCTGCGTCGGCGTGGCGATCGGCATGGCGAAGAAAGCTGACGGCTCGACGGCCCTCGCCGCCGTCACCGGCTTCCTCGTCTACTACGCGGTGCTGCACGCGTTCCCCGTCGACTGCGACGGCGGCTCGAAGTTCACCGGCGCCGGCATCTGGAGCGGGGTGTGCGTGACGCCGGACGGTACGACGGTGACGCAGGCCGGCTACCAGAACCCGGGCGTCTTCGGCGGCATCGTGATGGGCCTGCTGACGGCGTGGCTGTGGCGGCGCTTCCACCGCACCAAGCTGGTCGACTGGCTGGGCTTCTTCAACGGCCGCCGGCTCGTGCCGATCATCATGGCCTTCGTCGGCCTGCTCCTCGCCTCCCTCTCCGTCTGGGCCTGGGAGCCGGTCGGCGACGGTCTGACCAGCTTCTCGAAGTGGCTGGTCGACCTGGGCGCGTGGGGTTCGGGGATCTTCGGTCTCGCCAACCGCGCGCTGCTGGTGTTCGGGCTGCACCAGTTCCTGAACACCTTCGTCTGGTTCCAGTTCGGCGACTTCACCAAGCCGGACGGCACGGTCGTGCACGGCGACATCAACCGCTTCCTCGCGGGCGACCCGACGGCGGGCCAGTTCACCACGGGCTTCTTCCCGATCATGATGTTCGCGCTGCCGGCCGCCGCGCTGGCCATCTACCACTGCGCCAAGCCGCACCGGAAGAAGGCGGTCGGCGGGCTGATGCTCTCCGTCGCCCTCACCTCGTTCGTGACGGGCATCACGGAGCCGATCGAGTACTCGTTCCTCTTCGTCGCCCCGCTGCTGTACGCGATCCACGCCGTGCTGACCGGCGTATCGATGTTCGTGAGCTGGGGCCTGGGCGCGAAGGACGGCTTCAGTTTCTCCGCCGGACTGATCGACTACGTCATCAACTGGAGCCTGGCGACGAAGCCTTGGCTGCTGATTCCGATCGGGCTGTGCTTCGCCGCGGTGTATTACGCGATCTTCCGCTTCGTGATCGTGAAGCTCGACCTGCAAACACCGGGCCGCGAGCCGGACGAGGTCGAGGACGACATCGAGCAGGCGAACACCAAGGAATAACCCCAGTTCAGCACCGCCGTCAAGGCCCTCCGGCAGCCGCCGGGGGGCCTTGGTCACGAGTTGGACGCGATGTCTGGAACAGGGGTTTTCGACGGTTCCTTATGCAACCCCTACCGTGTTACAACTGGTCTACACCACTGATTGGTGTAGACCACGTGGCCGCGGCGCCGCGTTCCTTTTCGCTGGAGGAAGTTGATGAGTACGGCCACCGCGCAAGCGGCCCCGGCGCCCGCCAAAAAGCGCGGCTCCGGTCTGTTCCAGGGACTGCAGAAAATCGGCAGGAGCCTTCAGCTTCCGATCGCGGTCCTGCCCGCCGCCGGCATCATGGTCCGGCTCGGCCAGCCCGACATCTTCGGCAAGGACGGTCTCGGCTGGGACCGGGTCGCCGACGTCTTCGACAAGGCGGGCAGCTCCCTCACCGGCGCCCTGCCCCTGCTGTTCTGCATAGGCGTGGCGATCGGCTTCGCCAAGAAGGCGGACGGCTCGACCGCGCTCGCCGCGGTCGTCGGCTTCCTCGTGTACCAGAAGGTGCTGCAGGCGTTCCCGGTCGCCGACGCGGTGATCAACAAGGGCGCCGACACCCCCGCCGTCTACAACGACCCCGGGGTGCTCGGCGGCATCATCATGGGTCTGCTGTCGGCCGTGCTCTGGCAGCGCTTCCACCGCACCAAGCTGGTCGACTGGCTGGGCTTCTTCAACGGCCGCCGGCTCGTGCCGATCATCATGGCCTTCGTCGGCGTGGTCATGGGTGTCTTCTTCGGTCTGGTCTGGGAGCCGATAGGCGACGGCATCACCAACTTCGGTGAGTGGATGACCGGCCTGGGCTCGGGCGGCTCCGCGCTGTTCGGTCTGGTCAACCGCGGCCTGATCCCGATCGGGATGCACCAGTTCGTCAACACCGTCGCCTGGTTCCAGCTCGGTGACTTCACCAACGCGGCGGGCGAGGTCGTCCACGGCGACAACACCCGGTTCCTCGCGGGCGACCCGTCCGCGGGAATGTTCATGTCCGGCTTCTTCCCGATCATGATGTTCGGCCTGCCGGCCGCCGCGCTGGCCATGGCGCACACCGCGCGCCCCGAGCGCCGCAAGGCCGTGACGGGCATGATGCTCTCGCTGGCCCTGACGTCCTTCGTCACCGGTGTGACCGAGCCGATCGAATTCTCGTTCATGTTCATCGCGCCGCTGCTCTACGTCCTGCACGCGGTGCTCACCGCCGCTTCCATGGCGGTCACCTGGGGGCTCGGCGTCCATGACGGCTTCAACTTCTCGGCGGGAGCCATCGACTACGCCCTGAACTGGAACCTCGCGACGAAACCCTGGCTGATCATCCCCATCGGCCTGGTGTTCGCGGCGATCTACTACGTCGTGTTCCGGTTCGTCATCGTCAAGTTCGACCTCAAGACCCCGGGCCGCGAGCCCGAGGAAGAGGTCGAGGACCTCACCAAGGCGTAAGCGCAACGCACACGTTGAAGCCCCGCTCCCCTCTCGGGGACGCGGGGCTTCCGTCGCTGCGTGAGCGTCAGATCTCGTACACCGCGCCGGGCGCGGCCAGTTCGACCGGACCTTCGTAGACCGCGCGTGCGTCGTTGAGGTTCCGCTGGGCGTCGGTCCACGGCGGGATATGCGTGAGGACGAGCCGGGCGGCACGGGCGCGGGCGGCGTGTGCGCCGGCCTCGCGTCCGTTGAGATGGAGTCCCGTGATGTCTTCCTTGCCATGGGTGAAGGCGGCTTCGCACAGGAAGAGATCAGTGTCTTCCGCGAGCTCCACCAGCGGTTCGCATACGCCGGTGTCGCCCGAGTAGGTGAGGGAGCGTCCGTTGTGCTCGACGCGGATGCCGAAGGTCTCGACGGGGTGCGCGACCTTCTCCGTACGCACGGACAGCGGCCCGATGTCGAACGAGCCCGGCTTGAGCGTGTGGAAGTCGAAGACCTCGCTCATGGACTTGTCGGTCGGGGTGTCGGCGTACGCGGTGGTGAGGCGCTCTTCGGTGCCCTCGGGTCCGTAGACGGGGATCGCGTCGCAACGCCCGCCCTCGAACCGGTAGTAGCGGGCGACGAAGTAGCCGCACATGTCTATGCAGTGGTCCGCGTGCAGATGGCTGAGGAAGATGGCATCGAGGTCGTAGAGACCGACATGGCGCTGCAACTCGCCCAGGGCGCCGTTGCCCATGTCGAGGAGCAGCCGGAAGCCGTCGGCCTCTACGAGGTAGCTGGAGCAGGCCGATCCCACGGCGGGAAAGGAGCCCGAGCAGCCGACGACGGTGAGCTTCATGGAGCGTGAACCTCCGTGCGTGGACGGTGGGCGACGGGGGTCGTTCAGTTTGTCGAGCGTAAGGCGCGAAACGGCTGGTCGCTTCCCCAGGACCCCGCGTTGTGGGGGAACTCACCTGCTGTGTCACCGGTTCGGATGGACGGCGCGCACGCGGGTGACGGGCGCGGGCGCGGGTACCTTCGGAGACATGAATACGTGGTGGTGGCTCGCACTGATCGCCGTACTGCTGCTGGGGGCGATCGCGTCGCTCGTGGACGGCAGGGCCCGCAGCCCGCGCCGCCCCGGCGGCCGCACCCGCCCGGCGGGCCGCCCCGACCGCACGGGCCCGCGCGCGCCGCGGCCGGGTCAGATCTGGTGGGCCATGGTCCCGTTCGAGGACGGCCCGGGATCCAAGGACCGGCCCTGCCTGGTCCTGTCGGTACGCGGCCGCTCGGCACGCGTCGCGAAGATCACGACGAAGGGCCACACGGAACGGCCCGGCGTGATCGCCCTCCCGCCGGGCATGGTGCACGACGCACAGGGCCGCGCGAGCTTCCTGGAGATGGACGAGCTGCGCGACGTACGCCTGAAGGACTTCCGCCGCCGGACGGGCGAGGCGGACGCCGAACTGTGGAAGCGGATCCAACGACTCGCGGGCTGACGCGGGACGTCCCGCCGGTGCTCGCGGGGCAGTGACGCGGGGGCTGAAGGGGGGCGTGCAGGGGTGGTGTCCGGAGCGTAAAGCGTGATTTGCGGCGCATCTCGACGTTCGCTCCACGTCTCGGGAGCACGCGCCGTAAATCGTGCAGCGCAGGACACGACCCCGGAACGGCCCCCGGCGACAACCGCAACCAAAACCCGCCAACGCAACCGCGCCGGACGGCGGCTACGCCCAGAGCTGCCCGTGCAACGTCTCGATCGCTTCCTCCGTCGTCGCCGCCGTGTAGACCCCCGTCGACAGGTACTTCCACCCGCCGTCGGCGACGATGAACGCGATGTCCGCGCTCTCGCCCGCCTTCACGGCCTTCTTGCCGACCCCGATCGCCGCGTGCAGCGCGGCTCCCGTGGAGACGCCGGCGAAGATCCCCTCCTGCTGGAGGAGTTCGCGGGTACGGGTGACCGCGTCGGCCGAGCCGACCGAGAAGCGCGTGGTGAGCACCGACGCGTCGTACAGCTCGGGGACGAAGCCCTCGTCGAGGTTGCGCAGCCCGTAGACGATGTCGTCGTAGCGCGGTTCGGCCGCCACGATCTGGATGCCGGGGCGCTGTTCGCGCAGGTAGCGGCCGACGCCCATCAGCGTGCCCGTCGTGCCGAGTCCGGCCACGAAGTGCGTGATGGAGGGCAGGTCGGCGAGGATCTCCGGGCCCGTGGTCGCGTAGTGCGCGCCCGCGTTGTCGGGGTTGCCGTACTGGTACAGCATCACCCAGGACGGGTTCTCGGCCGCCAGCTCCTTGGCCACGCGCACCGCCGTGTTGGAGCCGCCGGCCGCCGGTGAGGAGACGATTTCCGCGCCCCACATGGCGAGCAGGTCGCGCCGCTCCTGCGAGGTGTTCTCCGGCATGACGCAGACGATGCGGTAGCCCTTGAGCTTGGCCGCCATGGCGAGCGAGATGCCGGTGTTCCCGCTGGTGGGCTCCAGGATCGTGCAGCCCGGGGTGAGCCTGCCGTCCTTCTCGGCCTGTTCGACCATGTGGAGCGCCGGCCGGTCCTTGACGGAGCCGGTCGGGTTGCGGTCCTCCAGTTTGGCCCAGATCCGCACGTCGTCCGAGGGCGACAGCCGCGGCAGCCGCACCAGGGGGGTGTTGCCGACGGCGGCCAGCGGGGTGTCGTACCGCATCAGACCGTGTGCGCTTCGAGGGCGCCGCCGGCCACGGCGGGCAGGATCGTGACGCTGTCGCCGTCGGCGACGGGGGTCGAGACGCCGTCGAGGAAGCGGACGTCCTCGTCGTTGAGGTAGACGTTCACGAAGCGGCGGAGCTGGTTGTCGGCCGCCGGGTCGATGAGGCGGCCGCGGATGCCGGCGTGGCGGGTGTCGAGGTCGGCGAACAGCTCGGCGAGGGTGGCGCCGCTGCCCTGGACGGCCTTGGCTCCGTCGGTGTAGGTGCGGAGGATGGTCGGGATGCGGACCTCGATGGCCATGGCGTTCGGCTCCTGTCGGGGGGAGGGTGCACTGTCCGGGAAGGTGGCGCGCGGCTCGGGCCCCCGCGCGGGGGTGGTGCGAGTTCGGGATGGTGCGCATGCGGCTGGTGCCTGGAGCGGCAGGCAGCCGGGCGGCCGGGCGGGGCCGGTCAGCCGGCGGTCGCGCCGCCGGGACAGATGGCGCTGGCGAGGCGGCACAGGTCGACGTGCAGCCGCGCCACGAGCAGCGGTGTGCTCGGCGTCTTGTCGCTCACGTCCTGGGGAACCATGAGGTCATCGTATCGATTCCCGGTTCGCTTCCAGGTAGGCGATCTCGACTGGTGGACGAGGCGTGTTCGCCAGTTGGACGGATTGGGGGAAGCCGCCCCGGTTACGGCAGATATGTGACGGTCGGCGCGCCGGTCGCGGGGTGCGTGCTGACCTCGGCCGACACCTCGTAGACGGCGGCCAGCAGCCCGGGGGTGAGGACGTCGCGGGGTGTGCCGGACGCCACGACGCGGCCCGCCTGGAGGACGTAGAGCCGGTCGCAGTAGTACGCGGCGAGGTTCAGGTCGTGCAGGGCCAGCAGGTTGGTGGTGCCCGAGCGGCTGATCAGGGTGAGGATGTCGAGCTGGTAGCGGATGTCGAGGTGGTTGGTCGGCTCGTCCAGCACGAGCAGGGAGGGTTGCTGGACGAGCGCGCGGGCGACGAGCGCGCGCTGGCGTTCGCCGCCGGACAGCGACGGGAAGGCGCGGTCGGCGAGCGGCCCGATACCGACGCGGTCGAGCGCGGCGTCGGCGAGGGCGGTGTCCGCCGCGTTGTCGGCTTCCCAGAAGCGCTTGTGCGGGGAGCGGCCCATGGCGACGACTTCGCGGACGGTGAGTTCGAAGTCGCTCCCGCCGTCCTGCGGGACGGTGGCGAGCCGCTGGGCGCGGGCCTTGTGGGTCATGGTGTGCAGATCGGCGCCGTCGAGGAGGGCGCGTCCCGCGGTGGGCCGCAGCGTGCCGTAGACGCAGCGCAGGAGGGTGGTCTTGCCGCTGCCGTTGGGCCCGACGAGCCCGACCGTCTCGCCGGGGGCCGCCGTCAGGTCGACGGCTCGGACCAGTTCGCGGCCGGCCACGGTGTAGGACAGCCCTGCCACCCGCAGCTCGGCGGTCATACGGGGGCTCCTTCGGGCCGGCGGCGCATCAGCCACAGGAAGAACGGGCCGCCGATGAGCGCGGTCAGCACGCCGACGGGGACGTCCTGCGGCGCAGCGACGGTACGGGCGGCGAGGTCGGCGACGACCAGCACCACGGCCCCGCCGAGCGCGGCGACCGGCAGCAGGCCGCGGTGTCCGGCGCCGACGACCGCGCGGGCCGCGTGCGGTACGAGCAGTCCGATGAAGCCGACGGCGCCGCTCGCCGCGACCATGACGCCGGTCACGAGCGAGGCGACGACGAAGACGGCCGCCCGGAACGCCCCGGTGTTCAGGCCGAGCACGCTCGCGCCCTCCTCCCCCGCCAGCAGCAGGTCGAGCGGCCGGGCCAGGGTCATCAGCAGCGCCGTCCCCGCGGCCAGCACGACGCCGGGCAGGACGAGCGTGCCCCAGCGGGCGCTGCCGAGACCGCCGAGCGTCCAGTACAGGGCCTCCTGGAACTGCTCGGGCCGGGCGGCGACGACCAGCAGCAGGGTGGTGAGCGCGGAGAGGATGTACGAGACGGTCACCCCGGCCAGGACGAGTCTGCCGCCGGTCATGGCGCCGCCCCTGCGGGCGAGGCTGTAGACGAGGGCGAGCGCGACGAGCGACCCGGCGAAGGCGGCGGCCGGCATGGCGACGGTGGTGGTCACTCCCCCGCCGATGCCGAGGACGAGCACGGCCACGGCGCCGGTCGAGGCGCCGGAGGAGATGCCGAGCAGGAACGGGTCGGCGAGCTTGTTGCGCACCAGCGCCTGGAGGACCGTCCCGACGACGGCGAGCCCCGCGCCGACGATCGCGCCGAGCAGTACCCGGGGCAGCCGTACGTCGAGGACGATGGTCCGGTACGGGCTCGGCTCGGCCCGCCCGGTGAGGGCGGCGACGACGTCGCCGGGCCCGATCCGTACGGAGCCGAGCGCGAGCCCCGCGACGACGGCGGCGGCGAGCGCGACGACGAGGCAGCCGACCACGAGCGGGTAGCGCAGCCGCCGGTGCCCGCGCGGGCCGGGCATGCCGCGCGGGCCGGGTATGCCGTGCGGGCCGGGCGTGCCTGATATGCCTCGCGTGCCTGCCGGGGTGGTGCGGGGCACGGCGCTACTTCACGGTTCCGGGGTGGAGCTGGGCCGCGAGTTTCGCGACGGCGTCGGGGGCGCGTACGCCGAGGACGACGCTGGACAGCGGCATCACGGCGAATCGCTTGTTCCTGATCGCGGGGACGTCGGCGAGCACCGGGTCGTCGGTGAGCCGCTTCTCCTTCTGGGCGACCGTCGTGGAGCCGTAGTCGTAGATGACGACGGCCTGCGGCTTGCGGGCGACGACCTGCTCCCAGGTGGCGTCGCCGAACGACTTGTCCAGGTCGGCGAAGACGTTGGCGCCGCCCGCGCGGGTGATGAGTTCGTTGCCGATGCCTGCGCCGCCCGCCGTGAAGGCGGTCTTGTCGCCGCTGTCGTAGACGAAGACCGAGACGGGCTTGACGCCCTTCAGCTTGGCGGCCGTGCCCGCGACGGTCGCGCGGGCCCGCGCGATCCACTTCTCCGCCCGGTCGGGGACGCCGAAGGTGCGGCCGACCTCCCGTACCTCCTGGTAGACGTCGTCCATGGTGACGGCGCCCTTGGTGCAGCTCTCGATGTTGAGCCGGGTGCCGATGCCCGCGCCCTTGAGGTCGTCGCGCGCGCGGCCGTCCTTGGCGTCGAAGGCGCTGGCGTAGCCGCCGTAGACGAAGTCGGGATCGGCGGCGAGCAGCTTCTCCTTGGAGGGGTACTCCTTGGCCAGGACCGGCACGCTCTTGTACGCGGCTGCGTAGGCGGGCGAGATCGTGTCGTCCAGATAGGCGGTGCCGACGAGCGACTTCCGCAGGCCGAGGGCGAGCATCACCTCGGTGGCGTGCTGGTTCATGGTGACGACGCGCTCGGGCGGTGCCTGGTAGGTCGTCCGCACACCGCAGTTGGTGACGGTGTAAGGGAAGCCGGGGGCTGCCGCCTTCGCGGCGCCGGCCGCGGGCTTGTCCCCGGGCTCTTCCGTCGAGCCGCACGCGGCGAGCGGTACGAGCAGGGCGGGCAGTGCGGCGGCTATGAGTGCGCGGCGGAGCGCGGGCGGGACTGGCGGCATGGCTGAGCTCTCCTCCGGGGGGATTTCCGCGTCCCCTGGCTGGTGGAAGAAGGGCGGCAGGTCAGTTCCTGGCTGCCAAGCGCAATCGCTTGGTCACAGTGGCGGGACCGCGCCGGACTCGCACCGGCTTCCTGGCTCCTGCCGCCTCGGGCAGACGGTCAGTCTCTCAGACGACCGTGACGTCCTCTTCGGTGACCTTGCCGTCCACGATCCGGTAGGAGCGGAACTGGAACGGGCCGAGGCCGTCGCTGTCGGCGGTCGAGACCAGCACGTAGTGCGCCTCGGGCTCGTTGGCGTAGCTGATGTCGGTACGGGACGGGTACGCCTCGGTCGCGGTGTGCGAGTGGTAGACGATCACCGGGGTCTCGTCGCGGTCGTCCAGGTCGCGGTAGAGCTTCAGCAGGTCCGCCGAATCGAATTCGTAGAAGGTGGGCGAGCGTGCCGCGTTGAGCATGGGGATGAACCGCTCGGGCCGGTCGGTGCCCTCGGGTCCCGCGACCACGCCGCAGGCTTCGTCGGGGTGATCGCGCCGTGCGTGCGCGACGATCTGGTCGTACAGAGCCTGGGTGAGGGTCAGCATGAGTGAAATATAGGACGGCCGGGGGCCCGCCCACCGGGGAGGCCCTACTCGACGGGTGCGTAGGCGCCCGCTTCTTCCTCGGTGGCGGTGGCGGTGCGGCGCTTGAGGAGCCGCCAGCCGCCCACCAGGCCCACCGCCCACAGGGCGCCCACGTACAGGCAGACGCGCGCTTCGTGGTCGTAGGCGATCAGGCAGGTGACGAAGGCGAGGAAGACGAGGGCGACCCAGCTCAGCGCGGCGCCGCCGGGGGCGGGGAAGGCGGAGGCGGGCAGCCGGCCCGCTTCGACGGCGCGCCGGTAGCGGATGTGGCTGGCGAGGATCATCATCCAGGTCCAGATGCCGGCGGCGGTGCCCACGGACGTCACGTACCCGAACGCCTTCTCGGGGACGAGGTAGTTGAGGATCACGCCGACGCCCATCAGGGCGACGGAGACGCTGATGCCGAAGGCGGGTGTGCGGCGCGAGTTGAGCTTGCCGAACGCCTTGGGCGCCTCGCTGTTGGCGGCGAGGGCGCGCAGCATCCGGCCCGTCGAGTACATGCCGGAGTTGCAGGACGACAGGGCCGCCGTGAGGACGACGAAGTTGACGATCCCGGCGGCGAGCGGGATGCCGATCTTCTCGAAGGCGTAGACGAAGGGGCTGGTGCCGGCCGAGAACTCGGTCCAGCGGACCACGGCGAGCAGGACGGTCAGCGAGCCGACGTAGAAGATGATGATCCGCCAGGGCAGCGTGTTGATGGCCTTGGGGAGGGTCTTCTCCGGGTTCTGCGATTCGCCGGCCGTGACGCCGACGACCTCGACGGCGAGGTAGGCGAACATCACGCCTTGCAGGGTCATCAGGCTGGAGCCGATGCCGTGCGGGAAGACCCCGCCCTGCGAGACCAGGTTGCTGGGGGCGGCGGTGGCGCCGGCGTCGGAGAAGCCGAGGGTGAGCACGCCGAGGCCGATGACGATCATGCCGATGATGGCGGTGACCTTGATCATCGAGAACCAGAACTCGACCTCGCCGAAGATCTTCACGGAGATCAGATTCACCCCGAAGAGCACCAGCAGGAAGACGAGCGAGCTGACCCACTGCGGGATCTGCGGGAACCAGAAGTGGATGTAGATCGCGGCGGCCGTCAGCTCGGCCATGCCGGTGACCACCCACATCAGCCAGTACGTCCAGGCGGTGGCGTAGCCGAAGAACGGGCCGAGGAACTCGCGCGCGTACTCGGCGAACGAGCCGGACACCGGGCGGTAGAGGAGCAGTTCGCCGAGCGCCCGCATGATGAAGAAGATGACGACGCCGGCGAGCGCGTACATCAGGATGATGCTCGGGCCCGCCTTGGCGATGTTGGCGCCGGCGCCCATGAACAGACCGACGCCGATCGCGCCGCCGATCGCGATCATCTGGATCTGCCGGCTGCCGAGCCCGCGTGCGTAGCCCTCGTCGCCTTCGCCGGTCCTGCCGGTCTTGTCGCTCTCGACGGGTTGCGACGGTGTGGTCATCGTGGAGCGCCCTTTCGCCGTGCGGTCAGCACTTCTCAGGACCTATCACGACGAAGGGGACATTACGGGCAACCGCGCTGCCCGGTCAGGGCATCATCGTCTCCACGAGTGTCTCCTGGAGCGCGCCGAGCCACAGATACGCCATGACCATCGGCTTGCGCGGGTCGGAGTCGGGCAGCCGGTACAGCTCGCCGCCCTCGTCCTCGTCCGTGACGTCGAGCCGGGTGCCGATCGTCAGCCGCAGGTCGTTGAGCGCGCCGAGCCAGTGGGCGCACTCGTCGGGGGTCAGTTTCAGAACGGCGTCACCGGCGCCGGACGCGTTGAGCGCGTCCAGGGAGCGGACGACGGCGACCCCGTCGGCGCGCTTGCGGTCGCGCAGGTCGTTCTCGGTGAAGCGCCTGAACTCGGAGGAGAACTCCCGCAGTTCCTCGTCGCCGTCGCCGTAGGCGTCGGGGAAGAGCCGGGCGAGCGCCGGGTCGGCGGGCGGTTCGCTGGGGCCCTCGGTGAACAGCGCGGCGAGCGGGTCCGTGCCCTCGGCCGGTACGTCGGCGGGGCCGATCAGCTCCAGCAGTTGGACGGCGAGCGAGCGCAGGATGGAGATCTCGACCTCGTCGAGCGCGACGGCGGCGCCGCCGCCGGGTACGGCCTCGAAGTGCCCGGCCATCAGTCGCGGTCCTGCGTGAGGGTCGCCCACAGGCCGAAGCCGTGCATCGCCTGCACGTCGCGTTCCATCTCCTCGCGGCTGCCGCTGGACACGACGGCCCTGCCCTTGTGATGGACGTCGAGCATCAGCTTGTTCGCCTTGTCCTTGGAGTAGCCGAAGTAGGTCTGGAAGACGTAGGCCACGTAACTCATGAGGTTGACCGGGTCGTTGTGGACGATCGTCACCCAGGGCACGTCCGGCTCGGGGACGACGGAGGTCTCCTCTGCCGATTCGGGGAGTTCGATCTCAGTCGGAGCAACACTCACGGTTCGGGACGACCTTCTTCTCTCGCCGGTCCTGCCGGATCTCTTCGCGGCGCCGCCGGGCACCCACAGGTCCATGCTGCCACCCAGGAGCCCCTGTCGCACAAACGGACCATCGAAATCGTCACTCTGACGAGTATTGGGGGTAGCATCAAAATATGAACACTCCGGATCTGGGGCTCCCGGTGGACGTGCCGTCGACCGCGCTCTTCACCGACCAGTACGAGCTGACGATGCTGCAGGCGGCGCTGCGCGCGGGCACGGCGGACCGCCGCTCGGTCTTCGAGGCCTTCACCCGGCGGCTGCCCGAGGGGCGCCGCTACGGGGTCGTCGCGGGCACCGGCCGCGTCCTGGACGCCGTGGAGAACTTCCGGTTCGACGCGGACGTGCTGGGCTTCCTGCGGGAGCAGCGGATCGTGGACGAGGCGACACTCGACTGGCTGGCCTCGTACCGCTTCAGCGGCGACATCTGGGGCTACCCGGAGGGCGAGGTGTACTTCCCGGGCTCGCCGATCCTGCGGGTCGAGGGCTCCTTCGCCGAGTGCGTCCTGCTGGAGACCGTGATCCTGTCGATCCTCAACCACGACTCGGCGATCGCCGCCGCCGCCTCCCGGATGTCGGCGGCGGCCGGCGGGCGCGGGCTGATCGAGATGGGCGCCCGGCGCACGCACGAGCTGGCGGCCGTCGCCGCCTCACGCGCCGCGTACGTGGGCGGCTTCGACACCACCTCGGACCTCGCGGCGGGCTTCCGCTACGGCATCCCCACCGTCGGCACGAGCGCGCACGCCTTCACCCTGCTGCACGACAGCGAGCGCGACGCGTTCCAGGCGCAGGTCGACTCGCTCGGCCGCGGCACGACGCTGCTGGTCGACACGTACGACGTGACCGAGGCGGTGCGCACGGCCGTCGAGATCGCCGGGCCCGAGCTGGGCGCCGTACGGATCGACTCGGGCGATCTGCTGCTGGTCGCGCACCGGGTGCGCCAGCAGCTCGACGAGCTGGGCGCGGGCAACACCAAGATCGTGGTCACCTCGGACCTGGACGAGTACGCCATCGCCTCACTGGCGGCCGCCCCCGTCGACGCGTACGGCGTCGGTACGCAGCTCGTCACCGGCAGCGGGCAGCCCACCTGCTCGATGGTCTACAAGATCGTCGCCCGCGCGCAGTCCGCCGACCCGAAGGCGCCGCTCCAGCCCGTGGCGAAGAAGTCCACCGGCGGGAAGACCTCGATCGGCGGGCGCAAGTGGGCGGCGCGCCGGCTGGACGCCGAGGGGTACGCGGAGGCGGAGGTCCTCGGCACCGGACCCGTCCCCGCCGAACTGCTGGACAGGCAGTTGCTGGTCGAGCTGGTCAAGGGCGGCGAGGTCGTCGCACGCGAGCCGCTGGACGCGGTGCGCGAGCGGCACATCGCGGCCCGCGCGGGGCTGCCGATGTCGGCGATCCAGCTCTCCAGGGGCGAGCCGGTCATTCCGACGGAATATGTCTGAGCGCGATACGTACGATGTGCGCCGGTTGCGGCATGGGTGCCCGCTTCCGGGGCAGGCATCCAGACGTTCAAGAGCAGTCGGTCCCTCTCCCGCAAGGCGGTCGCAGACCCTAGGCTCGAAACCACCGGCCACGGCCGATCCCCACGTGAGGACACTTCCGCCATGCATCGCGCACTGATCGTCGTCGACGTGCAGAACGACTTCTGCGAGGGCGGCAGCCTCGCGGTGGCCGGCGGCGCCGACGTCGCCGCAGCGGTCACCGACCTGATAGCCCAGTCGACGGCCGGCTACCGCCATGTGGTGGCCACCCGCGACCACCACATCAACCCCGGCAACCACTTCGCCAAGCCCCCGGCCACGCCGGACTACGTGCACACCTGGCCGGTCCACTGCGTGGCCGGCACGGAGGGCGTGGGATTCCACCCCAACTTCGCCCCGGCCGTCGCGTCAGGCGCGATCGACGCGGTCTTCGACAAGGGCGCGTACTCGGCCGCGTACAGCGGCTTCGAGGGCGCCGACGAGAACGGCGTACGCCTGGCGGAGTGGCTGCGGGCGCGCCATGTCACGGCGGTCGACGTGGTCGGGATCGCGACGGACCACTGCGTACGGGCCACGGCGCTGGACGCGGCCCGCGAGGGCTTCGGTACGCATGTGCTGCTGGACCTGACGGCGGGCGTCGCCGAGCGGACGACGGAGCGCGCCCTTGAGGAGCTGGCGGAGGCCGGTGTCGAGCTGAGCGGCAAGCCGGTGGTCCGCCCGGCCTGATCCCTCCCGCCAACCTGCGGGAGGCTCGGGGCGCTCAGCCGTCACCGAGGGGCCTGGTGCGTGGTCTCAGTGCCCCGCCCTGGCCACGGCGGCCCGAGGGCGCAGCAGGGCCCGTATCGGCTGCCACAGCTCCTCCTGGCACTCCGGGGTGCCCCGCCACAGCAGGCCGTCCGGATGGTGCAGGACGGCCGTGATCTCGTCCAGCGTCGGTGGCTCCGCGTTACCGCGCAGATACACCGCGCGCAAGCCGAGGTTCCGCAGCCTGGTCAGGGCGCGGGCGCGGTTTCCCGCATGGACGAGCACCCGTACGGTGCCGCCCTCGGCAGCGGGTCTCGGCAGGGTCAGTGCCACCACCACGCTGCCGTTCGGAAGCTTGCTGAAGCCTCCACCTGCCATGGTTTTCCTCTCCCCCGGGAGGCGCCGTGAGACGCCGTGTCAATAAGAGATCCGTAGACGCACCTAAACACGAACGGCCGCCGCCCGCTAGAGGGCGACGGCCGATCATGCTCTGACCTGCGGTGATACGGATTATCGGGTGGAGGGGCCCACCTTGACCGTGATCGTCGAGCCGCTGATCGGCTGGTCGACGATGCTGATCTTGGTGTTGGTGTCAGGAACCTGGACGCTGCCGCCCGGGTTGCCTGCGTCCCAGTACTTGCCCTTGTGGTCGTCGAAGGCGGTGAGCCCGCCCTGCGGCTTGACCTTGGTCGGGACATTGGCGTTGTGCAGCGTGAAGCCCGGCGTCGGCCACCAACTGAAGGCCGAGTCGTACGCCTGGATCCTGTTGCGCATCACCGTGCCGTTGGACCACTTCAACGGCTTCGGGTGGGCGTCGACCGGCAGGATGAGACCCGAACCGGGGTGGACGCTGGTGTTGTTGTCCTTCTGCGAGGTGTCCCAGTACCAGATCAGCAGGCCGTTCTGGTACGGGTAGTGCTCGACCCAGTTGTCCTTCGGCGCGGTGAAGCCGAAGTTGTACGGGCCGGTCTTCAGCGTGGTGTCGTACGAGACGTACTGGCGGTTCTCAGCGATGTAGTACTGGTCGTACTCCTTGCTGAAGGACTCGCCGATACGGGAGAAGCCCGCAGCGGTCCACGCCGGGTCCGCGGTCTCCGCGTTGTCGGTGAACAGCGCGGCGCCGTCGGCGTTGACGCTGATCGTGTCGGCGGCGAAGCCCTTCAGGGCCACTCCACCGTCCGTCTGGTAGCGGAAGCGCAGGTCGAACTTCTTGCCCGCGTACGCGTCGAGCGAGTACGACAGCGGCTTGTACGTGCCGGAGGAACCGCTCAGCGCCGGCTTGTCGCTGCCGTCGCGCCCGATGGGCGCACCGTCCGCTGTGCCGTCGAGCACGGTCCAGTTGGCGCCGCCGTCCGTGGACACCTCGGCGTAGAGGTAGTCGTAGCCCTCTTCGATGTCCCACCAGCCCTGGAGGTCCAGGGACGCGGTCGACTTGCCGGTCAGATCAACCGAACGCGTCAGGGTGTTCTTGAGGTTGTCACCCGAGTCGCTCCACCACTGGGTGGCGCCCTCAGCGGGCTTCACCACGGTCGTGGTCTGCGTCTTCTCGGGCAGCTCGACGACGAGCGCCTGGGGGTTCTTCGTGTTGTACTCCGAAACACCCAGCTTGGCGGTCGACTTGGTGGCCGCCTTGCCCTCGGCGTAGTTGAGCCAGCCGAGTTGCAGCTTGTCCCACGCGGTCATGTCGCCCGGCAGGTCACCGATCGCGTTCTTGCCGGTGCCGAGCCAGGAACCCGACGACATCAGGTCCCAGAACGACGTGGAGTTCTCGCCGCCCGCGGTGTCGTAGTTGTCGGGCAGGCCGAGGTCGTGGCCGTACTCGTGGGCGAAGACCCCGAGTCCGCCGTTCTCCGGCTGCATGGTGTAGTCGCCGACCCAGATACCGGTGTTGCCGATCTGGGTACCGCCGGACTTGTTGTCCGCCGGGCCAGTGGCGCCCGCGTCCGTGCCGTACGCGTACCAGCGGTGCGCCCACAGGGCGTTGGTGCCCTCGGCGCCGCCGCCTGCCGACTCGTCCTCACCGGCGTGGACGATCTGGAAGTGGTCGATGTACCCGTCGGGCTCGTTGAAGTTGCCGTCGCCGTCGAAGTCGTACCGGTCCCACTGGTCGTACTGGGCGAGGTCCGCCTTGATCTGGGCGTCCGTCTTGCCCGCGGCCTTCTGCTGCGCCGCGAAGGCGGTGACGCCGTCGCGGACGGTGTCCCAGACGTTGTTGCAGTTGGTGTCGCCGCAGTAGTTCGAGCCGTAACGGGCCTCGTTGTAGGGGACCTTGACCCAGGCGGTGACTTCGCCGTCGACCGAGTAGCGCCCGGAGGACGTCTTCTCGTAGTACGTCTTCAGCGAGTTCTTCTCTTTGCCGGTCTTCTTGTCCTTGCCCTCACCGAAGTAGAGGTCCTGGAAGTGCTGCTGGTTGTAGTCGGCCTGCCAGTCGGTGGAGTTGTCCACCTTGCGGTCGGGCTCGGCTATCTCGTTGTGCTGCGGGCCGGGGGTGCCGCCGTACTTCTTGATCGGCGCCTCGGGCCCGGCGCCGTCCGGGTCGTACATCGTGGTGTTGTCGACCTGGTCGCCGAACTCCGCGAGGATGGTGAAGATCTTGTCGGTCTTCTCGCGGCCCAGCTCGACGTACTTCTTGTTGCCGAGCTTCACGACCTGCGACCCGCCGCGCTTCTCCAGCTTCGCGCGACCGGACAGGACGTTGTTCAGCGCGGCCTTGCGCTCGGCCGCCTGCTTCTTGCTGAAGGGTCCGTCGAGATCGTGGTCGACCTGGCCCTTCTGGGGCTGGGGGTCGTGCCGTTCGATCTGGGCCGATCCAGAGGTGGGGTTCGCCTCGGCCTGGGCCGGTGAGAAGGCGGACGCCGTCGCCGCGGTCGCGGCAAGGGCCACGACCACCGCCCCGAAACGTCTCGCCCGTCGATTGCTGATCACTTGATGGTTGATCCTCCCCCGCGCTCGCTGCTCGCGGACCGGGAGTTGGGGGATCCGCGCGCGTATGCGCGACATAAGTGGCGCTATTTGATCGGAGTTGGAGGAGAAAAGACAGTCTTGACTTGTGCACAGCAAGTGCACTATGCAGTAGCCACTTTCCGGTATCCGGACGTCCGCCATGTCCGACACGGGCGCACTGTCCCCCGAAGTTGGGGGGTCGCGTGAATCGATGCGCCCCCCGTGCACCGGCACCGTGGGTTAGGTCACGCTTACTACACGTGCCAGTCGGGCATTCACCGTCGTAGAGTCGCTTCGTAGTGCGACCTGCGTGCCGAGATACGCGAGACACCCCATACAGACGTTCCGAGGGACGGATACAGCCATGCCGCGTCCGAATGCCGCACAGCTCGCCTACGGTTCCGCCACTGTCATCTGTTCGACGCTGGCCATGCTGCTTCTCTCCGGTACGACCTCCGGCATCGGCGTGGCCGTCATCGGCCTGGCCGCGCTCGCGCTCGGCCTGCTCGTCGCGGTGACCGTACCGATGCCGCGCCGTTCGCAGGCGGCGGCGCAGGAGTCGGCGACCGCCGACAGCGCCCAGACGTCCATGGGGGCCCCGGCGTCGGCGGCTCCGGCGCGTTCTTCACGGCGTACCCAGGTCGCGGCGGTCGGCCGGCCGCACTCCGTGCGCCGGTAGCACGCGCCTTTCTACGGCTCTCCGGCTCTCCGGTTGCCGGGTTGCCCGGCTCTCCGGTTCTAGGTGTTCGCTACGACGACCACCGTTCTCGCCGCCTTGTCGTGCCAGCCCTGTTTGTAGGGCCGACTCGCCAGGATCGTCACGATGATGACGAGCCACCAGATGCAGTAGCAGCAGAGCAGCGCCGGCAGCCACAGCACGGCGGCGCGCAGCAGCGAGGCGTTCATCTTCGGCAGCGTGCCGTCGTTCAGCATGCCCACCCGCAGTCCCAGCCAGCGCTTGCCGAGGGTCTGCCCCGTCCTGCTGACCATCAGCGTGTCGTAGCCGACGTACGCGATGATCGAGATGACCGACCAGAGCCACTGCCTGCCGGTGTTGACCTGGTCGTTGAAGTTGTCCCACTCGCTGTTGCCGTTCGACGTCGACACATGGAAGCCGCCGACCGCCAGCGAGATGATCGCCAGCGGGATCAGGATGATCAGCGCGTCGATGATCCGGGCGAGCAGCCGCCTGCCGAAGGGCGCGAGCGGCGGCATCCCGCTGAGCGGATCCGAACCGTCGCCGCCGTACTGGCCGCCGCCGTACGGACCTCCGCCGCCGTAGGGACCGCCCGCGTACGGGCCTCCGCCGCCGAACTCGTTCGGGTTGTACGGCGGCGGCGAGTCGCCTCCGTACGGCGACCCGGGCGGCGGCTCGTGCGGGGGCTGCGGCCGCTTCCGGAACGGGTCGTCATCCGGCGGCTGACCGGGCGTCGGCTGATCGTTGCTCATGAGGGCAGTGCACCGCGCGCGGAAGGCGCCCGCAACGGCAGCACCCGCCGTTCGGACGAATGGTCACCGGCCGGATGTCACCTGGCCACGAAGGTGCGGGCCGCCTTGTCGTGCCAGCACTGCCGCCACGGCCGGTCGACCAGGCACCACAGCACGTTGAAGACGCCCACGACGAGCACCCCCAGCACGCTGTAGACCAGCCAGCGGCGCAGCGCGGCGCCGAAGCCGGGGGCTTCGTGGGACTCGATGCCGCACACCCGCAGCCCGCAGAGCTTCTTGCCGAGCGTGCGGCCCCATTTACCGGTCGGCAGCGCCTCGTAGAGGATTCCGACGACCAGCAGCGCGCCGACCACGGCGCCGAGGTAGCCGCCTGTCGTGCCGTCGAGCAGCCAGACCGTGACCGTACGGCCGGTCTGCTTCGCCGCGTCGATCTTCTCGTCCAAATGAGTCCTGGCCCTGGCCGCGAGCGGTACGGCGACGGCGCCGACGATCGCGCCGAGGACGACCGTGTCGATCAGTCGCGCCAGGAACCGCCTGCCGAGGCCTGCGGGGCGCGCCGCGGCCTGCGCCATCTGCAGGAACGGGTCGGCGGCCGGCGGCTTCCAGGGGACGACGGGCGGCTCGGCGGCGGCCGGTCCGTGCGCTGCGGCCGGTCCGTGCGCTGCGGCCGGTCCGTGCGCTGCGGCCGGTCCCGGTGAGGCGGGCGGGAGCGCCCGTGACGCGGACGCGGCGGGGGTGGCGGGCGGCTGGGCCAGTTCGTGTACCTGGCGGGCCCAGGGGGCGGACGCTTCCTGCTGGGGCCGGCGGGGCTGCTGAGCCTGGTGGGACTCGGCGGGGAGCTGCGGCCGGTCCTGCGCGGGCGGCGCCGGTGGCGCTTCCTCCTCGCCTTTCGCGCGGCGGGCGGCGCGCAGCGCCCGGATGGCCATGGTGCTGTCCACGGAAGGCGGCCGGCTCTGGCTCTGGTCCGGGTCCGGGTCCGGTCCCGCGTTCTGGGGGCGGTTCGCTTCCGGGCGGTCCGAGCCGATACCGGTGCCGCGCCCGGGGCTGATGCCGCGTCGCATGGCGCGGATCGCGACCGTACCGTCGCTCGGCGGCTCGCCGTCACCGGGGCCGGACGCGGGCGGGGCGATGGCACGGGGCGCACGGGGGGCGGGAGGCGTGTCGGCGGGCATCGGCGCGGGACCTGGGAGGCGGGGGTCCGGCGCGCCCCAGGAGACGCGGCGGTCGCGCTCGCCGCCGAAGCCGGTCTGCCGGGACACGTCTGCCTGCCACACGGAAGCCGGCTCCTGGCGGGGATCCTCGGGCGGGTCCTCGTCGAAGAAGACGGGGCCTGTCTCCTCGACGGCGGGCGTGGCAGCTCCCCGCTCGGGCCGCCCCTGGGCCGCGGGACCCGGCTGCCGCGGGGCCGCGCCGCTGCCCTCGGGGGCGGGCCGGCTCGTACCGGGCACCCAGGCGGCGCCGTTCCAGTACCGGACGTACCCGGGGATCGACGGGTCCGGATAAAACCCTTCCCGGGGTGCGGTCCCACCGTCACCAGGGGGAGTAGCCACTGACCCCAACTCCGTTCAACTCACCAAGCGCCGTGTCCAAGGGAGACATTAACGAAGAACGCACCAGGCGGAAGAAGGAGACCAACACATCGACCGCATTCGGGGGTTGGCTCGCCAGGGTGTGCTATCCACCGACGTCAGTACTTCCCCGCAAAAGCCGGTCCGACCCCTTGACCCCTTTGTATCAGGTGCATGACAGTCGAGGGTGAGAGCGCTCTCAAAACCCCACTCGCGCCTCACGTCCACCTCCTCTCCCACCCTCACCCCCACCCCCATCTCCACTCCCCCCACAACCGAAAGCAGCTCCCATGGCCCCCATGGCACGAAACCCGCGCCGACGTCTGCCGGCGTTCCTGGCCGCCCTGTCCCTCGCTGTGACCGGACTCGTCGGCCTCACGGCCACCTCGGCCACCACCGCCTCCGCCAGCACCGCCCCCGTCGTTTCGGCCGACACGGCCGGAGCGGCGGCGGCCGACTGGACCACCGTCTTCCGGGACGACTTCAACGGCGCGGCCGGCACCGGACTGAACCGGGCCGACTGGCTGTACGACCTCGGCACCAGCTACCCCGGCGGCGCGGGTAACTGGGGTACGGGCGAGATCGAGACCGCCACCGACTCGACCGACAACGTCTACCAAGACGGCGACGGTCATATGGTGATCAAGCCGATCAAGGACGCCGCCGGGCAGTGGACCTCCGGCCGGGTCGAGACGCAGCGCACCGACTTCGGCGCACCCGCCGGCGGCCAGGTCGAGATCAGCGCCTCGCTCCAGCAGCCCAACCCCGCGAGCGGGCTGGGCTATTGGCCCGCCTTCTGGGCGATGGGCGCGGACGCGCGGCCGGTCAGCGCGACCAACTGGCCGAGCATCGGCGAGCTGGACATCATGGAGGACGTCAACGGGCTCAGCCAGCACTCGACGACGTTCCACTGCGGGCAGTGGGCCGGCGAGTGCCACGACCCGGACGGCATCAGCAGTGGTCTGCAGCCGTGCGACGGCTGCCAGACGGGGTACCACACGTACTCCGTCATCGTGGACCGCACGAACGCCGCCGCCGAGCAACTGCGGTTCTATCTGGACGGGGTCCAGACGTTCGCCGTGAACCAGAGCGAGGTCTCGACCCCGACCTGGCAGGCGGCAGTCGACCACGGCTTCTTCGCCATCTTCGACGTCGCGATCGGCGGCTCGTACCCGAACAAGGTCTGCGGCTGCACCTCGCCGTCCGCCGACATCAGCTCGGGCGCCGGCATGAGCGTGGACTGGTTCGCCGTCAACGTCAGCCAGTCGTAGGACGGTTGCGGGCAGTCGACAGGCTGTCGCAGCCGGGTGGGGTGAGGCGGCGGGTCATCGCTGCCGCGCCGTCTCCCACAGGGCGGCGGCCACCGCCACCTCCGTACCGGCGAGGCCGACCGACGAGAACAGCGTGATCTGCTCGGCGTCCGTCCTGCCCGGGATCGCCCCGGCCAGGACGGCGCCGAGGTCCACCATGCGGTCGACCGGCAGGACGTGCGGCTCGGGGTAGCCGGCGGCCTGGGCGACCGAGTCGGTGACGAGCAACGCCGCCCGGTCGGCCAGCTCGGCGGGCACCTCGTGGCGCGAGAGGGTCTTGGGGCCGAGCGTCGTCACATGCGTGCCGGGCGCGACCCAGTCCGCTTCGAGGACGGGCACGCGGCTGTCGGTGGCGACGACGACCACGTCGCGGTCGCGTACGGCCTCCTCGACCCCGGCCACGGCGCGTGCGGTGACGCCCAGTTCGTCGGCGGCCCTGCGGGCGAAGCTCTCGGCGCGCTCGATGTGACGGGCCGTCACCACGACGTCCGTGATCTGCCGGACCTCGCGCATCGCCCACAACTGGGCCCATGCCTGGGTCCCCGCGCCCACCATGCCGAGCGCGACGGGCTCGGGCCTGGCGAGGGTGTCGACGGCCACGGCGCCGATGGCGCCCGTACGCCGCGACCCCAGCTCCGAGCCGTGCACGAGGGCGCGCAGATCGCCGTCGTCCGAGCCCCACACGGCCACGAGCTGCTCGGCGTCGGCCCGGGTGACGTACGCGCGAAAGCCGAGGACGCCCTGCGCGCGGAGCCGGCCCGCGGTGAAGACCAGATGGCCGCCGCCGATGTCGGCGCGCACGCGCGGTGGCGCGTGGAGGGTGCCTTCGTGTCCGGCCAGTATCGCCGCCCGTACGGCGCGTACGGCGGTCGCCGCGTCGAGCCGGGCGCGGACATCGTCATCGTTGAACAGCAGCGGAGGCACCGGCAGAGAATTTCATGCCGAAAGTCGCGTCATAGCGGCGGGGGTACGCCCTCTAAGTAGATACGGCCCGCCACTGGGCCTTCGCCCGGAGTAACGGGAGTATCTGGAGAGGAAGTGCCGCGCATGGACACCGTGGTGGAACGCGAGCTGGAAGTCGATCTGGTCCTGTCACCCGAGCGCAGTATCCCCGTACCCGCGCGGTTGACGTATCGCACCGGCGATCCGTACGCCGTGCACGTCACCTTCCACATCGGCAGCGACAATCCGGTGCACTGGACGTTCGCGCGGGAGCTGCTCGTGGAGGGTGTGTTCCGGCCGTGCGGCCACGGTGACGTACGGATCTGGCCGACGAGGGTCAGCGGCCGTGGCGTGCTGTCGCTGGCGCTGACGTCGCCGGACGGCGACGCGCTGCTCGAAGCGTCGTCGGCGGCGGTCTCGGCGTGGGTGGAGCGGACGCTGCGGATCGTGCCGCCGGGCACGGAGACGGCGCAGCTCGGCATCGACGAGGGGCTGTCCCGGCTGCTGACGCCGATGCCGGCGGACGACCTGTGGCTGCGGGACCCGTGGCCGTCGGACGAGTCGGCGGACGGTGAGGTGTGAAGGGGCGTGGGTGCGGGGGGTGTTCGGGAGCGCGACGGGCTGTTCGGGCGCGCGGCGGGCTTGTTCGGGAGCGAGGGGCAGCGGAGAGGCGGCGTGGCCGTTCCTCTAACCTGGGGCGACCGTTTGCCGAACCGCAGGTGAAGAGGAAACAGCCATGGCGATCGCCCCCGCGTTGACAGAGCTCCGCGAGGTCTGCCAGCCGAACGCAAAGCTTCAGAGCCGCAACGGCGAACACTGGGCGGGCCGCCTGTACATGAGGCGCATCTCGCTGCACGCCACGCGCCAGCTCGTGCGTACGCGCGTCACGCCTGACGCCCTGACCTGGACGATGGTGGTGTGCGGTGTCGCCGCGGGCTTCGCCCTGGCCATCCCTGGCCTGTGGGGCGCCGTGCTCGCCGCCGTACTGTTCCAGCTCTTCCTGCTGTTCGACTGCGTGGACGGCGAAGTCGCCCGCTGGAAGGGGCAGAACAGCGCGGCGGGCATCTATGTCGACCGCCTTGGCGCCTACTTGGCCGACGCGGCGCTGCTGATCGGCGCGGGTTTCCGCGCGGCGCACGGCGGTTCGAACCTGTGGATCTCGGTCGGCCTGGCGGCGGCGCTCGGCATCGTCCTGCTGAAGGCGTCCACGGACCTGGTCGACGTGGCCCGCGCGCGCCGCGGTCTGCCGGTGGCGGACGACGAGTCGACCCGCCCCCGCTCGGAGGGTCTCGCCTCGGCCCGCCGCCTGGCCTCGGCCTTCAAGATCCACCGCATCACGAACGGCATCGAGGCGTCGCTGCTGCTCCTGGTGGTCGCGGTGGCCGACGCCATAGTCGGCGGCCTGGAACCGACCCGCGTCGCGGTGCTGGCCATCACCGCGATCACCTGGCTCATGGTGGTCGCCCACCTGACCTCGATCCTGTCGTCGTCCCGCCTGCGCTGAGCCGAGGGCCAGGAGCGGGGCGAGGAGCGGGCCGACGGTGCGACCGGTGGCCCGCGTCAGCCGGTCGTGGCGAGGTTCTTCTCGAACGCGGCGATGTAGTTGGGCAGATGGTGGTCCTTGATCGCGTCCGTCTCGGGCGCGAACAGGTCGGTCGCGAATCCCTTCACCCGGTCCTGGAGCGCCGCGGCGAGCGGCATGCTGCGGTGGAGCCGGCCGGCCGCGTCGAAGTAGCGCAGTGCGTCCACGTGGGTGTACGCGGGCTCGGGCGGCAGGTGGGGGACGATGTCGTTGTTGTTGACGAAGCGGTAACAGCGGTCGGAGAACGCCTTGTTGTGCGCACCGGCCAGCAGCCGTTCGCAGGTGCGGGGCTGACCGAAGGTGTACACACCGTCGGCGAGCAGCCGGGGCTCCTCGAAGTACAGCCGGGCACCCGCCAGCATCGCCAGCGCGGCGCCGAGGCTGTGCCCGGTGAACCAGACGCTCTGCCCCTGGTCCCGGAACTCCGCGATGGTGTCCCTGACGTGGGGATAGACGGACTGAAGCGCCTGGTGGAAGCCGTAGTGCACGAAGCCCTTGTTCCCCGGTCCCGGCACGGGCGGGGTGTCGACGTCGGTGAGCCAGTCGCGGATCTTCGCCACCTCCGTCCCGCGGAACCCCGTGACGATCATCCGGTCACTGGCCATGACGTACGCCTGGGTGTCCTCGATCGGGAACGGCATCTTGTGCGTCGATTCGAAGTACCGCACGCGGTCGAATCCCCACGCGTGCGCCTGGGCCTCGATCCCGTCCTCGTCCAGCGAGGCCAGTCCGGCGGCCCGGCTCATCCAGTAGGCGTGCGCGAGGGAGTAGCTGGTCGTCGCGTGGTCCAGCGCGGGAATGGTCATGGATGTCCTTCACGAGAGCCGGCTCCGGTCGCCAGCAACGTAACCAGGCACCGACCGCGACGGAGCCGGACGCGCCATCGACCACCCGGACGGGCGCAACCCGCTCCCGCGCTGACGCGGCCCGTCGGGTGACCCGGTGGCAGGGACATACATCCCCTGGCCGGTCAGAAGAGTTTGCCCGGGTTCAGCAGGCCCAGTGGGTCGAAGGTCCGCTTGATGCCGCGTTGCATCTCCAGCCCCACCGGGCCCAGTTCGCGGGACAGCCACTCCTTCTTCAGGACACCGACGCCGTGTTCGCCCGTGATCGTGCCGCCCAGGGCCAGGCCCAGCGCCATGATCTCGTCGAACGACTCGCGTGCGCGGCGGGATTCGTCCGGGTCGGTGGGATCGAAGCAGACGGTGGGGTGGGTGTTGCCGTCGCCCGCGTGGGCGCAGACGCCGATGGTCAGCGCGTACGTGCGGGCGACGGCGTCGATGCCGTGCAGCATGTCGCCGAGGCGTGAGCGCGGTACGCACACGTCGTCGATCATGGTCGTGCCCGTGACGGCCTCCAGGGCCGGCAGGGCGAGCCGCCGCGCCTGGAGGAGCAGCTCCGACTCGGCGGCGGTCTCGGCGGGGACCACTTCCGTCGCGCCTGCCGCCGTGCACAGTTCGCCCACGGCCGCCAGGTCGGCCGCCGGGTCCGGGGTGTCGAAGGCGGCGAGGAGCAGGGCCTCGGTGGTCTCCGGCAGGCCCATGGCGGCCAGCGCGTTGACGGCGCGGACCGTCGTACGGTCCATCAGCTCCAGCAGGGACGGTGTGTGGCCGCCCTCCATGATCCGGCAGATCGCTTCGCAGGCGGCGGCGGCCGAGGGGAACTCGGCGGCGAGGGCCAGTTGCCGCGGTGGGGTTGGCTTCAGGGCGAGGACGGCCTTGACGACGATGCCGAGGCTGCCTTCCGAGCCGACGAAGAGCCGCGTCAGGTCGTACCCCGCGACCCCCTTGGCGGTGCGCCGTCCCGTGCTGAGCAGGCGGCCGTCGGCGAGGACGACGTCCAGGCCGAGCACGTACTCGGCGGTCACGCCGTACTTGACGCAGCACAGCCCGCCGGACGCGGTGCCGATGTTGCCGCCGATGGTGCAGGTCTCCCAGCTCGACGGGTCGGGCGGGTAGCACAGGCCCAGCTCGCCGGCCGCGCGCGAGAGTGCGGCGTTGACGACGCCGGGCTCGACCACGGCGATCCGGTCGACCGCGTTGATCTCCAGGATCCGGTCCATCTTCACCAGGGACAGGACGACGCATCCGTCGGACGCGTTCGCGGCGCCGGACAGGCCGGTACGCGCGCCCTGCGGGACGACCGGGACGCGCAGCGCGGTCGCGGTGCGCATGACGTGCTGGACCTGTTCGACCGTACGGGGCAGGACGACCACGGCGGGGGCGCCGGCCGCGCAGAAGCTCGCCATGTCGTGCGCGTACGAGGCCGTCACGTCCGGATCGGTGATCAGGGCCTCTTCGGGCAGGCCGGACCGGAGCCGCGCGAGCAGATCGTCAGGATTGTCCATGATCCAAGAGTCGCACCCGGGGCCATCGGTGTGAACCCGAAAGCGATCCTCAGCACAACACCGGGTGTGTTCGTCGTATTGACGCACAGTAATCCGTATGAACGCCATGAAGACGGAGCAGGTCAAGCAGGTCCGAAGGGCGGCGCTGGCAGCGGGGGTGGGCGCTGTGCTGGTCGTCGGCGTCCTCGTGTTCGTCCCTGACAAGGACGAGGGGGCGCCACCGGCGGCCGGCCCCGAAGCCAGGGCGCTGGCGGCGGCGGACGCCGGGGCGCCGGCCTCGCCGGCGGATCTGACGGCCCTCGTCCACGACAAGGAGACCCGGGTGCGTGAGCATCCGGCGGACGACCAGGCGTGGGCGGTGCTCGGCTCGGCGTACGTGGAGAGCGGGGAGCGGCGGGCGGACCCGGCGTTCTACCCGAAGGCGGAGCGGGCGCTCCGGCGCTCGCTGACGGCGCGGACGGCGGCGCGGGGCAACACGGCGGCGCTGATCGGGCTCGGTGCGCTCGCCAACGCCCGGAACGACTTCGCCACCGCCAAGAAGTGGGGCGAGCAGGTACGCGCGCGGCAGCCGAAGCAGTGGGACGCGTATCCGGTGCTGATCGACGCGTACGACGGCCTCGGCGACTACCCGGCGGCGGCCAAGGCGCTGGACAAGCTCACGAAGCTCCGGTCGGGCGCGCTCGTGCTGGCCCGTTCCGCCGACGTCTTCCGGGCGCGCGGCTGGCGCGAGGACGCGACCGCGAAGGCGACCGAGGCGGTCGAGCGCGCCACGTCCCCGACGGAGAAGGCCGCCGCACTGCACGAGCTGGGTGAACTCGCCTGGGAGCGCGGCGAGCCGAAGGAGGCCCTGGCCCACTACGACGCGGCGCTCCAGGCCGCCAAGGACCACCACCCGTCCCTGGCAGGACGGGCGCGCGCGCTGGCGGCGCTGGGCAGGACGGACGAGGCGTACGGCGCGTACCAGTCGGCGATCGCGCGGCTGCCGCTGCCCGAATACTCCCTGGAGCTGGGCGAGTTGTACGACGCGGCCGGGCTGGACGGTGACGCGCGGAGCCAGTACGCGGCGCTGCGCTCCCGGGTGGCGCGCGCCCAGCGGAACGGCGTGGACGAGGAGTTGGTCCTGGGCCGGTACGAGTCCGACCACGGCGACCCGCAGGCGGCCGTCGACCGGCTGACGGCGGAGTGGGGTCGCGGCCACCGCAGCGTGGAGATGGCGGACGCGCTGGGCTGGGCGCTGTTCCGGGCGGGCGACGCGACGGGGGCGCTGCCGTACGCGACGAAGGCGACGGACAAGGGCCCGCAGAGCGCGCTCTTCGCGTACCACCGGGGGGAGATCGAGCGGACGCTGGGTATGACGGGCCCCGCGCGCCGCCACATCGACCAGGCGCTGCGCACCAACCCGCACTTCTCGCCGCTGCTGGCGCCGAGGGCACGGGAGGCGAGGGAGGCGCTGGGGCAGCCGGCGGCGGGCGGCCCGGCCGACATGTCGGGTGGCGGCAGCGGCAGTTCGACGGGTACGGGTACGGCGGATACGGGTGTCGGCGCGGGTACGGCGGGCAACGCGGCGCCGCCCGGCGCCGCCGCGTCCCCGCAGGCCGATCCGCTGGCGGAAGGACCGGGGTTCGTGGCCCCGGTCGCCCCCCAGCCGGACGTACCGGCCCCCAAGACCGGCGCGGCGGGACCACCGGCCCCTGCGTCAGCCCTCCCGTAACCACCGAACCGAGGCGAACCCCGGTCAGCCGCAGGTCACTTCTTCTTGCCGCTCGAAGCGACCTGCGCGAGCGTGCTCGCGGCGGCGGATTTCTCCGACTTGGTCGCCTTCTTGCTGTTCAGCACCTTCGCGGCGGCCGTTGCTGCCTTCTTGCTGGTCGTGCCCTTGTTCTTGGGCGCCTGGGAGACCGCACTGGCTGACGCGGTCTTCTTGGCCTTGGTCGCCTTCTTGTCCTTCAGCGACTTACCGGCAGCGGTAGCGGCCTTTTCTCCGGTCTGGCTTGTCTTCTTCGCGATGACAAAAACCCCCTTCAGAGTCAGGTCTTCTACGATTCGCGGTCTTTTGCCGTAGAGACCGAGTACCCCTCAACCGCCGGTGCACGCACGGCGGTTCTCAGAGAGCGGCGGTTCCGGAAGAGCGGGCGCCTCAGAGCGCGGCGGTGCCGATCAGCGCGTTGCGGGTGACGAGTCCCGCCAGTGCCTCCTCGTCGAGTCCCGCCGTGCCCTCGGGCCTGCGGGGCAGCACCATGTAGCGGGTCTCCGACGTGGAGTCCCAGACCGTGATCTCGGTGGTGTCGGGCAGGGTCACCCCGAACTCGCCCAGGACCGCCCGGGGTTCGCGTACCACGCGGGAGCGGTAGGCCTCGCTCTTGTACCAGCTCGGGGACGGGCCGAGCAGCCGCAGCGGATAGCACGAGCACAGCGTGCAGACGATGACGTTGTGGGTGTCGGGGGTGTTCTCGACGACGCGCAGCCGCTGCGGGTTCACTCCCCCCGCCGACAGGCCGAGTTCGGCGACGGCCGCCGTCCCGTCGGCGAGCAGGCGGGCGCGGAAGGCGTCGTCGGTCCAGGCCCTGGCCACCACGCGGAAGCCGTTGGCGGGGGAAGCGCCGGCCAGGAAGCCGTCGATGACCTCGTCCAGGGCCTCGCCCGAGACGATGCCGCGCTCCTCCAACAGGGTTTCCAGACGCCGTACCTGACGGGAGATCAAGGCGTCGTCGTGCGTACCGCTCACTGCGGATCGTCCTCCAGATAGCTCTCGAACAGGTCGAGTACGACGTGGTGTTCGCCCCGGCCCCACAGCTCGCTCGCCGCGAAGCTCACGGCGTACACCTGCTCAAGCGGCGCGTCCCCGCGCCCCTGTGAGTTGACGTCGGAGAGCGGCGACCGGCCCTCCGGCTCGACCACCGTGCCCCGCTTGCCCCGGGCGTAGCGCGGCAGGCGGGTGTGGTGCGGCGGGTCGTGGCGGCTGGTGCGTACGGCCGTACCGGGCGGATAGCGGTCGGGGCCCCGGCCGACCGTGTCAGTCATCGAGTTCCCCGGCCGCGACGACGCCCTTGCGCTCCAGCAGCGTACGGATGCCGTAGAACCAGCGCTCGTAGTACGAGGCGGCCAAGTACGCGGCGGGCGGCATGGATTCGATGGCGTCGCGGAACTCGTCGAGGTTGAAGACCTTTTCGGCGACGAGGGCCCTGTTGAGGGCGAACACCCGCGCCTCCCAGTCCGCGTGGAAGGGTTCGGTGTCGTCGGTGGTGTCGATGGGGCCGAAGCCCTGCATGCCGCCCACGTCGTTCATCCTGGCCATGCGTCGCACCTTACCGACAGCGCGGCCCCCCACGGGTCAGTTTCCGTGGGGGGCCGCCGGTGGCCGTTCGCGAGGGTGGGGCGCGTCAGAGATTGCCGCGCTTCTCCTGCTCACGTTCGATCGCCTCGAAGAGCGCCTTGAAGTTGCCCTTGCCGAAGCCCATGGAACCGTGCCTTTCGATCATTTCGAAGAAGACTGTCGGGCGATCCTGAACGGGCTTCGTGAAGATCTGCAGGAGGTAGCCGTCCTCGTCGCGGTCGACGAGCAGTTTCAGCTCGCGCAGCGTCTCGATCGGCACCCGGGTCTCGCCCGCCCACTCGCCGAGTGTCTCGTAGTACGAGTCGGGGGTGTCCAGGAACTGGACGCCCGCCGCACGCATCGCGCGTACGGAAGCGACGATGTCGTTCGTGGCGAGCGCGATGTGCTGGACGCCGGCGCCGCCGTAGAACTCCAGGTACTCGTCGATCTGCGACTTCTTCTTGCCCGCCGCGGGCTCGTTGATCGGGAACTTCACCTTGAGCGTGCCGTCGGCGACGACCTTCGACATGAGCGCGGAGTACTCGGTGGCGATGTCGTCGCCCACGAACTCCTTCATGTTGGTGAAGCCCATGACCTTGTTGTAGAAGCCGACCCACTCGTTCATCCGGCCCAGTTCGACGTTGCCCACGCAGTGGTCGATGGCCTGGAAGGTGCGCTTGGCGGCGGGCTCGACGATCGGGTCGGCCGCCGCGTACCCGGGCAGGTACGGACCGTCGTAGCCGGAGCGCTCGACGAGCGTGTGCCGGGTCGTGCCGTACGTGGCGATCGCGGCGAGCACGACCGTGCCGTGGTCGTCCTTGATCTCGTACGGCTCCTGGAGCCCGGTGGCGCCGTGCTCCGTGGCGTACGCGTACGCGGCGCGCGCGTCGGGCACCTCGATGGCCAGGTCGACCACGCCGTCGCCGTGCTCGGCGACATGGCCGTCGAGGAAGCGGCCCCAGTCGGAGGACGGCTTGACGACGGACGTGAAGACGAAGCGCGCCGAACCGTTGGTGAGGACATAACTCGCGGTCTCGCGGCTGCCGTTCTCCGGGCCCGCGTAGGCGACGAGTTTCATGCCGAAGGCGGTGGAGTAGTAGTGCGCGGCCTGCTTGGCGTTTCCGACGGCGAAGACGACCGCGTCCATGCCCTTGACCGGGAAGGGATCGGCCTCACGCGCGGTCGCAGGGGCGGTGTCGGGGGTGGGGACAGAGGCGGTGTCGGTGTGCATCGAGGTGTCTGCCATGGGCTCAGCGTCTCCTCGTTTGACAAGGTGCGCAACAGTTCTCGTATTCGCTGGGCACTTTGTACAGCGGATAGCGACAATGGTCGGGCTATCTGCACAGGCTGCCCTGCATGGGGGTGCCCACGGGTTTTCGAGGGAGGCGGCGGGTATGGACAGCGGTTCCGGCATCGACGCGCTGGACGGCAGGCTCATCGTGCTGCTGGCGCGCGAGCCGCGCATCGGGGTGCTGGAGGCATCGCGCCGGCTGGGGGTGGCGCGCGGGACCGTACAGGCGCGGCTCGACCGGCTTCAGTCGAATGGCGTCATCCGGGGGTTCGGGCCGAACGTCGACCCGGCGGCGCTCGGCTATCCCGTCACCGCCTTCGCCACGCTGGAGATCAAGCAGGGCCAAGGCGCCGACGTACGGGCCCACTTGGACACCGTGCCCGAGGTGCTCGAACTGCACACCACGACGGGGCAGGGGGACATGCTCTGCCGGCTCGTGGCGCGCTCCAACGCCGATCTTCAGCGGGTGATCGATCTGGTTGTCGGTTTTGATGGCATTGTGCGGGCCGCCACGGCGATCGTCATGGAGAACCCCGTACCGCTGCGGATCATCCCGCTGGTGGAACAGGCGGCGGCCGACGGCGACTGACGGACGGGAACCGACGGGCGGACAGGAACCGACGGGCGGACAGGAACCGGCTGACGGACAGGAACCGACGGGCGGACGGGAACTGGTCGGCCGGGTCCCCGGAGCGAGGAGAGCGCGTGAGCTTCTGGGCGTATCTGGGCAACCGGCACCAGCAGCTCGTCACCGACGCCCTGCAGCATGTCAGCGCGGTCTTCCAGTGCATGGTCATCGCGACGGCGCTGGGCGTGCTCATCGGGGTGGTCAGCTACCGCAGCCCCTGGGCGGGCAACCTCGCGATCCTCTCCACCGCTTCCCTGCTCACCATCCCCTCGCTCGCCGCGATCGGTCTGCTGATCCCGCTGGTCGGGCTCGGCGTACCGCCCACGGTCATCACGCTGACGCTGTACGGGCTGCTGCCCATCGTCCGCAACGCCGTCGTCGGGCTGCGGGGCGTCGATCCGGCGCTGGTGGACGCGGCGAAGGGCATCGGGATGTCCCGCGCCGCCCGGCTGCTCCGGGTGGAGCTGCCGCTCGCCTGGCCGCCGATCCTCACCGGGATCAGGGTCTCCACGCAGATGCTGATGGGGATCGCCGCCATCGCCGCTTACGCGTCGGGCCCCGGCCTCGGCAACGAGATCTTCCGCGGGATCGCCTCGCTGGGCAGCGCCAACGCGATCAACCAGGTGCTGGCGGGGACGATCGGGATCGTCATCCTCGCGCTGCTGTTCGACGCCGCGTACATCCTGCTCGGCAGGCTGACCATTTCCAGGGGGATCCGTGTCTGAGACGACGGGTTCTGCTGCCACGGGTGCTGCTGCCACGGGTGCTGCGTCCGGTGGCTCTTCTGCCTCAGGCGCCGGGATTCGGCTGGACGCCCTCACCAAGCGGTATCCGGGCACCCCCGAGCCGGCCGTCGACGCCGTCACCATGGACATCGCGCCCGGCGAGACGGTGATCCTGGTCGGTCCCTCGGGGTGCGGGAAGTCCACCACCCTGAAGATGATCAACCGGCTGATCGAGCCGACGTCCGGCCGGATCAGGATCGGTGACGAGGACGTCACGTCGATCGACCCGGTGAAGCTGCGCCGCAAGGTCGGCTACGCCATCCAGTCGTCCGGGCTCTTCCCGCACATGACGGTCGCCGAGAACATCGCCCTCGTACCGAAGATGGTCGGCTGGTCCAGGTCGAAGGTGCGGGAGCGGGTCGAGGAGATGCTCGATCTGGTCGGGCTCGACGCGCGGGAGTTCCACGGCCGGTATCCGCGCCAGCTCTCCGGCGGCCAGCAGCAGCGGGTCGGGGTGGCGCGGGCGCTCGCCGCCGATCCGCCGGTGCTGCTGATGGACGAGCCGTTCGGCGCCGTCGACCCGATCACCCGCGACCATCTGCAGGACGAACTGATCAGGCTCCAGCACGAACTGCACAAGACGATCGTGTTCGTCACGCATGACTTCGACGAGGCGATCAAGCTCGGCGACCGGATCGCCGTGCTGCGCGAGCATTCGCACATCGCGCAGTTCGACACCCCGGAGGCGATCCTCACCAACCCGGCCGACGACTTCGTCTCGGGCTTCGTGGGAGCGGGGGCCGCGCTGAAGCGGCTCAATCTGACCCGGGTACGGGAGGTCGGCGTCGCCGCGTTCCCGACGGTGTCGGTCGACGACCCGCTCGAAGCGGTCTCCGCCAAGCTGCGCGCGGGACCGCACAACGAGCTGCTGATGCTGGACGGGGCGCACCGCCCGTACAAGTGGCTGCGGCGCGGCGATCTGGCGCGCGCCGAGGGGTCGCTCGCGCGGGCGGGACAGCTCGTGGGTGACACGGTGACCAGGGACGCGACGCTGCGCGACGCGCTGGAGGCGGTGCTCACCGACAGCGGCGGGCGGGTGGCTGTGACGGGGCGGCGCGGCGAGTACCTCGGCGTCGTGGACATCGAGACGCTGATGGCCTCCGTGCAGGAGATGCTGGAGGCGGACCGGCGCACCGCTTTCGAGCACCAGGAATACCAGGAACACCAGCAGCACCAGCAGCAGCACGGGCAGCGGGAGTTGGCGGAGGACGGCGGTGCCGGGTGAGCGCCCCGGTCAAGGTCCCCGAGCGGCCGGAGCGGCCCGAGCGCTTCAACGACGAGCCGGAGCCGACCGCGTACGTGCCGACGGCGCCGAAGCGGCGGATCACCTGGCAGAAGCTGGTCGCCGTACCGCTGGTGGTGGCGCTCGTGCTGGCGGCGACGATCCTGTGGATCACCCATATCCACCTGGACTCCATCGCTGAGAACTCGCTGTCGGGCGGCAATGTCCAGCTACGGCTGTGGCAGAGCGTCCGGCTCACCGCGATCTCCACCTTCTGGGTGCTGCTCATCGCGCTTCCGGTGGGCATCGCGCTGACCCGGCGCCGGCTGACCAAGGCGGCGCCCGCGGTCACGGCCCTCGCCAACATCGGCCAGGCGACCCCGGCGATCGGGTTGCTGGCGCTGCTGGTGATCTGGCTGGGCATCGGCCCTTCGACGGCGATCACCGGCATGGTGATCTACGCCGTGCTCCCGGTGCTCTCCAACACGGTGGCCGGGCTGCGCGCCATCGATCCGGATCTGGTCGAGGCCGCCCGCGGCATCGGCATGTCGGCGGCGGGGACGCTCGGCAGGGTCGAACTGCCGCTGGCGGTACCGCTGATCCTCGCCGGCGTACGGACGGCGCTGGTGCTGAACGTCGGTACGGCGACGCTGGCGACCTTCGGCGGTGGCGGCGGCCTCGGCGACCTGATCACGTCCGGGATCCAGACCCAGCGGATGCCGGTCCTGATCATCGGCTCGGTGCTGACGGTGACGCTGGCGCTGATCATCGACTGGCTGGCTTCGCTGGTGGAGGTCGTCCTCACGCCGCGCGGGCTGGAGGACGAGTGATGCGGCGCCGTCTGCTTCGGTTCGCCGGGCCGGTGCTGGCCGGGGCGCTGCTGAGCGGGCCGTTGCTGGCCGGGTGCGGTCTGAAGAGCGGTTCGCCGCTGGTCGACGACGTGGTGCCGGGCAGGCTGGGCATCGGTCAGCCGCTGCGAGGCGCCTCGCTGACCGTCACGTCGAAGAACTTCAGCGAGAACATCATCCTCGGCGAGATGATCGGCCTGATCTTCAAGGCGGCGGGCGCCGAAGTGCTCGACCGGACGAATCTGCCGGGCTCGATCAGCGCGCGCGAGGCGATCGTGAAGGGCGACGCCGACGCCATGTACGACTACACGGGCACGGCCTGGATCACCTATCTGGGTAACGCGAAGCCCGTCCAGAACCCGCAGAAGCAGTGGGAGGCGGTACGGAACGCCGATGTCGCCCACGGCGTGACCTGGCTGCCGAAGTCGACGCTGAACAACACCTACTCGCTCGGGATCAGCCAGGCCAACAACAGGAAGTACAAGCTCAGGACGCTCTCCCAGGTGGCGGCGCTGGCGAAGAAGGACCCGTCGGCCGTGACGGTCTGCGTGGAGAACGAGTTCGCAGCGCGCGACGACGGACTGGTCGGGATGGAGAAGGCGTACGGCATGAAGCTGCCGGCCGGCAACATCAAGAAGATGGACGCCGGAATCATCTACACCCAGGTGTCCAAGGGCGGCTCGTGTCTGCTGGGCGAGGTGTACACGACGGACGGCCGGATCAAGGCCATGCACCTGGACACCCTGGACGACGACAAGCACTTCTTCCCCATCTACGACGCGGCGCCCGCGCTGCACACCGCCACCTTCAAGAAGCACCCGGAGATCGCCCGGCTGCTCGATCCGCTGTCGAAGCGGCTGACGACACCGCTGGCGCAGGAGCTGAACGCGCAGGTGGACGTGGCGGGCCGGGATCCGCACGACGTGGCGAAGGACTGGCTGATCAAGGCGGGCTTCATCAAGGCGGGCTGACCCGGGCGGGTGGTCATGGGCGGGTGGTCATGGGCGGCTGTCACGGGCGGCTGCGCCGAACGAGTGACCCGGCGAAGTTGCAAAGACTCTCTGCAAAAAATCCTTGCAATGGTGTCTTTGCAACTCTACTGTTGAGCCATGCCCGACGACAGCACCCCCGACGCCGAAACCGACGCTGACACCGACAGCACCTCGGAGCCCGAGCTGCACAAGCTCGATCCGCGCACCCTGCGGGGCCTCGCCCACCCGCTGCGGATGCGCATGCTCACCAGCCTGCGCCACAACGGACCCGCGACCGCCTCCCAACTGGCCGAGGAAATGGGCGAGTCCAGCGGATCCACCAGCTACCACCTGCGCCAGCTCGCCGCTCACGGCTTCGTCGAGGACGATCCGGAGCGCGGCAAGGGCAGGGAGCGCTGGTGGAAGGCGGCCCACGGCGGCGTCCTGGTCGACGCCGCGCTGTACCAGAACCCGAGTCCCGAGGTGCGCGGTGCCCTGGACGTGCTGGTCCACGAGGTCGCCACCATGCACGGCCAGGAGATCGGGGGGTTCCTGGGCACCCGGCACGACTGGCCCGAGGAGTGGTCCAGCAGGGCCGATCTCAGCGACTTCACCCTGCGCCTGACGCCCGAGCTCCTGGGCGAGCTGGACGGCAAGATCCACGCGCTCATCGACAGCTACCGCGACCGCGCCCTGCCGGAAGCGGACGAGAACACCGCGCAGGTCCGCCTGCACGTACACGCCTTTCCGCTGAAGAAGAACTGAAGGGATCACCGCCATGAATCCGCACACCGCACTCCAGCTCCACGCCCTGCGCTCGGCCGAACTGCGCGCCGAGGCCGCCGCGTACGCCACGTACCGCCAGGTGGTCGCCGACCGGCAGCCGGCCCGGCAGCTCCGCCCCCGACTGGGCTGGGCGCTGGTCGAGTTGGGGCTGCGCCTCGTCAACAACCCGGGTGCCGCGAGCCAGTTGGTCCGTACGGCATGAGCGCGCCGGGGGGACGCGAAACGGAACCGAAGGCGTCACGCGTACCGCTGACCACGGTGCTGGGCGCCAACGCCGTCTCCGCCGCGGGTACCGCGGTGAGTGCGGTCGGCATTCCCTGGTTCGTGCTGCAGACCACCGGCAGCGCGGGCCGCGCGGGTGTCGTGGCCTTCTGCGCCACACTCCCGATCGTCGTGTCGGCGGTGATCGGCGGCCCGGTGATCGACCGCATCGGCCGGCGGCGGGTCTCGATCGGCACGGACGCGATCTGCGCCTTCGCCGTGGCGGCCGTACCGCTGCTCCACCGGGCCGGGATGCTGCCGTTCTGGACGCTGTGCGTGCTGGTCGGCATCGTCGGCCTGGTCCACACACCGGGCAAGACCGCCCGCTATGTGCTCGTGCCCGACCTGGCGGCCCATGCCGGCACCACACTCCCCCGGGCCGCCAGCCTCTTCGACGCCGTCGAGCGCGGGGCCCGGATGATCGGCGCGGCGGTGGCCGGTGTGCTGATCGCGGTCCTGGGCGCGCAGTGGGCGCTGCTCGTGGACGCCGCGTCCTTCGGCCTGTCGGCGCTGCTGGTCGCCGCCGGGCTGCGCGGAATACGCTCCGCCGAACCCGTCAAGGCCGCCGCACCGGTCTCGTTGCGGACGTACGGCACCGAACTGCGCGAGGGCTACGCCTACTTGCTCAAGTCCCGGCTGCTGCTGGCCGTCGTCCTGATGGTGATGGTGATGAACGGCCTCGACCAGGGCTGGGTCGCCGTACTGCTGCCCGTCCACGCCGAGCAGGACCTCGGCGGCCCGACGGCGCTCGGCGTCGTCTCGGCGGTATGGGGCGCGGGTGGACTGCTCGGGGCGCTGCTGTACGGGGCGTTCGGCCACCGCTTCTCGCGCTACGCGGTCTTCGCGGTGTGCGTGGTGCTGTGCGGCGCGCCCCGGTACGCGACGGCCGGTCTCACGGACTCGGTGATCGCGCTGGCCGTCACGATGGGCGCCGCCGGTGTGGCGGCGGGGGCGCTGAACCCGATCCTGACGACCGTGACGTACGAGCGGGTGCCGCAGGCGCTGCGCAGCCGGGTGTCGGGCGCGCTGACGGCGGGCTGCGAGCTGACGATGCCGCTGGGCGGTCTCACGGCCGGACTGCTGGTCGCGGGGGCGGGACTCGGTCCCGCACTGCTGGTGATGGGCGGGGCGTTTCTGCTGGTGACGCTGAGTCCGCTGGTGTTCCCGGCCTGGCGGGGGCTCGGCGGGCGCGGGCTCGGCGACGAATCGATCACCGACGAGGTCAGGGACGCCGAGGTCGGCGCCACCGAGGTCAGCAGCTCGGGACGTGGGCTCCCCGGCCCAGCGCCCGCAGCGCGGACACCGCGCCCTTCAGCGTCGTGACGGGGATCAGCCGCATCCCCTTCGGCAGCTCCGAACCCGCCTCCCCGCACTCCGCCTTCGGGACGATGAAGACCGTCGCCCCGTCGCGGGACGCCGCCTGAGTCTTCAGGGAGACACCGCCGACCGCGCCGACCTTGCCGGAGCTGTCGATCGTGCCCGTACCGGCGATGGTGCGGCCGCCGGTCAGATCGCCGCCCGAGCCGTTGCCGTCGAGCTTGTCGACGATGCCGAGGGCGAAGAGCAGACCGGCGCTGGGGCCGCCGACATCGGCGAGATGGAGGCTGATGTCGACGCTCTTCGGGCTCCTGCCGAGATAGCCGAGCGCCGCGTCGACCGCGTCGTTCTGCGACTCCACCATGTCGTTGGTGTTGTGCTTCAGGATCTGCTTGTCCGACTGTCCCGCCGGATAGACGGAGTCGCGCGGCAGCACGGCGCGGTCCGTACGGAACCAGCCGTCGAGCACATCCCCGAAGTCGACGTCCTCCGAGGGCCCCGTCGCCACGATCGTCGTCATCCGCAGTTGCCCCTTGGTCTTGCGGGTGGGCGACTTCGTGATCGTGATGACCTGCTGCCCCTTGTCAGCGCCGAGCACATCGGCGGTCAGCCCGGGTCCCGCGACGGCGTACGGCAGCGGCGCGAGACCGACGACGACGAGCAGCGCGGCGACCGGGAGGGCACACAGGGTGAGGCCGAGGGGGCGCGAGAGACGAGAGAACACGGTGCCAATCTATCGGCCCCCGCCCGTCCCCCGTTCAGCGCAGTGCGTCGGCCACTTCGCGGGCGGCGTCGACCACGCGCGGACCGACCCGTTCCGGTACGGCGTCGGCGAGCATCACCACCCCCACACTCCCCTCTATGCCGGTCACCCCGATCAGTGCGGCGGCGGCTCCGCTCGCACCCGCCTCCAACTCACCGTGGGTGAGGGTGCAGCGCGGCTCGGTGAGGGTGCTGCCACGGGCGGCGAGGATCGCCTTGCCCGCGGCGCCCCGCTCCAGCGCGTGCCGGAAGCCGGCCCGGTAGGCGACGTGGTAGTCGGTCCAGGTCGGTTCGACGACGGCGACGGCCAGCGCCTCCGTACCGTCCACGAGCGTCAGATGCGCGGTGGCGCCGATGTCCTCGGCGAGCGAGCGCAGGGCCGGCAGGGCGGCTTCCCGCACGAGCGGATGCACCTGCCTGCCCAGCCGCAGCACACCCAGGCCGACCCTGGCCCGGCCGCCCAAGTCGCGGCGTACCAAGGTGTGTTGTTCGAGTGTGGCGAGAAGTCGGTAGACGACGGTCCGGTTGACGCCGAGCTTGTTGGACAGCTCGGTGACGGTCAGGCCGTGGTCGGTGTCAGCGAGCAATTTGAGGACACGCAGTCCTCTGTCGAGCGTCTGAGATGTCTCCGCGGTCACGACGCCCTCCCCCTTCGGAGTGTGTGACGGCGGCCGTCCAGCGAGGTGGCGGCACCGGTCCCACGGCGACGCACGCGAGAGGCCGCCGACAAAATCTGGCACACCGGCTGCGCTCCGAGGCTGCGTTGCCACGGCGCGTTTACATTTCCGCGAGATTATCGACCGGCACCGCTCACTGGAAGACCTCGTCCAGAATCCGGGCATCGAAGGGCAGTTGGTGGCTATTCGGGCTTCGAGTCCGACCGAATGCCGATGTTTCGTGACAATTCATGGGATGGAGGATGACAACGGGTCACTGCCGCAGGGCGCGACAGGCGCACCGCCGCAGGGCGCCACGGGCGCACCGCAACAGGACGACGGCGGCGCGCCGCCGCCCGGCCCGCTCAGCGCATCCGGGTGGCCCACTCCTGGACTTTCTTGATCCGCTCCCCGAGCTGCCCCGCCGTCGCCTCGGCGCTCGGCGGCCCGCCGCACACCCGGCGCAGCTCCGTATGGATCACCCCGTGCGGCTTGCCGCTCTGGTGGACGTAGGCCCCGACCATGGTGTTGAGCTGCTTGCGCAGCTCCAGCAGCTCGCGGTGGGAGACGACGGGCCGCCGCTCGGCGGGCAGCTCCAGCAGATCCGCCTCGTCGTCCGGCTTCTTGCGGCTGTGCGCGATCTGCCGCGCCTGCCGCTTCTGGAGCAGTATCTGCACCTGGTCGGGTTCGAGCAGCCCGGGGATGCCGAGGTAGTCCTGCTCCTCGGCGCTGCCCGGGTGCGCCTGCATACCGAACTCGGCGCCGTCGTACATGACCCGGTCGAAGACGGCGTCGGACTCCAGCGCCTCGAACGACATCTGGTCGTCCTCGCCGGTGTCCTCGTCCAGCTCCTTCTCGGCCTCCGCCATCTCCTTCTCGGACTCGGCGTACACGTCGTCCTCGCCGGCCTTCTTGGGCTTGTCGAGCACGTGGTCGCGCTCGACCTCCATCTCGCTCGCGAAGCCGAGCAGGTTCGGGATGGTCGGCAGGAAGACGGAAGCGGTCTCACCGCGCCGCCTGGACCGTACGAAACGGCCGACGGCCTGGGCGAAGAACAGCGGCGTCGAGATCGTCGTCGCGTACACGCCCACGGCGAGCCGCGGGATGTCGACGCCTTCCGACACCATGCGGACGGCGACCATCCAGCGGTCCTCATTGGCGTCGAAGTCCTCGATCCGCTTGGACGAACCCGTGTCGTCGGAGAGGACGACCGTCGCCTTCGTACCGGTGATCTCCTTGAGCAGCTTGGCGTAGGCGCGCGCCGATTCCTGGTCGCTCGCGATGACCAGACCGCCGGCGTCCGGAATGCCCTTGCGGACCTCGGTGAGCCGCTGGTCGGCGGCGCGCAGCACGTTGGGCATCCAGTCGCCGCGCGGGTCGAGCGCGGTGCGCCACGCCTGCGAGATGGCGTCCTTCGTCATCGGCTCGCCGAGCTTGGCCTCGATCTCGTCGCCCGCCTTGGTGCGCCAGCGCATGTTGCCGCTGTAGCTGAGGAAGATGACCGGCCGGACGACGCCGTCGCCGAGGGCGTTGCCGTACCCGTACGTGTAGTCGGCGGCGGAGCGGCGGATGCCGTCGTTGTCTTCCTCGTACGCCACGAAGGGGATGGGGTTGGTGTCGGACCTGAACGGCGTACCGGTCAGGGCGAGCCGACGGGTGGCGGGCTCGAAGGCCTCAAGACACGCATCGCCCCAGGACTTGGAGTCCCCGGCGTGGTGGATCTCGTCGAGGATGACGAGGGTCTTGCGCTGCTCGCAGCGGTTGCGGTGCAGCATGGGCCGTACGCCGACGCCCGCGTAGGTGACGGCGACGCCCTGGTACTCCTTGCTCACCGGGCCGGCGCTGTAGTCGGGGTCGAGCTTGATCCCTATCCGCGCCGCGGCGTCGGCCCACTGCGTCTTCAGATGCTCGGTCGGCGCGACGACGGTCACCTGCTGCACGACGTGGTGGTGCAGCAGCCAGGAGGCGAGGGTCAGCGCGAAGGTCGTCTTCCCTGCGCCGGGGGTGGCGACGGCGAGGAAGTCACGCGGCTGCTCCTGGAGATACCGCCCCAGCGCCGTCTCCTGCCAGGCGCGCAACTTGTTGGCGGTACCCCAGGGGGCCCGGCCGGGGAAGGCGGGTGAGAGGTGATGCGAGGGGGAGGCGGAAGTAGTCACGGTCTCCGGTTCGGACGTGGGTGGCGCGGGCGGGGGTTACTGCGTACGACAACCGGGCCACCCTACCGGGGGCGCGGCGCGGTCCTCGTAGGAACGCGGACGGCGGCCGGGATGGGACGGGAGTCACACGCGCGCGGCTTGAGGCGTCCGCTCCCGGGTGGGCGCCCCGCCAGGCGCCCATATCGCCGGGGCCCCACGCGTGCGGCTGCGGCGTCCGTGTCCGAGCGGCCCGGGGAACGACCCGGGCCCCGGGCCCCGGCCCCAGTCCCCCGGCCGGCGCGACTGCCGTCAGACGGCCGCCGGAGTCATACGGGCGCCGGCGCCGGCCCGCGCTCCGGTTATCGGGTCCGTATCCGAGAAGCCCCGAGTGGGCGCCCCGCACCCGCCGGACGCGACCGGCGCGGTGCCCGTACCGACACGCCCCTGTGCCTACGGCTACGGCTGGGGCTGGGGAGTCCGGACCCGAGTGGCGACCCAGACCCCGGCGAGCGCGACCGCCGCCATCGGCAGGAACACCCCGACGAAGGCGGCCGGGTGCGCGGCTGTCGCGTCCGACGCGTGCACCGAGGCCTCCCCGACGGCGCCGCCGCCGAGCGCCGCGAAGGCCACGCCGCCGACCACCAGCAGGAGCACGTTCGACAGGCCGTCGGAGATCTGCAGGGACGCCGAGTTGGCGCCCGCCTCCTCCGGCGCCGACAGCTTGAGCATCAGCACGCTCGTGGAGGCGGTCACCGCGCCCATGCCGAGGCAGCCGACGCCCCACGCGACCGCGAGTGTCCAGACCGGTACGGACTCGATCAGCACGCTCGGCGCCGCGGCGACGGCCGCGGCGACCAGCACCATGCCGGCGGCCATCAGCCGCTCCCGGTGCCGCTCCATGCGCGGCCGTGACTGGAGGTACGAGCCGAGCGCCCAGGTCGCGCCGCCGGCCGCGAGCGAGAAGCCCGCCATCGTCGGCGACAGGCCGCGCTGGGTGACCAGCATCAGCGGTACGAAGCTCTCGGCGGCGATGAACGACCCGGCGGCCACACCGCGCAGCAGGATCACCGAGGGCAGCCCGCGGGCCGCCCGCCAGGTGCCGGCCGGCAGTAGGCCGAGGACGGCGGGCACGAGCAGCGCCACCCCCGCGGCGGCGGGGAGCAGCGAGAGCCAGCGCAGGTCCTGTCCGGCGTACTGGAGCAGCCCGGCGCCGAGGGAGATGCCGAGGGCGAGCCGGATCCTGGGCCGGTCGAAGGCGCGGACGGGGGCGGCGAGGTCGGCGGGGCCCGCCGCCATCCGCCGGATCGCGGGCAGGGCGAGGACCAGCGGCGCGACGATCAGGACGGGGATGGCAAGGAAGACCCACCGCCAGCCGAGGTGTTCGGTGATCGTGCCGGCGGCGAGCGGCCCGACCACGGAGGGGACGACCCAGCTCGCGGCGAAGGCCGCCATGATCGAGGGCCGCAGCCGCTCGGAGTAGGCGCGGCTGACGACGACGTACAGCGCGACGATGACGAGCCCGCCGCCGAGCCCCTGGACGGCGCGGCCGAGGATGAAGAGCCACATCGAGGACGCCGTCCCCGAGATGACGAGCCCGGCGGCGAAGGCGCTGATCCCGGCGGCGAGCGGCGCGAGCGGACCGTTCCTGTCGGCCCACTGGCCGGAGAACACCATGGCGAACAGGCTGGTGGTGAAGTACGCGGAGAAGGCGAAGGCGTACAGCGGAATGCCGTGCAGCTCCCGCGCGGCCACCGGCATCGCCGTACCGACGGCGGTCGCCTCGAAGGCGATCAGCAGGACGACCGAGACGATGCCGATGCTCAGGGCCCGATGGGTCTTCCCGAGCACCCCGCCGGTGTCGTCGACGAACGCGCGCGGCTCGGTCCCGCTCGCGGTCGCGGGGGCGAGGACGTCGGCGCGAATCACATCGGCGTGCACGACATCGGCGTCGCGCGGTTCCAGGGCGGTCATGGGCTCAGCGTAAGGGGCTCAGCGGCCGATGACCCCTGTCGCGGGTCGGAGCGAGGCTGGTCCCTTGGTCGTACGACCGGGGCCCGCGCACTGTGAACGGCGTATGGCGGTCGTATGGCAGGGCGCGAGGCACTCTTGAGCGGGACGGCACGACGGCCGTACGGTCATGGAAGTGAAGCGCTCGGCCGTGTGCCCGAATGGCTCAGGGGCTCGTCTGCAAAGCGAGTTACGCGGGTTCGATTCCCGCCACGGCCTCGGACTGCCTGAACTGGCAAGACGAGAGGGTGGCACCTCAGGCAGGGTGCCACCCTCTCGGCGTCCGTCTCAGTTGACGGATACGAGCGAAGACGGCGCGATGCCCGGCACCGTAGCTAGCGAGCGGGGCAGCGCGTCAGACGGAATTACTCGAAGATGTTCGGGACGGGGATGCGGTTGACACGACGGTTGGCGTTCCAGGCGGAGGCAACCGCCAAGTGAGCCGCCTTGAGGCGGCCCTTGGTGCCGTCGTGGCGCGTGTTGTTGTTGGTGGCGATGGTCTGGATCTTGGCCCTGAAGGATGTGGGGTCACCTTGGCGCTTGAGCTTCTGCGCCAGCTCCTGGGGATCCAGTTCACCGGAATGCTTGGACATCACCGTGGCAATGCCTCCGATAGTGACGGAGTGCCAGGTGTCCGGGGTACGACCCCAGGCATCCTCAGCAATGGTGAGCGACTGGTCCAGGATGTCGGGGCCGTGCTCCATGACGATGCTGAGGATCCCCTTGATGCCGCGCACGCCGTTGACGCTGCTGCTGCCTACCTTGAGCTGGTGCTTCTCCAGGACGGTGTTGGTGTCCTGGAACAGCGGATGCCCAGCCAATACACCGATCCTAAACTCGTCATTCGGACCGACCTTCGAGGACTCCTTGTTCTTGATGATGAACAGTGACGCCTCATTCGCCATAGAGACTCCGGAGTGGACCTCACAGGTGATCGTCTGGATAGCCTCGCGAACCTCCTCCGGGACTGAAACCTTCCCGGTCAGGATAAGTTGGCAGGCGTAGACGCGATGCATACCGTCCACCGCGTAAAGACCGTCATCGCGCTGAGAGAGGATCGGCGTCCCGAGTGCGGTGGGAACCAGCTTCTCAGCGATGGCTGCCGCACGGGCCTTGTTGAGGTTGCGCTGCGCGCGGTGGTCGAACTTGATGGTCCTCGGGTCCACCTTGGTGTACTCAATCGGGTGGTCCGGGATGTCGTAGCTGTAGTCCTTGCCGGGCAAGGCTCCTCCTCCTGTGTCAGCACTCCAGCGGGGGTGACGACGACACATGTCAGCTCCCGTATGCGGGAGACGATGACTAAGCGATGATCAGACTATCGGGCAACGGGGCTATTGAGCGCCCGAATTACCGACTCAGACGGCACGCCCACACATGCACGTAAGGCACTCCCACAGACTCGCCGAACGAGATGGCTTGTCAGGTCAGGTACACCTGTCTCGCGTCGTCCGTCCGCAAGTCATCCAGCACGCGCCGATGGCGGTTGGCAATGGCCGTGGTTGACCAACCCAGGAGGCCCACAACGGCACACTCCGGAACGCCGAGAATCAGTCGAACTGTCGCGGCCAGATCGCGGGTGTCATGTAGACGTCCGTCGCAAACGCGCCTCCTTGAGCAGGGCTTTCCATTCGGTCCGGTCCCGGCGGTGGGACGGGCTGGGGCCGTCTTCATCCGAGAAGACCAACCCGGTTCTCCTCTCAGTGCTCAGAGGTCGTCGAAGCCTCTGCGGGTAATGTCCAGCGGCCTTGCACCCGCAGGGGTCCACGCACGCATGGGCGGACTGCGGCCGGTGTCGGCTATGCCGGACAACAAGGAGTCCATCGCCAAGGTCCACCTCCTCCCGTCTCAGACCGAGCACTTCCCCGTGGCACAGTCCGAGGGCGAGGGGTGCAGGCGTGAGCCTGTCGAGCCGATGGGCCCTCAATCCGGGGATCAAGTGCCTGCGCGCGGCGACGCCGTACTCGACCATCGTGTTGTCGTTGACGGCGAGGGGCGCGACGATCTCACTCCAGTGCCTCAGCCACGCGTGGACCCTCCACGCCTTGCCGGGCTTCTTCACAGTCTTGGCGCGCGTTGCTACACCAACTCACCTACAAGGAAGCTCGCTTCAGCGTGGTCTTGCGTTCGACACGGCCTCGGTCGCCCGGCGTGCCGTCGTGTAGGAGGCCGACCATGCCGCTTACCGGCCTTGCCGGCGAGGGCGGGGGCTGTCCTGGTGGGGACTGCCGCCGCCCCGGGCGTCGTAAAGCGGCGCGTTGGGCTGCGCGGAGACGGGCGACGTACGCGGCCGGGGCTTCGGTGGAGGCGGCCCACGGCTCACTCCTGTGAGGCTAAGTCCAGGCAAGTCCTGCCGCCCAACCGCAATATCCGGAAACGCGGGGATGGCCGTTGAGCTGCGGTGATGTCGTGCACGGGGTGGTAACGGGCCGCGCTCCGCAGAACGCCGCGATACTGCGAAAACCAGGGGCAGCCGACAGCCGGTCCCCAAGGGCGAGGTGATGCCCGATTTTCAGCCGAATGTCGCGGCATTGCACGACGGGACCCGTCCCGGGTTGGCTTGGGAGCCCGTCGCAGTCAGCGTGGGTGCCCGGTGTTTCTGCGGTTTCGCGGTTTGCGAGGGGTGATGTGTGCCTGGGCGGGGGAGTCCCCGGCCGCCCTGGTGCAGGACGGGTGGACCTGTAGCGGCGGGGGCGGGCGATGTCGACGCTTGCCGGTGTGCTCTAGCAGGTAGGACTGCAGGTATCGGCAGCCTTTCAGCAACGCGGTCACCCGACGGAATCGAGGGGACGTCGCCCCTCCACCGCCCGACGTCCGGCGCCCGCAGGATCAGCCTTGGCCAAATCACCCCCCGAGGCGATCGCGACCACCGGTTTGAGCGGGAGAGTCGGCTTGACAAAGTCGACCACCCCGAGGGCACCGAGGGCGACACCACTGACCGGCGGCGCTCACGGAACGCATGACGGACGCGATTAAGACGACCACTATCAGTAGGGGGCAAGAAGCCCCAGCCGTCCGCCGCCTTTCACAGCGTCTCGGCAATGATCAGGTAGGTTCGGCGCGGACTGGCCTGGGCGCTTCGACGCCTCTCGCAACGCCTCATCGCTCACCAGCTCACGCGAATGGCCCCACGACCCAACGACATGCACCTTCTACAGACGGTCACGGACCGCGCCTCCAAGCCGGCCCTCGCGTCGCCAGCGGTGCCACGCAGTTGCGCGTTTGGCACAGAAATCATCGGTAGCCCCGCTTCGGGGATAACGCTACGTCTACGATCAACCACGGGCCAGCGAGGCACTTGGCCCCCTGGACCGCTCTACAGCAACCTGCCAATAAGGCTGGTAAGGAGATCTCATGGCGGACAACGAACAGCCCGGCGCTGAAGTCGAAACGGAAGATGATGAGCAGGTTCTAGATATCGACGCAGAGGAGGAAGTCCTTTCCGTCACATATGAGATCACATCATACGGAGCAGACTATCCGGTCGATGGCCTAGTTAAGCGCCTCGATCGAGGCGATGTTCAGATCCCCTCATTTAATCCCGCATATACAGAAAGTGACGAGATCCGAGGATTTCAGCGAGGGTTCGTTTGGAATCGACCTCAAATGGATCGATTCATCGAGTCTCTTCTCCTCGGACTGCCAGTCCCGGGCATTTTCCTGGTTCGCGAGAAATCCAATGCACTACTTGTTCTCGACGGACAGCAGCGACTCCGATCTCTCCAATCCTATTATGCCGGAATTCACGCCGGTCGCGAATATCGCCTAAAGTACGCGCAAGAGCCGTTCTATGGTAAGACATACGAAGAACTGGATGATGAGGACCGACGTCGCCTTGACGACAGCATCATCCACGCGACGGTACTGAGGCAAGAATCCCCTACCGGATCTCAGCAAGCAGTCTATTCAATCTTCGAAAGGCTCAACACGGGTGGGAGCCCCCTACAGCCTCAGGAAATTCGAATTGCACTCTTCAACGGACCCTTCCTTCAGCTCCTCGGGGAGCTCAACGAAGATCCTAACTGGCGCGAGCTGTACGGCCCCCCATCAAAGCGCTACAAAGATCACGAGCTAACTCTTCGAGTGTTCGCACTGTTCGAAGACTTCGATTCATACTTCCGCCCCGTAAAAGGGTTTCTCAACCAATATCTGGAAAATAATCGAGACCGAACCCCTGAAGACTCAGAAGAGATTGCCGGGCTATTTCGATCCGCATGCCATCACATCAACAAGGCGATTGGCGCACGCGCCTTCAAGCCGGTTAGAGCACTCAACGCCGCCGTCCTCGACTCGGTGATGGTGGGTGTTATGCAGCGACTTGCATCCGGCGACATCACAAGTCATGAGCAGCTCAAGCGAGCATATGAAGCGCTCATGATAAACAAGAAATATAGAGCTGCCACCACCTACTCGACAGCCGGTGAAGAGTCAGTCGCCGAACGCATCCAACTGTCCACCGATGCGTTCGCGAGCGTCGCATGACCTCGCGCGGAAGAGCGGAAGTCACTCGAAGAAAGCAGCGCCTCACATCCCTGTTTAAAACAATCGACGGGGCAGATTTGAGCGGGGAGTTAATATCTCACTACTCTCGCTACCTCTGCATCCTCACTTCCGGATTCGTAGAGCAATCCGTCAAAGAACTCGTCACCGAATACTGCAGGAAGCGCTCCTCAGAACCGATCCAGCGGTATGTTGGAAGCCAGCTAAAAAGACTACGCAACATCGACTCCGAGAAACTGAAACAGCTTATCGAGTCTTTCAGCGTAGAATGGTGGCGAGAAATTTCGGACAAATATCCGGACCAGCTCGAATCAATCGGCAGTATCGCAACCGTTAGGAATAACGTTTCCCACGGCGGAGACACTGGCATCACCATGTCAACGATGCTGCAATACTTCAATGACGCATGCATCCTAATGGACAAGCTGTCAGAAGTTTTCGATCCGGAGTGATCCTGGAATTTCTGTCAAGCGCCCCAGGAGACGCAGGCACGCAACGCAGATATCCCACATTTGGAGACTTGAGCCGAGTCGGGGCGCGAGCCTCGCAGAATGCTCGCGCTCACGTCTCACCTTAGGTCCCGTTCCTAGCCGTTCACGAACGATCGGGCTCGTTCAGGGAGCCCGCGCCCTCTCTGTCCACGGATGGATATGGTCCCCTCTGAGCGAGGCCGAATCACGCCCCCACCGAGCCCGGACAAACCTACAAAGCGAGTTGCAGGTCGATTCCCGCCACGGCCTCCACCACAGCCGAACGACCGGACCACTCAGGGGCCCGGCCGTTCGGCTTTTTCTTATGGCTCGGGGGCGTCATCCGGTCGCTGCGGTGTGGGCGGCGGCGCCGGCCCGGGCGGCCTTGGCCATGTCGATGAGCTGGTTCTCCTCGTCGTGGCTGAGCGAGGTCTGGACGAGCTGGCCGCCGAACTGCGCCAGCTCGGGCACGACCTTGTCGCGGGCCGCCTGCTTGACGAGTACGAAGACGGCGGCGGCCCCGGGCCGCAGGTTCTCGCTCAGCTCCCGCATGAAGTCGTCGTTGACGCCGGTGTCGGTGGCGGCCCCGCCGGCGGCTCCGGCGGCGGCGCCCACGGCAGCGCCGAGGAGTGGCACGAGGAACAGCAGCCCGATGACACTCCCCCACAGCGCCCCGCCCACGGCCCCAGTGGCGGCGTGGTTGACGGTCTGGTGCAGCTTGACCTTGCCGTCCTTGGCCCGGCGCTCCACGACGACGATGTCGTCCAGCTCGACCAGGTGCTCCCGGTTCATGGACAGAAGCTTGTCCCGGACCTGCTGGGCGGTGGCGAGGTCGTCGTAGGCGACGACGAACAGATTGCTCATGGGGCTGGCTCTCCTCATCGGATACGGCACGAGGCCCGGCGAGGACCGGGCCAGATCATCCCATCACCAATATATGAATAAGTCGCAAATAGGGCACGCGGAGCGCACCCCTCTCGAGCCGGCCGGGGGCGACGGGCCGGAGATGCCTGGCAGATCCCGGGATCAGCCCTTGCCGGTGCCCTGCGGGGCGGCCTTGAGCGCCGGATTCGCGGTGAGGCCGCCGTTGTCCGCGCAGCCGAGTTCCTGCGCCACCTTGAGCGCGACGGAGTTCACCACGGTCAGATTGGCCTCGCGGAACGCCTTCGACGCACTCTTCGGCTGATACTTGCCCCGCACCGTAGGACCGGCCTGCAACGCCGCCGCGACGATCGCCGGCTTCTCCTTCGTACTTCCGGGCAGCTTGCCGCTGACGCAGTCGAAGTACAGGTCGGCGAAGCCCGGCTTGGTGAAAGCACTCCGCCCCACCGCGTACCGCACAAGATCGGCAGAGGCCCCGACCCCGTTCGACTCGTCCGCGGACCCGAAACGCAGATCGATGCTGAGGTACGCGTTCCCTGCCTGCGTCGCGTCGTCGATCGAACACGCCTGCTCGGCCGAATCGCTCGCTGTCCCGGGCACATATGTGTCCGCCAACGCGGAAACCGCCTTGGCAGGATCGTCGCCGCCCGGGGAATCCGGCGCGAACGTCTTCACTCCTGTCAGGAACTCAACCGACTTCGCCGCATCCGGGGAAACGACACCGTGGCACGCGGCACCGGCCGCGATCGTCCTGGGCTCAGCAGGCCTGTCACCGCCGCAGCCGACGACAACGCCGATACCGAAGACCACAGCCCCCACCCGCACCCCCCGTTGTCCCATCACCGGGTGGCGGGTTTGAGGGGCAACTTCGCTTCGGGCCGCCGTTGTTCGCGCAGGCGAGTTCCTTGGCCATGCCCAGGGAGAGGGAGTGCAGCACGCTGAGATTGGCTTCGCCCACCTTCTCCGGCCCGCCCCTCGGCTGGTACCGGCCCTTTCCTTCCGCGTTGTTGGTCAGTTCCCCCCGCACGACTGCCGCCGAGCTTGGGACTCACGCAGTTGAAGTACAGATACATGCGCGCGATACCCACGAAGGCGTCGTGTCCCACGTCGGTCACGAAGGCGACCGACAGGTCCGCACTGCCGCCCTTCGGCCGATCGGTGAGAGCTCCTTCGTACCGGTCAGGGAGGTCCGCTCCCAGACCGCATGCCAAAGCACCCGCCCGTACCATCCCGCGCCCCGTCACCCGGCGTCCGGGGCGGGGCGGAGGGTCGGGTTCGCGGTGAGGCCCGCGTTGTTCTCGCACTGGAGTTTGGTCGCGACCTTGAGGGCCACCGAGTTGAGCACCATCAGGTTGGCCTCGTTTATCTGCTGTTGCGTGCCCTGCGGCTCGTTCCGGTGCTGACTGAGCACGGCGTTCGACAGGATCGCGTTCACGATGGCCGGCTTCTTCGCTGTGCTGCCCTTGAACTTGGGGCTCACGCAGTCGAAATAGAGGTATGCCCAGTCGGAGTTGACGAACGAGGCACGGCCCAGTTCGTACCGGGTGTGTTCCGAGAAGGTCTTCCTGTCGGCTTCCTCGGCTGTGGCGAAGTTGAACTGCACGCGCACGTCGGAAGTGCCGACCGTCTTGAGGTTGGGGATGGCACACGCGGTTGTCGTCCGCACATGGAGGTCGTCAGCGTCGACCCCGGCAACGTATCCGTCTGCCAGATCGGCGGCACTCCCCGAGAGGTCGGCCTCGCTGCCGCTGGACGGCAGGTACTCCTTCGAACCCGTCAGAAAATCCAGCGACTTCGCAGCCTGCGGCGAAAGCGCCCCGCCGCAGACCTCGGACGCCGAAATCGTCTTCTGCGAACCGTCTTCGTCACCGCTGCAGCCGAGAACGCCTGCCCCTAGACCGACAACCAGCCCGGCGGCCCCGACTGCCCTCCATGCGCGCACGTCAATTCCTATCGATCAGCTTGAACCATCGCCTGCCACCATCAGTCTCAGCCGGTCTGGGACTGATTTCCCTGCTGAACCTCCCGGAGGTTTCCGGTGTTGTATCCGTCCTGGGCGCTCTGCCGCAGATCCTCTGCGAAGTTGCCGTTGCCGACATGGTTGAGGTTGTGCCGGTCGATGAAGACGCTGGCGGGGACTTCGACGTTCTCCTCGCCCGCCTTGAAGACCGCGGCCCGCTCCTGGTGTGCCTTGTCGCCGAGACCGTCCGTGTACTTGTCCTGCGAGGCGTCCGACCAGTCGCCCATCATCTGACCCGCGTACTGCTCGATGACTCCCCGGCCGTTCTCCACAGCGAGCGGAACGAGCACCGCTGCCGCGCCGGCGGCCGGCGCCGAGATCGGCAGGAACGCGGCGCCTGCTCCCACGGCCGCGCCGACGCCCAGATCGATCCAGCCCGACTTCTTCTCCATGGCCTTCGAGTAGTCCTCGGCGGTCTTGCCGTACTCGGCCCCGATCTGGTCCGCGCGGGACTGGTCGAGGATGCCCTGCGTCTGCGCACCGATGTTCACCGCGTGCCGCGCAAGACCCTCGTTGGTGATCGTGCCGTCCGGATTCACCTGCGCCTCGAGCACCGAAGTGGTGTAGATCCGCTGCGCATCGGTGACGGAGGCGTAGGCATCGGGATGCTGGCCGAGCGAACTCAGGAACCCACGGGCGTCGGCGCGACCGAACTCGGCGTGCGAGCCGGTGTTCTTGCCGGGTGCGAAGACGCTGTCGTCGGCGTTCTTGTCGAGTCCCCAGTCCAAGTCGTCGATGTATCCGGCCCCCATGTTGCCGAGACTGTCGGACAACGACTCCTGCTTCTTGAGCAGTTCGGCGTCACCGCCGTACTGCGCCACGACCTTCTCCATCACCTTGGCGCCGTCGTCGGTCCGTACCAGCGCGGCGTTCGGGTCGTCGTACGAGTGGCCCAGGGTCGCCGACTCCAGAGCGTGGCCGAGGCTGTCGTAGCCGTACTTGTTGCTCTCGCCGCCGTCGACGACGTCCTTCGGCCAGTCCCGGTCCTTCGTGAAGTAGTCGAAGGCATCGAGCTTCTTGTCGTCCGTCGTGTCACCGGGCGTCAGGTCGATACTGCTGTTGAAGAAGTCGGCGGACGCCTTGGGGTTGTGTCCGAGCGACTCCATGAACCCTTCCATCGGGTCACGCCCGATGTCGGTCCCGCTCCAGTTCAGATGCGTCATGCCGCCGAGACTGGACGTCCAGAACATGCTGGGCTTGCCCATGCCGTTCTTCGTCATCTTGTTCTCCGTGACCACCAGCGCGTCGCCGTAGTCGTGGAGGAACTTGGAGTCGAAGTTCCCGTACCGCATCAGGTTGCTCATGACCTGGAAGCCGTACGGGGACGTCGCCCGCGTGCGGATCAGATCGTCGCCCGCGTTGATGGTGTCGGTCTTCCACTGGTTCATCGCCGGGCTGTCGGAGTGCGTGGCGCTGGCCAGCGTCAGACTCCAGTTCTTCTGGAGTTCCTTGAGCATGTCCTGGTGGTCCGCGCCGAGACGCGAGCCGTCGCTCGGGTCGCCCATGTCGGCCCAGAAGTCCAGGTTTCCCTTCGCACCGACGTCCAGGGCGAACTGCTCGGCGAAGTACTGGTCGCCCTTGTTGTCCCTGAGGTACTTGTTGAGCCGCTGAATCTCGGCGGGAGTCGCGTCGTCCCCCTTGGCCACGATCGCCGCCGCCGCTTTCGCGTCCTCGGCGTCCTGCGCCTTGGACGCCGCCTTCAGGGAGTTGTAGTCCGTCCCCGAGAAGTCGTTCTTGTCCTTGCCCACGAGCGTACGCAGAGCGCGCGACGCGATCTCGTCCGCGTCGTTGGCCCGGTCGACCGCCGACTTGATGGCGGACCTGGTGGCCTCGAACTGCTCCTGCGTGGGCTTGGGCCCGTCGTAGTCCTTGGGCCTGCGGTCGGGATGGATCAGATAGCTGACGACACCGTCGGGATCTATGCGTATCCCTTTGGCAGGAGCCTCGTCCACGACCGTGTTCAGGCTCTTCTTGGCCTCCGCGAACTCGGTGTGCGCGTCCCGAAGGATGTTGCGGATGCTGCTCGCTTCCGTCTTCGCGTCGCCGAACTCCTTGGCCGTCTTCGCCACGAACTCGCGAGTGACCCCGGCATTCTCCCCGGCCCAGTCCGCCTTGTCGGCCTTGGACTTCATATCGCCTGCCGATTCCTCGATCGTGGCAAGCTTCGTGATCGTGGCGTCCCAGTCCTTCACCGCTCCGTCGAGACCGGTCAGGTTCGCATGAAGGACCTGCTCAAATTTCAACATGCGCGGCCCTCACTTGAAGTGCTTGTTGATCTGGGACATGGAGAAGTTGCTGATCAGGGTCTCTTCGTGGTTCTTGTGGCTGACGACGGTGTCTTCGAGATGATTGTGGATATGCGCGCAGGCGCTCAGCAGGGTCTCCGCCTGGCTCCGCCAGGTGTCCCAGGCGGCCCAGAGAGCCGAACCGGTCGCGAAACCGTCCGAGTTGAGGGCGCTGGCGGCGGTGTCCGTCTTCGCACCGGCGTGGAACGCGTCGGTCTCGAAGCTGTGGAAGAGCCCTTGGGCGTCATTCCCGATGGACCGCAGGTCGGGCGAGGTGACTTTGTAGTCGGCGGCTCCCCCGCCGCCCCCTCCCCCGCCTCCGTCGCCACGAGCCGCACTGTCGAGCCGCATCTTGGTGTTGTCGGCGGCAGCGCTTCGGACAGACGCCCATTCTTGATCGAACGACATGTGTTCCCCGTTGGTGAGAATCTCGAACTGGTCGCACCGCCCCGTCCTCTACCGGTTCCCTCGGCGGGGGCGGGCCGTGCTGCTACTGCGGACGTCCCTGCTCCCGCTGATGGCCGGGCGGCGGGGGGCCGTATTGGGGCGGGCCGCCGTACTGGGGCGGGCTGCCGCCGTGTTGGGGCGGCCCGTAGCCGTACGGGGGCGGGCCCTGGGGCGGTGGGTACGAGGCGTACGGCGGCGGGGGCGCGGCGGCGGCGGCCTGGCGGCGCGCGTTGACGCGCAGGGCCACGGCGGCCGCGGCGATGACGACGACCACGCCGATGCCGATGCCCACCCACAGACCGGTGTTCCCGCCACTGTCGGACGCTGCGACGGCGGCCGGCTGCGTCGTGCTGTCGCCCTTGGGCCCGGCTGCGGGCTGGGAGGCGGGCGCGGAGGGGGACTTGGACGCGGCGGCGGCGAGGTCGGGGAGCGGGTACTGGTCGGCGGGACCGGGGTCGCCGGGATCGTTCAGGGCCTGTAGGGGGCGTACGGCGCCGTAGCCGAGCCCGTCACTGCGCTTGGCGCCGTCCTCGGCGCCGCCTGCGGTGTTGAGCATGACGCGAAGTACTTGGTTGTTCGTCCAGTCCGGGTGCTTGGACCAGATGACGGCGGCCGAGGCGGAGGTGAGTGCCGTTGCAGGACTGGTGCCCGTACCGTGACAGATCTCGCTGCCGCTGCTGCAAGCATTGTTGATGTCCTCGCCAGGCGCTGAAATATCCACCTGCGGACCGAAGTTGGACACAGGCAGGTGGGATGCCTTCTTGGTGAGCCCGCCGACCCCGACCACACCCGGCGTTGCCGCCGGATACTCCGGAAAGTTTCCCTTCTTCGCGTCGTTCCCTGCTGCAGCAAAGATGAGCGCACCCTTGTCATGCGCATACCTCGCTGCTTCAGCGAGTTCAGGCCCCGTCGAGAGCGACCCGACCGAGATATTGATGACCTTCGCATGCTGATCAACGGCAAAGCGGATGGCCTTGCTCATGCTCTGCGCGTAGCTGTCCTTGACTCCGTCCTTCCCGAGACGCTCCTGTGAGTAAGGAACACGGATGGGAAGGATCTTGGCGCCAGGCGCAAGTCCATAGGAGCCGTTCTGCGCGCCGCGCTTACCGGTCGCCGCAATCAGCGCCGCCATGGCCGTGCCGTGATTGTCGATGTCGTTGTTCTCATCACCGGCCAAGCCCGACAGGTCCTCCCCCTTCAGAACCTGGCCCCGGAGATCGGCGATCGAATCATCAACACCCGAATCGACCACAGCAACGATGACGCCACGCCCCGTGCTGAGCTTCCAAACCTCGTCGGCCTGCATGGCATCCAGATGCCACTGGGCTTCCCGCACGGTCTGGGCATGCGCAGGGGTTGCTGCCAGGCCGAACAACAGCAACCCCAGCGCGGACGCCACAGCAGACTTGAACCCGAGCGACCGCCCGCGACTACTACGCATTTCCCCTCAACCCACTCGGTACGGACGCGATCAGTCGATGACAGGTGGTACGACCCGACGGTCGCCCTGCTGCCAGGTCTCTTCGTCCTCTGTCAGGTATTCGGGACGCTCGCCGTGCTCGTCCTCGCCGTGCCCGCCTCGGCCACGACCCGCGCCAGCCATGCCACCGCGCCCCATCGCTCCGGATCCCGGGCCTGTGCCCGTACCCGATCCCGATGTGCCACCACGGACCAGCCCTGACCCACCAGGAGTGAACGGCCTGCCACTGTTCCTGCCGCCCGCTTGGGGACGGCCGCCGACCACACCGCCGGTCTCGGAGGCGAGCCGACGCCCGCCTGCCATGCCACTGCCGGCCCCACCCGCACCACCGCGGCCCATACCGCCGCCGGCCATGCCGCGGCCCATCATCTGACGACCGTTGCCCTCTTCGCCGCCGATGACCATCCCGCGCGGGATCCTGTTCGGTGGACGACCGGAAGGAGACTGCACCGGACGGCCGCCGACGATTCCGGACTCACGTCCCAGCGGTGCTCGCGAGTTGAGCCCACCAGGACCGAGTGCCGACGGGCGGCCGGCGACACCACCGGGAATCGTTCGTCCCGGCGCCAACGACCCGGTCTTCCCGCCACCCTGGCCGTACGAGCCGCCGAAGGCGGGCGGTATGGCTCCGGGAGGCGGCAGCGGCGGACCCTCCGGCCGAGGAGCCACCTGGTTCATGTTGCCGGGAGGAGTCGTCGAGTGCGCCGACGGCAGCGTCCCTGGCGGCGCTGTGTCCACGCTGTCGATACCCATGTGCGCAGGCGGGTCCTGAGGCACGTGCCCCTTGATCGGGACATCGTGCGAACCGCCATGGCTGCCGCCTACCGCGACGCCGAGTGCACTGTCGCTACCAGGAGGCCGGTAGTGCTTCGATCCGCCGGAGGAACCACCGTCGGAGTACATGGCACTGCCGACCGCGCCCCCCATGCCTCCGCCGGTGTACTTGGAACCACCGCTGATTCCGTCCGACTGAGGAGCCTGCCAGGCAGTGCCCAGGTAACCCGCCGGCGGCGGAAACGTCGGCGGCTCGAACCTGTTTATCTGCGTGCCCGACTGCACATACGTCTCAGCCAGCTTCTGCATCTGCTGCGCCGCCTGAAGCCGCGTCGACTCCAACTGCGCCTCCGCACCCGTCGCCTTGGTGTGGTACGTCGCGGTCAGCGTCTGTCTGTCCGGGTCGTGCCGGTTCGCCGGGTCCTTCAGTGCGTCCAAGTTGCTGTTGGCCGTCTTGAGGGCCGCCTTGGCGTCGTCCGTGTCCGACTGCGGTGGCATGTTGGCGTGCGCCTCGGCGATGGCCTGGGAGACGTCTTCCATCCACTTGCCGGCGTTGCTCGCGTACTCCGACAGGTTCAGCGTGGCGCTGGCCGTCTGGTCGCCCCAGTCCTTGAACGCCTCGGCGCCGGTGCCTTCCCAATTGACCAGTTGGACACGGGTCTTGAGCTCGTCACCGATGTCGTAGATGGTCTTCGCCGCCGCCGTCAGCTTCCCGGCCAGGCTCATCGCCGTACTCATGTCGGCCGAGGACAGCAGCGCCCTCAACTGCTCGTGCGTCATGGACTCGAAGGACGTGCTTCCCGGTCCTGACTTCCCTCCGTGTGGTGCCTCAGGCATGTCTCGTCATCCCCCTGTGTGCCCACTGACTGATCTGTATTCACTGGAGCCGTGATGCTTGGCATACGGATCGCGCGACTGGTCATAGTGCGCGTCGATCTGCGTGTTCAGCGCCTGCATCTTCTGCTTGACGTCATCGTCCAGGTTGTCGTAACTCGCCTGCGACGCCTGTACCGCGAGGTGCATGCTCTCGATCTGCAGGCCCAATACCTTCGACAGAGTCTCCAGTTGGTCATGGACCGTGCTGTATGCCGCGTACAGGAACTCCGCCTCCGCGAAATCGCCGCCCAACTTGGCGCGCGCGATGCGGTCCTGGCCCATCTTGGTGGGGGCCGCCTGCGAGTCGTTCAGGATGTTCAGTAGCTCGTCGACGCGGCTCTTGAACGAGTCCATCGCCGTCAGGTCGACCATCATGTCCATGGCGTTCTGCGCCATCGACTCGACCATGCCGAAGATGCCACCCGGTCCCGCCGGCGCTCCTCCGCCTGCCCCGTTGTCCAGCACTGCGCTTCCTCCCCGTTGCCCGACCGCTGCACCGATCACTGTAGCGAGCACCGGTGACAACGCGCATCCCGGGATTGCAGATGCAACGGGATTGATACGGTCACGAGTTGGGAACAGCCACCGCTGCCTGCGGGCGGATCGGGAGTCTGCTGACCGGGCGGCCCGTTGCCGCGCGGACGGCGGAGGCGACCGCTGCCGGGGACGTGACCACCGGGGCTGCGCTGGCCGGTTTGGCGCCGAAGGGGGCTACCACGTCGCGTTCTTCCACCAGTTTGACGATGCGAATGTCCGGCGCGTCCAGCGACGTCGGCAGGGCGTAGCCCGTCAGGTCCGGGCGGCGGACCAGGCCGCGGGTGGTGCGGAGGTTCTCCGTCAGGGCCGTGCCGATGCCCTGGGTGATGCCCGCCTCGATACGGGTGGCGAGCTGCGCCGGGTTGAGTACGCGGCCGACGTCCTGCGCGACCGCCATCTCCACCACCCGGATCGAGCCGAGTTCGATGTCGACGTCCACGACCGCGCGGATCGCGCAGAACGCCAGGCCCACGAACGCGTCGCCCTGGCCGGAGCCGTCGAGCGGCTCCGTGGGGTGGGGGCGGCACTGGGCCGTCGCCCACAGTTCCTTGCCGTCCATCGCCTCCATGACGGTGGTGGACAGCACACCGTCGTACGAGGTGATCTTGCCGTCGGTGATCTGCAGCAGCTCGGTCGACATGCCGAACTTGTGGGCCAGCGGCTGGAGAAGCTGCGTACGGACCATCTTGGCCGCCCGCTCCACCGCGCCGCCCGACACCCACGTGTGTCTGCCGTGCGCCGCCGCGCCCGCCGGGGGCTGGTCGGTGTCGACCGACGCGACGTGGACCTCGTCGATGCCGAGCGTCTCCTGCACGATCTGCCGGGCCAGCGTGGAGAAGCCCTGGCCGGTCTCGACCGCGGCGCAGATGACGGTGGCGATCCCGTCGTGGACCTTGACCGTGGCCGTGGACACCTCGTCGGCGCCCTCCGCGCCGAGCATGTGGACCATGCCGAGCGCGTAGCCGACGCCGCGCCGTACCGCGCCCGGTTCGCCCGCGCCCTCCGGGCCGCCGGGCAGCAGCCAGGCCGCTTCCGGGGTGTCCTTGGGCAGCGGCGGCAGCGGGTAGTCGCGTACGGCGCGCAGCAGTTCGGCGACGGGCGCGGGGCAGGTCACCGTCTGGCTGGTGGGGAGGATGTCGCCGGTGGCGAGGGCGTTGCGCAGCCGGAGCTCGGCGGGTTCGACGCCGAGTTTGGCCGCCAGCTTGTCCATCTGGCCCTCGTAGGCGGCGCAGACCTGCATGGCACCTTCGCCGCGCACATGCCCCGAGGGCGGGTTGTTGGTGCGTACGGCCCAGCCTTCGATGAAGGCGTGCGGTACGACGTACGGGCCGCAGGCGAACGCGACGGCGGCGGCCAGGGATTCGGACGAGGAGTCGGCGTACGCGCCCGCGTCGAGCAGGATCTGGGCCTCGACCTTGACCAGCCGGCCCTCGGCGTCCGCGTGGTGGCGGTAGCGCAGCAGGGTGGGGTGGCGGTGCGCGTGGCCGAGGAACGACTCCTCGCGGGTGGCCGCGAGTTTGACGGGGCAGCCGGTGCGCAGCGCGAGCAGGCCGAGCGGGATCTGGAAGCCGGGGTCCTCGCGGTCGCCGGTGGCGCCGGGGACGCCGGTCACGACGAGCTTCACCCGGTCCTGGTCGAGGCCGAAGCAGGCGGCGGCGAGGTCGCGGTCGGTGTGCGGGTCGGTGGAGGCGGTGTAGATCTCCACGCCGCCGTCGGGGCGCGGTACGGCGAGGCCGGCCTCGGCGCCGATGGGGGCGGGGTCCTGGCGGCCGATGCGGTACAGCCCTTCGACGATGACGTCGCCCTGGATGTCGGGGTCGCCGTAGCGCAGCGGGATGTGCCGGATCAGATTGCCGTCGGGGTGCAGCGGTTCGGCGGCGAACGCCTTCTCCGGGTCGGTGACCGGGTCGAGTACTTCGTACTCGACGGCGATGGCGGCCGCGGCGAGCCGCGCGGTGTCGGGGTGGTCGGCGGCGACGGCGGCGATGGCCTCGCCGTGGTGGCGTACGACCTCGGAGGCGAAGACCGGGCGGTCGACGACATGTCTGCCGTACGCCGGGTCGCCGAGGACGTCCTCGTGGGTCACCACGGCCCGTACACCGGGCATTTCGGCCGCGGCGGCCGTGTCGATCGACACGATGCGCGCGTGCGGGTGCGGGGAGCGCAGGATGGCGGCCCACAGCAGGCCCTCGGCCCACAGGTCGGCGGCGTAGGGGAAGGTGCCCTCGGTCTTGGCGCGGGCGTCGGCGGGCGGCAGCGAGGCGCCGAGGCCGTGCGCCGGCGGCTCCTGCTGGGGACCTTCGAGCGTCGGGGCCTCGGTGGCCGCGTCGTTGCTCACGCCATGCCTCCGTCGTGCGAGTTCGGGTGCGGTGCCTGGGCGCTGCCCGCCCCTGCCGGTGCCTGGTGCGGGATGCGGGCTTCCTCGGAGGCGGCGGCAGCGGCTTCGGAGCTGGCCGCGCGCGCCGCGACGACCTCGTTCACCGCGTCGAGCACCCCGCGGTAGCCGGAGCAGCGGCAGAGGTTGCCGCAGAGGGCCTGGCGGGTCTCCAGCTCGCTGGGGGCGTGGTTGCCTTCCAGCAGGTCGTGGACGGTCATGGCCATGCCCGGGATGCAGAAGCCGCACTGCACGGCGCCGCAGTTGGCCAGCGCCCGCTGGACGTCGGACGGTTCGCCGTCCACGGCGAGTCCTTCGACCGTACGCACTTCGGAGCCCGCGGCTGTGGCGGCGGGTACGAGGCAGGAGGCGACGAGCCGGCCGTCGACCTGGACGTTGCAGGCGCCGCACTCGCCCTGCGAGCAGCCGTCCTTGGCGCCGGCGAGGCCGAGGCGCTCGCGCAGCACGTACAGCAGCGACTCGCCGATCCAGGCGTCGGTGACGGGCCGGTCGGCGCCGTTGACCCGCAGGACGTAGGAGTTCGCGGCGTGTTCGGCGCTGTCGTTGCTGCTGGTGAGGGGCGCGGGCTCGGGCTCGGGTTCCGGAAGGGGCTCCTGGAAGGACTCAGGTTCCGGGGCGGGCTCGGGCTCCGCCTCCTCCGCCTGCGACACCGGGTCGGGTACGGGCTCCTCAGCGGCCGGCTCGACCGCCTCAGGCTGCGGCTCCGGCTCCGGTTCCGGCTCCGGTTCCGGCTCCGGTTCCGGCTGCGTCGCCCACGGGGCGGGCGCGCCGCCCGGCAGGGTCGCCGGCGGTGCGCCCGCGCTCCAGGGGGACGTGTGCAACCCGGCGCTGTACTCGCCCGATTCGTCCAGCAGGTCGCCCTCGGCGACCGGGATCCGCCACTGTCCCGTGAGATCGGCAGGACGCTCGCCGGTGCCGGTGCCGGTGCCATTGCCCGTGTCCTGTCCGGCGCCCGCAGCGCTGAAGTCCCAGTGCCCCGTCACATAGCCGTCGTGCATGGCCTGCGCCTGGTGCTGATGCTGGTGCTGGCCGGACGCGGGCGCGTGCTCGGCGCCCGGCTCGGGCCAGCGCACACCGCCCGTGTCGCCCTGGTCCAGGGGCTGCTGGGCCCAGCTCCCCGCCACCGAGGGGTCGGGCGTCAGGGGGACGATCTGCGGGGGTACGTATCCGTGGCCAGGCGCCGCCAGCGGGGCGTCCATGGCGTCCTCGGGCGGCAACTGCACGAACGCGGTCGCCTCGGCGTCGTACTCGCCGCCGTGCGGCACGGGCCGCCAGCCGCCCTGCCCGTCGGGGCCGGGCCCCGGGCCGGGGCCCGACCTGGGATCGGAGCCGGAATTCTCTTCGGTGGTCACGACAGCGCCCTCCCCAGTGCTCGTCGGGCCAGGGCTGCGACGGTACGCCGCAGATGCAGTACGGCGGGCGCCGGGGCGGGGGGCTCTCCGCCGTCGGCCGGCGGCGCCGGGTCAGGGATGCAGGCCGCCGCCACGTACTCGCCGAAGGCCACCAGGGCCTCCTGGGCGAGCCCGCGTGCGCCGTCCCAGTCGATCAGTGAAGCGATCCAGCGCTCCGCCTCAAGGGGGCGCAGGGGCATCGGGGCGATCGCGCCGACGGCGCAGCGCACTCCGCGGCGCGCCGGGTCGAGCACGACGGCCACCGAAGCGGTGGCGCGGCCGGGGCCCGTGCGGCCGGTGGCCTTGAGGAAGACTTGGGGGGCGTGCAGCAGCGGGACCCGTACGAAGCCGATGAGTTCGGCCGGCTCCAGCATCTCGCGGCCCGCCAGCAGATGGGTCGCCGGGATCTCGCGGCGGGAGCCGCCGGGGCCTGCGACGACGAGATCGGCTTCCAGGGCGGCGAGGACCGGCAGCGCGTCGCCGGTCGGGGCGGCGGTGGCGATGTTGCCGCCGAGGGTGCCCGCGTTGCGGATCTGCGGCGGTCCCGCGGCGCGCGCGGACGCGGCGAGCGCGGGGATGAGCGCGGCGAAGTCGGGCCTGCCCATGCGCGCGTGGGTGAGACCGGCCCCGAGGAGGGCGTGGCCGTCCTGGTAGTGCCAGCCGCGCAGCTCGCTGATCCTGCCGAGGCCGACGAGCCCCGCCGGCCGCAGCAGGCCCTTGTTGACGGACGCCATCAGGTCCGTACCACCCGCGACGGGCACGGCGGCAGGCATGGCGGTCAGCGCCGCCACGGCCTCGTCGAGCGAGGTCGGCAGCGTCACGGACTGCGCCGTCTGCGGTGCGTGCGTGGTCAACCCACTGCCCCTTTCCGGTGTCCCGGCTGTCCCGCCTGTGTGCCGTACCGTACGTGCTCACAGGCCGGACGTGGCAACTCTGGCACATGTTGAGGGCCGCCCGACGCGAGGGTCCGCGAAGGGCGCATCCGTCCCGGACCAGGGTGTAGGTCCGCTTTCGCCCGCCTTCGGCGGCACACCCGGAATGCCACCCTTCGGCAGTCCTTGTACGACTTATCCGCACGGTTCCGGCGCGGACTTCGTCAGCCGCGCGGGGCCGTCCTCAGCCGCGCGGGGGTTGTCCCTCGCGCGGGCGGCCGAGCACGCCGGGCCGCCGCTGCCACGGCAACGGGCCGCCGGGCGGCCGGTATCCGACGCCGAGGACGTCCAACCGCGCGTAGTGCGCCGCCATCCGCCGCTCGAAGCCGGCGAAGTCGCGGTCGGCGGGGGCGGGCAGCGCCGACCAGGCGACCTCGGCGAACGCGGCGAGCCGCGGGAAGACCTGGTAGTCGACGCGGGAGCGGTCGTGCATCACCTCGGTCCAGACGTTGGCCTGGGTACCGAGGACGTGCGCGGCCTCGGCCTCGGTGAGTTCGGCCGGTACGGGCTCGAAGCGGTAGACGTCCTCCAGCGTGCGGACGTACCCGATGGGAATCGGCTCGTCGTCGCCGGCCGCCTGCCGGTGGTCCAGGTAGACGTACTGCTCGGGGCACATGACGACGTCGTGGCCCGCCCTGGCCGCCGCGATGCCGCCGGAATATCCGCGCCACGACGAAACGGCGGCGCCGGGTGCGAGTCCGCCTTCCAGGATCTCGTCCCAGCCGATGAGCCGCCGGCCCCTGACGCCGAGCCAGTTGTCGAAGTGCCGGATGAACCAGGACTGCAACTCGTCCTCGTTCGCCAGGCCCTGTTCCTGAATCCGGTCCTGGGCGGTCGGTGAGTCCTTCCACTGCTCCTTCGGGCATTCGTCGCCGCCGACGTGGATGAAGGTCGAGGGGAACAGTTCGAGGATTTCCTCGAACACGTCCTCGTAGAACCGGAGGGTGATGTCAGTGGGGGCGAGTACGTTCGGATTCACGCCCCAGTTGTCCCAGACGGTGAGGGAGGTCGTGTCGATGACGTCGGTGTTGCCCAGTTCCGGATACGCGGCGATGGCTGCCTGCGAGTGCCCGGGGATGTCGATTTCGGGGACGACGGTGATATGCCGCTCGGCCGCGTACGCGACGATCTCGCGGATGTCGTCCTGCGTGTAATAACCGCCGTGCGGCTTCTCGTCCCACAAGTCGGAAGCGCGGTGGCCCCATTTGGTGCGGGAGCGCCAGGCCGCGGTCTCCGTCAGCCGCGGCTTGCTCTTGATCTCTATCCGCCACCCCTGGTCGTCGGTGAGGTGGAAGTGAAAGACATTCAGTTTGTGGGCGGCGAGCAGATCGAGATAGCGCAGCACGCCGTCCTTGGGCATGAAGTGCCGTGCCACGTCGAGCATCAGGCCGCGCCAGGCGAAGCGGGGGCTGTCCTCGACGGTGCCCACCGGCAGTTCCCAGCCACGCGCGGGGGTGACGGGCGCGCTGCGGTACGCCTCGGGGCCCAGCAGTTGACGGAGCGTCTGGACGCCCCAGAAGACACCGGCAGCGCCGCCGCCCTCGATCGTGACGTCCCGCGCAGGGCCTGCCTGGTCGGCTGCGGGGACGGTGAGGCGGTAGCCCTCGGGGCCTGACGCGCGCTCGACGGCCGGGCTGATGCTCAGGGCGATCCGGGGCCGCCCCGCGCCGTCAACGCCGTCAGCGCCGTCAACGGCCGCAGTTTCTGCGGCTCCTGCGGGCTCCAGCGGCAGTCCCGTCGCCGCGCCGACGCTCGCCCGCAGCCAGCGCGCGACGCCCTCGGTGCCGGGCCCGGCGGCGAGCCGCGTCCCCGCGTCGATGACCAGCCGTCCGGTCCCCTCCGCCCCCTCCTCCGCGCGGACGGTGCGGGCGGCCGGTATGAGATCCGCCGCTGTCGCCGAAGACGTCACGGAAGCGGAAGAGGTCATGTTCATCAGTCCTTCACCCGAGGTACGGACGCGAGATACGCATGCGCACGGCCCTCGGGGACGCGCAGACACACGCGTCCCCGAGGGCCGTCACCAGACACCGGAGCACCAGACGGAAGCAGCGACGGCTACGTCACTACTTCTTGCTGCTGTCCTTGCCGCCCTTGCCCTTGTCCTTGTCCCCGCCGGGGCCCATGGACTCGTAGATCTCCTTGCACATCGGGCAGACCGGGTACTTCTTGGGGTCGCGCCCCGGTACCCAGACCTTGCCGCACAGCGCCACCACGGGAGTGCCCTCCAGGGCGCTCGCCATGATCTTGTCCTTCTGAACGTAGTGGGCGAAGCGCTCGTGGTCGCCGTCGCCGTGCGACACCTGCGGTGTCGGCTCCACGAGGGTGCCCGTACCTGCCCCGCGCTCGGGCTCAAGAGTGCTCATAGTCGTCAAGGGTACCCACGCATGAGCCGACCCGGCCTCTCCGGGGCCGTGCTCTCCGCAGCCGGCCGCTCACCCATCGCTCGCTCAGGTCAGTTGAGCGAGGGGTCGTCGGGATACGTAGCGATCATGGCCAGTTCGCCGCGCTGCCTGCGCAGCACCGCGCGCCACAGCCCCTCGGGGCGGGGGGACGACACGTCGCCCGGCTCCGACTCGACCACGTACCAGGCGCCCCGCTTGAGTTCGTCCTCCAGTTGGCCGGGGCCCCAGCCCGCGTACCCGGCGAAGATCCGCAGCGAGCCGAGCGCCTTCACCAGCAGCTCCGGCGGGGTCTCCAGATCGACGAGGCCGATCGCGCCGTACACCCTGCGCCAGCCGAGCGGCCCCTCGTCGCCGGGGATCACGGCGAGGCCGAGCGCCGAGTCGAGTGAGACGGGGCCGCCCTGGAAGACCACCCCCGGCTCGCCGGCGTGGTCGGCCCAGCTCTCCAGGATGTCCCCGACGTCCACGGGGGTCGGCCGGTTGAGGACGACACCGAGCGAGCCCTTGCCGTCGTGGTCGAGCAGGAGGACGACGGCACGGTCGAAATTCGGGTCGGCGAGGGCGGGTGCGGCAACGAGCAGCCGCCCTGTGAGCGAGGACACCTCCGTCATGCGAGCCATGATCTCGCACATTCGCCTTATCCGGGGTACGAGCGGCAGAGTGTGCGTGCGCGCAGCTCAGGGCGCACCGTCGCACCGGGAGCGCACAGCCGCCCCCGCAACCGCCCGGTCACTGTCAGCCAGTGATCGCGAACAGAACGTGTTATGCCCAATTCATTACACCCTTGGGGCCTCCTCGGCCTTACGGGACAGGGGCCTTGGCCCCTTACCCTTTTCCTTGGCCACCCGCCCGCCCACTCCGGAACGCGAGATTCATGACCGGCACAGACGATGTAATGCTTGTCCACGGTGGGACCCCGCTGGAGGGCGAGATCCGCGTCCGCGGCGCGAAGAACCTGGTGCCGAAGGCCATGGTGGCCGCGCTGCTCGGCAGTGGTCCGAGCCGGCTGCGCAACGTGCCCGACATCCGCGACGTGCGTGTCGTACGGGGGCTGCTGCAACTGCACGGGGTGACGGTCCGCCCGGGTGACGAGCCCGGCGAGCTGATCCTCGACCCCACCCATGTCGAGAGCGCCAATGTCGCCGACATCGACGCCCACGCGGGCTCCTCGCGTATCCCGATCCTGTTCTGCGGCCCGCTGCTGCACCGGCTGGGCCACGCCTTCATCCCCGGTCTCGGCGGCTGCGACATCGGCGGCCGGCCGATCGACTTCCACTTCGACGTGCTGCGCCAGTTCGGCGCGACGATCGAGAAGCGGGCCGACGGCCAGTACCTGGAGGCCCCGCAGCGGCTGCGCGGCACCAAGATCCGGCTGCCGTACCCGTCGGTGGGTTCGACGGAGCAGGTGCTGCTGACCGCCGTGCTGGCGGAGGGTGTCACGGAGCTGTCGAACGCGGCGGTGGAGCCGGAGATCGAGGACCTCATCTGCGTCCTGCAGAAGATGGGCGCGATCATCTCCATGGACACCGACCGGACGATCCGGATCACCGGGGTCGACCGGCTGGACGGCTACAACCACCGGGCCATCCCCGACCGGCTGGAAGCCGCGTCCTGGGCCTCGGCGGCGCTGGCCACCGAGGGCAACATCTACGTGCACGGCGCGCAGCAGCGCTCGATGATGACGTTCCTCAACACGTACCGCAGGGTCGGCGGCGCCTTCGAGATCGACGACAAGGGCATCCGCTTCTGGCATCCGGGCGGCTCGCTCAACGCCATCGCGCTGGAGACGGACGTCCATCCGGGGTTCCAGACCGACTGGCAGCAGCCGCTGGTGGTGGCGCTGACCCAGGCGTCGGGACTGTCGATCATCCACGAGACGGTCTACGAGTCGCGGCTGGGCTTCACCTCGGCGCTGAACCAGATGGGTGCGCACATCCAGCTCTACCGGGAGTGCCTGGGCGGTTCGCACTGCCGCTTCGGGCAGCGCAACTTCCTGCACTCGGCGGTCGTCTCGGGACCGACCAGGCTGCAGGGCGCGGATCTGGTCATCCCGGACCTGCGCGGCGGTTTCTCGTACCTGATCGCGGCGCTGGCCGCGCAGGGCACGTCCCGGGTGCACGGCATCGACCTGATCAACCGCGGCTACGAGAACTTCATGGACAAGCTCATCGAGCTGGGCGCGAAGGTCGAGCTGCCGGGCGGCGCGCTGGTCTGACCGTCTGTCACCGCCGGACCGGCCGTCACCGCCGGACCGGCCGTCACCCGCCGCCGTAGGGCTTGGCGGCCGGTGTACGGCTTTCTGCCGGGCGAACGACACAGGGGCGGCCACCTGAGAAGGTGGCCGCCCCTGCGTACTGCTGTGTTGCTTGTACTGCTTACTGCCGTGGGATTACTTCCCCTTGGCGGCTTCCTTGAGCTTGGAGCCCGCGGAGACCTTCACGCTGTAGCCGGCCGGGATCTGGATCGGGTCGCCGGTCTGCGGGTTACGAGCGGTGCGAGCGGCACGGTGGGTGCGCTCGAAGGTCAGGAAGCCGGGGATGGTGACCTTCTCGTCGCCCTTGGCGACGATCTCGCCAACGGTCTCGGCGAGGGCGGCCAGCACGGCGTCGGCGTCCTTGCGAGTCACCTCGGCGCGGTCGGCCAGGGCGGCCACCAGCTCACTGCGGTTCATGTTGTTACTCCCGTGTTCTTCTTGCCTGTGAGGCGTGAGATCGAAGCCGATGCTGCCAGGGCCCTCGGACAGTCCCCGGACCCGGGTCTGCTGACAGACCCTCGCGCCCGAATACGCATCCTGCCCCCACCAGCGGCGGGAAAGCCAATCCGGCACCCACCGGCGTCACTCCTGTGGAGACACCTTGGGAACCCCTTAGCCCCCTGAAGGCCCTGAAACCTCCGAGGAGTGGCGGGCTCATGGTCCGCCACCCTAGACGGGGCCCAGCGGCCCCGCGAATCGCGACGCGCCGGACAGATCGGGCAGAGCGGACGTGTCAGGCGGACACCGAGGTGGCCACCGTCACACCTGCGGCTTTCGCGGCTTCCCTGACGGCTCCCGCGACCGCTCCCGCGACCTTGTCGTTGAAGACCGAGGGAACGATGTAGTTGGGGTTGAGTTCACCCTCGGTGACGACATCGGCGAGCGCCTTGGCGGCTGCCAGCATCATTTCGGTGTTGACCGTACGCGACTGGGCGTCCAGCAGGCCGCGGAAGACCCCCGGGAAGACCAGCACGTTGTTGATCTGGTTGGGGAAGTCCGAGCGGCCCGTGGCCACGACGGCGGCCGTCTCGCGGGCGATCGAGGGCTCCACCTCGGGGTCCGGGTTGGCCAGCGCGAAGACGATCGCGCCTTCGGCCATGGCGGCCACGTCGGCGCCGTCCAGCACGTTGGGGGCCGAGACGCCGATGAAGACGTCGGCGCCGACCACGGCCTCTTTCAGGGTGCCGGTGATGCCCTCGGGGTTGGTGTTGTCGGCCACCCAGCGCAGCGGCGACTCGGGGGCGGCCTCGACGAGGTCCGCGCGGCCCGCGTGCACGACGCCGTGGATGTCGGCGACGACCGCGTGCTTGACGCCGGCGGCGATGAGCAGCTTCAGGATGGCCGTACCGGCCGCGCCGGCGCCAGACATGACGACGCGTACGTCGCCGAACTCCTTGCCGACGACGCGCAGCGCGTTGGTCAGGGCGGCGAGCACCACGATGGCCGTGCCGTGCTGGTCGTCGTGGAAGACGGGGATGTCCAGGGCCTCGCGGAGTCTCGCCTCGATCTCGAAGCAGCGGGGCGCCGAGATGTCTTCGAGGTTGATGCCGGCGAAGCCGGGGGCGATGGCCTTGACGATCTCGACGATGGCGTCGGTGTCCTGGGTGTCCAGGCAGATCGGCCAGGCGTCGATGCCGGCGAACCGCTTGAACAGGGCGGCCTTGCCCTCCATCACGGGCAGCGCGGCCATGGGGCCGATGTTGCCGAGGCCGAGCACGGCCGAGCCGTCCGTGACCACGGCGACGGAGTTGCGCTTGATGGTCAGGCGCCTGGCGTCCTCGGGGTTCTGGGCGATCGCCATGCAGACCCGGGCCACTCCCGGCGTGTAGATCATCGAGAGATCGTCACGGTTGCGGATGGGGTGCTTGGACTGCATCTCGATCTTGCCGCCGAGGTGCATGAGGAACGTACGGTCGGAGACCTTGCCGAGCACGACCCCCTCGATGCCGCGCAACTGCTCCACGATCTGGTCCGCGTGCCCGGTGGAGCTCGCGGCGATCGTGACGTCGATCCGGAGCTTCTCGTGCCCGGACGCCGTCACGTCGAGGCCGGTCACCGAGCCGCCGGAGGACTCCACGGCTGTGGTGAGCTGCGACACCGCTGTACCGCTAGCGGGCACTTCCAGACGGACCGTCATCGAGTACGAGACGCTTGGCGCCGTTGCCATGCCGAGTTCCTCTGCTTTCCCTGAGCCTCATTGCCACTCCGCCCGACCGACGTCGCGCGGAGCCTCCCGATCGTCGCACCTACCACCCGGTAATCGGTAAAGTCCAACTTTTTCGGAAAGTGTTTTCCGTCAGGCGAGAGAGCGTAACAGCGGCGCCCCCAACAGAAGCAGGCCCCCACCGATTTCCGGTGAGGGCCCGTTGTCGTGCTGTTGTCGTACTGGTGAAGAAGTCGTACCGGCGAAGAAGAGGTGGCACCGACCCGCCATGCTCGCCTCGCGGCAAGTGGTCGCTCGAAGCGACGAAGGTTGGGCCCGGGGGCTTGGATCGAGTCGGTGCCACTACCAATCTAACAAAACACTCCGGGAAGTGATCCCCTCCGCGCGAGTTGACTCGAAGTCAATCCCGCAGGAGGTCGGGTACTCCCTCCGCGTCAGGTTCGTCGCGGGCCGCCGAAACGACCGTGAGCTGCTGCGTCGCCCTGGTCAGCGCCACATAGAGCACCCGCAGCCCCGCCGGTGACTCGTCCGCGATCTCGGCCGGCGAGACCACCACCGTCGCGTCGTACTCCAGTCCCTTGGCCTCCAGGCTGCCCAGGGCCACGACCCGGTCGCCGAGCCCGGCGAGCCAGCGCGCCGCCTGCTCGCGCCGGTGCATCGCGACGACGACACCGACCGTGCCGTCGACCCGCTCCAGCAGCCGGGCCGCCTCGTCCCGTACGGCCGAGGCGAGGTCGTCGTCCCGTACGACGCTGAAGCGCGGCCGCACGCCGGTGGAGCGCACGGCGGTCGGCGACTCCATCCCCGGCATGGCGAGCGCCAGCACCTTCGCGGCCAGTTCGGCGATCTCGGCGGGGTTGCGGTAGTTGACGGTCAGGGTGAACTTGCGGCGCGGCCGGGTGCCGAGCGCCTCGTCGCGCGCCTCCGCCGCCTCCTCCGGGTCCGACCACGACGACTGGGCCGCGTCGCCGACCACCGTCCAGGTGGCGTGCCTGCCCCTGCGGCCGACCATCCGCCACTGCATGGGGGTGAGGTCCTGGGCCTCGTCGACGATGACATGCGCGTACTCGGTGCGCTCCGCCGCCAGCCGCTCGGCGCGCTCGCGCTGCGACTCCTCGCGCTGCGGCATCAGCTCTTCGAGCCCGGTGAGCTGGTCCAGCGGGTCGAGTTCCCTGCGCTGCTTGCGCTGCCTGGGCGGTGCGCCGAGCAGCGTCTCCAGCTCGTCCAGGATCGCCACGTCGTGCACGGAGAGCGGTCCTGTGCCGTCGGGGCCCACCCGCCGCAGCGAGCGGGCGAGCCGGCGGATCTCGCCCTGGCCCAGGATGCGCCGGGCCCAGCGGCCGAGCCGCCGCTCGTCGGCCATCGCGGCGAGGACCCCGCGCGGGGTCAGCTCGGGCCACCAGGCGTCCAGGAACTCCAGGAAGCTGTCCTCGGACGTGATGTCGTCGTCGAAGCCGCCGCGCAGCTCCGCCGCCAGCTCGGCGTCGCCGCGCGACGCGTACTCGCCGGCCCGCGCGGCGGCGCCCGACTTCGCCCACAGGGCGTCCAGCAACAGCTTGCGGGCGCGGGGCCGCAGCAGGTTGACGGGGGCCGTGCCGCCGAGCACGGACTGCCGGATGCGGTTCAGCTCGTCGGCCTCCAGCTCCAGCCTGCGGCCGAAGGCGACGACCCGGAGCCGGTCGGTGGCCACGGGCCTGCCGGGCGTCTCGTCGCCGTCGTCACCGGCCCCGCCGGACGCCTCGGTCTCGCCGAAGGCGAGCTGTCCGGCGCCGGGCGCCTGCTGACGCGCCTGGGCGCCGCCCCTGCCCCGTCCACGCGCGCCCCGGCCTCCCTGGTCACCGGCGCGCGGCGCGGGCTCCAGCGCGCCCCTGGCGGCCTTGCGCAGCACCTTCAGCATGTTCGCCGAGCCCTTGACACGGGCCACGGCCGGATCGTCGTACGCGGTGGCCTCTGCGCCGTCCACCAGCGAGCCGACAGCGCGGATCGCGACCTGCCCCTCCTCGCCGAGCGAGGGCAGCACGCCTTCGGTGTACGCGACGAGCAGCGGCGTCGGTGAGACGACGAGGATGCCGCCCGCGTACCTGCGCCGGTCCTGGTAGAGCAGATACGCGGCGCGGTGCAGCGCGACAGCGGTCTTGCCGGTGCCGGGGCCGCCCGCGACCTCGGTCACGGACGCCGCCGGCGCCCTGATCACCAGGTCCTGCTCGGCCTGGATCGACGGGACGATGTCCCGCATGGTGTGGCTGCGCGCCTGGCCGAGCGCGGCCATCAGCGCGCCGTCCCCGATGACGGGCAGCGCGCCGCCGTCCAGCGAGGCCGTCAGCTCGGGCCGCATCAGGTCGTCCTCGACGCCGAGGACCTTGCGGCCCTTGGAGCGGATGACCCTGCGCCGGACGACCCGCCCGGGATCGACGGGCGTCGAGCGGTAGAACGGGGCAGCGGCCGGCGCGCGCCAGTCGATGACCAGCGGCGAGTAGTCGGAGTCGAGGACCCCGATCCGGCCGATGTGCAGCGTCTCAGCGATGTCGGCGGTGTTGTCGGGGCGTACGGCTTCGTCGGCGGGCTCGACCGAGGTGTACGCGCCGTCGGGGCCCTTGTCGCCGTCCTTGCCCGGCAGCAGGTCGATCCGGCCGAAGAGGAAGTCCTCGAACTCGTTGTTGAGCCGGCTCAGATGGATACCGGCCCTGAAGACCTGGGCGTCCCTTTCGGCGAGTGCGCCGGGCGTGCCGACCTGGCCACGCTGGGCTGCGTCCTTCATCAAGAACTCCGCCTCGTGGATCTTCTCCTCAAGGCGGCGGTAGACCTGATCCAGATGGTCCTGTTCGACACCGATCTCGCGGGCGCGCACGGAGTCGTTCCCCGTGTCGCGTCCGGGATCGGAGGCGGGTCCTGCGGATTCAACAGCGGCATCCTGCGCGGCCACCGAGGCCCCCTTCGTGACGTGCATCGGGCAGCCGTCAACCGTACGCGAAGGGGGCGGGGATGTCAGGCGCCGACCTGGACCAAACGCTTGCCGTCGAATGTCCGTACGTCGAAGTGGTCGATGTCGTTGGGCTGGATGGCCGCACCGCCGTGGATGTACAGCGGCTTCTGCGCCACCTCGTGCGGGCTGCCGGGGATGCCGTACCCCCACTGCGGCACCGACCAGGAGGAGACGACCTGCTCGTCGCCCGACTTGGACACGGCCACCAGACTGCACTTCAGCGGTCCTTTGACGTTCTTCAGCTCCAGTACGGCGTTGGTGCCCCAGCCCCGCTCCTCGAACCCGACCGTCGCACTGACCTTGGTCGTCGGATCGGTGCCCGAGACCTTGTCCGGCATCTTGGCGAACGCCTCGGCGTCGGTGGGACCGCCGGACGGCCGGACCACGGCCTCGTTGCGGACCGGGTCGTCGCCGGAGGTCGCGACGATCGCGATCGTCGGACCGCCGATGATCAGCGCGGCGGCGGCGGCGATCAGATAGAAGCCGCGCCTCTTGCGCTGCGCCCGCTTGACGGCGACCTCGTCGACCAGCCGGTTCAGCAGGTGGTCGCTGGGCTTCACCGAGACGGACGGGGTCGGCGGCAGCGGCACGGCCCGCGGCGGGTAGCCGCCCTGCCGGGGGAACGGCTCGGCGGCCGGGGCCTGGGGCTCGGCGGTCGCGAAGGTGCCCGGGGTGTCGGCGAGCATGGCCAGCATCGGTTCCATGCCCGAGAACTCGGCCATGTTCGCGGTGCACAGTTCGCAGGCCGCGAGATGCGCTTCGAAGGCGGCGGCATCGGCCTCGTCAAGAATACCGAGCACGTAGGAGGCGACCGCGTCGTGCACAGTGCCCTCGCCGTCCAGTCCGTACTGATCGTGCGTGGTCATGCCGAGACCCCCCTCTCCTCCAGAGCGAGCTTCATGGAACGCAGTGCGTAGAACACGCGTGAACGCACGGTGCCACTGGGAATGCCGAGCGTCTCGGCAGCCTCGTTGACCGTGCGCCCCTTGAAGTACGTCTCTACGAGCACTTCCCTGTGCGCCGGGGTCAAATCTTCGAGCGCATCTGAGAGCGTCATCAGCCACAACGCCTTGTCGATCTCGTCCTCCGCGGGCATGACCTCCAGCGGCGACGGATCGACCTCCTGCGGCCGGGCCTGCCGGCTGCGGTGGCCGTCGATGACGATACGTCGAGCTACCGTCACCAGCCAGGGGCGGACAGAGCCGGTAGCCCGATTGAGCTGACCGGCGTTCTTCCAGGCACGGATGAGCGTCTCCTGCACGACGTCCTCGGCACGCTGGCGGTCGCCCGCCACGAGACGCAGCACATACGCCAGCAACGGCCCGGCATGTTCCCGGTACAGGGCGCGCATCAGCTCTTCGTCGGGGACGGAGAGGTCGGTGCGCGGTGCCTCGCTCCGGTGTCGGGCCCGTTGAGGACGGTCATCGGCCACGGCCGCATCCTTGCGCACCTGAACCTCCCGGTCGAGACCTTCTTGACTGCTTCTCCCTCATCACTACGGAGGAACATCAAGGAGCACTCAACGGCGGGCCGAAAACTTTTCAGGTTCTTCGCCGCGGGACGCCCCCGTCGGACGCCCCGACAGGTGCGCCTGTCAGGTACGGGCCAGGGCCGCCCTGCGCCGGTGCCGGGCGACCCGCTCGCGGTTTCCGCACACCTCGCTGGAGCACCAGCGCCTGCGCCGGCCGCGCGATGTGTCGAGATACACACGCCGGCAACTGTCGCCCTCGCACTCCCGCAGCCCCGCCCCGGCCTCCGGATCGGTCAGCAGCTCCACCGCGTCCCGCGCCACGGCGGCGAGCAGCGCCCCGCAGTCCGGTTCGGCGCTCAGCGCCCGTACGAGCGCGCCGCCGGTGTCCCGTACCGCCCTGATGGGCGGCGGCGCCCCCGCGGCCAGCTCGTTGACCCGCTCCAGGGCCTGCGGCGACTGCCTGCCGTCGATCTCGGCGCGTACGAGCTGCCCGACGCTCTCGCGCAGCTCGGCGAACCGGCCGACCCAGCGGGCGTCGACACCCGGGAGGGCGGTGCCGGGCGGCACGAGCCCCGAGGCCGTCAGCCACCGGGCGAGCTGGTCGGCGTCGGTGAGCTGCGTGTCTCCCTTGGCCGTCGGTTCCTCGGTGGCCACCAGATCAAGGCAGATCCGCCCGGAGTCGAACCGCCATTCGTACGAGCCCATGCCCGCCGCCATGTCCCTGCCACCGCCTCGGGTTCACCTGTGGTGCCGGCCCGTTCACTCTCAGAGTGCCTTCCCCGTGGCACGGCCGGTACCCCGCCACCCGAAGCGGCCGGCAGCCCCGCGCGCCGGAAGCAGCCCTACTCGCCCGAGACGGACAGCCGGTAGCCGCGTTTGACGACCGTCTGGATCAACCGCGGGTCGCCGAGGGAGGTGCGCAGCCGGGCCATCGCGGTCTCCACGGCATGCTCGTCGCGCCCGGCGCCGGGCAGCACCCGCAGCAGCTCGGCGCGGGGGACGACCCAGCCGGGCCGCCGGGCCAGCGCCCCGAGCAGCGCCATCCCGGTGGGCGGTACGGGGCGCAGCTCGCCGTCGAGCAGCACGGCGTGCCCCCGGATCTCCAGCCGCCGGGCGGCGACCTGGAGCGTACGGGCACGGGCCGGCAGTTCGTCGCAGAGCACCTGGACGAGCGGGCCCAAGCGGAAACGTTCCGGCTGGACGGTTTCGATGCCGCGCTCCCACAGCGGCGCCGCGGTGACGGACCCGACGCACGCCGTCAGCACGTCCCCCTTCAGCGCGCCGAGCAGCTCGGCCAGTTGGCCCCGCTCGTCGGCGCGGGCGAGCAGCGCGGTGGCGGCGGGGGCGCTGGTGAAGGTGACGGCGTCCAAAGCGCCTGCCACGGTCGCCTCGATGAGCCGGTCGACCGGCGCCAGATCCTCCGGAGGCATCCAGCGGTAGACGGGTACGACGACGACATCGGCGCCCCCGTCCTCCAGCGCCTCGACGAATCCGGGCAGCGGTACGCCGTGCAGTTGGAGGGCGATCCGGCGGTGCGCGACGCCCTCGCCGAGCAGCCGCTCCAGCACCTCGGCCATCGACTCGGACGCGGGCGACCAGCTCTCGGTGAGTCCCGCCGCCCGGATGGCGCCCTTCACCTTGGGCCCGCGGGCGAGCAGTTCGACGCCGCCGAGGCAGTCCAGCAGCTCCTGCTTCTCGCCCCAGCCGCCGGCCGCTTCCAGCCAGCCGCGGAAGCCGATCGCCGTGGTGGCCACGACCACGTCGGGCGCCTTGGCGATCAGCTCCTCGGTGGCGGCGCGCAGCTCCGTGTCGTCGGCGAGCGGCAGGATCCGCAGGGCGGGCGCGTGGAGTACGGCGCCGCCACGGCGCTCGATGAGCGCGCCGAACTCCTCGGCGCGTCTGGCTGCGGTGACTCCGATGGTGAATCCGGCGAGGGGGCCGTGCGGCTGGTCGTTCATGGTCGCCATTTTCCCGTCCCGCCCGCGGTACGGATGTTTCGGGTGGGTTACCGCGGACCTGACGGCCGCGGGGCGGGCAGTACGGGGGGCTGTACGGCTGCCCGTACGACGGCTGGCCTACGGCTGCCCGTACGAGAAGCCGAGCAGCCAGCCGAGCAGCCGCCGTACGGCCCGTCGTACGGCCCGTCGTACGGCCCGCCCGCGCCCGTACAGCCCGTCCCGTACACCCGGGCCGGGCATCCGGCCGAACTGCCGCCGTATGGTCCGCCCCGTACGGCCCGCCCGTGCCCGTACAGGGGGGCGGGCCGCCCCTCAGCGTCGGTGCGTGTGCGCGCCTCCGACGGCCGGCTGCGGCGGCTGAGGGGCGGGCGGTTTGCCGCCCCCTGCCGCCCTGCCGGACGTGACTCCGTTCGGCCACAGCCGCGGTCTGCGCTTGGCCGCCAGATCCTCCACCCACCCGATGGCGATGATCATGATCCCCAGCATCGGCCAGATCAGGATCAGCGGCAGTGTGGAGTACGAGGCGTCCAGCACGCCGTTGAACCGGTCCATGCCCGGCACGTTGTAGAGCTGGTCCAGCAGCGGGAACGTCGCCATGATCAGCAGGTTGTGCCAGAGATAGATCGTCACCGCCCGGTTGTTGGCGAGGGTGATCACCGAGTCGTACGAGGCCAGCCTGCCCGGGAGTTTCTGCCAGGACGGTGCGTACTGGAGCAGGATGGCGACGAACCCGAGCGACCAGATCGCCTGCACCAGCGGCATCTCGTCGAAGTTCCACCCCTCGTCGCCCAGATGCCCCTGCGCCCACCAGAGGGCGAAGGCCATCGCGAAGGCGGCGAGCGAGACCGTGATGTAGCGCGGGACCTTCTTGAACAGGCCGTCGTTGTGGGCGAAGCCGAGCACCCAGCAGCTTCCGTAGACCCCGAAGTCCGTGAGCGCCAGCCCTGTTTCGCCGGGGATGTTCACCACGCCCGTGGTGATCACGGCCGTGAGGGCGATCGGGAAGGCCAGCGCCGCCCACGGCACCTTGCGGAAGGCCCACAGCAGCAGCGGGGACGCCAGCACGAACCAGAGATAGGCCCTGATGTACCAGAGCGGTCCCGCCGCTTGGTCCGCCCAGCTCGAATCCAGCCAGCTCATCGGGGACCCGGCGGGGTCCGGATACGGCGGAGCGCCCAGCGGGAAGATCCAGTTGGCGAGCTTGATCAGCCCCCAGATGCCCTCGTCCCTGGCCGGCTTGAAGCCGGCGGCGAAGAGCAGCGGCACGATCAGCAGGCCGAACGCCCACATCGGCGGCAGCAGCCTGCGCAGCCTGCCCCGGATGACGCTCCACGAGGTGCGCTGCGAGAGCGACCTGGCCATCAGCGAGCCGGCCAGCGCGAACATCACGCCCATGGAGGGGAAGAGGATCGTCAGCCAGGCCCAGCCGAAGATGTGGAAGACGACGACACGCACCAGCGCGACGGCCCGCAGCAGATCCAGATAGCGGTCGCGGCCCGCCGCCTTGGGCGCCTCGCCCCCGGCGGCCACGGGTGGCCGCTCAAGCGTCGGGTCGGGGCCCCTGGGCCCCGCCTTGTGCCGCGCGTGCGGCACGGGCCCCGGCGCGGCCACGCCGCCTGCCTCGTAGCCGCCTGCTTCGTAGGGGGTGGTCATCCCACCGGCCTCCTGTCAGCCCCCGCGCTGTGACCGCGCTGGGTGGGGATCGAACCGGGGGCCTGGACGGCGCCGGTACGGCGGAGCTTCTGCCAGCGCAGCCGGCCGCCGGTGAGCGCGGTGATCCAGGACTGCACCAGCACGACGTACATCAACTGCCGGTACAGGACCTGCTGGAGCGGCAGCGAGATCAGATGCACCATGCGTTCCTTGTCGAGCCGGAACGCGTACGCGGCGCAGACCGCCTGGAACGCCAGGACGCCGAGCCAGGCGATGATCGTCTTCTCCGTGGGCCCGAAGATCAGGCCGTAGATCAGGAAGAGGTCGATCAGCGGTGCGAGCAGCGGTGCCACGATCATGAACAGCGCGATCAGCGGAAGGCCGATCCGGCCGAAGCGTCCCGAAGGCCCCCGCTCGATGAAGGAGCGGCGGTGCTTCCAGATCGCCTGCATCGTGCCGTAACTCCAGCGGTACCGCTGGGACCAGAGCTGCTGTACGGACTCCGGTGCCTCCGTCCAGGCACGCGCCTTCTCCGCGTAGACGACACGCCAGCCGTCGCGGTGCATGGCGATGGTGATGTCGGTGTCCTCGGCGAGAGTGTCCTCGCTCATCCCGCCCACCCGGTCCAGCGCGGTGCGCCGGAAGGCGCCGATCGCGCCGGGGATGGTGGGCATGATCTGCAGCAGGTCGTACATGCGGCGGTCGAGGTTGAAGCCCATCACGTACTCGATGTGCTGCCAGGCCCCGATGAGCGAGTTGCGGTTGCCGACCTTGGCGTTGCCCGCGACGGCGCCGACGCGCGGGTCGCCGAAGGGCTGCACCAGCTCGCGCACGGTGGCCGGTTCGAAGACGGTGTCGCCGTCCATCATCACGACCAGGTCGTAACTCGCGTGCGCGATGCCATTGTTGAGCGCGGCCGGCTTGCCCGCGTTCTCCTGGCGTACGACGTGTACGTTCGGCAGCCACATCGCCTCGACGATGTCGGCCGTACCGTCCGTCGAACCGTCGTCGATGACGATGACCTCGATCGGATGGTCGCTCTGCATCAGCGAGTTGACCGTCTTGGCTATGCACTCCCGCTCGTTGTACGCGGGGACGAGGACCGAGACGGGTTCGGTGATACGGGCACCCCAGCGGAACCTGCGGCGGCGCACCTTGCGCGAGTGCGCGAAGGACAGCACCAGCATCAGCCCGAACCGCAGGATGACCAGGAAGCCGACCACCGAGAGCCCGATGATCAGCACGTCGGTGCCCCGGTCGGCGAAGCTGACGGCGCCGATGAACGCGCGGCCCTTCCACTTGTCGATGCCGGCGACCGGCGTGTGGGCGCTGGGCGCGCCGAGCGCCTGGGTCACCGTGTCGAAGGAGTAGCCGTCCTTCTGCATCTGCGGCAGGAACGTGTCGAGCGCCTTGACGGTCTCGGACCTGTCACCGCCGGAGTCGTGCATCAGGACGACGGCGCCGTCGCCGTGCTTCGGTGTCGCGTTCTCGATGATCTTCGAGACACCGGGGCGCTGCCAGTCCTCGCTGTCGGTGCTGTCGAGCACCGTGATGTAGCCGAGGGTGCCGATGTACCGCGTCACCGGCCAGGACTTGTCATCCATGGCGTCGGCGAACGAGGAGTACGGCGGCCGGAAGAGCGAGGAGCGAATCCCGGCGGCCCCGGCGAGCGCCAACTGCGTCTGCGAAAGCTCCCACTTGATCCGGGACGCGGACTGGTAGGAGAGGTCGGGATGGTCGAAGGTGTGCACCCCGACCTCGTGCCCCTCGGCCACCATGCGCCTGACCAGCTCGGGGTGTTGCGAGGTCATGGTGCCCGTGACGAAGAAGGTCGCGTGCGCGCCGTACTTCTTCAGCACGTCGAGGACCTGGGGCGACCAGGTCGGGTCCGGGCCGTCGTCGAAGGTGAGGACAAGTTTGTGCTTCGGTATGTTCAGCGACTTGGGCTTGGCCGTCTTGTCGCGCGAGTCGATGACGGGGCCGCCCTCGAGGATGCTGTCGGGCACCTGGCTGACGGGCGCCGGGGGCCGTACCCGGTAGTCCGGGATGATCTCGTTGTGCACGTAGCCGCGTAGCAGCATCATCGCCACCATGCCGACGAGCAGAAAGGTCGGGAGCAGGTACCGCATGGGCAGCCTGCGTCTCCTGGCGGGCCCGCCGCTGCGCTTGCGGGTCCGCGTGCCGGTTGCAGTCATCTACTGAGCGCCTTCCGCGGCCATGGCCTGGGTGTCGCCGGCCGGCGGGCCCGCGGGTTCGGTGGGCTCCGTGGTCTCGACCGGCGTGGTCGGCGGGTCCACGGGCGGCGTCTCGACCGGCGGGGTCTCGACGGGTGTGTCGCCGGGCGTACCGGGACCGCCCGTTTCCACCGGCGGCGGGACGGAATTACCGGGAGCGGGCTTCCCGGGAACCCCGGGCGCCTGCTTCGGCGGGGTGGCGGAACCCGAGACGCCGGGGGCGGGAGCCCCCGTGGCGCCGGCCGTACCGCTGGCCGAGGCCCCCGGGATCGGGGAGCCGTTGGAGTCCGTCGGCACCGGCAGCGAAGGTCCGCCCGGCAGTACGCCGTTGGCCGCGCTGCCCGAAGGAGCGGGCTTCTCGACCTTGACGGAGTCCGACTTCTTGTCGACCTTGACCCCGGGTATGTTCAGCCAGGGCGCGCTCGAATTGCCGCCCATCAGCGCGACGACCAGCGTCACCGCGTAGCAGGCGCACACCGCGGCCAGGATCCAGCCGGCCCGGCGGAACTTCTTGCTCCGCCGGCCCGAGGCGTCGACAAAAACGGGCCCGTCGGAGCTTTCCCGATCTACTTCTTCCGCAGAACCTGATTTCTGCGCATGCTTCGGGCCCGAAGGCAGCTCGGAGAGCTGACGCCCCAGGCCGTCGAGTTCGACCGTGACATCACTCGGCTCATGCATATGCCCCGTGCGGGCATTCTCTCGCCAATTTTCCACAGGTGTGTGCACATCCCCCACTTAATGTCCCATGGGTGCGTGCACGGCTGACCGGAAATGCCGACGATCAGGCCCCCACCTGACCGACCGCCCCCTACCCCACTGCACCCGGACCACGAATGTAGCGCACGCCAGTGACACCAGTAGTTCCGCTTGACAGGTTGCTGTGCATCAATGCTGTGACAAGGATGCGTGCAACCATCCGGGGCCGACTTCTTACTGACAAGTATTTATCTCAACTGCGGCCACGGTGACAGGAATTGGTTTCTTCGGACCACTTCTGTCCCTTCCGTTCACCGTGGCAGAGGTCACCGGCTATTCGACCGGCCGTCGATCATTGTTCACGGCGTTACCCGACGTCACAGCGGTACGACGGCACCCACGACGCCCCAGGGCCCACCCAACGAGGTGGACCACTCCCGGCAGCCCTGCCGCACCCGCAGCGGGAGTTGCGGATGATCCCGCCCTCACACGGGTAGAGCGGGCACCGCGCCGCACACAGCTCGTCCACCTTGGCAAAACCCGAGCCCAAGTAAAGCCCGGAAATTCCGATAGGAATTCCAGGTTCGGCGCGCTGACTGGACACTCCCCCGATCAGCTTGAGCACTTTACGGCCCGAGCCCCGGACCATACGCGTTCGAAGCTTTCCGCATAGGTCGCGGCAAGCATGCCGTCCGCAGTGGGGCGGGCATGCAGGACAGGTGCGTTTGCCGCAGGCTGGCCATAGATATGGGGAGTGACAAGCAAGTCGTCGTCCGCACGATAAATAGAGTTGTACAACGCGGCTCGGTGCAGGCGGAGTTCGACGCCGGCCAGAGCGGTAACCGGTCGGAGCAGGACGAGTGCCTTGCGGATGCGAGCGGCCCTGGCGTCGCCGGTTATCCCGTCCTCACCGTATTCGGCCACATCGGTACTGCCGGGGTCACCGAGCAGTATGCGGACCTTGACTCCCTCACCCGCTTTGCCGGCGAGGGTGTGAGTGATCCCGAGGTCTTCGACAAGGAACAGTGCGCTGTGGGCGAGGACGCCGATCTCGCGTTCGGCGTACGCGAAGTGTCTGAGCCACGTCTCACGCGGCACGGCCCAGCGGTGGGGGTGGATCGTACGGATCTCGCCACCAAGAGGGACTCTGGGCCGCGGGCGTCCGGCGGTGGGCCACAGTTCGTGCTCACCGCGGCCGACCAGGGCGGCGAGCGCGACGCGGTTGCGCGAGTAGGGGAGGCGCCCCGCACACCACTGCTCCACGGTCTTGGGATCGACCAGGAGTCGCGCCGCGACATCGGCATAGTCGAGGCCGGCGGACATCAGGGCACGACGGAGCACGTCGTTCACGCTGTCCCCCTTGTTCAGGATGCGAACGACCCCAGCGTAGCCAAGAAATCCCTAGACGTCCCTCAAGACGCGGTGTCCGCGACTCGGCATCGAGCCGACCCTCATGGCACAGGTTCAATTCCGCGAAGGAGCAGCGATCTTGATGGATTCCAACTGTTGCCCGAACAGGTGGACGGGGTCATGGCGATGACCGCCGAAGGGCCGACCACGGTCCGCGAAGAACGTCCGTCCGTTGTCATGAGAATGTGGCCGCGCAGTCCCCGATCAGTAAGCAAGGCACGGAAGTTCGTCGCCGAACACCTTGACGCATGGGGACTACCGCAGCTTACGGAGACAGCCGAGTTGATCGTCTCCGAGTTGGTCACGAACGCTGTCAATCACGCGCACCCACCCACCGGGCGATTGATCGCAACGCAGTTTCAACGGCTGCGAACCGGTGTACGGATCGAAGTCCACGACGCCAACGACAGCAAGCCGGAGCTTCGAGAAGCGTCCATGGACGCCGAATCCGGGCGCGGTTTGGCTTTGGTGGACGCGCTCACCAATGGGCAATGGGGAGTGAGTGACCGGAACGGGCCCGGGAAAATGGTCTGGGCGATGTGCACCGACAACAGCTCGCCTGAGAACTCTCAGTGATCATCCGCAATGCGCCATGGTCGGGCGACTGTCCGACGAGAAGAGGACGGTACGAGTGGACTCGCGGGCAACACCGTGGGGCGTGTACAAGACCATCGCAGACGCCTTGCGCCGCCGCATCACCGAGGGAGAGTGCCCACCGGGTACCCGACTCCCCAGTGAGGCCGAACTCAGCTCGGAGTACGGAGTCGCGCGCAGCACGGTGCGGAGGGCGCTCGCCGATCTTGAGAGCGAGGGCTTGCTCGTCACCATGCCCGGACGCGGACGCCTCGCCTCGGCTCCGGACAGTCGTCAGTCACCGCTCCCAGCCCCGGCCCCGGCGTTCCGCCGGATAGCGACGGACCTGCGCGCCACGATCGAGCGTGGTGAGCTGCGACAAGGCGACGTGCTTCCCAGCGAGGCCGCTCTGACGAGGGAGTACGGCGTCTCTCGCTGGACCGCCCGGCAGGCCCTCGTCGTGTTGGAGGGTGCGGGACTGATCGAGACGCGTCAGGGCAGGGGGCGCTTCGTGAAGTGAGCCGGCGCCGGTAGCCTCGACGCGTGAAGTCCGTTCCATGGTGGCAACAACTCGCCGAGCACCTGCTCGCAGAGCCGCTTCCGCGCCGCTGGGCGCATACTCAGGGAGTCGGCCGTAAGGCCGAGGCCGTTGCGCACGTCGTTGACGACGCGGCTGATCTGCTGATCGCTTCCGCGTGGCTGCACGACATTGGCTACGCTCCCAAGCTTGCCGCGACAGGTTTTCATCCGCTCGACGGAGCCCGCTTCCTCCGTGACACCGAGCACGCCGACCCCCGCGTGTGCGCGCTGGTCGCCTACCATTCCTGCGCCCATATCGAGGCCCGCAACCGCAGCCTCGGCGCGGAGCTCGCCGCAGAGTTCGAACCTGTCGATGGGCTGCTCGCCGACGCGCTGATCTATTGCGACATGACCACAACCCCGGACGGCGAGCCGGTCAACGTCGAAAAGCGGCTGGCCGAGATCCGTTCGCGCTACGGCCCCACAGATGTCGTCACCGAATCCATCACCGAGGCGACCCCGCACATCGTGGATGCGGCACGGCGCGTCGAGACCCTCCTCGTCAGATGACCGAGCGCCGCGACCGGACGAGCTTCCCCTGCTCGTCGCGGTTCCAGTGGCAACCGGCGCTGTCGAGAAACTCGATCTCCACCGGCTCCGGCTCGACGTACGAGCGCAGCCATTCGCTCGGTGCGGGACGGCGTACGGTCTGGCCGGGCGGGACGAGGCCGATGAACTCGGTACCGGACTCTTCGCCGGCCGGCGCGGGCAGCGGGAGGTCGACCTCGTATATGGGCATGTCACTCGCGTTGTGGACGTGCAGCGCCAGATCTCGGGTGCCGTCGTCGCGGCGGTACGCCTCGACCCACGCGCTGACTCGCGCCGCCTGAGCACGGCGGGCTTCCTCGTCGCGCTCTGCCTCGCGGCGGTGTTCACGCCGGAGAAGAACGAATCCCGTGCCGAAGGCACCGACCGTGCCGATGGAGGAGAAGACGTCGGCCGCCGTCTGGAGCCAGTCGTCACCCAAGCTGGGGAAGCCCCTCGCCTTGCACGTACGCCTCGACGCGCCGACGCATCGAGCGGTCCATCTGCAAATCGGCCACCTCGTGGCGCGGCACCCACACCACTTCGCGAGACTCGTCACTCGGGGTCGGATCGCCGCTGAGGTACTGCGCGGTGAAGACGATGGAGAATTCCTGCCGCACCTCGTCATTACTGGTGTAGTGGATGACGTGCCGCGGATCGGTGTAGATTCCGACCAGTCCATCGATCTGGCAGTGGATGCCGGTTTCTTCGAGGGTTTCGCGCACTGCGGTCTGCGTGATGGATTCTCCGAAATCCATGGCGCCTCCGGGCACCGCCCAGTTTCCGTTGTCGCTACGGCGGATCATGAGAATACGTCCCGCGTCGTCGGTCACGACGACATTCGCCGATGGGACGATGCTGTTGGCCGTAGGCGCGCTCGGATCGTCGAAGTAGTCGAATCGCGTGGGCATTTCCCTCGTCACTCCATTTCCTGGGCTCGACCCCAGACCTGCTCGAAACTCTCCAGGTAGTTGGTGACCATGCTGCCCCCGGCGACCTTGCGCAGATGGACCACCGGGGCCTGCGCCGCGGGGAAGCCGTAGATGTGGGTGTTGACGAGCAGTTGATCGTCCGCCCGGTAGATCGAGTTGTACAGGATCGTGTCGTGCAGCCGGAAGTCGATGCCCTCGACGTTCCGTAACCGCCTGTACATCACGAGAGCGTTTCTGATCTTCGCTGCCATGGCGTCATCAAGGCCCTCGTCCGTGCCTCGCTGGGCCACGGCCCCGCTGTTGGGGTCACCGAGCAGTATCCGCACGCGTACGCCCGTATCGGCCTTGGCGCGTAAGACCCGGTGGATACCGGAGTCCTCGGACAGGAAAAGGCCGCTGAAGACCAGGACACCGATCTCGCGCTCCGCCGTCTCGAACATGCGCCGCCACAGGTCGGACGGCACTGACCAGCGGTGCGGGTAGACGGTGATGATCTCGCTCTCGGACGCTCCCGCGACCTGATCAGGCGTCAGCGCGTCCGGCCACAGATAGGTCTCGTCCAGGCCGAGCTGCGCTGCGACGGCGTACCGATGCCGCCGGTAAGGCGTACGGCCGGTCGTGACCCAACGCTCGACGGTCTTGGCATCCACGTCGATCGTGGTCGCCAACTCGTCCAGGGTGAGCCCGCGTTCGAGTAACGCGGCACGGAGGCGCTCATTCTGCATGCATCGACCTCAAGACGTCACGAGACGATCCAACGATAAGCGGGACGTCTCGCACACGTCCAGCCATGCAGGAGACACGACTGAGGCCCCGCTGCCTGTTGGGCAGCGGGGCCTCGGCCTCACATGGGGTTTGTGGAGATGGCGGGAATCGAACCCGCGTCCAACGGTGCGGAATCAGGACTTCTCCGAGCGCAGTCCGCTTCGCTTTTCTCGGCCCCGGAGATCACGCGGACAAGTCTCCGACGGGCTCAGTCACTGTTTGATTTCCCTGCACGTCCCGTGACCGGGCCTACAGGTTTAGTCCCCTAGCTGATGCCAGGATCCGGGTCGGGAACACTCCCGGGCTGACACTCCGCGGAGTCTTCGCTAGCTGCTAATTAGGCAGCAAGTGCGAAGGCGGAGGAATCGCGCTTAGAATTGGCGATTGTTTTTTGCGACATATGGTTAACGAGATCATTGCCGCTTTCTCGGCTCGCTTCCCCTGCTTCGACATCCGCTGTCGAAACCGATCATCCCCATGTTTTGTTTTCAACTCGCGCACCCGCTACGAGGTGCACGACCCATCGTACGTGATCAACAGGGCCGGGGGCCACCGTATTCCCACTACGGGCGCGCGGCGTCAGGCCTGCTGCTTGCGCTTGACCGCCGAGACCGCCCGGTCCGTCTCGCGCCGGTCCTGGCGCTCCCGCAGCGTCTGGCGCTTGTCGTACTCCTTCTTGCCCTTGGCCAGCGCGATCTCGACCTTGGCCCGGCCGTCCTTGAAGTACAGGGCGAGGGGCACGATCGTGTGACCCGATTCCTGCGACTTGGACTCCAGCTTGTCGATCTCGGCCCGGTGCATCAGGAGCTTCCGCTTGCGCCGGGCGGTGTGGTTCGTCCACGTGCCCTGGCTGTACTCCGGAACGTGGACATGGTGGAGCCATGCCTCATGTCCGTCAATCTGGACGAACCCGTCCGTCAACGACGCCCGCCCCTGACGCAGCGACTTCACTTCCGTGCCCGTGAGCACGAGACCGCACTCGTAGGTGTCGAGAATCAGGTAGTCGTGCCGCGCCTTCTTGTTCTGGGCGATGATTTTGCGCCCTTTTTCCTTTGCCATAGTCCTGCCATTTTCTCACTACGGCGCAAGTTCTTTACGCCGTGCCGCCGAGGCCGCTCAGGACGGTCTGCGCCTGCTGGCTGGCATGGTCGCTCGCCGCGAGGTCCGGGGTGATTCCCGTGCCGTCGACCGTATGCCCGGCGGGGGTCCGGTAATGGCCGACGGTCAGCTCGGCGACCGAGCCGTCCGGCAGCGTGCTCGGCATCTGGACCGAGCCCTTGCCGAAGGTACGCGAGCCGACCGTGATGGACCTTCCCCGGTCCTGGAGGGCGCCGGTGACCAGCTCGGCCGCGCTCATCGTGCCGCTGTCGACCAGCACCACCACGGGCCGGCCGGTGTCCCCGCCCGGGTCCGCGTACAGCGCGCGCTGCGCGCCCTTCACGTCGTACGTGGCGACGAGGCCGCCGTCGAGGAAGGCCGAAGCGGCCTTGACCGCCTCCGAGACCAGTCCGCCGCCGTTGCCCCGCAGGTCGAGCAGTATCCCCGCGCCGCGCGGCGCGGCCCGTACGGCGTCGCGCACCTGCTCGCCCGAGCCCTTCGTGAACGCGTCGACCTTGATCAGCCGAGCCCCGCCGGTCAGCTTGCCGACCGTGACGGACTCGGTCGACAGCCGGGCGCGGTGCAGCGTACGGGTCCAGCGGTGTCCGGCGCGCTCAAGACCGAGGACGACGGGGGTGCCGGCGCCGGCGCTCTCGCCCGTACCGCGCTCCGCCTGCGCGTCGCCGCGCAGCAGCGCCATGACGTCCGTGACGGGCCGCCCGGCCACCTCGGCGCCGTCGATGTCCCTGACCGTGTCGCCCGGCCTGATACCGGCTCCCGCCGCGGGGCCGCCGGGATGCACCCGGGTGACCTCCATCAGCCCCCCGGCCGTACGCCGGGCGCTGAGGCCGACTCCGGTGTACTCGCCGTCGAGGGCCTGCTCGAACTCCTCGTACTCCCCCTTGTCGTACACGGCGCCCCAGCGGTCCCCGCTGCGGCTGACGACCTCCTCGGCCGCTTCCGTGCCCGACTTGCCGTCCGCCATCGCCTTGGCCGCGGCCGCGGCGACCTCGCCGCTGTCGACCGTCGAGGCGACGGCGCGCGTCGGGATGACGGGCGGCGCGGACTCGGCGTGCGGCAGGGAGTTGGTCGCCGCCGCGGTGACGAGCGCGCTCGCGAACACCAATGTCAGGACCGCCCCGCGGCGGACTCCGCGGGGCCCGAAATGGGGTGACTCCGATCCGGACATGGCGTTGAGTCTAGGACAACGCAGGGCGACGGACCGGAGCTTGGCGACACCACGCCAGGGGCGCTTGTCACACCCTGAGGTACTTGCGCAGAGCGACGAGAGCCGCAACGGCCGGCATCAGCAGACCGATCGCGAGCACCAGCGGCAGCTTCGAGAACACCGCGTCCCAGCCGATGAACCTGACCAGCTCCATCTTGTGGGACAGGTCGAGACCGCTGTCGATCAGGAAGTACCGCCCCAGCATGAGCATTCCGCACGCGACCACGCCGCCGATCAGCCCGGCGAACGCGGCCTCCATGATGAACGGCGTCTGGATGTAGAAGCTGGAGGCGCCGACGAGCCGCATGATGCCGGTCTCGCGCCGTCTGCTGAACGCCGATACGCGCACGGTGTTGACGATCAGCATCAGCGCGATCACCAGCATCAGCGCCATGACGCAGAGCGCGGCGATGTTCATGCCGTTCATCAGCGAGAAGAGGTTCTGCAGGATGTCGCGCTGGTCCTGGACGGACTGCACGCCGTCCCGGCCGGCGAAGGCGGTCGCCACCACCTTGTACTTCTCGGGGTCCTTGAGCTTGACGCGGAAGGACTCCTCCATCTGGTCCGGGGTGATCGTGCTGGCGAAGGCCGTGTCGCCGTACTGCTCGCGGTAGTGCTTGTACGCCTCGTCGGAGTCCTCGTGGTGGACGGACTCGACGATGTTGCTCATCTTGTTCAGATCGGCCTGGATCTGGGCCTTCTGCTCGCCTGTGACCGCGCCCTTGGTGCACGCGGGATCGCTCGCCGCATCGCCCTTGTTGCACAGGAAGATGGAGACGTTGACCTTGTCGTACCAGTAGTCCTTCATCGTGCTGACCTGCTCGCGCATGAGCAGCGCGCCGCCGAACAGGGCGAGCGAGAGGGCTACGGAGATGACGACTGCGAAGGTCATCGTGAGGTTACGGCGGAGACCTACACCGATCTCCGACAGGACGAACTGGGCGCGCATGGCGTCCTTTCAGCTTTGGACGGTCAGTGCTCGACGGGCAGCGTCAGTGCTGGTAGCCGTAGACGCCGCGTACCTGGTCGCGCACGAGCCGGCCGCCTTCGAGCTCGATCACACGCTTGCGCATCTGGTCGACGATGTTCTGGTCGTGGGTGGCCATCACGACGGTCGTGCCGGTGCGGTTGATCCGGTCCAGCAGCTTCATGATGCCGACGGAGGTCTGCGGGTCCAGGTTGCCGGTGGGCTCGTCAGCGATCAGCAGCATGGGGCGGTTGACGAAGGCCCGCGCGATGGCGACGCGCTGCTGCTCACCACCGGACAGCTCACCGGGCATCCGGTCTTCCTTGCCGCCGAGGCCGACCAGGTCGAGGACCTGGGGCACCGCCTTGCGGGTCTCCCCGCGCGGCTTGCCGATGACCTCCTGCGCGAACGCCACGTTCTCCGCGACGGTCTTGTTGGGCAGCAGCCGGAAGTCCTGGAAGACGGTGCCGAGCTGGCGGCGCATCTGCGGCACCTTCCAGTTGGACAGCCGCGCGAGGTCCTTGCCGAGCACATGGACCATGCCGTGACTCGTGCGCTCCTCGCGCAGGACGAGTCTGAGGAAGGTCGACTTGCCGGAACCGGACGAACCGACCAGGAAGACGAACTCCCCCTTCTCGATCTCAAGGGAGACATCGCGCAACGCGGGACGGTTCTGCTTCGGGTAAGTCTTGGAGACGTTGTCGAATCGGATCACGAGATGCACCACGGTCGGCCGGGAGTAGGTGAGCGTGACCTTACGCGACCCGGACTGGCCCGCGCAGTCCGCGACCGGAGTTGGGCGGATTATCACGAATGTGGGGCGCCCGCCACCCATGGCGGACCGTACGGAATCGGGTCGGCCGCGCCGAATCCGGCGGGAACTGGCACAGTGGTGAGGGGAACGGTCGCGTTTCCCGGAGCGTTGTGCGGAGAAGGAACACTGTCTGCGGCTGACGCCGCGCGGTGAGGAGGAAAGCGCATGACCTACGACAGATTGGTGTGCGCCAACTGCGCGGGGCCCGTCAGTGAGGGCCGCTGCCGCGTTTGCCGTGCCAGCAGGGAGCGGCTGCAGCAGGAAGGCGGCCCTTTCAGCAACCTGAGCCCGGTGGCGCTGCTGAGCATGCTGCTGCTCCTGCTGGCCGCCGTGGCACTGGTGGCGACGCACCAGACCGCCTGAGCACCGGCTGATTTCCTGAGCACCGCCTGAGATTTCGCAGAAGGGCCCGGACGCCTCGCGTCCGGGCCCTTCTGTCAGCTCTACCGCTCGCTGTGAGTTACGTCTCCACTCAGGCGGCCGTGCCGCCACCGCGGGTCAGGCGGGGCAGGAAGCGGAAGCCGACGCCGCCGGCGATCATCGCCGCGGCGCCGATGAGCAGGAACGAGGTCTCGCCTCCACCGGTCTCGGCCAGCTCGTCCTTGGCCGCACCCTGCTGCACGGGCTTGGAGCCCACGGAGTCGGTGTCGGTGTTGTCCGCGCACTCCACGCCGTCCAGCGAGACGGTGCAGGTGCCCGGGTCGGCGCTGCTGCCGCCGCCACCGGTGCCGGCGCCCTGGGTGGGCGAGGTGCTGGGGTGGGACGGCTTGGTGGGCTCGTCGGTCGGGGAGCCGGTGGGAGGCTCCTCGGTCGGCGGTTCCTCGGTGGGAGGCTCCTCGGTCGGGGGCTCCTCCGTGGGAGGCTCCTCCGTCGGCGGCTCCTCGGTGGGAGGCTCCTCGGTCGGCGGCTCCTCCGTCGGGGGCTCCTCCGTGGGAGGCTCCTCGGTCGGCGGGCCGGTCGGGATCGTGGTGGGCGGGTCGGTCGGGTCGTCGTCCGCCAGCGCGCCACCGGCGCCGAGCTGTACGGTCGTGGCGCCCACCTTGGCGGAGGCGCCGAGGTCGACGAGACCGGCGGCCGAGGCCGCGCCCGCCGCTGTCAGCGAAGCACCCGCGGCGATCACTGCGCCGGCCGCAATGCGCGCCACGCGGATCCGCGTCTTCTTGGTCATCTGCCTGGTACCCCCAGTAGCTTCATTCGTCATGGGTGCAGCGTCCGGGGCTGCGGCCGCTGGGGGTGTCTGCACTGGTCTCCCCCGCCCGCACGCGCCCCAGGAATACGCATGCCACGCGCCAGCTTTCCCAGATTTCATATACACGTCAAGGCGGTTGCGCGTGCGATGACCCGAATCGCGCCGGTTGTCCGGCAGGCCCTGATCTAACTGTGACACAAAGAGGAACTGCCGCTTCCTGAGCGGCAGTTCCCTTGTCGACTTAGCGGCTGACCGGTGCCGGTCGGCGTGGAGATCAGCGGTCGTGCTGCTTGCGCCAGCGAATTCCGGCTTCGAGGAAGCCGTCGATCTCACCGTCAAGTACCGCCTGCGGGTTACCCACTTCGAAGTCCGTGCGCAGGTCCTTGACCATCTGGTACGGGTGCAGGACATACGAACGCATCTGGTTTCCCCAGGAGTTGCCGCCGTCGCCCTTGAGGGCGTCCATCTCGGCCTGCTCCTCCTGGCGGCGCCTTTCGAGCAGCTTCGCCTGGAGGACGTTCATCGCGCTCGCCTTGTTCTGGATCTGCGAGCGCTCGTTCTGGCAGGAGACGACGATGCCGGTCGGGATGTGGGTGATCCGCACCGCCGAGTCGGTGGTGTTGACGCCCTGCCCGCCGGGGCCCGACGCGCGGTAGACGTCCACGCGCAGTTCGGACTCGTCGACCTCGACATGGTCGCTCGACTCGACGACGGGCAGCACCTCGACGCCGGCGAAGGAGGTCTGCCTGCGGCCCTGGTTGTCGAACGGCGAGATACGCACCAGCCGGTGGGTGCCCTGCTCGACGGAGAGCGTGCCGTACGCGTACGGCGCCTTGACCACGAACGTGGTCGACTTGATGCCGGCCTCTTCGGCGAACGACGTCTCGTAGACCTCGGTGCCGTAGTTGTGCCGCTCGGCCCAGCGCAGATACATCCGCTGCAACTGCTCGGCGAAGTCGGCGGCGTCGACACCGCCCGCCTCGGCGCGGATGTTGACCAGCGCCTCGCGCTCGTCGTACTGGCCGGAGAGAAGGGTGCGGACCTCCATCTCGTCCAGCGCCTTGCGCACCGACTCCAGCTCGGACTCGGCCTCGGCGCGCGCGTCGGCGTCGTGCTCGGAGTCGGCCAGCTCGAAGAGGATCTCCAGGTCGTCGATGCGCCCGCGCAGCGTCTCCGTCTTGCGGACCTCGGCCTGCAGATGGGACAGCTTGCTGGTGATCTTCTGCGCCGCCTCGGGGTCGTCCCACAGGGAGGGAACGGCCGCCTGCTCCTCGAGCACGGCGATCTCGGCCCGCAACCGGTCCAGGTCAAGGACGGCCTCGATCGACCCCATGGTCGAGGAGAGGGACTTCAGCTCTTCGGATACATCGACGACTGCCACGGGTCCAGCGTAACGGCTGAGCGGAAGAACCCCTCCCCCGCTGCCCCACCGCAGTCCCCCGGCCGGCAAGACGGCCCGTACAACGGCCGTACGACGGGCCGTACGACAGGCCGTACGACAGGCCGGACCACGCGGCCGTCCTACGGCGCCGGCGAGGTCGTCTGCTTGGAGTCCTGCGGGCTTCCGCCGCCGTCGTCGCTCGTCGCCAGCCAGCCGCCCACGCCGAGCGCCGCGACCACCAAGACGGCGGCGACGCCGAGGGTGATCCGGCGCTTGCGCACCGCGCCCGCCTTGTGCCGGGCCGAGCCGGGTCTGCGCTGGCTGCTGCTGCGCGGCGCGCGGGCCGTACCGCGCGCACCGCCCGCCAGCTCGTCGGGGCCCGGCACGCGCATGCTCGTGTGGGTGTCCCGGTTGGAGTCCGGAGCGGCGCCGGGCACCAGCGGTACGGCGCCCCGGCGGCGCGGTTCGCCGCTCTCGGCGGAGCCTGCGGTGCCGGGACGCGGTTCCTCGTGCGGCTGCTCGGTGGGCTCGGCGTCGGGCTCGTCCACGTCCAGCGGCGGGATGCCGGCGAGCAGCGGCAGCAGTTCGCGCAGCCGGGCGGCGAGTTCCGAGGCGCGCAGCCGGGAGGCCGGGGCCTTGGCCAGGCACTGGACGAGGAGCTGCCACAGCTCCTCGGGGATGCCGGGCAGCGGTACGACGGACTCCGTCACATGGCGGCGCAGTACGGCGCCGGGGTGGCCGCCGCCGAAGGGCGTGAACCCGGCGAGGAGTTCGTACAGGACGGTGGCCAGGGCGTAGATGTCGACGGCGGCGCGCGGCGGCAGGCCCTCGACGATCTCGGGCGCCAGATAGTCGGGGGTGCCGATGATCCGGGACGCCTTGGTGCGCCGGGGGGTGTCGATGAGCTTGGCGACACCGAAGTCGGTGAGCAGCGCGGGGTGCGCGCCGCCGGGTCCCAACGGGCCTTCCATGTCGAGCAGGATGTTCTCCGGCTTGACGTCGCGGTGGACGATCCCGGCCGCGTGGGCGGCGGCGAGGCCGTCCGCCACGTCGGCGACGATCGCGACGGCTGCCTCGGGCGCCAGTCTGCGTTCCCGGTCGAGGCGGGTGCGCAGGTCGGTGCCGCGTACGAGTTCCATGACGAGCGCGAGGTCGTTGCCGTCCACGACGAGGTCGCGTACGGCGACCACCCGGGGGTGGTCGAGGCCCAGCAGGGCGGTGCGCTCCTGGACGAAGCGGCCGACCAGCTCCTGGTCGGACGCGAGATCCTCGCGCAGCAGCTTGATGGCGACGGCGCCCTCGGGCCCCTCGCCCAGCCACACCGTGCCGGCGCTGCCGCGTCCAAGGATCTGGTGTGCGGTGTACCGGCTGCCGATATTCCGTGCCAAGACTGCTCCCTCAGCGGCTGGCTTTGCCATCAAAGTACGCGTGTATCGGGGTGTTCCGTGCCCACGACGGCGCCAACCTTCACTTCTGCGGGCGAATTGCCCCCGCAGAAGTCGACATAGCTACAGCGTCAGTTCATCGCTGCGGCGTCAGTTCGTCCCGCTGGTTCCGCCCGTGCCGCCCGTACCGCCGAGCTCCGAGATCCAGCCCGACACCTTCGAGATGCCGTCGCCGATCGCCTGCCAGTAGCCCTCGCCCTGGTCGACCCAGTCCTGGAGGGGGGTCAGCTCCCAGACGAGCCAGCCGGCGACCACGATCAGCACGATCACGACCAGGCAGCCCTTGAGGCAGCCGAGACCGGGGATCTTCATCGGGTTGGCGCTGCGCTGCCGGGGCTCGCGCGGCTCGCGCGGCGGGCGGGGAGCCGGCTGCTGGGGCCGCTGCTGCTGCGGCGCGTACTGCTGTTGCTGCGGGGGCGGCGCGTACCGCTGCTGCTGGGGCTGCGCCTGCGGCGCGTACTGCTGCTGCGGCGGGTACGGCTGCTGGCGCTGCGGCGGTCGCTGCTGCTGCCGTCCCCGGCCGCCCTGGCCCTGCCCCTGCCCCTGGCCCTGCGGCGGCTGCTGGCGGTGCGGGCGGTGGCGCAGCGGGTCCTGGCTCGGGTCGAGGTACTGGACCTGCGTCTGCTCGTTGCGGTCGCGTGCGGCCTGGAGCTGGCTCTGCCAGGGGTGCGGGCCCTCGGGCTCTGCGGGCACCGGCGGCATCCCCGGCGGGTTGCCGGGGGGCGCCCCTGCCCCGGTGGACGGCAGGACGCTGGTGGCGCCGTTGGGGTCGTACGAACCGGCGTTGCTCGGCAGGACCTGCGTCGGGTCGGCGGCGCCCGGCATCTCGGGCACCGTCGCGGGTGACGGGTCGGGCGCGAGCAGCGCCGCGACGCCGAGGGCGGCGTCGATCTGGGCCGGGGTGGAGTGCACCCCGATGCCGGCGGCGACGGTGCGCAGGGCCGTGGCGAGGTTGGTGGCGCTGGGCCGCTGGTCGGGGTCCTTGCGCAGGCAGCGCTCGATGACGGTCCACAGCGGTTCGGGCACGGTGCTGGGGCGGCGCGGCTCCTCGCTGAGATGGCGGTGGAGCACTTCGAGCGCGGTCGCGCCGGAGAACGGCGGGCGTCCGGTGACCAGTTCGTAGAGCAGGATGCCGGCGCCGTAGATGTCGACGGCCGAGGTCTGCGGGCGGCCTTCGGCCGATTCGGGCGCGACGTAGGCGGGTGTGCCGACGAATTCGTGGGTCCGGGTCAGGCCCGGGGAGTCGGCGAGGCGCGCGATGCCGAAGTCGGTCAGCATCGGGTGCATCTGCTCGCCGTCTATTTTGAGCAGCACGTTGGCGGGTTTGAGGTCGCGGTGCACGACGCCCTGCGCGTGGCTCGCGCCGAGCGCGTCGGCGATCTGCGCGGTGAGCAGGGACGCGGCGACCGGGCTGAAGGGGCCGCTGTCCCTGAGGTAGCGGTGCAGGTCGGGGCCGTCGACGAGGTCCATGACCAGGGCGAGCAGATCGCCCTCCACGACCAGGTCGCGGGTGCGCACGATGTTGGGGTGGGTGAGCCGCAGCAGGACGGAGCGCTCGCGCAGGAAGCGCATCACCACGTCCGCGTCGTTCGCCAGCTCCTCCTTGAGGACCTTGATCGCGACGGTTTCGCCGGGCTGTCCCGCGACGGCCGCCTCGGCGCCCGCGGTCTCCCGCTGGCTTGCCCGCCAGACGGTGCCGGTGGCGCCGCGTCCGAGCGGTTCCTCCAACAGGTACTTGCTGCCTACCGGCCGCACGTCATGCACTCCCTGCTGATCGTGATCGCTCCATGGTCCCCGTCGTCCAGGGTGTCCGGCCCACTTTAGTGCCGCCGAACGTGTCGTTCGTAGGTCGGAAAGACGCCGACACCGCTCGAATGGTTGCCGAACGGCAGTTCCGAGGGTGACAGGGATGATCCCAAGCAGGCACTTTTGCACCCACAGCCGACCAATCAAGATCACTTAATTGTGGCCCCCGGGCGTGTTGTCAGTGGCAGGTGCGAGGATGCCCCCAGCACGTGACGGGTGGAGTCGGGGATCACACCGGACGTGCCGACCTGTACCGGACGACGCGTCCGTGCGTGGTGGGGGGAATCACAGGGCAGTTCCCCTGCCGCGCACCCCGCGCAGAAGGGACCGCTGACGGCGATGCAGATCCGGCTGACCGTCCTCGCGCCGCGCAGCGGCCACGCTGTCGGGCAGGTGTGTGACGTGCTCGTCACCGCCCCCGCAGGTACGGCGCTCGCCGCCGTCGCGTCCGCGCTCGCCACCGCGGTCTCGGGTCCTGACGCGTCGAATTCGGTCATTCTCTACGCGGGCCGCGAGCGGCTCGACGGGCAGCGCTGCGCCTTGGGCGAGCCGCCGCTGATCGACGGGGCCGTGCTCTCGCTCCAGGTCCCGGGCGACGACGACATCCCGACCGGGTCCGCGCCCGCCCAGCTCCATGTGGTGGCGGGGCCCGACGCGGGCGGGGTCCATCTGCTGCACGGCGGGCAGATCAGGATCGGCCGCTCGGCCGACGCCGACGTCCCGCTGGACGACCCGGACGTGTCCCGGCTGCACTGCGCGGTGACGGTCGCCGACGACGGCACGATCTCGGTCGCCGACCTCGGCTCCACGAACGGCACGGCGCTGGACGGTGTCGAGGTGGGCCGGCTGCCGGTCCCGCTGCCGCCCGGCGCGCTGCTGCGGCTCGGCGAGTCCGCGCTGCGGCTCACCAGGGGCGAGCGCGCGGTCGCGCTGCCGACCACCCCCGACGGCGAGGGGCATCTGCGCGTCGCGCGGCCCGCTGCCGACGAGAAGGCCCGGCAGGGCCGCCCGCCGTACGGGTCCGAGGCGGCCCAGGGCGTCGCACCGGCGCCGGGCGGCCATGGCGGCGGGCGTACGGTCCCGGCGTTCAACCCCGGATCCCCGACCGAGACCCACGGCGGCGGCGCCGACTTCTCGGCGGCCACCAGGGACGCCGCCGCCAGAGAAGCGGCGGCCAGAGACGCGGCGGCCAGGGACACGTCGGGCTGGGACACCGGCAGCAGGGACACCGGGCCGCACACCGGGCAGTACGGCAGCGCGCCGGGCTCCCCCCGGGCGCCCGAGCCGCGCATCCCGGACCCGCGGGCGGGCGACGGCACCCCGGCGCACGGCAGAGCGGCGGCGGCCGACCCGGCGGATCCCGCCGACGGCGCGCAGTCGCACAGCAGGGACCCGGGCTCGCGCCGGCAGGGCACGCCCACGCGCGGCACGGAGCTGTCGGAAGCGGCGGCCAGGCGGCGCGGCGGTCTGGGCGCCTGGGCGCGGCGGCTGGCCGGCGGCCGTGACGACGTACCGGAAGCGGTGCCGGGCCCCCGGCGGCCCGCCCCCGAAGGTCCGGTGCGCCGGGCGGAGCTGTGGCCGGATCCGGCCGAGATCCTGCTGACGGCGCTCGGCCCCGGGCCCCGGCTCTGGGAGCGCGACAGCCGGCACCCGGAGGCGCTCGTCGTCCGGCTCGGCACGGCCGACGGGCGGGAGCAGGGCACGGCGGCCGCCGCGCCGGTGACGGCCGGGCTGCGCACGGCGGGGTCGCTCGGTCTCGCCGGGCCGAGGGAGCGGCTGACCGGCCTCGCGCGGTCGGTGGTGGCCCAGCTCGCCGCGCTGCACTCGCCGTCGGATCTGGAGATCGTCCTCATCAGCACGGACCGGGTCAGGAGCGTGGAGCAGCATCGCGCTGAGTGGGGCTGGCTCGGCTGGCTGCCGCATCTGCGGCCCGCCCACGGCCAGGACTGCCGGCTGCTGCTGGCCTACGACCGGGACCAGGCCGCCGCCAGGACGGCCGAGCTGTCCCGGCGTCTCGACGACGGACCGCTGGGCCCCGGCTGGGCATCGGCGCCGCCCGCTGCGGTGGCCGAGGCTGCCGCCGCGTACAGCGGACCCCGTACGGTCCTGGTCGTCGACGGCGATCCCGGCTCCGCCGCGCTGCGCGAGGCGACGGCCCGGCTGGCCGGCGCCGGTTCGGCCGTCGGCATCCATCTGGTCTGTCTCGCCGAGACCCCCGCGGCCTCGTCCCTCTTCCCGATCTCGGCCGCCTACGAGGCGGCGTGCGCCGCCTCGCTGCCCTTCCGCGAGTGCGGGACGGTCGCGCTGCTGAGCGGCGATGTGGCGACGGCGCTGCGGCTGCTGCGTACGGCCGCCGTGGGCCGTGGCGGCGGCGAGGGGACGGTCGCTGTGGTGGACGCGGTGTCGCCGGCCTGGGCCGAGCGCTTCGGCCGCGCGCTGGCCCCGCTGCGGACGACCGCGGGGCCGCACGACCGGAGTCCGGCCGCCGCGCTGCCCCCATCCGCCCGGTTGCTGGACGAGTTGGGGCTCGCGAGGGCCACCCCGGCGTCGTTGATGGCGCGTTGGGCCTCGGCCGCCGACAGTACGGGCGACTGCACGGCGGTGCTGGGCGCCGGGCCGCGCGGCCCGGTGAGCGTGGATCTGACCGTGGAGGGCCCGCACTTGCTGATCGAGGGCCCGGCGGGCAGCGGCCGTACGGAACTGCTGCGCTCGGTCGCCGCCTCGCTGGCGGCGGCCGGGCGGCCGGACCGGCTCGGTCTGCTGCTGGTGGACGGTGCGGGCGGCCAGCGCGGCGGGGAAGGGCTCGGGGTCTGTACCGAACTCCCCCATGTCACCGAGCATCTGATCGCCTCCGACCCGCTGCGGATGCGGGAGTTCGCGCAGGCGCTCGGCGCCGAACTGAAGCGCAGGGCCGAGCTGTTGGGCCATCTCGACTTCGCCGAGTGGCACACAGGCCGTGCGGTCTCCGACCGGATGATCGGGCAGCGCCCGCCGAGCGATCAGCGCGGGGATGTCGAGACGCCCGGCTCGGGCAGCACGATGCGGCTCAGGACGACCTCGGGCCGTACGGCGCCCGCGCAGTCCGGCGCTTCGGGCGCGGCCACCCCGCTGCCCCGGCTCGTGGTCCTGGTGGACGATTTCGACGCGCTGGTGGCGCCCGCGCTCGGCAGCCCCGGCCGGCCGGCCGCCGGTTCCGTCGTACGGGCCCTTGAGGCGGTCGCCAGGGACGGTGAGCGGCTCGGGGTGCATCTGGTGGCGGCTTCCGCTTCCCCGGACCGGACGAGCGACACGGACCTCGCGCAGCGCACCCGGCTGCGGGCCGTGCTGGACGCGCCGCCCACCGCTCCAGGGCCTGACGACCCGGCGCCCGGCCGGGGCAGGCTCGGCTATCCGGACGGCCGGGTGGTCCCGTTCCAGGGCGGCCGGGTCACCGGCCGGATTCCCCGTACGGCCACCCTGCGGCCCACGGTGCTGCCGCTGGAGTGGGAGCGCATGGGCGATCCACCGACCCGCCGCCCGGTCCGGGAGCTGGGCAACGGGCCGACCGATCTCGCCCTGCTCGCCAGCGCGTTGGAGCGGGCCGCCCGCTCGGTCGACGCGGTGCCGGTCGCACCGCTGACCCCGGCCCATCCGTGAAGATCGCCGGGTAAGGCTGTCGTCCACCGCAGTATTCGCGGTCGAACGGCGCGTCGAGCCACGTCACGAGCCCATTACGATCATCGAGTTGACCGCGGGCACAGTATTGCGGCCCCTGGGTACCCGGCGTAGGACTGTCGGCACGGACCGACGGCAACGCCGGTTCCGCATGCGTAGATTCGTACGCGCACGGGAGAGACGGGGAAGTAATGCGCACAACTCGCAAGACAAGCAGGGCTCTTGGCACCCGCAGAGCGGCAGTGGCACTGGTGGCCGCAGGCGCCGTGGCGCTGACGGGGTGCGGTGGCTCGGACGACGACGGTGGCGGCGGCAAGGACTCGGGCGCCGGCGCGAGCAAGGAGCCGTCGGCCGCGGGCGTCCAGTTGCCGAAACTGGACGGCGTGAAGCTGGAGATCGCCGCGGTCTGGACAGGGCCCGAGCAGGCGAACTTCACCAAGGTCCTCAAGGAGTTCCAGAGCAGGACGGGCGCGACGGTCACCTTCGTGCCCGCGCAGGACCCGATCGTGAACTTCCTCGGTACGAAGATCGCCGGCGGCAGCCCGCCCGATCTGGCGATGCTCCCGCAGGTCGGGGCGATCCAGCAGGCCGTGGAGAAGAAGTGGGTCAAGCCCGCGGGCCCCGAGGCCAAGGCGGAGCTGGCGAAGAACTACAGCAAGGGCTGGCAGGACCTCGGCGCCGTGGACGGCACGCAGTACGGCGTGTACTTCAAGGCCGCCAACAAGTCGCTCGTCTGGTACAACGACGCGGCCTTCCAGAACGCGGGCGCCACGGTCCCGAAGACCTGGAAGGAGTTCCTCTCGACGGCCGAGACGATCTCGGCCTCCGGTGTCACCCCGGTCTCGGTGGCGGGCGCCGACGGCTGGACCCTGACGGACTGGTTCGAGAACGTCTATCTCTCCCAGGCGGGGCCCGAGAAGTACGACCAGCTCGCCCAGCACAAGATCAAGTGGACCGACCCCTCGGTCAAGGACGCGCTGACGACGCTCGGCCAGCTCTTCGGCAAGCCGAGTCTGATCTCCGGCGGCGCCGACGGCGCGCTGCAGACGGAGTTCCCCGCCTCGGTCACCCAGACCTTCACCGGTGGTGACACGCCGAAGGCGGCCATGGTCGCCGCCGCCGACTTCGCCGGGGCGAATGTCGCGGAGACCGACGCCAAGGTCGGTACGGACGCGAAGATCTTCCCGTTCCCCGCGGCCGGCACCACGCCGCCCGTGGTCACCGGCGGCGACGCGGCCGTGATCCTGAAGGACTCCAAGGGCGCGCAGGCGCTGCTGACCTTCCTCGCCTCGACCGACGCGGCGAAGATCTGGGCCGAGGCCGGCGGTTTCGTGTCGCCGAACAAGGCGCTGGACGGCGCCGCCTACCCGAACGACGTCCAGCGGGGCATCGCGAAGGCGCTCATCGACGCGGGTGACGACTTCCGCTTCGACATGTCCGACCAGATGCCGCAGTCGTTCGGCGGTACGCCCGGCAAGGGCGAGTGGAAGGACCTGCAGGACTTCCTGAAGAACCCGAAGGACGTCGCGGGGACCCAGCAGCAGTTGGAGTCCGACGCGGCCAAGGCGTTCAAGAGCTGACGGCATGACTGCTGTGGTCACGGAAGGCGTCGGCGAGAAGCCGGCGCCTTCCGGCGGAGGCAAACGTAAGAGCGTGACAGGCACACGTAAAACGATCGCGGTCGGCTTCCTGCTGCCCGCGCTGGTGCTGCTCGGCGCGCTCGTGGTCTACCCGATCGGGTACTCGGTCTACCGGTCCTTCTTCGACAAGTCCGGCAGCTCCTTCGCGGGCTTCGACAACTATGTGGAGATATTCACCGACGACACGATCCTGACCGCGGTCAAGAACAATGTGATCTGGGTGATCGTGGCGCCCGTCGTGGCCACCGCCCTCGGGCTGATCTTCGCCGTGCTCACCGAACGGGTGCGCTGGGGAACGGCCTTCAAGCTGGTCATCTTCATGCCGATGGCGATCTCGATGCTCGCTTCGGGCATCATCTTCCGGCTGGTCTACGAGCAGGACCCGGCGCGCGGTGTCGCCAACGCCGTCTGGGTGGGCGTGCACGACACGTTCGCCGAGTCGGCCGGCTACCCCAAGGCGCATCCGCTGCCGGTCCATCCGCTCAAGGCGGGCGGCGGCGGGTCGTTCATCACCAAGCAGCCGGTCGAGGCCGGCAGTCCCGTCCAGCTCCCGCTCGTGGGTGTGGTGCCGGCGAAGATGCCGTCCGACGCGAAGCCCGCGGAGGCGGCCAAGCCGGCCGACGGCAGGATCACCGGTACGGCCTGGCTGGACTTCACCCCCGGTGGCGGCGGCAAGCCCAACATCATCGACAGCAAGGAACTCGGCCTCAAGGGCATCAAGGTGGAGGCCGTCAAGGACGGCAAGGTCGTCGCGACGGCCACCGCCGCCGACAACGGCACCTTCAGCCTCCCCGACTCGGCGGCGGGCGCCCAACTGCGGCTGCCCGCTTCCAACTTCCGCGAGCCCTACAACGGCGTCGACTGGCTGGGGCCCAATCTGGTCACCCCCGCCATCATCGGCAGCTACCTGTGGATGTGGGCCGGGTTCGCGATGGTCCTGATCGCGGCCGGACTCGCGGGCATGCCCCGTGAGCTGCTGGAGGCGGCGCGGGTCGACGGGGCCAACGAGTGGCAGGTGTTCCGCCGGATCACCGTGCCGCTGCTGGCGCCGGTGCTCGCCGTCGTCATGGTCACCCTGATGATCAACGTGCTGAAGATCTTCGACCTGGTCTTCATCATCGCGCCGGGCTCCTCGCAGGACGACGCCAACGTGCTGGCCCTCCAGCTCTACCGCTCGTCGTTCGGCACGGACGCCGACCTCGGCGTGGGCAGCGCCATCGCCGTCCTGCTGCTCCTGCTGGTCATCCCGGTGATGCTCTTCAACGTACGACGCATGAGAAGGGAGACGCGCCGATGACCGCGACCGACGGTGTGGTCAAGGCGGAGCAGTCACTCCCGGCCCGGATAGCCGCCAAGCTGGGCGGCGGTGCGGTGCGCGTCGTCCTGATCCTGGTCGGCCTGTTCTGGCTGATGCCCACGATCGGGCTGCTGATCTCCTCGCTGCGTGACTCCAAGGACATCAACGCCACCGGCTGGTGGAAGGTCTTCACGGCCCCCACCCAGCTCACCACCGAGAACTACTCGCACCTCCTCGACAACGACATCATCACCAACTCGCTGCTCTCCACCGTGCTGATCACGGTCCCCGCGACGCTCCTCGTCGTGGTGATCGGGTCGCTCGCCGGCTACGCCTTCGCGTGGATGGACTTCCCGGGCCGCGACTGGTGGTTCCTGGTGGTCGTCGGGCTGCTGGTGGTCCCGGTCCAGGTGGCGCTGGTCCCGGTCTCCAAACTGTTCGGCGAGATAGGCATCTTCGAGACGACGTTCGGTGTCGTCATCTTCCACGTCGCCTTCGGTCTGCCCTTCGCGATCTTCCTGTTGCGCAACTTCTTCGCGGAGATACCGAGGGAGCTGCTGGAGGCGGCGCGGCTCGACGGGGCAGGTGAGATCCGGCTGTTCACCCGGGTCGTGATGCCGCTCGGCGGTCCCGCCATCGCCTCGCTCGGCATCTTCCAGTTCCTCTGGGTCTGGAACGACATGCTGGTCGCGCTGGTCTTCGCCGACTCGAAGAACCCGCCGATCACCGTGGCGCTCCAGCAGCAGGTACGGCAGTTCGGCAACAACGTCGACGTGCTGGCGCCCGGCGCCTTCCTGTCGATGGTGATCCCGCTGATCGTGTTCTTCGCGTTCCAGCGGCAGTTCGTCTCCGGCGTGATGGCGGGCGCCGTCAAGTAGCGCCCGCGCTCTCACACATACGGGTGAGGGCTCACGCGTAGAGGTGACAGTACGGGGGGCCGGTCAGGGCGACCGGTCCCCCGTATGCCATGGCGCGCGTAACCAGGCCGCCGCCCGTGCCGTTCCAGAGCCATGCCCCGGTTCAGTGTCATCGTCCCCGCCTACCAGGTCCAGGCGTACCTCACGGAGTCCCTCCGGTCGGTACTGACCCAGTCCTACGACGATCTCGAACTCATCGCTGTGGACGACTGCTCGCCCGACGCGTGCGGTGCGATCATCGACGAGTTCGCAGCCGAGGACCGCCGGGTCGTCGCGGTCCACCTCCCGGCCAACGCCGGCCTCGGGCCCGCGCGCAACGCCGGGATCGCTCGGGCGACCGGTGACTACCTGATCTTCCTCGACGGCGACGACACGCTCGTGCCCGGCGCGCTCCAGGCGATCACGGACCGGCTCAAGGAGACGGGCGGACCCGACGTCCTGGTCCACGACCACGCCCGTACGTACTGGACGGGTGAGAGCGTACGGGGCGGGGTCGTCGCACCCCTCACCGAAGAGGGGCCCGCGGCCTTCCAGCTCGCGAACCGGCCCGCCCTGCTGACCACACTGCTCGCGGCCTGGAACAAGGCGTACCGGCGGGAGTTCATCGAGCGCGAGGGCCTGGCCTTCCCGCCGGGCCGGCACGCTGACGTCGCCTGGGCCTACCCCGTGCTGATGACGGCCGGCACGATCGCGACGCTGGACCGCGTCTGCGTACGGGACCGCAGGCACCGCACCGCGCGCGAGCGCACACACCTCGACCTCTTCGCCCAGTACGACCGGGTCTTCGCGTTCCTCGACGAGCGGCCCGAACTCGCCCGCTGGCGCCCGGTCCTGCACCGCCGCATGCTCGACCACTTCGCGGCGCTGGCCGCGACGGAGGGCCAGATGTCACGCAGCGCCGAGTTCTTCCGCAGGGCCCGCGCCCACCACCGCCGCTACCGCACCCCGGGCGCCGCCCGGCTGCGCCACGCGCTGCTGCGGCTCGGTGCGCACCGTACGTATCTGACGCTGCGCGCCGCGCGCCAACTGCGCTGCCACGCCGCGCGGTTGTGCGCGGGGCTCGGCCGGCTGGCCCGTACGGCGGCGCTGCGGCTGCACTACCGCGTACAGCGGCAGCTCCCCGTCCGCTCGGACCGCGCGGTGTTCGCGGCGCACGGCGGCTACGCGGGTGACCCGGCGGCCATCGAGGAGAAGGTGCGCGAGCTGGTGCCGAGCGTGCGCACCGCCTGGCTGGTGGCACCGGCGCTCCAGCACACCGTCCCGGCCGGGACGCGGCGGCTGCGCCCCGGCACCTTCGGCTACTGGACGGCGCTGGCCCGCTCCCGCTACCTCGTCACCAACACCACGCTGGCGGTGGCCAAGCGGCCCGGCCAGATCCTGCTCCAGACGCACCCGGGCACCCCGCTCAAGTCCGTCGGCCTCGATCTGCTGGACCGGCCGGCGGCGGCCGGGCCCGCCGACATCGCGCGGCTCCTGGACGACGCGGACACCTGGGACTACTCCCTCTCGGCCAACCGCCACTCCACCCTGGTGCGGGAGAAGGCGTTCCCCGCGAGCTTCACGACGCTCGAATACGGCCACCCGCGCAACGACGTCTTCCAGCGGGCGACCGCCGCCGACGTGGCGCGGCTGCGCGAGACGCTCGGCATCCCCGAGGGGTACACCGCAGTGCTGTACGCGCCCACCCGGCGCGACTACCGGCGCAGCCACTACCTGCCGCTCGACCTGGAGCGCGTCGTCCAGTGCCTCGGCCCGCGCTTCGTCCTGCTGACCCGGGCGCACCCCGGCTACGGCGAGCCGCTGCCGCACGCGCCGCACCCGAGGATCATCGACGTCTCGGCGCACCCGTCCGTCGAGACGCTGTGCCTGGCGTCGGACGCGCTGGTCACGGACTACTCGTCGCTGATGTTCGACTACGCCAACCTGGACCGGCCCATCGTCATCCACTGCGACGACCAGCCGGCCTACGAGGCGGCCCGCGGCACCTACTTCGACCTGCGGGCCTTCTCACCGGGCGCGGTCGCCCGCACCGAGGACGAGCTGATCGACATCTTCACCAGCGACCACTGGCGCGGCTCGCGCTCCAGCCAGTTGCGGACGGCGTTCCGTACCCGCTTCTGTCCGTACGACGACGGGCAGGCCGCCGAGCGCGTGGTGCGCCATGTCTTCCTCGGCGAGACGGCCGGGCTGCCCGTACCGCTGCCGCAGGAGGAGCGCAGGCCCGCGCCCCGGCCGGTGTTCCTGCCGCACCAGGCGCACCAGGCACCTTCAGCGCCGGTCCGGGCGGCGGCCTTCGGGGAGAACGGGCGCGAGGCGCTCAGTCTCGACTGAGCGCGGCCACCGCCGCCGACGCCAGGTCGTCGAGATAGCCCTTGGGCAGCTTGTTGCGCACCACCACGAGCCGCCAGTACAGCGGCCCGACCGTCAGATCGAGCAGCCGGTCGGGCTCCGTTGCGGCGGGCAGCTCGCCGCGCTCGACCGCCTCACGGACGATGACGGCCGCGATCCCGCGCTGGCCGTCGGTCAGCGCGGCCTTGATGGTGTCGGCGATCTCGGGGTGCCGGGCCGACTCCACCAGCAGATCGGGAATGACCTGCGAGGCCACCGGGTGGCGCAGCGCGTGCGAGGCCACTTCCAGCAGCGCCCGCACGTCCCCGTACAGCGATCCGGTCGCCGGGGCGGGCAGCCCCTGGTCGGCGAAGACGGACATCAGGTCGAGGACCAGCGCCAGTTTGGACTTCCAGCGGCGGTAGACGGCCGTCTTGCCGACGCCCGCCCTGCGCGCGATGCCCTCGATCGACATCCGGGCGAATCCGACGGCTGCCAGCTCCTCGAAGACGGCGGCGCGGATGGCGTCGGTCACGTCTTCCCGGAGCACGGCTGCTCCTGCGGGGACGCGGCGTGAGGTGCGCGGGTCCGGGCTCATAGGACTTGAGCATACCTTGACGACGGAACGGTTGCGTTGCGACGTGAAACCGTCCTACTCTCAGCGTTGCGACGATACGGATCCGTTCCATCGCAACATGCGCCACTCCGGCCGTCGCCGCGAAGACTCAGCTACGTCGAAAGCGACTCCAGTGAGCGAGACGATCGCACGGACCCATCCCCCCACCCCGCCCCGGCCGGCGACGGCCGACGAGGAGCTGGACCCGGCCGCGCTGGCGGCGAAGTACGGTCTGTCCGTCAGCGGGGCCCGCCCGAGCCTCGGCAGCTACACACGGCAGCTCTGGGGCCGGCGCCACTTCATCACCGCCTTCGCCACGGCGAAGCTGACCGCGCAGTACAGCCAGGCGAAGCTCGGCCAGATCTGGCAGATCATGACCCCGCTGCTCAACGCGCTGGTCTACTACTTCATCTTCGGGGTGCTGCTCGGCACCAAGAAGAACGTCGAGGACTTCATCCCGTTCCTGGTGACCGGCGTGTTCATCTGGAGCTTCATCTCCAGCGCCGTCACCGCGGGCACCCGGGCCATCTCGTCCAACACCGGGCTCGTGCGGGCCCTGCACTTCCCGCGCGCCGCGCTGCCGATCTCACTGGCCCTGCAACAGCTCCAGCAGTTGCTCTTCTCGCTCGGCGCGCTGTTCGTGATCCTGCTCGCCTTCGGGCAGTACCCCACGTATAGCTGGCTGCTCGCCGTACCGTCGCTGGTGTTCATGTCCATGTTCGCCACGGGCCTGTCGATGATCGTGGCCAGGCTCGGCGCGAAGACGCCGGACATCGCGCAGCTCACACCGTTCGTGCTGCGCACCTGGATGTACATCTCCGGCGTGATGTACAGCATCGACAACGTGATCGACAAGGTGCCGCACGCGGTCGGCGTGGCCCTGGACTGCAACCCGACCGCGATCTACATCGACCTGATGCGCTACTCGCTGATCAGCAGCTTCGGCGCCGACAAGCTGCCGCCGCACGTGTGGCCGCTGGCGCTGGGCTGGGCGGTGCTGCTGGGGGTCGGCGGGTTCGTGTACTTCTGGAAGGCCGAGGAGGAGTACGGACGTGGCTGAGCGGATTCCGACCGTCGTCGTGGACGACGTCCACATCACGTACAAGGTGCACGGCACCCGGGGCGGCAGAGGCGCCGCCACCTCGGCCCTCAGCCGGATCGTCTCGCGGCGCGGCGTCCCCGGGGTGCGCGAGGTGCTCGCCGTACGCGGGGTGAGCTTCGCCGCGTACAAGGGCGAGGCCATCGGGCTGATCGGCTCGAACGGCTCGGGCAAGTCGACCCTGCTCAAGGCGGTGGCCGGACTGCTGCCGCCGTCGCGGGGCAAGATCTACACCCAGGGCCAGCCCTCGCTCCTCGGCGTCAACGCGGCGCTGATGGGCGATCTGACCGGCGAGCGCAACGTGGTGCTCGGCGGGCTCGCGATGGGCATGTCGCGCGGGCAGGTGCGCGAACGCTACGACGACATCGTGGAGTTCTCCGGGATCAACGAGAAGGGCGACTTCATCTCGCTGCCGATGCGCACGTACTCCTCGGGCATGGGCGCCCGGCTGCGCTTCTCCATCGCCGCCGCCAAGAACCACGAGGTGCTGCTCATCGACGAGGCGCTGTCGACCGGCGACGCCAGGTTCCAGAAGCGCAGCAAGGAGCGGATCGAGGAGCTGCGCGAGGAGGCCGGCACGGTCTTCCTCGTCAGCCACAGCAACAGGACGATCACCGAGACGTGTGACCGCGCCCTGTGGCTGGAGTCGGGGACGCTGCGCATGGACGGCCCGGCAAAGGACGTCGTCGCGGCGTACGAGCAGTTCACCGGCGGGCCCGCCGGAGCGGGCAAGAAGCGGAAATAGCGACAAAACGGTCTAGGCTGCCGGTCGATGACAAACCGTCGGACCGGCACGACCGGCATCCCGTTCCCCGTTTCCGTGGCGCCGCCGCCCGGCTTCGGGCCGCTGCTGACCGTCGGGTACGACGGCAGGCCGCCCGCCGCCGGCGCGCGGCCCTGGCTCGCGCTCGGCGGGGTCTGGGCGGTGACGAGGACGGCGATGGTCGTCCTGCTCGTCCAGGACAACCTCGGCGGCGGCGGGGTGACCGGCGAGGTGTACGACCTCTACCGGGGCTGGTACGAGCAGCTCAGCCGGGGGGCGTTCCCTTCGGGCGACACGAGCTGGCAGTACCCGCCGGGGGCCGGCGCCGTGCTCCTCTCGCCCGCGCTGCTGCCGTGGTTCACGTACTTCCAGGCGTTCGTCGCGCTGACCCTGCTCGCCGACGCCGTCGTCACCTGCGCGCTCGCCCGCGCGGGGCGCGGCTCGGGGTCACCGCTCGACGGGGCCTGGGCCGACCAGGCGGGCGCGGGGGCCGGCGCCGCCGGGGCCTGGCTGTGGGTGTGCGGGCTGCCGCTGCTGCTGCACATCCCGCTCGCCCGGTACGACGTCCAGGTCACCGCGCTCGCCGTCCTCGCGCTGCTGGCGCAGCGCGGGAGGCCGCGGCTCGGCGGGGCGCTCGCCGGAATCGGCGCGCTGGCGAAGGTCTGGCCGGTGCTGACCCTGCTGGGCACGGCGCCCGGCCGCACGACGCGCGCGGTGTGGACATCGGCGGCGGTCAGCGCGCTGGCGCTGTTCGGGGTGCTGGCGCTGTTCTTCTCGCACCCGCTGGACTTCCTGCGGCAGCAGGACGGCCGCGGTGTGCAGATCGAGTCGGTCGGCGGCACGGCCCTGTCGCTGGCGAAGCTGGCCGGCTGGTCCGGCACGGTCTCCTACCGGTACGGGGCCTTCGAGTTCACCGGGCCCCAGGTGCCGGACGTGGCCAGGGCGGCGCTGCTGCTGACCGCGCTGGCCTTCTGCTGGCTGCTGCTGTGGCGGGTGCGGGCGGCGCGCTGGACGGCTGCCACGCCCTTCGACGCCGCGCTGACCGCCGTCCTGCTGTTCACCGTCACCAGCAGGGTGATCAGCCCGCAGTATCTGATCTGGCTGCTGGGCCTGGCGGCGGTCTGCCTCACCTCGCGGCACACCACCCAGCGCCCGGTGGCCCTGCTCCTGCTGCCGGCGGCGGCGCTGAGCGCGCTCGGCTTCCCGCTGCTGTACGGGGACGTCATGGCGGTCACCCCGCTCGGCTGCGCGGTCGTGGCGGCCAGGAACGCGCTCCTGCTGACCGCTGCCGCACTGGCCTGCCGCCGGCTGTGGGCGGGCGGCCGACCCCGTAAGGAACTGGGCCTCCACCTGCGCTGACGCGGGAGCGCCGACCGGAGAGAGCGGGAGGCGCCCGGCAGTTGTGCCGGGCGCCTCCCGCACGTCAGTGGTGGGTGCGCAGCAGCGTCCGCATCGTGCGCATCGCGACCGACAGGTTCGCCAGGTCGAACGAGTCCGAACTCTGGATCTCCTCCAGCGTCGAGCGCGAACGGCCCAGGATCGCCGCGTTCTTCTCCTCCCACGCCTTGAAGCGCTCCTCGGGACTGGCACTCGCGTCACCGGCCGACAGCACATCCGCCGTCAGCGCCGCGTGCGCCGAGTACAGGTCCTCGCGGATGGAGGCGCGGGCCATGGACTGCCAGCGGTCGGCGCGCGGCAGCTCGATGATCCGGTCCATGAGCTGGCTGATCCGCAGCCGGTCCCCGAGGTCGTAGTAGACCTCGGCGACATCCAGCGGGTCCTGCTCGGTGCGCTCGGCGATGGCGACGATGTCGAGCGTCGGGAAGGCGGACGAGAACCCGGCCACCCGCAGGGCCAGTTCCTCCGGGACCCCGGCACCGGTCAGCTCCTCCAGGAGCTTCTGGTACCACTCCAGCTCGGCGCCGAGCAGCAGCGTGGGCAGCTTCGCCCAGACCCGCGCCACGCCCTCGGCGAAGAACTCGATCGTCCCGGCGATCTCCAGCGGCTGCGGCCTGTTGCCCAGCAGCCAGCGCGTACCGCGCTCGACGAGCCGGCGCGAGTGCAGCCTGATCCGGGTCTGGACGGCCGCGTCGACCTTGTTGTCGAGCGCCTCGACCTCGTCCCAGACCCCGCTCAGACCGAAGATCTCCCTGGCCGCCGTCTGCGCCCTGACGATCTCCTCGATCGAGGCGCCCGTCTCCTCGCGCAGCCGGTGCAGGAAGGTCGAACCGCCGGAGTTGACGGTGTCGTTGACGAGCACCGTCGTGACGATCTCGCGGCGCAGCGCGTGCGCGTCGATCTGCTCGGCGTACTGCTCCTGGAGCGGCGCGGGGAAGTACGCGTGCAGCAGCTTGCGCAGATACGGGTCGTCGGGGAGCCCGGTGTGGATCAGCTCGTCGGCGACGGTGATCTTGGTGTAGGCGAGCAGCACGGCCAGCTCGGGCTGCGAGAGCCCCTTGCCCGCGCTGAGCAGTTCGCGCACCTGCCGGTCGGTGGGCAGGAACTCCAGCGCCCTGTTGAGGTGTCCGTCCCTGCTCAGCCGGCGCATGTAGCGCTGGTGGGCGTGGAGGAGGGAGGGCGACTGGGCGACGGCGTTGGCGAGGGCGGTGTTCTGCGCGTAGTTGTTGCGCAGCACGAGCGCGCCGACCTCGTCGGTCATCGCGGCGAGCAGTTGGTTGCGCTGCTTGACGGTCATGTCACCGCTGGTGACGAGGCTGTTGAGCAGGATCTTGATGTTCACCTCGTGGTCGGAGGTGTCCACGCCCGCGCTGTTGTCGATGGCGTCGGTGTTGATCTTGCCGCCCTCGCCGCCGGCGCCGCGCCGGGCGAACTCGATCCGGCCGAGCTGGGTCAGACCGAGGTTGCCGCCCTCGCCGACTACCTTCGCCCGCAGATCCTCGCCGTTGACCCGGATCGCGTCGTTGGCCTTGTCGCCGACGTCCGCGTGGGTCTCGGTGGTGGCCTTCACATACGTACCGATGCCGCCGTTCCACAGCAGGTCGACCGGGGCCTGGAAGATCGCCTTCATCAGATCGGCCGGGGTCAGCTTCGTGACCCCTTCGTCGATGCCGAGGGCCTCGCGCACCTGCGCGTTGACCGGGATCGACTTGGCGGTACGGGGATGGATACCGCCGCCCTGCGACAGCAGCTTCTTGTCGTAGTCGGCCCAGGACGAGCGCGGCAGCTCGAAGAGCCGGCGGCGCTCCGCGTACGAGGTCGCGGCGTCCGGCTTGGGGTCGAGGAAGATGTGCCGGTGGTCGAAGGCCGCGACCAGCCGGATGTGCTCGGAGAGCAGCATCCCGTTGCCGAAGACGTCCCCGGACATGTCGCCGACGCCGACGACCGTGAACTCCTCGGACTGCACGTCATGGCCCAGCTCGCGGAAGTGCCGCTTCACGGACTCCCAGGCGCCGCGGGCCGTGATGCCCATGCCCTTGTGGTCGTAGCCGGCGCTGCCGCCGGAGGCGAAGGCGTCACCGAGCCAGAAGTTGTACGCGACGGCGACTTCGTTGGCGATGTCGGAGAAGCTGGCCGTGCCCTTGTCGGCGGCGACGACCAGATACGTGTCGTCCTCGTCGTGCCGGACGACGTCGGTCGGCGGCACGACCTCGCCCGCGACGAGATTGTCCGTGATGTCGAGCAGCGCCGAGATGAAGATCTTGTACGAGGCGATGCCCTCGGCCAGCCAGGCGTCCCGGTCCTCGGCCGGGTCGGGGAGCTGCTTGGCGACGAAGCCGCCCTTGGCGCCGACCGGCACGATCACGGTGTTCTTCACCATCTGCGCCTTGACCAGGCCGAGGATCTCCGTACGGAAGTCCTCACGCCGGTCGGACCAGCGCAGTCCGCCGCGGGCGACCTTGCCGAAGCGCAGATGCACGCCCTCGACGCGCGGCGAGTACACCCAGATCTCGTACGCGGGGCGGGGCGCCGGCAGGTCGGGGACGGCCTGCGGGTCGAACTTGACCGAGACGTAGCTGTGCTGCTTGCCGTCCTCCCTGAGCTGGAAGAAGTTGGTCCGCAGCGTGGCCTTGATGAGGGTGAGGAACGAGCGCAGGATCCGGTCCTCGTCCAGGCTCGCGACCTGGTCGAGCGCTCCGTCCAGCTCCTCCATCACCCCGTCGATCAGCTCCGTGCCGGCGCGCTGGCGGCCCGGCGACATCCGCGCCTCGAACAGCGAGACGAGCAGCCGGGCGGTGTGGACGTTGTTGCAGAGGGTGTCCTCCATGTAGTCCTGGCTGAACGTGGACCCGGACTGGCGCAGGTACTTCGCGTACGCCCGCAGGACCATCGCCTGGCGCCAGTTGAGGCCCGCCCGCAGGACGAGGGAGTTGAAGCCGTCGTTCTCCGCCGCACCGGTCCACACGGCGGCGAAGGCGTCCTGGAAGCGCTCGCGGGCGTCCTCGGCGAGATGGGCGCTGCCCGCGCCGCTCTTGGGCAGCCGCAGACCGAAGTCGTAGATCCAGGCGAGCGAGCGGTCGGTGCAGCGCAGCTCGTACGGGCGCTCGTCGACGACCTCGACGCCGAGGCGCTGGAGGACCGGCAGGACGGCGGAGAGCGAGACCTGCTCGCCCGTCCGGTAGATCTTGAAGCGGCGCTCATCGGCGGCGGCGCCGACGGGCTCGTACAGCGAGAGGGCGAAGTCCTTCTCGGTCCTGGCGAGCGCTTCGAGATGGACGAGGTCGGCGACGGCCGAGCGCGGCGAGTGGTCGGCCTTGTACCCCTCGGGGAAGGCGTTCCCGTAGCGGCGCAGCAGCTCGGCCGCGCGCTCCTCGCCGCATTCGGCGTTCAGCGCGTCGGCGAAGGCGTCGGCCCAGGAGCGGGCGGCCTCAACGAGCCTGGCCTCGATGCGGTCGGTGTCGGCCTCGGTCAGCTCCGTCAGCTCGGTGCCGGTCGGTACGCGCACGACGAAGTGCAGCCGGGAGAGGATCGACTCGGTGTTCCAGGCGGTGAAGTCGACGCTGGTGCCGCCGAGTTCGTCCTTGAGGATGTCGATGAGCCGCAGCCGCACCCCGGTGGTGTAGCGGTCGCGCGGCAGGTAGATCAGGGCGGAGTAGTAGCGCCCGTACTCGTCCTGCCGCAGGAAGAGCCGCAGCCGCCTGCGCTCCTGGAGGTACAGCACGCTCGTGGCGATGGTCCTGAGCTGGTCGGCGGGCGTCTGGAACAGCTCGTCGCGCGGGTACGTCTCCATGATCTGCATGAGGTCGCGGCCGTCGTGGCTGTTCGGGGAGAATCCCGCGCCTTCCAGCACCTCGGCGACCTTGCGGCGGACCACCGGCACCCGGCGCACGGACTCGATGTACGCGGCGGACGAGAACAGCCCGAGGAAGCGGCGCTCCCCGATGACATTGCCCTTGGCGTCGAACTTCTTGACGCCCACGTAGTCGAGGTAGCTGGGGCGGTGCACGGTGGCGCGGCTGTTGGCCTTGGTGAGGACGAGCAGATTGTGCTCACGGGCCTTGGCGCGGGCATCGGCGGGCAGCCTGCTGAAGGAGTGGCTGGCGGGGTGGTCCTCGTCGTCGCCGTGCTGCGGGTCGGCGCGCAGGATGCCGAGCCCGGTGCCGGGGACCGCGGTCAACGCGTCGGCCTCCGTCAGCTCGTACTCGCGGTAGCCGAGGAAGGTGAAGTGGTCGCCGGCGAGCCAGCGGAGCAGTTCGCCCGCCTCCTCGACCTCTTCGGGGCGCACATCGTCGGCGGTCGGCTCGCCGGGCAGCTCCTCGGCGACGCGCAGCGCTGCTTCGCGCATCTTCTCCCAGTCCTCGACGGCCTCGCGGACGTCGGACAGGACGCGCAGCAGATCGGCGGTCATCTGCTTGAGGTCGGCGCGGTCGGTCTCGCGGTCGACCTCGACATGGATCCAGGACTCGACATGCGTGTCGTGCGGGCGCTGCGTCCCGGGCGGCAGACCGCCGGGCAGGACCTCCAGCAGCTTGCCGGTGATGTCACGGCGCACGGTGATCTGCGGGTGGACCACGGCGTGGATGCCGCGGCCCTGGCGGGAGAGTTCGTTGGTGACGGAGTCCACGAGGAAGGGCATGTCGTCGGTCACCACCTCGACGACGGAGTGCGAGCAGGACCAGCCGTCCTCCTCGACGGTCGGCGTGTGCACCCGCACGTTGGCCGTGCCCTGGGGGCGATTCTCGGCCAGTCGGTAGTGGGAGAGCGCCGCCCCGAAGACGTCGACCGGGTCGCGGTCGGCCAGGTCCTCCTGGGCGGTGTGCAGGTAGTAGCGCTGGAGGTAGGCGAACAGCGTGTCCTCGCCGGGTCCGCCTCCGCTGTCGGTTCCCCCCGCCGGGCTGTTCTCAGCGACCCGGGCCGCCCGGGTGAGCAGTTCGGCCTTGGCTTCGTCCAGCTTGGTCTGCATGTTCTTCTCTGGCTCCTGTCGCGCGCCGTTGCGTGACGTCGGTGAAAGAAGCGGCACGACGCCACGACGCGGGGTTTCCGGTCGGGGTCGACGTTATGCCGCGATGAGAGATGTCCGGGACGTTATTGGCCAATTTTGGCTTCGGGTCCGGATCCGGGGGACCAGCCATCACCCGGACGCTGTGGCGCTCCGGGCGTGCACCGGGGGCTTCGCTGCCCCCTCGGCGTATCGCGCTGATCACGGCCCCAGGCTATCCCTCTTCACAGGGGCGCGGTCACGAGCCGCATGTGTACAAAAGCGGGCCCGAACTTTGACACTCTGGACAGGCGACACCGACCCTGGCGCGCCCCCTCGGCACACCGCCCGGAGGCGGCCGGCCGCCGACCGGCCGGCGGCTCCCGCCGACCGGTCGAGGCGAACGGCTCAGCTCGCCAGGCGCAGTGTCAAGGCGAACGGCTCAGCTCGCCAGGCGCAGTGCCGTGTCCACGGCTTCCTTCAGGCTGTCCACGACCGGCACCCCCGCCGTCTCCAGGGTCACCCTGCTGTTGGAGCCCCCGGTGTACAGGACGGCGCGCGCGCCCACATGCTCGGCGGCCAGCGCGTCGTCCAGCGCGTCCCCGATCACGACCGTCCGCGCCGCGGATATGGCACCGCCCTCGGCCAGCGCGGCCAGATGGCGCTCCATGTGCTCGGCCTTGCTGCCGCCGGAGGGTCCCGTGCGCCCGTCGACCCGGACGAAGTGCCCCTCGATCCCGTGGCCCCTGACCACGGGCACCAGCTCCTCGTGCCCGTACATGCTCAGCAGCGACTGGCTGCGGCCGGCCGCCCGCCACTGCGTCAGCAGCTCCTCGACCCCCTGGGTGAGCCCGCAGGCGGCGCGCCGCTCCGTGTAGTGGCGATGGAACGTCTCGTCCATGAGCAGCCATTCGGCCGCCGTGGGGCGGCGGCCCATCAGCCGCTCGTAGAAGACCGGGACCGGTACGCAGTACAGCTCCCGGTAGCGGTCGAGGGTGATCGTCTCCAGACCTATCTCGGCGAACGCGGCGTTGGTCGCGCCCATGATCGCCTGCATGTCGTCGAACAGTGTGCCGTTCCAGTCCCAGACCAGATGTGTGGTGTGCGTCCCCATGCCGAAAACGGTACCGGCAGGGTCTGACAGCGGACACCCCGGGCGAGCGGCGCGCCGGGCAAGGCGGGGCAGGCGATAAGGGCGGATCAGGCGATGAGGTTGGGGATCTCCTGGACGCCGTACCAGAGCAGCTCGTGGTCCTCGGCGCCGTCGACGGTGAAGCGGGCGTCGTCGTCGCCGTGGTCGGCTGCGCCGAGCGCGGCCGCGGCCGCTGTCACATCCGCGTCCGCCTCGTCCGCGTCGACGTGCACGGCGGCAGCGGCGGTCATCGGCACGGCGGCGGCGATCCGCACCTCGCCCAGCGCGGCGGCGTCCAGCCCGCGGTCGGGGTCGGAGACCGCTTCCCTGTCCGGTACGTCGACGGCGACGACCACGCGCCGGCGCGCGATGTCGGGGGCGGCGGCGAGCCGGCGCAGCGAGGCCGCCGCAGCGCGGTTGAGGGCCGCGTACTCCAGCTCCTCGATGTCGTCGGATACGTACCACTCGCGCAGTCCCGGGGTCACCGCGTAGGCGGTCAGCGGTCCGGGGCCCAGCTCGCCCGTCTTGTGCGCCTCGGCGAGGCCGGGAAGCGTCAGGGGGACGTAGACGCGCATGAGCGGACCGCTTTCGTAGTCTTTCGTGGCCGGGAGGAACGCCGGAAGAACGTCTAAGGATACGTGCGCCAGTCCCTCTTCGGGGTGACGCGGACGGAGCACCCCGGCGTCCACCGAGTACCGCGTCCCGCCCCCGGGCCTGGCCCGATACGGCGGTCCCGTCACTCGGATAGGTGATACTGCCCCGCTCTGCTCCGTACGCGCACGGGCCTTGCGATGCTCCCTCCGCGCCCCGTAGAAGATGCCCACACAAGTTACCGATCGGTATTCGACCGGTCGGGCAGAACGGGGGCGATCTGCGTGAGCACGACAGGCACCAACAACCGAACCGGCACCGGCGGCAGCGTGGACGCCACGGCGGCGCGGGTGGTCGCGGGGGCGCGGCCCCCGGGCCGCCGCGACCCGCGCAGGCCCGGCACCGGATCTCCGCGACGGCGCCCGCACCTGCCGCCGCACCAGCTCTTCGCCGAGCGGCTGCTCGCCGTCCTGAGCGGCCGGAAGCCGGTGCACTGGATGCTCGGCCAGACGATCGGCGAGGCGTACGAGCAGCTCGTCCTGCTCGCACCGGGCACCCCGCTCAGGGCGACCGGCACCCTGCCGGTGATCAGGGCCTGCCGGGGCTTCTCGCCACGGCGCGGCGTGATCGAGGCGTCCGCCAGCATCGCGGCGGGCGAGCAGGTCCGGGCCATGGCCTTCCGGCTGGAGCAGGGCGCCGATCTGCGCTGGCGGTGCGCGGCGGTGGAGATCGGCGGCGTACGGGTCTGACCCGGCCCGATCCGACCCGGGGGCACGGGAACAGGGCCCGGGAACAGGCCACAGGGCCGGGACACGCCCCGAAGGACGTGCACCCGGCCCTGTGGTCGAGCCCGCTACCGGCTACTTCTTGCGGCGGCGGCCACCGGTCGTCTTCTGCGCCTTGCGCCGCTCGGCGCGCGTCAGACCGTCCGACGTGGACCGCGTCGGGCCACCGGCCTCGGCGCTCTGGAAGTCGCCCTCGACGACGCCGCCCTCACCGTCCACCGTGGGGGCGGAGAAGTGCAGCCGGTCGGGGCGCTGCGGCGCGTCGAGACCCTTGGCGCGGATCTCGGGACGGCCGCCGGAGCCCGCCGGCACTGCGTCCTCCTTGACCAGCGAGGTGCGCTCGTCCTCGTCCTGCACCGGCACCTCCTCGACCTGCTGCTCGACCTGGACCTCCAGGTTGAACAGGTAGCCGACGGACTCTTCCTTGATGCCGTCCATCATGGCGTTGAACATGTCGAAGCCCTCGCGCTGGTACTCGACCAGCGGGTCCTTCTGGGCCATCGCACGCAGGCCGATGCCCTCCTGGAGATAGTCCATCTCGTAGAGGTGCTCGCGCCACTTGCGGTCCAGCACGGAGAGCACCACACGCCGCTCCAGCTCGCGCATGATGTCCGAGCCGAGCTGCGCCTCGCGCTCCTCGTACTGCTCGTGGCAGTCGTCCTTGATGGACTCGGCGATGAACTCGGAGGTGATCCCCGCGCGGTCGCCCGCCGCGTCCTCCAGCTCCTCGACCGTGACCTTCACCGGGTAGAGCTGCTTGAACGCGCCCCACAGCCGGTCGAGGTCCCACTCCTCGGCGAAGCCCTCGACGGTCTCCGCCTGGATGTACGCGTCGATCGTGTCGTCCATGAAGTGCCTGACCTGCTCGTGCAGGTCCTCGCCCTCCAGGACGCGGCGGCGCTCGCCGTAGATGACCTCGCGCTGGCGGTTCAGCACCTCGTCGTACTTGAGGACGTTCTTACGCGTTTCGAAGTTCTGCTGCTCGACCTGCGACTGCGCGGACGCGATTGCGCGGGTCACCATCTTGTTCTCGATGGGGACGTCGTCGGGCACGTTCGCCATCGACATCACGCGCTCGACCATCTGCGCCTTGAACAGCCGCATCAGGTCGTCGCCGAGCGACAGGTAGAACCGGGACTCGCCGGGGTCGCCCTGACGTCCGGAACGGCCGCGGAGCTGGTTGTCGATACGCCGCGACTCGTGCCGCTCCGTACCGAGGACGTACAGCCCGCCCAGCTCCTTGACCTCTTCGAACTCGGCCTTGACCGCGCCCTCGGCCCGTTCGAGCGCCGCGGGCAGGGCGGCCGCCCACTCCTCGACGTGCTCGACGGGGTCGAGACCGCGCTGGCGCAGCTCCGCCTCGGCGAGGTCGTCGGGGTTGCCGCCGAGCTTGATGTCCGTACCGCGGCCCGCCATGTTCGTGGCGACCGTGACAGCGCCCTTGCGGCCGGCCTGGGCGATGATCGTCGCCTCCCGGTCGTGCTGCTTGGCGTTGAGCACCTCGTGCTGCACACCGCGCTTGCTGAGTTGCTGCGAGAGGTACTCGGACTTCTCGACCGAGGTGGTGCCGACCAGGATCGGCTGGCCCTTCTCGTGCTTCTCCGCGATGTCGTCGACGACGGCGGCGAACTTGGCGACCTCGGTGCGGTAGATCAGGTCGGACTGGTCCATGCGGACCATGGGCCGGTTCGTCTGGATCGGCACCACGCCCAGCTTGTAGATCTGGTGGAACTCCGCGGCCTCCGTCATGGCCGTACCGGTCATACCGGAGAGCTTGTCGTAGAGGCGGAAGAAGTTCTGCAGGGTGATCGTGGCGAGGGTCTGGTTCTCGTCCTTGATGTCCACCCCTTCCTTCGCCTCGATCGCCTGGTGCATGCCCTCGTTGTAGCGGCGGCCGGCGAGGATACGGCCGGTGTGCTCGTCGACGATCATGACTTCGCCGTCGATGACGACGTAGTCCTTGTCGTTCTTGAAGAGTTCCTTGGCCTTGATGGCGTTGTTCAGATAACCGACGAGCGGGGTGTTCACCGACTCGTACAGGTTGTCGATGCCCAGCCAGTCCTCGACCTTCGACACACCGGGCTCGTGGATGGCGACGGTGCGCTTCTTCTCGTCGACCTCGTAGTCGCCGGTCTCCTCGATGCCCTTGAGCTGGTTACCCGCCTCGCCCCTGGTCAGCCGGGTGACGAGCTTGGCGAAGTCGCCGTACCACTTCGTGGCCTGGTCGGCGGGGCCCGAGATGATCAGCGGGGTACGGGCCTCGTCCACGAGGATCGAGTCGACCTCGTCCACGATCGCGTAGTTGTGACCGCGCTGGACCAGCTCCTCCTGCGACCACGCCATGTTGTCGCGGAGGTAGTCGAAGCCGAATTCGTTGTTCGTCCCGTACGTGATGTCACAGGCGTACTGCTCGCGGCGCTGCGCGGGCGCCATGTTGGCGAGGATGCAGCCGACCTCAAGTCCGAGGAACTTGTGGACGCGGCCCATCAGCTCGGAGTCACGCTCGGCCAGGTAGTCGTTCACCGTGATCAGGTGGACGCCCTTGCCGGTCAGCGCGTTGAGGTAGGCGGGGAGCGTACTGACGAGGGTCTTGCCCTCGCCGGTCTTCATCTCGGCGACATGGCCGAAGTGCAGCGCGGCGCCACCGGCCAACTGGACATCGTAATGACGCTGGCCGAGGACGCGCTTGGACGCCTCACGGACGGTCGCGAACGCCTCGGGAAGCAGATCGTCCAGACTCTCACCGTCGGCGTAGCGCTCTTTGTACTCGTCGGTGAGCGCCCTCAACTCGGCGTCGGAGAGGTTGACGAAGTCCTCTTCGATGGAGTTGACCTGGTCCGCGATGCGGTGCAGTTTGCGCAGGATCTTGCCTTCGCCTGCACGCATGAGCTTGTTGAAGACGGACACTGAGGTTGGTCTCCTTGCCGGTCGGGCCTGGCACTGGATCGTGTATGGACACGGGCACGGGCACGGCAGGCGGACCCCACCGCATCGGCCATCGTAAGCGAGGACCGGGCTGCGCCGGGAGGGCCGCCGTCGAAGGCGCCTGCTGTTACCCGTATCAAGAACGCGCGGAACGCGTGGAAGGTGCCGGTGAGATACGAAAAGTGCTCGCATCCGGCGATCTCCGACAGCAGAATCCGAGTATGGAACCCCTCACCCTCACCAGCCCCCGACTGCTGCTGCGCACGCTGACTCCGGACGACGTCGACGCGGTCCACACGATCTGCCAGGACCAGGAGATCCAGCGCTGGGTGACGATTCCCTCACCCTACGAACGGCAGCACGCGCAGTACTTCGTCGAGCAGCTCGTCCCGGACGGCTGGCAGACCGGGACGATGTGCACCTTCGGGATGTTCCCGGCCGGCGGGGGGCCGCTGATGGGCGCGGTGAACGCGCACAGCCAGTCCGGCATCTGGGAGACCGGCTACTGGACGGCGAAGGAGTACCGGGGGCGCGGCTTCACCACGGAGGCCGTGACCGCCGTGGCCCGCTGGGTCTTCACCGCGCTGGCCGCCGAGCGCCTCGAATGGCGCGCCGAGGTCGGCAACACGGGCTCGCGGGCCGTCGCCGAGAAGGCCGGCTTCGTGATGGAGGGCGTGCTGCGGTCCGCGATGCTCAACCGGGGGACGCTGCGGGACGTCCGGATAGGCTCGCTGCTCCCGTCCGACCTGGGGCTGCCGGGCCCGCACCCGTACCTGCCGTCGGACGCGGCGTAACCGCCTCGGGCCGAGCGGCGTAGCCGCCTCGGGGCGGCCGTCAGGCCCGTGGCCGGTGGAGGCCCGTTGTCAGTGGCTGCGTCTATCGTGCCCACCATGACGACTGTGCCGCCCGCCGCCGCCGAGCTGTCCGCCGACGAGGCCCGCCGTATCGCGCTGCGCGCGCAGGGATTCATCGGCGCCCCCGACCGCCGTGGTGGGGTGCGGGGCGTGCTGCGCCATCTCGGCGCCGTCCAGCTCGACACGATCTCGGTGCTGGCCCGCTCGCACGAACTGGTGCCGTACGCGCGCCTGGGCGCCGTCGGCCGCAAGCCGGTCGAGGACGCGTACTGGACGGCGGCGCCCACCCCGCCGCACGCGTTCGAGTACTGGTCGCACGCGGCCTGTGTGCTGCCCATCGAGGAGTGGCCCCACTTCGCCTTCAGGCGCCGGTCCTACCGCTCCCGTCCGCACTGGAACCACGCCCTGACGGACGGGGTGTACGAGACGGTGGTCAAGCAGCTCCGCGACGAGGGCCCGCTGACGGCCACGGAACTGGGCGGCGCCAAGAACGGCGGCCTGTGGTGGGACTGGTCCGAGTCGAAGGTCGCCGTCGAGCGCGCGCTGATGTTCGGTGAGGTCGTGTGCACGGGGCGGCGCGGCTGGAAGCGGGTGTACGACCTCGCGGAGCGCGCTGTGCCGGACGCGCTCCTCCACGACGATCTGGACGACGCGGAGTGCGTGCGCCGGCTGGTGCGGCTGGCCGCCCGCTCGCTCGGTGTCGGTACGCGCGCCGACATCGCCGATTACCACCGGCTGAAGGGCGAGTGGGTCGACGCGGTGATCGCCGACAGCGGTCTGGTGCCGGTGACCGTCGAGGGCTGGGGGAAGCCGGCCTGGGCGGATCCGGAAGCGCTGGCGAGCGTGCCGCGCGGGCGGCACCGTACGACGCTGCTGTCGCCGTTCGACTCGCTGATCTGGGAGCGGGCCCGTACCGAGCGGATCTTCGGCTTCACGCACCGGCTTGAGGCGTACGTGCCCAAGCCCAAGCGGATCTACGGGTACTTCGCCATGCCGCTGCTGGCCGGCGGCCGGCTGCTCGGCCGGGTCGACCCGGCCCGTGAGGGCAGCACGCTGGTCGCGAAGCAGGTGTCGATCGAGGGCCCCAAGGCGGTCGCGCCGATGGCGCAGGCGCTGCTGGAGGCCGCGCGGTGGGTGGGGTGCGACGCGGTGCGCGTCGAGCGGGTCTACCGCCCGGAGCTGACGGCTGAGCTGGTCCGCGCGGTCTCCTGACCGCGCCGGCCGTCATCCGACTCACCGGCCGTCATCTGACTCCACCGGCCGTCATCTGATTTCGAGGATCTTCTCCCGCATCGCGTAGACCACGGCCTCCATGCGGGAGTGCAGTTGCAGCTTCTCCAGGATGTTGCGCACATGGTTCTTCACGGTGTTCTCGGAGATGAAGAGCTGTTTGGCGATGTCCCGGTTGTTCATGCCCGTGGCGACGAGCTTGAGGACTTCCAACTCCCGCTCCGTCAGCCGCGGCGCGGGCACGAGTCTGCGCTCGTCGGTGCGCTGGATCATCGACTTGAACTCGGTGAGCAGCTTGGACGCCATGGACGGGCTGATCTGCGACTGGCCGTCGGCGACGGCCCGGATCGCGGTGGACACCTCGTCGGTGGAGATCTCCTTCAGGAGATAGCCGGTGGCGCCGGCCTTGATCGCGTCGTAGAGGTCGGCCTCCTCGTCGCTGATCGTCAGCATGATGATCTTGGCGCTGGGGGCCACCTCCTTGATGGAGGTGCAGGCCTCGATACCGCCGCGCTTGGGCATCCGCACATCCATCAGCACGATGTCGGGCAGCAGGTCGGCGGCCTTGTCGACGGCCTCGGCGCCGTCGCCCGCCTCGCCGACGACCTGGATGTCCTCCTCCTGGGCGAGGACGATCTCCAGACCGCGGCGAAACAGCGCGTGGTCGTCGACGACGAGGACCCGGATGGGTTCCTTGCGGGACCCTGCCCGTTCCGCGTCGGCGTCGGGCCCCGTACCGACGACCCTCTCGTCGGCACTGTGCACGTGCACCGGCCCGAAGCTGTCCGCCATCGTTCCTCCACCTGAAGGTCGTGCTCCGCATTCGGATGAGCCGGCCAACCGCTGTTCGCAGACCACCTGTTGTCTTGCGACGCCATGATTTCATGCCTGGGCGGCGGTTATGGGTGCCTCGCTCGCACAGAGGTGCCCCCGAGGTCGTCATGAGCACTCAGGGGCACCTTCGGAACCGGCGGATCCCAGCCGGTTCCCAGCCGTGTCTCAGCCGTTCACACGCCCTTCTCAGCCGCCGAGATGACCTCCGGCGCCCTCCGCGTCGGAACCGGCCAGCGGGTCGGTCCTGAGATGGATCACGCCGTAGTCGTACGCGTGGCGCCGGTAGACGACGCTCGGTTCCTTGGTGTCGGAATCTACGAAGAGATAGAAGTCGTGTCCGACCAGCTCCATCTCCTCAAGGGCCTGGTCGAGCGTCATCGGCGCTGCGACGTGGTTCTTCTCCCGTACCACCAGCGGACCTTCGCCCTGCACCTGCAGGGGACCGACCATCGTCGTCGGGACGGCGTGCGCCGCCTCTTCAGCGGCGGTCTCGCCGTCGCTGTTCAACTCCGCCACACCGGGGACGACATCGGCGACCTCGGCGGCGGACAGCCGGCCTGCGCCGCGGCGGTTGTGGCGCTTCTCGTTCTGCTTGCGCAGCCGCGCCTCCAACTTGCCGGTGGCCAGGTCCAAAGCCGCGTACGGGTCGCCTGCCGCGGCCTCCGCCCGGATCACCGGACCACGTGAGCGCAGGGTGATCTCCACCCGGTCACAGCGGTCCGCCTGACGGGGGTTGTGTTCCTTGGACACCTCGACGTCCAGGCTGATCACCTTGCCGTCGAGCTTCTGGATCTTCTCCAGCTTCAGCTTCTCGGCCACGTGCTTGCGGAACCGCTCAGGCACCTCTGTCTTGCGGCCCTTGACGACGATGTCCACGCAGAACTCCGTTCCCGGACCGCCCCGCTTCGCTGCGGGGCGTCCCCACTGTTGCACCAGACCCCAGTTGTCACCGGAGTCTCGGACTTGGTGACTTTCACCTCCCCTTCCCCATCGGCAAGGTCTCCACCCCAAGAAGCGAGGAACTCCGTAAATGACGGCTGTACCGGCTTTCGCCAACCCGTACAACCGAACATAGCCCTCATGGTGGGGTGTCGGCACCCGCTACCAGCGCGTACGCCCGTTCAGGTGTTTCTCTGCCCGGTTTACCTGCGGAGATGCAAAATGCTGATCAGTTCCGGTTTATTTCGAAGGACAGGGGCGGTGCGGCGATCACCGCGGCGCTCACCTGACCGAATCCCGCAATGCCCGGCCGGGTCGCGGAACGCAGTGCCCGAGCCGCCTCGGCGAGCGAAGCGCCGGTCGTCATGACATCGTCCACGAGCACCGCCCTGCCGCCCTCCAGGAGCCGCGCGCCCCCCACGGCGACCTCCAGCGCCCCGGACAGATTCGCCTGCCTCTGACGGGCACCGAGGCCCGCCTGGTCGGCCACCACCCGGCGCTGCCGCAGCACCGGCAGCACCCGGGCGTCCCGGCCCGCGCGCCGCAGCTCACCCGCCGCCGCCAGCGCGATCCGGCGCGCCGCGTCATGCCCGCGCGCCGCCACCGCGCGCCGCGTCGAGGGCACCGGGACCAGCAGCAGCGGCCCCACCCCCGTGCCCGGCGGCACAGCGGCCTCCACGGCCCCGGCCAGGGCCCTGCCCAGCGGGCCGGCGAGACCGAGCGCGCCGCGCTCCTTGTGCGCGAGCAGCACCGCCCGCACCGCGTCCTCGTACGGCGCCGCCGCATGGACCGCCGGCAGCCCGGCCGGCTCCGGCACCGGTCGCACCCGGCACGGCCACATCCCGTACAGCGCCCGGCCGCAGTCCTCGCACAGCGCCGTCCGGGGACTGCCGCAGCCCCCGCAGGCGACCGGGAGCACCAGACCGCTGATCTCTCGCCACCACCCCCGCATGGCATTCACTCTGCCAACCCCGGGAGGATCCGGCCAGCCCTGTGGACAACCTCGCGGCCGAGCCTGTGGACAGCCGTGCTCACCCGGGATAGACGGGCGAGGAACCCGTCTCCACCATCGTCTGCCAGTTGGCGCCCGACGGAAGCTGGACGATCCCCGCGTCCTGCGAGTCGGCCATCACCGGCTGCTCGTCGTTGTCGGCGGCGGCGATGGCCGTCACCTGGTTCAGCCCCGGCAGCACGCCGGCCGCCGAGGTCGACCCGTCGGTCTGCATGTAGCGCACCTGCTGCACACCGCCGGACTCCTTGCCGACGACGACCAGCCGGCTGGGCCCCGCCCAGGACACCGCGGTCACCGTCTCCATCTGCGGCGCCGCCGACTGCAGTTCCACCACGGAAACCGTCTCGTCGGCGCCCGAGCCGTGCCGCTCCACGCGGCCGATCTCCAGGCTCGTGCGGCCCTCCTGCGTCAGCAGCAGCGCGATCCGCACCCCGTCGGCCGACACCCGCAGCGCCTCGATACGCCGCCCGTCGAGCCCGTCGACCGGCACCTCCTTCGGCGGTGCCACACCCCCGGCGAACCGCAGCAGCCGCGGCTGCGCGGGATCCCGGTCGGCGACCCACAGATCGCCGCCGCCGTCCCAGCTCGGCGCGGAGAGCCGGTCCTTGGGCTCCTTGGCCGCGCTGCTCAGCAGCGGCTCCACCGGATCGCCGTCGTTGACGATCGACGTCACGTACAGCGACTTGCCACCGCCGCCCACCCCTGCGGCGCGCCGCTCGTCGCGCGCCACGGCGACCGTGTCCAGCTTCGTCCTGCCGTCACCGAACGGCCCGTCCACCGGAACGGGCACGACCGGATCGGAACCGTCGATCTTGAGCTGCGCCAACCGCCCCTGGGCGTTGACGAAGTACGGGTCCTCGCCGCCGCCCGCGCCCTGGTCGGGCGCGAACTCGGCGGCCTGGTCCTCGCTCAGCACGCACAACGACGAACCGCCCGCGAGCAGTTCGATCTGCCCCACCCGGGTCGACGTCAGGTCCCGCAAGGTGAAGAACAGTTGCGCCGCCATCTTCCGGCACTGCGCCCGGCCCGCCTTCGCCGCGTTCTCGTTGAGCGGCACCTTCAGCGCGTTCCGGTCGTCGAACTCCAGCGACCTGGTGCCGCGCGCCAGTTGCGTACCCGTCGGGAACGGCGAATCGACCACCGGCTTCAGCCAGTTCGTCGGCCCGTCGAGCAGCGACTTGACCGCCTGCGTGAACGGGTCCATCCGGGTCGTGGGATCTATCCGCTGCCGGATGTAGACCGGATCGGCGACGAGCTGCTTGCGGCCGGAGGCGAAGTAGTACTTGTCCACGGAGCGGTAGTTGCGCTGGAAGTCGTACTCACCGAGCACCAGGCCCGGCGGCAGTTCGTCGATGCGCCACTCCTTGGTGTCGCCCGTCTTCTGCTGCACCAGATGGATGGTGCCCTTGTACGAGGTCGGCGTGACCGGCTGGTACGAGTGCGAGGAGTTCACCTCGGCGATCCGCTCGCCGTACAGCGGGTACTTCAGCCCCGAACCGCCGGCCTGCGCCGTCCCGTCCGCGTCCGCGCGGTCGGGCGCGTCCTGCAACACGGTCGTGCTGTCCTCGGGACGCCAGTCCTTGGACGCCTGCTTCGTCAGATACTTCCTGGCCATCGCGAAGTCGGGGTCGTCACTCGTCATCGCCTCGAGGAAGCCGTCCACGATCTCGTCGGGACCCGCCTTCTCCTTGGGCGGCACCGCGTACACCCGCACCTGGGACTCCCCGTGCGGGGACTGCGTGACCGGCTCCACGTCACCGCTGTGCGGGATCGTGGCACAGCCCGCCAGTGTCAGGGACCCGGCGGCCAGCAGAACCGGCAGGCGCGCCACGCCTCTGGTGCCTCCCCTGCGGCGGTCAGCGCCCACGAGTCGTGTCCTCCCGCTCCGATGCCCGGCGTGCCGTGTCACGTTCTCCTCCAGCATCGCGCACGGAGTCGTCGGCGGAACCGTCGCCCGCCCGCTCGCCCGTCGGACGCGCCACCACCCGCGAGCCGCTGCCGGGCAGCGCCGCCGGGTCGACCGACGTCGCGGTGCGGTCCGGCTGCGGCGGCACCGGCAGCGCCGGGCGGTCCAGCCTCGGCTGCGCCGGCACGCTCGCCAGCCGGTGCGGATTCTCCTGGGCGTCGCCGACCGCCGACCGCTCGCGGTTGCGCCGCGAGTCCTCGGGTTCCAGGGGTATGGGCGAGCCGCGCAGCGCCTCGTCCGCCGTACGCGGCAGGGTCAGCCGGAACTGCGAACCGCCGCCCGGCTCCCCCCACGCCTGGAGCCAGCCGCCGTGCAGCCGCGCGTCCTCGACGGCGATCGACAGACCGAGTCCGGTGCCGCCCGTGGTGCGCGCCCTGGCCGGGTCGGCGCGCCAGAAGCGGTTGAACACCCGGGTCGCCTCACCGGGCTTCAGGCCCACGCCGTAGTCGCGTACGGCGACGGCGACCGCCCCGCCGGCGACGGCCATCCGGACCACGACGTCCCTGCCCTCGCCGTGCTCGACGGCGTTGACGACGAGATTGCGCAGCACCCGCTCGACCCGGCGGGCATCCGCCTCGGCGACGACGGGCTGCTCGTCACCGACGACCCGGATCCGCGTGCCCTTGCGCTCGGCCAGCGGCTCGGCGCCGCCGATGACGCGCCGTACCACCACGCGCAGATCTATCGGCTCGGCCTCCAGCGCCGCCGCACCCGCGTCGAAGCGGCTGATCTCCAGCAGGTCCGACAGCAGCGACTCGAAACGGTCGAGCTGGTCCCCGAGCAGCTCGGCCGAGCGGGCCGTCACCGGGTCGAAGTCCATCCGCGCGTCATGGATGACGTCGGCCGCCATCCGCACCGTCGTCAGCGGGGTCCGCAGCTCGTGCGAGACGTCGGAGACGAAGCGCCGCTGCATCCGGGACAGCTCCTCAAGCTGCTGGATCTTGAGCTGGAGGTTCTGCGCCATCTTGTTGAACGCCTCGCCGAGCCGCGCGATGTCGTCCTCGCCGGTGACCTTCATCCGCTCCTGGAGGCGCCCCGCTGAGAGCCGCTCGGCGATGCCCGCCGCCATCCGTACGGGGGTGACGACCTGCCGGACCACCAGCCAGGCGATGGCGCCGAGCAGCACGACGACGAACAGCCCCGCCGTCGCGAGGGTGCCCTTGACCAGGTTGAGGGACTGCTCCTCCTGGTTCAGCGGGAAGAGGTAGTACAGCTCGTACGAGTTGCGGTCGACGTCGTTGAGCCGCTTGCCGATGATCAGGCCGGGCTCCGGCTTCCGCGCGTCGGACGCGTCGGTGTACTTGATCTGGGCGTACCGCTCGAACTCGCCCTTGCCGCCGCCGACCTGGGCCCGCAGATCCGCCGGGATGCTCCCGAAGTCCACCCCGCCCGAGGCGCGCGGCGCCCGGTTGGTGGATCCGGGGTCCGTCGCGTCGCCGCTGAGCGCCACCACGTTGAACGCGCCGGGACCGCCACTGGCGAGCTGCTCGACCAGCTCGGTCCGCCAGGAGTTACGGCCCGGCGTACCGCCCGAGCCGCTGTCGCCCCTGGTGCCCGGCGCGGCGGGCGCGTCGGCCTTCTCCTGCGCCACGGTGAACCCGCCGGCCGCCTGGCTCTGCGCCGCCTTCTCCTTGGCCTCCAGCAGGCCGTTGCGGACCTGCCCGATGACCACGAACCCCAGCAGCAGCACCACACCGAGCGACATCAGCAGCGTCGCCGCGACGACCCGAAGCTGGATGTTGCGCCGCCACAGCCGCACGGCGGGCAGCAGCGGCCGCCGCACCCAGCGCACCAAGAGCCGTACGACGGGCCCGCCGGGCGCACCGTCCTGGAGCAGCCGGCCGGGCCGGCCGAACCAGGCGGACACCCGTCCGGCACCGGCAGTCCGCCCCGTACGGACTCCCGGCCCCCCGGGCTTCGGAGCAGCGCTGCCGCCGGACATGTCAGCTCGGTCCTGCCTTGTAGCCGACACCGCGGACGGTCACCACGATCTCCGGCCGCTCCGGGTCCTTCTCGACCTTGGAGCGCAGCCGCTGCACATGGACATTGACCAGCCGGGTGTCCGCCGCGTGCCGGTACCCCCAGACCTGCTCCAGGAGCACCTCACGGGTGAACACCTGCCACGGCTTGCGGGCCAGCGCGACGAGCAGGTCGAACTCCAGCGGCGTCAGAGCGATGGACTGCCCCTCCCGCTTGACCGAGTGCCCCGCCACATCGATGACCAGATCGCCGATGGTGAGCTGCTCCGGAGCCGGTTCCTCGGACCTGCGCAGCCGCGCCCTGATACGCGCCACCAGCTCCTTGGGCTTGAACGGCTTGACGATGTAGTCGTCGGCGCCTGACTCAAGACCGACGACGACGTCGACGGTGTCGCTCTTGGCCGTCAGCATGACGATCGGCACCCCGGACTCCGCCCGGATGAGCCGGCACACCTCGATGCCGTCCCGGCCGGGAAGCATGAGATCCAGCAGCACCAGGTCGGGCTTCGCCTCACGGAATGCGGCAAGCGCCTTGTCACCGTCCGCCACGAACGACGGCTCGAACCCTTCACCACGCAGCACAATCCCGAGCATCTCGGCCAGTGCGGTGTCGTCATCGACGACGAGGACGCGTCCCTTCATATCGACATCATCCCATTTTCATTTCCGTTGCGTAGACATGCGTGATTTGTCTCACTGAACAGCGACGACATGCACCGATCAACCGGGCTCACTCCCCATCGCCCCCACACGGTAGTGGAGTGAACAGGGTTTATGGATGTTCGGACCGCAAACGGGACGCCTGCGGGCAGCCCCGTCAACCCGTCGTCACTCGACGTGACCTGGCCGCCAACTCGGCGAGCGCGGCCCCGGTCACCGGCGAGAGCACGCCCTGCTCGGTCACGATCGCCGTCACCAACTCCGGCGGCGTGATGTCGAACGCCGGGTTGTACGCCTGCGTCCCCAACGGCGCGACCGGCATCCCACTCGCCTCGGCCCCCGCCGAAGCGAGCTGCGGCGCCGTGAGCTCCGTCACCTCCTGCCCCGGCCGCTGCTCCACCTCGATCGACGCCCCGTCCGGAGTCTCCAGATCGATCGTCGTCGTCGGGGCGACCACCACGAACGGCACGTTGTGGTACTTCGCGAGCACGGCGAGCGGATAGCTCCCCACCTTGTTCGCCACCGAACCGTCGGCCGCGATCCGGTCAGCGCCCACCAGGACCGCGTCCACCTCCCCGGCGGCGAACAGCGAACCGGCGGCGTTGTCCGTGAGCAGCGTGTACGCCATCCCGTTCCGCGCCGCCTCGTACGCCGTCAGCCGGGAGCCCTGGAGCAGCGGACGCGTCTCGTCCACCCACAGGCGCCGCAGCCGGCCCGCCCGGTGCGCGGACAGCGCCACGGCGAACGCCGTACCGTCCCCGCCCGAGACGAGCGCCCCGGTGTTGCAGTGCGTCAGGATCCGGTGGTTGCCGCCCGGCAGGAGTTCGTCCAGCAGCGTCAGCCCGGCCTCCGCCATCTGGGCGCTGGCCTGCGCGTCCTCCTCGTGCAGCAGCCTCGCCTCGGCGAGCGCGGCAGCCGCCGCCTGCTCCAGATCCGCGCCCTTGTCCGCCGCGGCCCGGTACGCGTCGCGGGCCCGCCGTACGCCGTAGCCGAGATTGACCGCGGTGGGCCGCGCCTGCGCCAGGATCTCCGCCGCGTCCTCCACGTCGAAGCCCCGCGCCGCCGCGAGCGCCACCCCGTAGGCACCGGCGATCCCCAGCACCGGCGCACCCCGCACGACGAGCGTCCGGATCGCCTGCACCAGGGCGGGCACGTCCGTACAGACGAACTCCGCCTCTTCGACCGGCAGTCTCGTCTGGTCGAGGAGGACCAGCACAGGCCCCTCCGGCGGCTCGTCCCAGCGAAGCGTGGGGAGCATGGACGGCTCTGCGCCGACGGGCTTCGGTACGTACTGATCAGCCATCCGCCCAGTCTGCCCGCTCCGGCACCGACATTGAAGGCAACGAGTGGCGGGGAACAGGGTGATAAGGAGATACCGCGCCCGGCCCACCAGCCACCCACGCGTGGCACGATGGCTGCCAGCCCGCCGCCCGGTGGGCGGACGGACGCTCTCATCGCGCCCGATCGCCGAGCCGGCCCCGCAACCAATCCACGAGGTGGACGACCGTGAACGACACTCCGGGCTGGGCATCGCCCGGATCTGCCCCGTCCGACGGCCAGAACAGCGGCGTGCCCCGCCCCGCCGGCCCCACCGACGAGGCCGGTTCGCCTCCTGGCTGGTCCGCCACCCAGCCGCCGCCAGGACAGTGGGCCCCGCCGAGCCAGCAGGGCGCGGGCCCCGTCCCGCAGCCCAGGCCCGCACCGGGCTGGGGCGGCGCCCCCGGCCCCGGCGGCCCCGGCGGCCCCGGCGGCCCCGGCCCCTTCTGGGGACGGCCGCCTGCGGCCAAGCCCGGCGTGATCCCGCTCCGCCCCCTCGGCGTCGGCGAACTCCTCGACGGCGCCGTGTCCACGCTGCGCGCCCACTGGCGCATCGTGCTCGGCGTGACCATCGCCGTCGCCGTGGTCACCCAGATCGGCGACCTGCTCGTACAGCACTACCTGCTGCCCGAACCGGCGGAGATCGACCCGAACGCCTCGCCGTCCGAAGCACTGGACCAGGCCGTCGACTCCATGCAGTCGAGCCTGCTCGCCCTCGCCCCCTCCGTGATCATCACCCTGATCGGCACGCTCTTCACCACGGCCGTCCTGACCGTCGTGATCAGCCGCTCCGTCCTCGGCCGCCCCGTCTCCCTCTCGGAAGCCTGGCACGAGGCCAAGCCCCGGCTCCCGCAACTGCTCGGGCTGACCCTGCTGCTGCCGCTGATGTACGCCGCCGTCCTGGGCGTCGGCGTCCTGCCCGGCGTGCTGGTGGGCGTACTTGCCGGAGGCGGCGGCGGAGCCGTCGCGCTCGGCGTCCTCGGCGGACTCGCCGCCTGGGTCGTGGTCGTCTGGCTCTGGGTCCGCCTCGCCCTCGCCTCCCCCGCACTGATGCTGGAGCGCCAAGGCATCCTGGCGTCGCTGCGCCGCTCCGCCAAGCTCGTACGCGGAGCCTGGTGGCGCACCTTCGGCATCCTGCTCCTCACCCTGGTGCTGACCTTCATGGTCTCGATGATCATCGGAGTGCCGTTCAGCCTGATCGCCTCGGCCGTGGACGGCGAGAGCCTCGGCGGGCTGTTCACCGGCTCCACGCCCGACTTCGGCTGGCCCTTCATGATCATCACGGGCATCGGATCCGTGATCGCCTCCGCGATCACCTATCCGATCTCCGCCGGCGTGACCGTGCTCCTCTACGTCGACCAGCGCATCCGGCGCGAGGCCCTCGACCTGGAACTGGCCCGCGCCGCCGGTATCACCCCGGACGGCAACGGCCGCCCTGACCAGGGTCCTTCGGGGTACTGACCCGGTGTCCACCACGGGGGAAACGGCAGCGGCATGGCTCATGACGGGCGCGCGGGGAGACATCCCGGTGGACACCCCGCGCGACCCGGCCCGTGAGGCCGCCAGACGCGAACTGTCCAAACCGCTGTACCACCAGAACGACCCGAACCTCCTCCAACGCGCACTGGACCGGTTCTGGGACTGGGTCAGCGACCTCTTCAACTCCGCCTCAGGCGCGACCCCCGGCGGCACCCTCGGACTCATCGCCGTCGCCGTGATCGTCCTCGCGCTGACAGCCGCCCTCTGGTGGCGCCTCGGCACCCCGCGCCGCATACCCGGCACAGCGGGAACACTCTTCGACGAGGGCCCCCGCAGCGCCGCCGAACACCGCACCGCAGCGGAAGCACACGCGGCGGCCGAACGCTGGAACCAAGCCGTCCAGGAACGGATGCGAGCCGTCGTCCGCTCCCTGGAGGAACGGGCCCTGCTCGACCCGCGCCCCGGCCGCACCGCCGTCGAGGCCGCCCTCGACGCCGGACGCCCACTCCCCGCACACGCCGACCGGCTGCGCACCGCCGCCCGCGAGTTCGACGCCCTCACATACGGCGGCCGCACCGCCGGCCAGGACACATATCTGCGGATGCGTGAACTCGACCGCGACCTGCAACGGGCCAAGCCCCAACTGAGCCCGGCCGCCGCCGGAGCGGGGGAAACGGCCTCATGAGCGCCATGACCGACCCCGCTCCCCCTGTCGCCGCGCCCCCGGCCACCTCCATCTCCCCCACAGCCCGGCAGATCTGGACCCGAAGCCGCGGACTGCTGCTGGCCCTCGTCATCCTGCTGGCCGCCGGAATCGCCCTGGCCGCCTTGAACTCCGGTGAGAAGCACGGCCGGCTCGACCCGCGCTCCGCCGACCAGTACGGCAGCCGCGCCGCCGCCGAACTCCTCAAAGCCGGCGGCGTCTCCGTCGATGTCGCCACCACACTCCACGAAGCAACAGCGGCCACAGGGCCGAACACCACACTCCTGGTGACCACACCCGATCTGCTGACTCCCGCTCAGCAACGGTCCCTGCACACCGCGGCAGCGTCCTCCGGAGGCCGCACTGTCCTCCTCGGCGCCGGACCCGCTTCGGTCGACATCCTCGCCCCCGGCGTCCGCACGGACGCCCCCGTCCCGGTCTCCGCCCGCGCCCCCCACTGCGCCCTCCCCGCCGCCCGGCGCGCGGGCACCGTCGACATCGGCGGCGAGCGCTACACCACGGACAGCACAGCCGCCGACACCAGCAGGACGAACGCCTGCTACCCGAGCGACGGACTGCCCAGCCTGCTCATCACCGGCACAGGAACGGACACCGACACCCGCACCGCCGACACCGTGCTGCTCGGCTCGCCCGACCTCCTCTACAACGAGCGCCTCGACAAGCAAGGCAACGCGTCGCTGGCCCTTCAACTCCTCGGCTCCCGGCCTCATCTCGTCTGGTACCTCCCCTCGCTCACTGATCCATCGGCAAACAGCAACGGCGACGACGGCGAAAAGACCTTCATCGACCTCATCCCTTCCGGCTGGCTCTGGGGCACCCTCCAACTCTTCGTCGCCGCGCTGCTCGCCGCCGTCTGGCGCGCACGCAGGCTCGGCCCGCTCGTCGCCGAACGGCTCCCCGTGGCGATCCGCGCCTCGGAAGCCACCGAGGGCCGCGCCCGCCTCTACCGCAAAACCAATGCCAGGGACCGCGCGGCAACGGCACTGCGCTCGGCGACTCGAGAACGGCTCGCCTCCCTTCTCGGCGTCCCGCCCGCTGACGCCCACTCCCCCCATGTTTTGACCTCCGCCGTCTCCGCGCGGCTCCCCCACACCTCCGTGAACCCGTCAGCGCTGCTGTTCGGCCAGGCACCGGCCGACGACGCCGCTCTCGTCCGCCTGGCAGACCAACTCGACGCCCTCGAAAGAGAGGTACGCACCTCATGAGTGCCCCGACCCCTGAGACCGCTGTGAACTCGGACAGCGCCCGCGCTTCCCTGGAGGCCCTGCGCACCGAGATCGCGAAGGCGGTGGTCGGCCAGGACTCCGCCGTCACCGGTCTGGTCGTCGCTCTCCTGTGCCGGGGCCACGTCCTGCTCGAAGGCGTCCCAGGAGTCGCGAAGACCCTGCTGGTACGCGCACTCGCGGCCTCCCTCGATCTCGACACGAAGCGCGTCCAGTTCACCCCCGATCTGATGCCCAGCGACGTCACGGGCTCGCTCATCTACGACTCCAGGACCGCAGAGTTCTCCTTCCAGCCCGGCCCCGTCTTCACCAATCTGCTGCTGGCCGACGAGATCAACCGCACCCCGCCCAAGACCCAGTCGTCACTGCTGGAGGCGATGGAGGAGCGGCAGGTCACCGTCGACGGCACCCCGCGCCCGCTGCCCGACCCGTTCCTTGTGGCGGCGACGCAGAACCCGGTCGAGTACGAAGGCACCTACCCCCTCCCGGAAGCCCAACTGGACCGCTTCCTCCTCAAGCTCACCGTCCCGCTTCCGGGCCGCGAGGACGAGATAAACGTCCTGACCCGCCACGCGGACGGCTTCAACCCGCGCGATCTCAAAGCCGCCGGGATAGGCCCCGTCGCAGGCCCCGCCGACCTGGAAGCGGCCCGCGCCGCCGTCGCCAAGACCTCGGTCTCACCCGAGATCGCCGGCTATGTGGTCGATATCTGCCGTGCCACCCGTGATTCCCCCTCACTCACACTCGGCGTCTCCCCACGAGGCGCCACCGCCCTGCTCTCCACCGCCAGGGCCTGGGCCTGGCTCACCGGCCGGGACTACGTCACCCCCGACGACGTGAAAGCCCTCGCCCTCCCCACGCTGCGCCACCGCGTCCAACTCCGCCCCGAGGCCGAGATGGAGGGAGTCACAGCGGACTCCGTCATCACCGCTCTCCTCGCCCATGTCCCCGTCCCCCGATGAGGCGATGACCCATGGCCCTCACCGGACGAACCGCGCTTCTGGCGGCTCTCGGCTCCATCCCGGTCGGCATCTTCGCGCCAAGCTGGACCGGGATCCTGGCCGTCGAAGCCCCCCTGTCTCTCGCAATTCTGTGCGACTACGCCCTGGCCGCGCCAGTGCAAAAGCTCCAATTCACCCGAAGCGGTGACACCTCAGTTCGACTCGGTGACGGCGCCGAGGTACAGCTCACCGTCACCAACCCCTCCCGGCGCACGCTCCGCGCCCAACTCCGCGACGCCTGGCCGCCGAGCAGTTGGCAGGCAGGCACCGAACAGGCCGCCTCCCGCCACACATTGACCGTGCCGGCAGGCGAACGCCGCAGACTCACCACACTGCTGCGCCCCACCCGCCGCGGCGACCGACGCGCGGACCGGGTCACGGTGCGCTCGGTCGGACCGCTCGGCCTCGCGGCCCGGCAAGGCAACCACCAGGTGCCCTGGACGGTGCGCGTGCTGCCGCCCTTCACCAGCCGCAAACACCTCCCGTCACGACTGGCCAGACTCCGCGAACTCGACGGCCGCACAAGCGTCCTGACCCGCGGCGAGGGCACCGAATTCGACAGCCTGCGCTCCTACGTACCCGGGGACGACACCCGGTCCATCGACTGGCGGGCGACAGCTCGCCAGTCAGCGGTCGCCGTACGCACCTGGCGCCCCGAACGCGACCGGCACATCCTCGTCGTCCTCGACACCGGCCGGACGTCGGCCGGCCGCGTCGGCGACATCCCGCGCCTGGACGCCTCGATGGACGCCACACTCCTGCTGGGCGCACTCGCGTCCCGCGCGGGCGACAGGGTGGACCTGCTGGCCTACGACCGCACGATCCGGGCCCAGGTGTCCCGCAGGTCGGCGGGTGACGTACTTCCTGCCCTGGTGGCCGCGATGGCCACGCTCGAACCCGAACTGGTGGAGACGGATGCCCGTGGCCTCACATCAGCGGTACTGCGAAACGCCAGGCGCGGTTCGCTGGTCGTGCTGCTGACCACGCTCGACGCGGCCGCGATCGAGGAGGGCCTGCTGCCCGTACTCCCGCAGCTCACCCAACGGCACACGGTCGTCGTGGCGTCGGTGGCCGATCCGCACGTAGAGGAAATGACCGGCGGACGCGGAACAGTGGACGCGGTGTACGAAGCGGCGGCAGGCAGCCAGGCCCAGGCCGGCCGACGCCGCACAGCGGAGCAGTTGCAGCGCTACGGCGTGACAGTCGTGGACGCCACCCCGGAAAAGCTGGCGCCTGCGTTGGCGGATGCGTATCTGGCATTGAAGGCGGCGGGTCGGCTCTAGCGGGCTCTCAGCCCGAAAGGGCCGGGCCGGTTAGGCAACTTGTTTTGAACGCAGAAAAGCCCCCGCACCGTGAGGTGCAGGGGCTTCCCTGTTCTTACAAAGATTGTTCGGCGGCGTCCTACTCTCCCACAGGGTCCCCCCTGCAGTACCATCGGCGCAATGAGGCTTAGCTTCCGGGTTCGGAATGTAACC
>NZ_JBVJLC010000005.1:0-95368 GCF_055584925.1 Streptomyces sp. NPDC087906
CGCCGCGATCTGTTCAAGTTTCGCGGCAGTGGCAATGACGACTAGCTCCGCCAGCGACCCCAATCTGTCCCGGTGCTGCAGCGGACTTGTCGTGGGGGGGGGGGGGGGGGGGGGGGGGGGGGGGGGGGGCGCCCCCCCCCCCCCCCCCCCCGGGGGGGGGGGCCCCCCCCCCCCCCCCCCCGGGACCGGTCACCCGGCCGGGGTACGCGAGAGGCCGGACGGGTCCGGCGGGAGCGAGCGGTCAGACGGTGGAGGTCCGGTCCGCGCTGGTCTGCGGCTCCTCACCGGGGACGCTCGCGGCGGCCGGCCTCGGAACGGCGAACAGCAGGAACGACAGCAGGACGAAGACCGCAGCGGAGAGGATGGGCACCGCGCTGGAGCCGTCGATGATGCCGAAGACGACACCGGACAGGCCCGCGGAGATCGCCGCGATGGCACCGGCCGTGCCCATGACGGATCCCTGGTGGCTGTCGTCCACTGCCGCCGACATCATGCCCACCATGCCGCTGTAGGAGACGCCGTACGTGGCCGCGCCCACCAGGCACAGGGCGTAGAGCGCGATCATCGAGCCGGTCAGCGCGGTACCCGCGACGCACACGGTCATCCCGGCCAGCGCTCCGGCGACCGCGACCCGCGGCTTGAGGTACTTCATCGAGAGCGGCACCAGGGAGAGGAAGGACACGGCGAGTCCCACGCCGACCACCGAGATGAGGTTGGTGACCGCGCGCTGGTCGAAGCCCTCGTTGGCCGTCAGATAGAGGCCGATGAACTGGAAGAAGGCCGTCCAGCCCAGGGACATGAGGAGCAGCGCGAGCGAGAGCAGCCTGACCCCGGGGAACGCGAGGGCCTCGGTGAGGTGTTTGACCGGGTTCGGGAAGGCCATGCGCCCCGCGGGCCGGGGCGCATCGTCCTCGCGGTAGGCGACGAGCAGGACCAGCAGGTTGAGCAGGGTGATACCGGCGACGAACACGAAGGGGGTCGTGAGGTCGAACCAGGACACCAGGGCGGCGTCGCTGAGGTAACCGCCGATGAGCGGCCCCACCACGTACCCGCTGGAGACGCAGAACATGATCACGCCGATGGAGTTCACCCGGCGTTCCTTCGGCGTGACGTCGAGGATCGCCGCCTGGGCGACGGGCAGGCTGCCGGAGAACAGACCGCCGATGATCCGTCCGGCCACGAACAGCGGCACGTCCTGCCGCATCAGCCCCCAGATGGTCAGGACGTAACTCAGTGCCATTCCCAGCAGACACAGCAGGAGTGTCTTCTTGCGGCGGAAATGGTCGGAGAGCGAGCCGAGCAGCGGGGCGCCGAAGAACATCGCCAGTGAATAGCTGCCGATGGCGACCCCGTAGAACAGGTCGCGGGTACTGGTCCCGCCGCTGCCCATGATGCCGATATCGGCGTCGTAGGAGATCGGAATCAGTACGGGAATGATGAGACTGACACCTAAGTTGTCGATCAGAATGATGAAGTAGAGCGGGATGAGACTGGCCAACCCGTTTTTGCGCACGACTGTTTCTCCCTGTTCGATTCGGGTGGTACCAGTGACTCGTCGGGTCCTGGTGAAGCTGCGGTCAGGGGTGAGAACCGCGCGGACGGTATCTTAACGCACCGTGATTCACCGGGCGTTGACGGCCCGCAGGCCGCGCCCTGCGCCGGAGTCGCTGAACAGGTACGCTCCCGAATCCGTCGTCCGGCGCCTGTCGCGCGGTCTGCCGGGGCCGATGTCCGGCCGCCCGGTGACGGCTGTCGGCGCGTGTGACCTTTCCGTCGTATCCGTTGGCCGGTCACGGCCGAAACGAGGATTTTCCCGCTATGGAAGCGAACGAACTGAAGTCCGTGGAAAGCACGGTGCTGGAGGCGTTCCGCGACGTACTGGGCCTGGACCTGGTCGCCCCGGACATCCCTTTCGCCGCGCTCGGCGGGGACTCGATGCGGGCGGTACGCGTGTTGTCGCGGATGTGGCGTGAACTCGGCGTGGAACTGCCCGTGCACGCGCTCGGCAACGACACCACCGCCGCCGAGTTCGCCACGTCCGTCCGCGCGCACATGAACGGCAGGACCGCGTGAGCGAGCCGGGCGAGCCGGGCGGGCCGGGCGTCGCCCTCGCCTCGTCGTTCACCTCGGACGGGCTCGCCGGTGCCATGGCCCGGCGGCTGCGGGAGACCGGGCGCGAGCTGCGGACCGCGCCGTACGGTCAGCTCCTGGAGCCGCTGCTGGACCCGGAGGGTGTGCTGCTGGGCCACAGCGGGGTCAACGTCCTGCTGCTGCGCGCCGAGGACCTGTACCGGGGCGGCCAGGACCCCTCGGCCGGGAACCGGCTGCTGGACACGCTGCTGTCGGCGCTGTCCGCGGTGCCGGCCCGCAGCGCGGCCACCTGGCTGGTGGCGCTCGCCCCGCCGTCGCCCCGGGCGCTCGCCGACCCCGTGCAGGCCCGCTGGACCGAGGCCGCGGCGCGGCGGGTCGCCGAGACCGTCGGCCCGCTGCCGGGCACCCATCTCGTACCCCTCGACGATCTGGCCGACCGTTACGACGTGCCGGAGACGCACGACGAGTACGCCGACCGGATCGCGCATCTCCCCTACACCGAAGCGTACTTGGACGCACTGGCCGACCGGCTCGCACGGCTGGCCGCCACCACGTGGAACAGGCCCCGCAAGGTCGTGGTGCTCGACTGCGACAACACCCTGTGGACCGGAGTGTGCGGCGAGGACGGGCCGCTCGGGGTGGAGATCGGCCCGGGGCGCCGCGCGGTCCAGGAGTTCATGCTGGACCAGCGGGCGCGGGGAAAGCTGCTGTGCCTGTGCAGCCGCAACGAAGAGGCCGACGTGCGGGCCGTGTTCACCGAGAACCCCGGCATGGCCCTGACGCTTCGGGACATCACCGCGCACCGGATCGGCTGGGGGCCGAAGGCCCAGTACCTGTACGAGCTGTCGCAGGAGCTCGGGCTCGCGCTGAACTCGTTCGTGTTCGTGGACGACGACGCCGTCGAGTGCGCGTCGGTACGGGCGAAGCTGCCCGAGGTCGCCGTGGTGGAGCTGACCCGGGACTCCGCCGCCGCACCCGGGCAGTTGGCCGGGGAGACGGCCTTCGACATGCTGACGGTGACCGACGAGGATCGGCTGCGGGCCGACTGGTACGCGTCCGAGCCGGAGCGCCGGGCCCTGGAGGTGTCCCTCGCGGACTACGACGAGTTCCTGGCCCGCTGCGAGATCGACGTGACGATGGAGGCCCTGACGGATCCCGCGCTGGACCGGGCCGCGCAACTGACGGCGCGTACGACGCAGTTCACCCTGGCCGGCACCGCCTTCACGGTGCCGGAGCTGCGGCGGCTGCTCGACGGCGGCGGGCGGGGCTGGACGGTGCGGGTCCGTGACGTCTTCGGTGACTACGGCACGGTGGGGCTGGTGCTGGCCGAGGCCCGGGGGGACGTGCTGGACGTCCCGGTCTTCCTGCTGAGCTGCCGGGTCCTCAACCGGCGGGTGGAGACCCGGATGCTGCGGATGCTGAGCGCCGAGGCCCGCGCGGCGGGCTGCGGCACGGTGCGGCTGCCGTACCGGCCCACCGCGCGCAACGCGCCCGCGCGCCAGTTCCTCCAGTCGCTCTCCGGGAGCCCCGTCGGCGCCGGGGACGAGGCGGGCGCCGTGGAGGTGCCGGTGGGCGACTGGACCGACGCGCCCGCGCCGGCCGCGCCGTAGGCCGGCGCTCCGCGGTCGGGCACCGACCGCACCGCACGTGGCCGGTGATCCGGCCGGCCATCCGTCAGGCGTACGGCGCCGCGTGCCCGGAGCCGGAGTCGCGAGTCGGCTCCCGGCCCGTGGCCCGCACAGCCCGCGCCGCAGTGAGGGAACGAGGGATCAACTCCATGAATCCACGCACGAGACGCCGGTCACCGCGGCGCGGCGGGCTCCGGCTCCGGCTGGCCGCCGCGGCGGTCGGCTGCGCCGCCCTGACGCTGGCCGGCGTCGCGTCGGCGAGCACCGGTGCCCCGGCCCCGGAGGCTTCCGGGCCCGCCGGTCCGCCGAGCGTCCCCGTGAAGTCCCAGTGGGTCAGCGCGGGGCAGAACAATCACAACACCCGCCACGCCGCGACCGAGCGCACCATCGGCCCGGGGAACGTGGGCAGGCTGGCCCCGAAGTGGACCTTCACGACCGACGGCGACGTCTCCGCCACGCCCACCGTGGTCGACGGGACCGTCTACGTGCCCGACTGGGGCGGCACGCTGTGGGCCATCGACGCCGACAGCGGCAAGAAGATCTGGTCGAACAGCATCACCAGTTACGACGGGGTGGAGGGGCACATGTCCCGCACCAGCCCGGCGTACTGGAAGGGCAGCCTGTACATCGGCACCGGCACCCTGACCACGACGGCGATGAAGAGCGCGTACGTCATCTCCGTGGACGCCAGGACCGGCGCGAAGAAGTGGCTGACCAAGGTCGACGACGACCCGACGACGGTCATCACCTCCTCCCCCACGGTGGACGACGGGGTCATCTACGTGGGGACGTCGTCGAAGGCGTCGACCCTGCACGATCAGCCGGAGTTCCGCGGCGCGGTCCTTGCCATCGACGCGCGTACGGGCAAGATCCTGTGGAAGACCCGCACCATCCCGAAGGGCTACACCGGGGCGTCCGTGTGGGGCAGCCAGCCCGTGGTCGACCACAAGACCGGCCTGGTGTTCGTGGGCACGGGCAACAACTACACGTCGCCGCCCGGTGTCTGCGTCAACCCCAAGCAGACCGACTGCACGCCGCCCTCCGCCGACGACCACTTCGACAGCGTGCTCGCCCTGGACCTGAGGACCGGCAAGATCAGATGGGCCAAGCACACGCTGACGGCCGACACCTGGATGATGTACATGCAGAACCAGGCGCCGGACTTCGACTTCGGCTCGGCCCCGAACCTGTACACCACCAAGGTCGACGGCAAGCCGAAGGACCTGCTCGGCATCGGTCAGAAGAGCGGTGTGTACTACGCCCTGGAGCCGGCCACCGGCAAGGTCGTGTGGGAGACGCAGGTCGGCCCCGGCGGTGCGCTGGGCGGTATCCAGTGGGGCTCCGCCACCGACGGCAAGCGCATCTACGTCGGCATCGGCAACGGTGATCACCTTCCCTGGACGATCACCGCCGCGGACGGCACCACGTCCCGGGTCGAGAGCGGCTTCTTCGCGGCGGTCGACGCCGCCACCGGCGAGATCGAGTGGCAGACCGCCGATCCGCAGGGCGAGGAGGGCAAGTGGCTCGACGACTCCTTCATCACCAGTGCCAACGGCGTCATGTACGCGGGGTCGTCCGCGCCCGGCGGGACCAACATGTACGCGCTGGACACCAGGACCGGTGCGATCCTGTGGGACTTCGAGAGCGGCGGCTCCGTCTTCGGCGGCGCGGCCGTGGTGAACGGCGATGTCTTCTGGGGCTCGGGCTACTACATCTCCAACGTGGGTGAGGGCCTGAGCGGTCACAACAACAAGCTCTACCGCTTCACCCTGGACGGCCGCTGACACACCGTCACCAACGCGAACGGTCCGGGCAGATCCTGCCCGGACCGTTCGCGTGCGGGTACGGCCGTCAGCCCACGTGGGTCAGCCGCTCGCGGTCGCCGGCGACCGGTTGAACGCTGGGCTCCGGGTGGGCCATCAGGATCGAGCGCTGGAGCCGGCGCAGAGCGGCGGAGGGCTCAAGTCCGAACTCCCGCACGAGACTTGTCCGCAACCGCTGGTACACGTCGAGCGCCTCGCTGCGGCGGCCCGAGCGGTGCAGGGCGAGCATGAACTGGCCGTGCAGGTTCTCGTGCGTACGGTAGCGGCTGACCAGGACGGTCAGTTCGCCGAGGAGTTCACGGTGCCGGCCGAGCTTCAGGTCGGCCTCGATGCGCTGGTCGAGCGCGCAGAGCCGGGTCTCCTCCAGCCGCCGGGCCTGCATCTCCAGTTGCGGCCCCGCCTGTACGTCGGCGAGCGCGGAGCCGGTCCACAGGGCGAGGGCGTCGCCCAGTTCGCCGGCCGCGCGCGGGAAGTCGCCCGCGTCCATGGCCCGGTAGCCGAGTCCGGCGAGCCGCTCGAACTCGGCGACGTCGCTGGAGCCGCCGAAGGTGCGGAGCGCGTAACCCCCCGGAGTGGTGGTCAGGACGTCCTTGGGCGTGCGCGCGGGCGCGTCCTCGGGGGCCTTCTCCAGGGCCGTGGCGATCATCTCGCGCAGTTGCAGGATGTAGGTCTGAAGAGTGGTCCGCGCGCTGCGCGGCGGCCGGTCGCCCCAGAGCTCCTCGATGAGCGAGGCGACGGGTACGACCTGACCGGCGTGGAGCGCCAGCAGGGCCAGCACCTTTCGCGGTTTCGGAGCCCTCGGCGCCACCGAGACGCCGTTCTCCCTGACGGCCAAGGGGCCCAGTACTTCGATGTCCACGCCGTTTCCCCTCTTCGTGCATGAGTCATCATTCGCCCGGCGGTTCTCGTCCAGGGCCAGTCCTCGGTAGGTCGAGTTAAAAACAGCACGGACGGTTTGTCAATATCAAACCGTTCGCGCTGTTTTAAAGAGGCGCGCCGTCGACTTCGACGGTGCGCGACGGCGACTTCACGGAGGCGCGGCGTCCTCACCGCTCCGCACGCACGCCTCCCCGCCCGGCTCACCGGCGTGGGCCACGGGGCGGGCGGAGACCAGGACATGAGAGGGCGCGATACCGGGCAGCAGCAATTCCCAGAACCCGGCGATCCGGCGTTCGGCGAGCCACTGCGGATCGTCCCCGGCCAGCGCCTCGGAGCCCACCGTCACCGCCACGATCACGGCCGCGGCGTCGTCCGGCGAGACACCGGAGGCCAGATGCCCCTCCGCCTCGGCGCGGCGGAGCGTCTCCTCGACCCAGCCGTGCCAGGTGCGCAGCAGCCGGGGGCCGGGGCCGAGGGCGCGTTCGGAGCTGAGGTCGAAGCCGGCCCGCACGACGATGTCGTCCAAGAGGCTGCCCGCCAGTCCGTGCGTGGCGTCGACGAGCGTCTGGAGCGCGCTCGTCCCGGTACGGCCCATGGGCTGGACGAGCCCGCGGATCGCGTCGGCGGCGGCTTCCTCGACGGCGCGGGCGAGCGCCCTCTTGTTCTCGAAGTGGAAGTGGAGAGCGCCGTTGCTGACCCCCGCCCGCCGGCTGATCGTCGTGAGCGACGAAAGCACGTACCCCTCTTCCGCGAACACCGAGGCGGCGGCGTGGATCAGCGACTTCCTCGTGCGCACCGCACGTTCCTGCTTGGCCATTCAAGTTCTCCTGGGGCCGCCGACGAACGAGGCGGCTTCGACCGACGTGGTGTGACGCATGAGGGAAGTGGGATCACCGGGCCGGATCGCCGTACGCCCGGGACGGCGATCCGGGGTATTCGGAGCGCGGCGCCCTCGGCGGGCGGAAGAGCGCCCGGCGGTTCGGCGGGGTCGCTCACGTCGCCGTCGGCCGCCCGGTGGGCCGCGTCGCCCCGCGCGTCGGCGGGAAACGCTCTCGGTACCGGGGTCACGCATGCGACCTTAACAAACCGCCCACGCGGTTTATAGATGAAGGACGTGTCTATTCCTCTGATCGGCGACAGCGTCCGGGCGGGTTCCGGCCGCACGGCGCGAAGGCGCGCCACGACCGCCCTGCTCCGCCCCGCCCGCGCGGGCACCACCGCCCGCCACTCCGTGCGCAACCCGCCGGGCGCGCACTCTGCGCCACTCATCCGGCCAACATTGCCGCAGCCGGACCGAGGTGACGGTGCGCCGGACGGTCCGCGCGCCGTCGAACTACCGGGGAACATGCGAGATGCGGGGGCGCTCCCACCAGGCCCGACCGGCACGCCCGCCCCGTCCGCCCCCGGTCCGAAGGCGCCCGGAACAAGCCATTTCCCCCTGCCTGGCCGCCGGGTGACGTCTGGAAAGTAAACCGGGTGGTATGTATCTTTGCTCGCCCGGGTTCCACTTCCGTCCACGTCACCGCGATTCAGGGGACAACCGTGTCTGAGACCTCTCGCTTCACCCGCGCGATGCACGGCACTGCACGCAGTGTGAACGGTACGAAGGTGTCCACCGGTTCCGCCCTCCCGCGCCATGCCAACCTGACCACCACCGTCCCCAAGGAGTTCGTCCACCGGGCGAGCGTGGCCGAGGTGATGCTGACGGACTGGGCCCGCACAGGGGACCTGCGGTTCTCCGTCACGGCCCAGTGGCCGCGCGGGCACAGCTTCTTCACCCCCGTCGCCGACCGCTACGACCCGCTGATGGCCGCCGAGACGTTCCGTCAAGCGGGGGCGCTGCTGGCGCACGCGGAGTTCGAGGTCCCGCTCGACTTCCACTTCCTCATGTGGGATCTCACCATCGAGGTCCGTCCCGCGCACCTGGCGGTCGGCGGCGCCCCCGCCTCCCTGGAACTGGACGTCACCTGCCGGGACGTCAAGGAACGCGGCGGCGCACTCGCGGGCTTCCGCTACGACGTGGTGATGCGCCGCGACGGCCTGGTGGCCGCGACCGGCAGCGCCAGCTTCAGTTGCATGTCCCCCAACGTCTACCGCCGGTTGCGCCGGGGCCGCGGGCCCGATGCCGTACGTTCGCTGCCGCTGACCGCCCCCGCCGTACCGCAGGCCGTCGGCCGGGTCTCCCCCACGGATGTCGTCCTGTCCGCGACCCCCCGCCCGGACCGCTGGCGCCTGCGGCTGGACACCCGCCACCCGATACTCTTCGAGCACCCCGCCGACCATGTGCCGGGGATGGTCCTCCTGGAGGCCGCGCGGCAGGCGGCGCTCTCCATGGTGGGATGCCGCTCCGTACCCCTCGCCCTCAGCAGCGAGTTCACGCGGTACGTCGAGCTGGACGAGCCCTGCTTCATCGAGGCGCGGGTCGTTCCCGGGGACGGCACGCGGGTCGTGGTGACCGGCAGTCAGGGTGACGAGCCGGTCTTCTCCTCCGAGGTGACCATGGGGCCCCTCGCCGCCTGAGACAGCGGGAACCGCTGCCCCGGGGACCGGAGCCGGGCGGCCGGGGTCCCGGTTGCCGGCCGGCGTCATCCCGTCCGCCGGGTCTCCCCGGCGTGGACCGGCACGAACGCGCCCCGGTGGTCCTGGGCCCACTGCCGGAACGTCAGCGGCGCACGCCCCGTCAGCGCGCGCAGCGTGCCGTCCACCGCGGCCTTCGCCCCCGCCCGCTGTCTCTGCGCGCTCTCCAGCAGGGCGTCGACGATCGGCGCCGGGTAACGCGCCGTCATGCCCGCACGGGCCTGCTCCGGTGTCAACTCCTCGAAGCGCAGCGGCACTCCGAGGGCCTGCGCGAGCTGCCGGGTCTGCTCGACGGGGGTGACCGACTCGGGGCCGGTCAGCGTGTACGCCCTTCCCGCGTGGCCCTCCCCTGTCAACACCCGCACCGCGGCCTCGGCGACGTCCCGCGGGTCCACGCACGCGTTGGCCGACGTCCCGTGCAGAGCCTTCACGACCCCCTCGGAGCGGATGGAACGCGCCCAGGAGAGCGTGTTGCTCATGAAGGCGCGCGGCCGCAGCAGCGTCCATTCCAGACCGGAGGACCGCAGCAGTTGCTCGGTCGTACGCTGCCAGCGGGTGATGAGATCGGCGGCGTCCGGGTCGAGCACGGCCGCCGCAGACAGTTTCACCACCCGCCGCACACCCGCCGCGCGCGCCGCGCGGACGAGCCGCAGATCGTCGTCGCGGCCCGGACGGCTCGTAATCACCAGCAGCGTACTCACACCGCGCAGTGCCCGCTCCAGCGACGGCGGGTCGTCGTAGTCCGCGGCAACGGTTTCCGTCGCCCCGCCGCCCGTTACGATCTTGGCGGGATTTCTCGCCATCAGACGGAACCGGGGCCCCTCGGGCAACCGTCGTACCACCTCGCGACCCACCGTCCCCGTCGCTCCCGTCACCAGAATCATCAGACCTCTCCCCCTGGAGAAGAGCAGCACGTTCCGCTGCCCCACCCGGGCACGGACGACCCGCGGACGCTCGCCGCGCACGGCCGCGACCAGTAAGATACATACTGGGCGGTTTTTATTGCGCGGTTTTTACCGAGCACAGAAGCTCCACGGCTGCACCGACTGAAAGAGACCTTCATGGCCAAGCAGGACCGAGCCATCCGTACACGGAAGGTGATCCTTTCGGCGGCGGCCAAGGTCTTCGAGCAGAACGGCTTCCAGGCGGCGACGATCAGCGAGATCCTCAGGACCGCCGGCGTCACCAAGGGGGCCCTGTACTTCCACTTCCCCTCCAAGGAGGACCTCGCCCAGGAAGTGCTGTACGAGCAGGACCAGCGGCTCCCGGTCCAGGACCAGACGTGCAAGATCCAGCAGCTCGTCGACACCGTGATGCTGCACGCGCACCGGCTGCAGACCGATCCGATGGTGCGGGCGGGGGTCCGGCTCTCGCTCGACCAGCAGGCCCACGGTGTCGACCGGAGCGGGCCCTTCGTGCGCTGGTCCGGGATCGTGGAGACACTGCTCGCCGAGGCCCACGAGCGGGGTGAACTGCTCCCCCAGGTCGTCCTGACCGAGACCGCGGACGTCGTCGTCGGCGCCTTCGCCGGGGTCCAGGCCATGTCCCAGGCCATGTGCGACTACCACGACCTGCTGAACCGGGTCTCGGCGATGCTGCGGCATCTGCTGACCAGCGTGGCGGACCCCGCCGTCCTGGCCGGCGTGGAACTGGGCGCCGACCGGGGCCGCGTGGTGGCCGAGTCGCTGGTGCAGTCCGCACCGAGGGAACCGGCCCCGGTTAGCTGACGGCGTCGGCCACGTCGCGTTCGCCCGCTCCGCACCCACCGGGCCGCGGAGCCCCTCGTCCCGCGCCCGCGCCGACGGCTTCGCCGAAGTGGACCGCCAGCGCGCTCGCCAGGGGGTCTCCTCCGGGAGCCCAGGCGATGTACCCGTCGGGTCTCACCAGCAGTGCCTCGCACGGCAGTTCCGGAGTCCTCCCGGCGTCCACCACATGGAGCAGGCCCTGCCACGGCCGCGCCTGCCGCCGGTACTCCTCGTTGTCGTCGCCCGTGAGCAGCAGCAGCGGACGCCCCTGGCGCAACAGGCCGATCACGTCGTCACGCCCGTCCGCGGTGTCCACGGCGGCGTTGTCGAGGAACTGTCCCTCCCAGCGGGAGGGGTTCGCGGTGAGCGGCGGGAGCACGGTGTCCTGAGCGCTGACCGCCGACGCCAGGGCGTCCCCGAACGGTCCCCCGGCCAGCATCCCGGCGAACATGTCGCGCAGCGGGTCGAGTTCGCTCCCCGGGCGCATCAGGGCGAGCTGGGCGCGCGCGCCGTCGATGACGCGCCGGGCGGCGGGGCGGCGTTCCCTGTCGTACGTGTCGAGCAGCCCGCCGCCGGCCTCGCCGCGGACCGCGAGCGCCAGTTTCCAGCCGAGATTGAGCGCGTCGAGCAGTCCGGTGCTCAGCCCCTGGCCGCCGATCGGGAAATGGACGTGCGCCGCGTCCCCGGCCAGCAGGACCCGCCCGGCACGGTAGGAGGAGGCCAGCCGGGAGTAGTCGCTGAACCGGCTCAGCCACCGGGGCCCGGTCATCGTCACGTCCCGGCCGGCGATCCACCCCGCCTCGTGCTGGAACTCGGCCAGGGTGAGCGGCAGATGGCGCGCGGGGTGCGGCCCGGAACAGTTGAGGGTGCGCAGCCGCAGGACGCCTCCGCCCGCGTCCTTCGCGATGAGCCAGCCTCGTGGTGTCCGGTGCCATCCGGGCCGTACCGCCGCCGTGTCGGCAAGCCGGACGTCCCCGGCCATCGCGGACACCGTCGCCGGGTACGAGCGGGCCGTAATGCCCGCCTGGGCGCGGGTGGTGCCGCGCGCGCCGTCCGCGCCCACCAGGTACGCGGCGGTGAACGCCACCCGCCCCGACGGCCCGTCCGCCTCGACGCGCACCGCGTCGGGTGTCTGCCGGACACCGGTCACCCGGTGGTTGCGCAGCACGCGCACGCCGGCGGCCTGGGCCCGCTCGCCGAACAACCGCTCCAGATCCTCCTGCGGGCATTTGAGGACGGGCTCGGGCTCGTGGGCGGGGACGGAGATCATCAGCCCCGGAATTCCGGCGAAGTGGAACGGGCTGGCCTGGCGGGCCGGGGCGCGGGGCCCGTCGGGGCCGGGGAGATGGCCGCGACGGTGCAGGCACTGCACCGTACGGGCGTGCAGGGTGGTGGCCTTCGGCCTGCGGGACACCTCGTCGCGCGCCTCCAGGACCACGGTGCGGACTCCGCGCCCCGCCAACTCGCAGGCCAGGAGCATGCCGACGGGCCCGCCCCCGACGACGACCACCTGGGGCCGCCCGCCGTTCGCCGTCACACGCCTCCCCCGTTCCTGGACGCCCTCGTGGGAGGAAATATACCGCGCAGCCGGTTCTCGCCAGGGGCTGGGTGATGCCGTACGCCGTGAGCGATGTCGCCCGCGACCATCTGGCCGGCCGGTGGGAAACGGCCAGGGCCGCCTTGCTCGGGCGGGTCAACGCCGAGGTTTTCCTGGGCTTCTGACTCACCGTCATCGGCATGGAGGGGGCCGACGCGAGTGTGTGCCGGCAAGAAGGGCGCCTGACCGGGGGTATGCCCGGCAGGCGCCCTTCTTGGCGCACATCTGAGCAGCGAGCCGAAACACTCGCTTACTCCCGATTACCCCCGTATTCCCGATATGAAATGGCCGGCCCTCAGACCGCCGGCGTGAAGCGGTCCCAGGCGCGGTGGTGGGCCAGCAGGGCGGTCAGCGGCTCCAGCACCGCGTCGGCACTGCCGGCGGCCACCACACCGGGAGCATCGGGCGCGATTCCGGCCGCCACCAGCGCTTCTGTCCCGTCCGCCCAGGCGCCGAGTGCCTTGCCGTGCCGGTACGCCTCGCTGATCAGCAGCAGTACGCGCGGGTCGATTCCCAATGCTGCGGCCGCGTCGTCGTCCACCTTGGCATCGCGGGCGCCGTAGGCATCCGAGCCGGGGGTCGGCGCTCCGGCAAGCAGGATCGCGTCGAACTCGGTGGAACGAGCGGTGGCAAACGTACGTTGCACGGTGACGGGTTCGCCGTCCGCGTCGAGTGTGCCACCGACCGGCGCGATCACGAGAGGAACCATCCCGGCGTCCAGGACTGCCTGACGGACGGCCCGTAGACCGGTCAGGTCCTGGTCTCCGGCGGTGACGATGCCGATGATCCGGCCGTCGAGCGGCCAGCTCCCGCCCAGTTGCGACAGTGCGGTGCTGGGCTGCGGCTCGGTCAGCGGCACGGATGCCTCGGGCGCGGGCAGTCCCAGCCCGAACGCGACCTCGGCGCACAGGATCGGGTCGATGTTGGCCAGCACGGTCAGTGCCCGTTCCTTGATCGCCGCCTCCCAGCACTTGTTGAGTTCGAAGGTGTACGCGGCGACGATGTGCTCGCGTTCGGTGGGTGTCATGCTCAGCCAGAACAGCCGGGCCTGGCTGAAGTGGTCGTCGAAGGAGGCTGCCGCATCCCGGACCTTCCGGCCGGCGGGCACCTCGGCCGGGACTTCGATGTAGGCGCCGGTGTCCTCGCCGGCCAGGAACGGACAGCCACCGTCGAGGGAGTTGGGGTGGTACGGAGCGACGCCGCGGTGGACGGCACTCTGGTGCATGCCGTCACGGAGCATGTCGTTGACCGGGGCGTGGGTGCGGTTGATCGGGAGCTGACCGAAGTTGGGGCCGCCCAGCCGGCTGATCTGCGTGTCGAGATACGAGAACAGCCGCCCCTGGAGCAGCGGGTCGTTGGTCACGTCGATACCGGGGACGAGGTGGCCGACGTGGAAGGCGACCTGTTCGGTCTCGGCGAAGTAGTTCGACGGGTTGGCGTTCAGTGTCATCAGCCCGACCGGCTGCACCGGGGCCAGCTCCTCCGGCACGATCTTCGTCGGGTCCAGCAGGTCGATACCCTCGAACATCTGGTCCTCGGTGTCCGGGAAGGTCTGCACTCCCAGCTCCCACTGCGGGAACGCGCCGGCCTCGATCGCGTCGGCCAGGTCCCGGCGGTGGAAGTCCGGATCCATTCCCGAGGTGATCTGCGCTTCCTCCCACACGAGGGAGTGCACACCGAGCTTGGGCTTCCAGTGGAACTTCACCAAAGTGGTGGCGCCCTCGTCGTTGACCAGGCGGAAGGTGTGGACGCCGAAGCCCTCCATCATGCGGTACGAGCGCGGAATCCCGCGGTCCGACATGTTCCACAGCGTGTGGTGGGTGGCCTCGGTGTGCAGGGTGACGAAGTCCCAGAACGTGTCGTGGGCGCTCTGCGCCTGCGGAATCTCCCGGTCCGGGTGCGGCTTGCCGGCGTGGATCACGTCGGGGAACTTGATCGCGTCCTGGATGAAGAACACCGGGATGTTGTTGCCGATCAGGTCGAAGACACCTTCGTCGGTGTAGAACTTCGTGGCGAAGCCACGGGTGTCGCGCACCGTGTCGGCGGAGCCGCGCGAGCCCAGCACCGTGGAGAAGCGGACGAAGACGGGCGTCTCCACGTCCTTGGCCAGGAACGCCGCCTTACTGATCTGCGCGGCGGTGCCGTACCCCTGGAAGACGCCGTGCGCGGCGGCGCCGCGGGCGTGCACGACGCGCTCCGGGATCCGCTCGTGGTCGAAGTGGGTGACCTTCTCGCGGAGGTGGTGGTCCTGCAGCAGCACCGGTCCGCGCGGGCCGGCCTTCAACGAGTGATCGGTGTCGTACAGCCGGGCGCCCTGAGCGGTCGTCAGCCGGTTCCCGGCCTGGGCGACCTTCTTCTGCGGGACGCCGGTCTGCTGACCTGTCGGGCTGTACGTGTCAGGCCCGCTCTGATCCGCCTTGGGAGGCAGCGGGCCGACCGGCTCGGTGGGCTCATCCACCGACGGCGGCACGGGACTCGGCGCCCCGGGAATCTCGTTGCCCGGGTGCACAACCTCCTGCACCTTCTCGACCACCTTGTCCGCTGCGGCCGCCACGGGATTCTTCTTCTCGCTCACCAGAGATTCCGATCATTCAGTGGGTTACGCCACCGCGATGACGCAGCAATGTCCGGACATTCACGACATCACGTGACGCACGAGTACCCTTCCACCTCCGGCTGACACACGGGTTATGGGCCATTCGGCGGCCTGCCGACGACGTTCACCTGGGGCCAAGCCGAGTCGCACGGTGCACGTGAGGGGTCTTCCTCGTTTCACGGCTTCCGGAGATCTGGCGGCACGACTCGGGCCACCGCCGCGTAGATGCCGCTCCCCTCGGGGGCGGGAGCGGGTGTGCCCTGGAACCATTCGGGGGCGGTGACCAGGCCGGGGTCCAGGATCTCAAGGCCGTCGAAGAAGTGGCCGACCTCCTCACGGGTGCGGAAGCCCAGTTTGATCCCGCCCTTGGCGTACTGCGCGGTGACCAGGTCGGCGAGGTCCGTGTAGCGGTCCGACGCGGCGTGCGAGAGGACCAGGGCGCTGCCCGGCGGCAGCGCGTCGACCAGCGTGGCCACGATGCCGTACGGGTCCTGCTCGTCGGGGACGAAGTGCATGAGCGCGATGAGGGAGAGCGCGATCGGCCGGTCGAAGTCGAGGAACTGCCGGGCGTGTCGGAGGATCGCCTCCGGCTCGCGCACGTCCGCCTGGATGTAGTCCGTGACGCCGTCGGACGTACTGACGAGCAGGGCCTCGGCGTGCCGCAGCACGATGGGATCGTTGTCGGTGTAGACGATGCGGGCCGCCGGGTTGATCTCCTGGACGATCTGGTGCAGGTTCGGCTCGGTGGGGATACCCGTGCCGATGTCGAGGAACTGATCGATTCCGGTACCGGCCAGCCACGCCGCCGCCCGATTCATGAACGCACGATTCTGCCGGGCGGCGTCCTTCGCCTCCGGCGGGAGCTGCTCGCCCACCTCCTGGTCGACGCGGTAGTTGTCCTTCCCGCCAAGGAGCCAGTCGTAGACACGCGCCGGGTGAGGCTTGCTGGTGTCGATCTGGACCTTGGGCGTACCTGCCGTCATGAACGGCTCCTTACACGGGCGGACGGTAGTGGACCGGCGCAGCGCTGCCACCGACCGGTCGGCCGGCCGGCCACAGCCCTCTGAGCTTCGGACAAAGTATCAACTGCCGTGCCGGGGACGGCCTCAGGGGAGTCGCGGTGTCAGTTCGCGGTCTTGAGGAACGCCGTCAGACTGTCCAGCAGCATCGTGGTGCCCTGCTCGGCGAGGTCGCGTTCGTCGGCGGTGTCGCAGGTCTGGGACGCCACGATGCTCGTCTCGTGACCGCTCAGCTCGGCGAATTCGACCGTCATCAGCCCCTGCTCGCTCTTCCCCGGCGCGTCCATGCCGACCACCAGACGCCGGTTCTCCTCGACCTCGGCGTAGGAACCGGTCAGCGGGAACTGCCCGGCGTCCGGGGTGACGATCGTGGACTTCCAGGCCCCGCCCGGCCGCACATCCATCTCGACCGACCCCGGGGCGGCGTAGGACCACTGCGCGTAGGACTCCGCGGTGGTCCAGGCGCTCCACACCTCCGCCACCGGGGACGGCAACGTCCGCTCCAGCGTGTAGGAGAAGCCTTCGGCCGTGCTCTGCTGCGTGGTCATCTCGCACTCCCTGTCTCCCCCGTGTGGGGATGTCGCACTGTAGACAGGGGCCGCGCTCAAAACTCAGCGGTCTCCCGGATATTTTCTCGGCGGTCACTCACGGTGACCGGGGCTGCCGGAGGCCGCTCATGCCCGCCTCGCGCAGCTCGGCCACCGCCAGATCTCGCAGTACGCGGGCGGCGGCGGTGAACTCGGGTCTCGCCGGTTTCTGTTACACCCAGTTCACCGACACCGAGCAGGAGATCAACGGCCTGTTGACTGCCGACCGCCGCCCGAAGATGCCGGTGGCCGAGCTGCGCGATATCCTTACCCGGCCCCGGTCGGCGCGCAGTTCGTGACGCCCGTGTACCCACGGGGCACTACCCGCGGCCGCACAGCGCGCGGTCGGTGAGTGACTGCACGGCCCGGTCGGCCTTCGTCTGGTCGACCAGGGCCGTGGTGGTGGTGATCGACACGGTCACGGCCCGGCGCCCGTCCTCGCTCACCGCGGGCCTGGTGTACACGCCGAGCCCGTCGCCCTCGTGCAGGTAGTACACCCCGCCGCAGGTCAGCGGGATGGCGCGCAGACCGAGCCCGTACCCGCCCTGCTTGCCCGACGGCGGCACCGGCAGGTCGTCGTACGGGACGGTCTCGCGCATCTGCCGCCACAGCCCGGCCGGCAGCAGCTTTCCCTTCGCCAGCGCGGTGAAGAAGGTGTTCAGGTCGGACGGGGTGCTGACGACGCCGGAGTCCGCGGTGTGCTGGAGGCTCTGCTCGGTCAGGTCCAGCGGCGTACCGCCGGGTCCATCGATCGTGACCCGCACATGCGGGCCGGGCAGGAAGGGGTTCTCGCCGGGGACGGAGGTGTGCCGCAATCCGAGCGGGGCGATGATCCGGTGCTCGACCAGCTCCCGCCAGGTGGCGCCGCCGGCGTCCGCCTTCTGGGCGATCATCGCCGCGAGGAGGTAGTTGGTGTTGGAGTACGCCCACTGCCGCGCCGAGCCCGCCGGTCCTGGGGTGAACAGGGGGTGGTGCCGCATCGCGACGGCGACCAGTTCTTCGGCCGGTGTCGCGTCGTGGCGGTTCTCGTCGAAGTGGTTGATGAGGGCGTCCTGCATGCCGGGGTCGGTGATGTAGTCGTAGACCCCGCTGGTCTGCTGGAGCAGGTCCCGTACGGTGATGCGCGACCCGTCGTTGCCGTTCCCGCCGACCACGCCGGGCAGCCAGTGCTCGACCGTGTCGTCGAGCGAAAGCCTTCCCTCGGCGACCAGTTGGAGTACGACCACCGCCGTGAACGTCTTCGTCGTACTCGCCACCCGGAAGTGCGGGTCCCACGGCACCGGCGCCTTCGATCCGACGCCCGCCGTGCCGTACCGCGCGCGCAGCGCACCCTGCGGTGTGTCCAGCCGCGCGACGACGTTCACATCGCCTCCCCCGGCCGCCCTGACCGCGGCAAGGTCCCGCCTCAGGTCGGCGGCGGTGTAGCCGGCGCCACTCCCCGACGCGGTCGGCCCCGACCGCTGACGCCCCACCGCCTGCGCCCCCACGGGCAGTACCGACGCCGCCACGACGACGGCGAGTGCGACGGCGGTCTTCCTGGCGGTCCCTGACCTGGCAACGCGCATGCTGTTCCCCTTACTCACGGCCGGTGTGTCCGGCACTGATCCGGCAGGCCTTCAGTCAAACGGCCGAACGATCTCCGGAACATGGCCTTGCCACCCGGGGCCATGGTGGACGTAACCCCCCGGGGAACAGTGGGGACAACAGGCCCGGACACGCGTCGGCGGCCAGGGCGACCCGGGCTGTCGGAACCGGTGTACGGCGGTGGCTCTCAGTAAGCTGACACGTCGAGCAAAGGAGCACCGCGCATGAGTTTCCGTCTCAAGGCGATCAGCCGTGAGGAGCATCTGGCCTTCGTCAAGGCCATGCCCTCGGCAAGCCACATGCAGGTTCCGTCCTGGGGGGATGTGAAGCCGGACTGGCGGGCGGAGAGTCTCGGCTGGTTCGACGGGAGCGACCGTCTCGTCGGGGTGGGGCTGGTGCTGTTCCGGCCGCTGCCGAAGATCAAGCGGTATCTCGCCTATCTGCCCGAGGGGCCGGTCATCGACTGGGCCGCGCCGGATCTTGAGCGGTGGCTGGAGCCGATGCTCGCGTACCTCAAGGCTCAGGGCGCCTTCTCGGTGAAGATGGGCCCGCCCGTCGTCGCCCGCCGCTGGAGTGCGGAGGCGGTCAAGGCCGCGATCGCCGATCCGCAGGCCAAGCAGTTGCGTGACGCCGAGGCCACCGTGCAGGAGGCGCAGGCCGCCGGTGTCGCCGACCGGCTCCGGCGGATGGGCTGGCAGCAGACCGAGGCCGGCGGCGAGGACGGCTTCGCCGCCGGGCAGCCGCGCTATGTGTTCCAGGTCCCGTTCGCGGGCCGCTCGCTGGAGGACATCCAGCGCGGCCTCAACCAGCAGTGGCGCCGCAACATCAAGAAGGCCGAGAAGGCAGGTGTCAAGGTCGTCCGGGGCGACTACGACGACCTGCCGGCGTTCTACGACATCTACGTGGAGACCGCCGAGCGCGACCGGTTCATCCCGCGCCCGCTGGCCTACTTCCAGCGCATGTGGACCGCGCTGACGGCCGAGGACCCGGACCGGATGCGGCTCTACCTCGCCCACCACGACGGGGAAGTGCTCGCTGCGGCGACGATGCTGACTGTCGGTCAGCACGTCTGGTACTCCTACGGCGCGTCCACCAACCGCAAGCGCGAGGTCCAGCCGAACAACGCGATCCAGTGGCGGATGATGTCCGACGCCCATGAACTCGGCGCGGGCGTCTACGACTTCCGAGGCATCACCGACACACTGGAGGAGGACAACCACCTGCTGGGCCTGCTCCGGTTCAAGGTCGGCTCGGGCGGTCAGGCCGTGGAGTACCTCGGTGAGTGGGACTTCCCCCTCAACAAGCTCCTGCACAAGGCGCTCGGCCTCTACATGTCGCGCCGCTGAGTCCGAAGGGGCGCGGTGCCCCGATCGCACCGGTACCGCTTGCGGGCGGTACCGGTGCGATCGGGGCGGTGGTGCGTCCGGCCTGCCGGGCGGGCGCTACTTCAGGTGGCGGGTGTAGAACCGGGCCCCGTCGTCCAGCTCGAACCACGGGGTGCCGGTGTGGCCGCCCAGGTTGGCGTGCAGTGTCTTCTCCTTCGTGCCGAAGGCGTCGAACAGGTCAAGGGCCCGTTGCCGGGGGTTCCCCTCGTCGTCCCACTGCAGCAGCATCAGCAGCGGAACGGTGACCTGCCGGGCCTCTTCGCGTTGGGCGAGGGGCACGTACCCCCCTGCGAAGAAGCCGGCGGCCGCGACACGCGGTTCGACCGCCGCCAGCCGGATACCGAGGGCCATCCACCCGTTGTAGCCGACCCGGCCGCCGATCTCGGGCAGGGACAGCAGGGCGTCCAGGGCGGTCTGCCAGTCCGGGACCGCCTTCTCGACCAGCGGTCCGATGAAGGATTCGAAGATGTCGTCGACCGGCTCCCCGGCCCGTATCGCCCGGCGGAGGTCCTCGCGGGCCTGCTCGTCCGCGGCGGAACGGGGCCGGTCACCGCACCCGGCGGCGTCGATGCTGGCCACCGCGAAGCCGCGCGCCGCGGTGGTCCGGGCGCGGGCCACCAGCCGGGGCTGGTTCTTGGACATGGCGTTGTTGTGGGCCATCAGGATCAGCGGAGCCGGCGCTGCGGACTCGGGCGTCCACAGGGTGCCGGGGATCTCGCCGAGGGCGAATTCGCGTTCGAGGACGCCGTCGTCGAGGCGCTGCTGGGAGGTGAAATGCATGGTCGTGCCTTTCGGGAGAGCTGCTTGCGGCGCTCCCGGGACGACCTATCGTCCGACCGCGACCCCGGAGGGGAGCACCCATGTCGATACTGCGTTCACGGGTACCACCTCCTCGTTCTCTCGCACGGCCTCCGCGAAGGTAGCAGGGGTCGCGGTCGTTCACCAACCGGTTTTCACGCGCGCTACCAAGGGCCGGTGGCCGCGCGCAGGGTGAGCCCGATGCCTACGAGCAGGACGAGGCCGGACGTGGCGACCGGGCCGATCGCGGCCAGCCGGGCGAGCGCCGCCCAGCGGGGGCTGGTCGCGGTGCGGGCCGTCCGGTCGATGCGTTCGCGGAGCCGTACGAGCAGCAGGCCGGCGAGGGTGAGGGTGCCGGCCATTCCCAGCCCGTAGCCGAGGACGAGCAGCACGCCGAAGGCGGTGCGGCCCAGCGCCACGGCTCCCAGCAGGACGACGAGGGCGGACGGGCTGGGGACAAGTCCGCCCGCGATGCCCATGCCGATCAGGCCGCCGCGCGTGGCGGCCGGCGCGGTGTGGGTGTGCGGCTCGTGACCGTCGTCCTTCGTCAGCAGGGCGACGGCCGACTCGTCGCTCTGCGCCCGCGCGGGAGCCGCGTCCGGGTGGGGGTGGTGATGGTGGTGTGCGTGGCCATGCCCGTGGGAATGCCCGTGGCCGTGGCCGTGGGCATGCGAGTGGCCGGGGGTGTACCGGTTGAGTACGGCGGAGCGCAGCAGCCATACGCCGATGGCGGTGACGAGAAGGCCGCTGGCCAGGCCGAGCCAGGTCAGCACCGTCTCGCCGGCCAGGCCGGTCGCGACGGGGAGGATCAGCCCGAGGGCCAGTACGCCCGCGGTGTGGGTGAGGGTGACGGTGGCGCCGACGACGACCGCGTCCTTCGGTGTCCCCCGGCGCCCGGCGAGGTAGGCGGCCATGATGGTTTTGCCGTGGCCGGGCATCGCGGCGTGCGAGGCCCCGAGGACGACGGCCAGCAGGAGCGCCAACATGCCCACGGAGAAGGTGAGTTCGCGGGCGCCGACGAGCGAGTCGAAGGCGCCGGACACCTGGGCGAGGGCGGTCGTGAGCAGTCCGGACCCGGGCAGGGCCGCGGGTACGACACCGGCGCTGCGGCCCGGCGCTGTGCGCAGTACGGCGGATCGCTGGTCGAGCGGGTTCGCCAGGGGGTCCGTCGGGTAGTGGCGCAGTTCGCCGGTGGCCGACGCGGTGGGTACGTCGGAGGCGACGAGGGCGACTCCCTTGCCCTGCGCGGTGATTTCCCGCCAGCCGATACGGCGGCTGTCGTAGCCGGTTCGTACGGTGACGTCGGCCGGGTGTGCCAGGTCGGCGGCGGCCGTCAGTTCGCAGGTGAGGCGGCTCGTCCGCAGTCCGGCCTCGCCGGGACGGTAGGCGAAGGCGCTGCTGCCGGCGTGCCAGGCGGCGTCGCCCCCGGCCTCGACGCGCAGTTGACGGGTCACCGTGCCGCACTGGGCGCGGGCGTACGTGCGGGCCTCGGCCGGGGTGACGGTGCCGTTGCCGTCGCGGTCGACCTGGGGGCGTTCCTGGGCCGTGGAGATCTCGGCCCGGTCGACGACGATACGGGCGTCGATCCGGTCGGTACGCAGGGTCAGGCCGGTGTGGTAGTTGACGGTGAAGTTGCCCAACGGGTGGGCGGAGGCGGGCTGTACGGCTGCGGCGGTCGCGGTGGCGACGGCGGCGGCCAGGGTGCAGGCGGCGAGTGCGCGGTGGAGGGTGAGGTTCATGACGCGGAGTCGATTCGGCGCAGTGCGGCGCGCGCCCGGGGCGCGAGCAGAGGATGGAAGTGCGGGTCGACGGCCAGGGCCCGTTCGAGGTCGGCACGCGCCGACGCCCGGTGGCCGAGGGACTGTTGGATGGTGCCGCGGTGGTAGAGGGAGAGCGCGCTGCGGGTGCCGAGGGCCAGGGCGCGGTCGGCGTACGGCAGTGCTTCGTCGTCCCGTCCCGCGCGGTGCAGCGCCCAGGCGTAGGCGTCCTGTACGGCGATGAAGGGCCGGTTCCGCAGTGCGGCCCGGCCCAGGGCGACGGCGCGGCGGGCGTCGCCGTGGTCGGCTTCGAACAGGACGTCGTCCACGTCGGGGGCGATGCCGCCGGCCCGGCGGAGCTGCTCCTGCGTACGCATCAGCGCGTACTGGGTGTCGGCCTGTGCGCGGTGGCCGAGGGACTGGTGCAGCTCACCGAGGCCGACGACGTACTGAGGCAGTGGTGCGATGGCGACGGCGGCGGTGTAGTCGGCGATGGCTTGCCGGGTGTGGCCGAGTGCCGCGTCGGCGCGGGCCCGCGCCTCCAGCAGGGCGGCGTCGTGCGGGGCGGCGCGCAGGCCGCCGCTGGCCTCGCGCAGTGCGGTGCGGGCGTCGCCGGAGTCCTGGGCCAGGGTGGCGAGATGCAGCCGGGTGAACGCCTGGTCGCCGGGGCCTGCCGCGTCGTCCAGTGCCCGCTTCATCAGGGCGCGGGCCTGGGGGATGTCGCCGCGCAACTCCCAGGTGTAGGAGGCGCGGGCGAGCGAGGAGGTGTCGGGGCGGAGGTCGACCATGCGCTGCACGGCGCGGTACGAGTCGGCGTACCGGCCGAGTTGGGTGTACGCGTCGGCGAGGACCGCCTGGGCCGCCGCGTTGGCGGGGTTGGCGGCCGCGGCCTTCCTGCCCCGGGCCAGTGCGGTGGTGAAGTCGTGCCGGGCCGCCGCGAGGGCGCCCATGCCGGTCTGCGCCTGGTAGTTGTCGTCGGGCTGGATCTCCAGCGAGCGCCGCAGCGCGGACTCCGCCTTCGTGTAGGTCGCCGCGTCCGCGGTGACGCGGCCCTGTTGGACGTAGGCCATGCCCAACTGCGCCCAGCCGGCGGCGTCCTGCGGCAGCCGCTCCACCTGCTTCCGCATCGAGGCGAGCGAACTGACCCGGGCGGCACCGGGCGGCGACGCCGCGCTTACCGGCTGGCCGGTGTTCTGGCCGGTGTTCTGGCCGGTGTTCTGCGGCGACAGTCCCACCGCGCCCGCGGTGAACATGGCAGCGCCCAGGGCCAGGGTGACGGCGGTGGTGCGCAGCCGTCTGCGGCTCGCGGTTCTGGGCGTGTTGGCGGTGGGCTGGGGCACGGTCCTCCTCGCGGAGCGCGTTGCGGTGGGGGGACAGGGGCCGGGCGAAGCTGGGAGGACATCGCCCGGCCCCGGTCATGAGGCGGGGCGGGTCAGCCGGTGGTGCGGCGCCGCTTCATGCGGTAGGCACCGGTACCCAGCAGCAGGGCGCCGACGCCGCCGATCGCCGCCGCGTTGCTCGGGTTCGTCACGCCCGCATGCCGCGCGCCGGCCCGGGTGGCGTTGACGTTCTTGGTCTCCGGCAGGGCCAGGTAGGGGAAGGCGGTGCCGAAGCGGACGTCGTTCTTGTCCACCTTGTCCCCCGCAGCGAGCGCGGGCACCAGCTTGCCCGTCTGGGCCGCGCCTTCCACGGCTTGCAGGGAGATGTCGATGACGTCGTCGGCCAGCCGGCGTCCGTTGGGGAAGCCTGCCAGGTCGCCGGCGAGCACACCGAGCCGCTGCGGCTTCTTGGCGGGCGCGACGCCCATGTTCAGCCGCAGTTCCTCCGCCGGGACGATCTCGTCCGGGTCGGCGTCCTTGTTGAGGCTGTGCGCGTTGAGGTCCGCCTTGATGGGACCGCACGCCGTGCAGACACCGGTCAGATAGATCTCGGCGAGGTCGTTGCGCGGCACCTTCGGGGCGGGCACCCCGTAGACCTTCTTGATCAGCTTGGGCAGGATCGGGTCGTAGACCTTGTCGACGACCGGCTGCACGGTGCGGTCCTGGTCCGGCGAGATCGAGTTGAAGGCGTCCTTGTACTTGATCGGTACGACGACCTCGTTGACCAGCGGGTTGCCGAGGCGGGAGACCTGGCGCCAGTCGTCGCCGTGGGTCTTCACCCGGCTGTCGGACACGTTCGCGCCGCGGCGTTCGGTGGTGGACCAGATGCCGACGACCGGGTTGCGGCCGGCGCTCCCGTGCAGGGCGAGCAGTCGCTTGGGCACCTGGAGGGCGACGGAGTTCACGTTGTAACCGGCCAGGGTGTCCTTGCCGCGCTCGCTCAGGTTTCCGCCGTAGAGCAGGTCGAAGACGCGCAGGTCGGCGAAGAACGGGTCCTCCGCCTGCCCGGCGAACGCCTTGGCCCCGCCGGGCACGGGGCGTACGGCCTGCGCGCGCAGCGCCGCGTAGTTGGGCATGGAAGCGGGGCCGGTACGGGACGGGGCGACCGGTGCGTCGTGCAGCAGCGTCTCGGTGTGGCCGTCGGTGGTGACGGTCAGGTCGTACACCTGGCGGAAGTTGAGATTGGCATCGTCGATCTTGCGTACGGGCCCGGTGTTGTACAGGAACTGGTTCTCGGCGTCGCGGACCTCGCTGCGGAAGTACCAGGTGTACGTGACGTCGGGGCGGCCGTCACCGGTGTTGTCGATGTTGATGTGGTATCGGGCGTCGTCGGCGAACGCGTAGAAGTTGGGCCCGCCGTTGGGTTCCTCGAAGGGGATCCAGTTGGCGACCATGGTCACGGTGTCGGAGCGGTCCGGACTCGTGAACGCGTACACATCGGTGTTGTCCGCGCGGGGGTCGCCGGCCACCATCGGCGCTTCGCGGTGGCTGGAGGCGGAGCTGACGCCCGGCGCCAGAGTCAGTGCGGCCAGCCCGGTGGCCAGTGCGCTCGCGCCGAGAACGAGCAGCGACTGGTCGAGGGTGCGTCGTGAACGCGGCTGTGATGAGGGGGACTTCATAGGGTTCCTCTCGTCTGCGGATACGCCCGCCCGCGCTGCCTGCGGCTGGGCCGCACGGCAGAGCGGGGTCAGGTGAGCAAGGGTGCGGTCGGTCGACCCAGCGGGCGGGACATCAATCGGGACGAGTCCGGGCGGCTTCCACGAAGGCACGGGGGCATGGTGCCTTCGCCGGTCGAGTACCACTGCGCGGTGGAACGGGCCACCGCACAGATGGCAGCGAACCATGAAAAACCGGTGAGAAGTGCCGTACGGCTGCGGGGACCCGGGGGCGGTCGCCGGGCTCGTCCCGCTGAAGCCGCAGGTCGAAGCGGCTGCGGGCGCTGCTCGGACCGACGGAGAAAACATCGCGACACGGAAGGTCCGCGTTAGTCCGATCGGGAGTCGGCGCCTGTGGGACGGGGTACGGGCCGGCCGTGGCGGCGGGACATACCGCTCACCCTTCGGAGTGAATGCCCCGGTGATTCGGTGGCAGCGGCAATCCACAACGGCCGCCGCTCCGAAGGGGGTGTGATGACGGAACACGGTGGTGAGGCAGCGGCAGCCGGCAGGGGCCCCGGACCGAAGGGGCCCCCGGCGGCTGCGTCGTTGGTCGGCGGTCAGGTGGTCTTGACTGTGCCGCCGTCCACGGTGATCTCGTCGCCGACGACGGACGCGGCGGCGTCCGAGACGACGAAGCCGATGACGTCGGCGATCTCGTGCGCGGGGGGACCGTGTGCTTCGGCGATACGCCGGGCGAGCCCGTTGGCGCTCTCGCTCTGGATTCCGCCCGGTGAGACCGTGTTGACGCGGACGCCGCGCGGAGCCAGTTCGTTGGCGAGGCCCTTGCTGTAGGCGCGCAGGGCCGCCTTCGCCGCCGCCTAGCCGAGAGTGCCGTCGTACAGCGGCATCCTGCTCTGGATGGAGCCGACATGGACGATCGTGCCTTTGCCCTTCGCCACGAGGAGCGGCGTCAGCGCGCGGTCGATACGTACGGCGGCGAGGAGGTTCAGGGTGAGTTCGGCGTCCCGGTCGGCGTCGGTCATGGCGGCGTGTCCGCCGCTCGGGGACGCGGAGCCGCCGGTCACCTGGACGAGGATGTCGAGGCCGGACCGGCCGATCGCGATCACTCGCGCACCGGCGTCCGCGAGGCGGCTGACGACGGCCGCGCCGAGGCCCTTCGTACCGCCGACCACGACCGCGCGAAGTCACCGATCGTCATCCTGGCAGCCACCCGGCCACCCTTTTCCTCCGACGAACCGCGGAAGGGCCGCCGCTCAGACCGGGTCGCCCGGCAAGCTCAGATACGTGTCGCGCATCGAGGCGAGTACCGGGTGGTCGGTGGGGAACGTGACGTCGTCGACGGCCGAGATCGCCCGGACACCGATGCTCGTGTTGGTGGCGAAGGCCGCCGCCATGCCGCGTACCGCGTCGAGGGCTACCGGCGCGGTGGTGTGCGTGAGTGTGGGCGTGCGCGTGTCGGTGCGATCGTGGTGCCGCTGGAGCAACGCGGCGGTGACGCCCGGCAGTACGTCGCCCTTGGGCCACACCACAGTGCCGGCGGCGTCGACGAATCCCACGTTCCAGGTGCCGCCCTCGGACACCAGGCCGTCGGGGCCGACGAACAGCGCGTCGTCGAAGCCGGCCAACTGGGCGGCCCGTCGGGCGTGCAGGGCTCCGAACAGGCCGACGTGCTTCACCCCGGGCAGATCCCGTACGTACGGAACGGACTTGGCCCGCAGCGGCGGCAGGGCCATGGGGCCGGACGGGCGCGTGGTCACCAGGACGTGCGGGGTCGCGGGTGACGAGGGGTGCCCCAGCTCCAGAGCCGGGTCGAACACCGAGACCCGGACCACGAACGCCCCGTCCTGCCCGCGCACGGCACGGCGCACGTACTCCCGTACGCGATCGGTGTCGAGCCGTACGTCGAACACCGTCCCGCAGTCCCGCGCGAGCCGCTCCATGTGCAGCGCGAGACCGCGTACGCGCCGGTCGTCGACGCGCATCGAGGTGAAGTGGCCGTAGTTGACGAGCGCCAGGGCCTGCAGGGACTCGGGGTCTGCGGGCCGTCCGTCGAGTTCCATCACACCGAGCAGTGTGACAGTGCGGGCACCGAAGGGCAGTGCGCAGCCGGCGGTGGCCGTCGCGGTCGGTGAAGAGCACCCGGGAGGTCTCGGCGCGGGCGGACGGCCCCTGAAGGTCCTCCGCCGAGTCCTCGGCGCGGCAGGTCAGCGGGTCGGGCGACCGGTTCGTCGCGTGGAGGCGGCGGTGCGCCCTCCCTACCGCCGGGGAGCCGTGGGGTCGGCCAGGCCGTCGCTCAGGAGGCGGCTGTCGACCTCGTCCAGTGCCAGGCGTACGGCGCCCAGGGCCACGCTCTCGTCGCCGAGGGTGGAGGTGCGCAGCTCCGGCAGGCGCAGGCAGTGCTTGGTGAGTTCGCGTTCCAGGGGGTCGAGGATGACGTCGGCGGAGCGGGAGAAGCCGCCGCCGAAGACGACGACCTGGGGGTCGAGGGCGAGCACCAGGGCCGCGAGGCCTACGGCGAGGTCGCGGGTGTAGCGGCGGACGGCGGTCTTCGCGTCGCGGTCGCCGTCGCGGGCCGCTTGGAACACCCAGGCCGCGGCCTCGCCGGGAGCGGCGGACTCCGGTGCGCCGGGGCAGTTCTCCAGGTGGCTGGGGGCGGTCAGCCACCGTACGGCCTTGAGCGCGCCCAGCTCGCCCGCCGCGCCGCCGTGGCCGCGCCGCAGGGTGCCGTCGAGGATCAGTCCTGCGCCGGTGCGCAGTCCCGCGAGGAGGAAGACGATGTCGTCGGCGTCCTGGGCGACTCCTTTCCAGCGTTCGGCGACGGCGGCGAGCTTGCAGTCGTTCTCGACCTGGATCGGGCAGGGGAAGCGGGTCGCGAGATGCGCGGCCGGGTCGATGGTGTGCCAGCCGGGCAGGGGGGTGAACAGGGTGGTACGGCCGCTGGCGTCGACCGGGCCTGTCACCCCTACGGTCACGGCCCAGATGTCGCCGGGTGTCATACCGGCTTCCCCGAGGACCTCGTCGATGACGTGGTCGACGGTCGCGAGGCGGGCCTCCGGCGCCGCCTCGGGGTCGGCCGGGCGGCGCACGGTCTTGACGAGGTTGCCCTCCAGGTCGCTGAGCATGACGAGGATCTTGTGGACGCCGATGTCGATGCCCAGCACATGCCCCGCGTCCGCCCGGAAGCGGAAGCGGCGGGCCGGGCGCCCCACCACGCTGCTGGCGCCCGGCTCCTCGACCTCGGCCCAGCCGTGGGTGACCAGGCTCTGCACCAGGACGTCGACGGCGGGCCGGGACAGCCCGGCCCGGCCGGCGAGTTCGGTGACGGTCGCGGGGGGATTTCCGCGCAGCGCCCACACGATCGACAACTGGTTCAGCTCGCGCATCCGGGACAGATCTGTTCCGGTCGTCGTCATGTGGTACTCCCTGAAGGGGTTCCGGTGCCCGCCGTTTAGATAATGCTGAGCAGTTTACAATTCGGGGCGGTGGTCGGCCCGCCGGACGGCGTCATGAGATCGGATAGCGCTGCTGCGTCTCGGGGGCGACCGCCGGCGTGAAGTCGACCTCGCGTCCGTCGAGTGCGAACCGGTACCTGCCGAGTCTGCGCACCTCGGGCCGGGCTGCCAAGTACGCCGTCATCGCCTGCAGTTCGTCGGGGTGCAGCCAGCCGGGCGGGTCGGAGACCGCCCGGAAGCCGCAGATGTCGGCGAGGTCGCGCAGCCAGCGCTGCTGCTGCTCGGTGAGCAGGTTGAGGCGGCTGCGGAAGTACACGACGTCCGGGTCCACCTCCAGCAGCGGCGCCTGCCAGAGCCGGTGCAGGGTGTTGACGACGGCGTTGCGGGCCAGCGCGTCGGACGGGTCCTGGGTGGCGTAGTGCTCCCACAGCGGCGCGACGTCGGGGCCGCTGCGGATGCCGTCGATCAGGCCGAGGGACGGCAGCAGCGGAGCGCCGCTGCCGAGGAGGTAGACGTCCGGTCCTGCCTCCTCGCGGATGATCCGCAGTCCTGTCCGGTACGCCTCCTCGCGGCCGGTGTCCTCGGCCCGCTTGCCCGGCGCGGCCCCGGCGCCGATGAAGTCCGCCTTGAGATATCCGAACCCCCACTCGTGGACGACCCGGCGGATCATCCGCCGGAGGTGCTCCTGCGCCGCGGGCCGGGTCAGATCGAGTGCCCAGTAGCCGGTGCCCCAGTTGTGGCCGGCGACCACCGGCTCGCCGCGCTCGTCGCGCAGCAGCAGCTCGGGCCGCTCCTGGGCGGTGCGGGATCCCGGGAGCAGGATGAACGGGGCGAGCCACAGGCCGGGACGCAGCCCCGCGTCCGTGATCCGGTCGGCCAGCGCCCGCATTCCGGAGGGGAAGTCGGCGTTGGGTTCCCAGTCTCCGACCATCCGCTCCCAGCCGTCGTCGACCTGGACGACGTCGAAGGGCAGGCCGCGCAGCGCGGTGATGTCCTTGGTGAGCTGCTCCTCGGTGATGTTCTCGTAGTAGGCGTACCAACTGCACCACACGTTGCCCGCGCGCTTGTCGCTGCGGCCGAGCCGGGCGGCGAGCTGCCGGGCGTACGCGGCGAAGACCTCCTCCTCGCCGCCGTACGCGAGGAACCACGGCGCCCCTTCGCGCTCGTACCACCCGGCGAGGGTGTTCCCGTCCGCCGTCAGGCGCGGTATGTCGAGCCCGAGTGCGCCGAGCAGCAGGACCTGCCCGTCCGCGCCTTGGAGGGCGGCGACGGCCGAGGAGTGGTGGCGGGCGGGGTCGTCCCACACGGTGTCGTCGGCGGTGAGGCGGCGTTCGGCGCTCTCGATGCGCAGCGGTTCCGCCGAGAGCCGGCGCCAGCCGCACGGGCTCCAGGAGTTGTGTCCGTGCCGGTAGAAGAGCGCGTCGCCGAGGCCGTGCAGCAGGGCCGCCCGGCCCGGCGGCAGCAGCAGGCCGCCGTCGACCGGCTGCGCGGGGGCGTCGCCTTCGAGCTCGACGGCGAACGTGCGCCCGCCGAGGTCCAGAAGCTGGGCCATGGGTCTCCTTGCGTCATGGTGGTGGAAGGGTGCGCGGCCGCGCGGGTGGCGCGAACCTGCGGTTACTTGAAGAGGCCGTTGACCTTGTCGTTGGCCGACTTCAGCGCGGGTCCTGGCTGCGCGGCGCCGAGGATCACGGACTGGATCGCGTCCTGGACGAGGGGGCTGATCTCGGTGGCGTGTTCGGTGACGGGCAGCAGGAACGTGCCGTTCTTCGCGGCTGCGGCGTCGGTGAAGACGTGCACGTCGTCGCCCTTGGCCTCGTGTGCGGCGAGTGCCTTCTGGGTGGCGGTCTTGAGCGCGGGGAAGACGACGGCGCGTTTGGCGACGAGGTCCTGGCAGGCGGGCGAGGCGAGGAACTTGACCCACTTCCAGGCCTGTTCCTGGTGCTTGGTGCCGGCCCAGATGGAGTCGGCGAGGCCGTTGATGGCGCTCTTGCGGCCGGCCGGACCCGTGGGCAGCGGTGCGAAGGCGAGCTTCTGCTGCACCTTGGGGTCCATGAAGGTGGAGATGGTCCAGGAGCCCGTGACCATGAGGGAGCCCTTGCCGGCGATGAGCAGTTCGCTGTTGGCGACGGTCGACTGCTTGTCGAGGGCGGGGGTGTACCCCTTGTCGATCAGGTGCTTGAACCAGCCGATGGTCTCGGCGAGTTTGGGGTCGTCGTACTTGTAGTGCGTGCCCCACGGGTTCTTGTCGAGGTAGCTGAAACCGTTGGCCGCGGCGAGGTCGCCCCAGCCGTTCTGGCCCTGGGAGCCGTCGTTCCACTCGGCGAGGAACCCGTAGGTCTTCACGTGCTTCTTGTCGAAGGCGGGGTCGAGGCCGTTGTGGCCCTTGGTGTCGACGGTGGCCCTGGCGATGGCGTTCTCCAGGGTGCCGCCGTCGGCGGGGTTCCAGGTCAGGTTGTCCAGCTCGGCGGTGTCCACCCCTTGCTGCTTGAGGGTGGTGGCGTTGTAGACGAGCGCCATGGTGTCCCAGTCCTTCGGCAGCCCGTAGCGCTTGCCGTCCTTGACCCAGGTGTCGGCGAGCCCGGCCTGGTAGGCGGAGACGTCCACCTTGTCGCGGTCCACCAGGGGCTGGAGGTCCAGCAGTTGGTTGCTCGTGGCGAACTGCGGATAGTACGTGCTCTGGTTGGTCCACACGTCCGGGGCGTCGCCCGCGGTGAGCTGTGTGGTGAGGTTCTGCCAGTACTGGGTCCAGGCGGTCTGGGTGATCTTGACGGTGATGTCGGGGTTGGCCGTGTGGAAGGCGGTCGCGCAGTCCTGGTAGGCGGGGAGCTGCTTGTCGTCCCACAGCCAGTAGTTGAGGGTGGTGCTGCCGTCGGCGGCGTCGTCGGAGTTTCCGCAGGAGACGAGTGTCGATGTGGCGGCCAGGCACAGCAGGGCCGCGGCGGCACGCAGATGCGTGGATCGCATGGTGGGTGACCTCTCTGGAGGATCTGGTGAGGACGGGGGTGTGCGAATGAGGGTGTGCGGAGGGAGAGGTGAGGACGGAGCTGCTACTTGATGCCGGTGAAGTTGAGGGACTCGACCAGTCGGCGGCCGAAGACGACCAGCAGGACGAGGACGGGCAGGACGGAGAGCGCCGAGCCGGCCATCAGCCCCGTCCAGTCGGGCATGGTGTTGGGCGACTGCTGCTGGAAGACGCCGAGTGCGACGGTCAGTACGCGGGTCTCCTCCTCGCGTCCGGTCAGCAGCGGCCACAGGTAGTCCTTCCAGGCCCAGACCGTGGTGGTGAGTCCGATGGTGATGAGCGGTCCGCGGCTCATCGGCATCACGACCCGCCAGAAGACGCCCCAGGCGCCCACCCCGTCGAGGACGGCCGCCTCCTCCACCTCGCGGGGGATGGAGAGGAAGAACTGGCGCAGGAAGAAGACGGCGAACGGCGTCATGAGGACGCTCGGCGCCACCATGCCGGCGAAGGTGTTCAGCCAGCCGAGGTCTTTCACCAGGACGAAGTTGGGCAGCACGGTGAAGATCGGCGGGACCATCAGGGCGGCGATCAGCACACCGAAGACCGCGTCCCTGCCGGGGAAGCGCAGCCGGGCGAAGGCGTAGCCGGCCATCGCGCAGAACAGCGTCTGCAGGACGGCGATCAGCCCGCTGTAGACGACCGAGTTGAGCAGGTAGCGCAGGAAGTCGACCTGTGCGCCCGAGCCGCCGGCCGCCCGTGCCTCCTCCTGGCTGGTGAGTCCCAGCACCCGGAGGAAATTGATCATCGTGGGGTGGTGCGGGACGAGGCCCGTCGAGTCGGCGTAGATGTCGGCGGCCGGCGTGAGGGCGGTACGGATCATCCAGTAGAAGGGGAAGACGGTCGCCACCAGTACGAGGACCAGCACCGCCCAGGCGGCGACCCGGCCCGGCGTGAGACGGCTGCGGGTGCGCTTGCGTGTCATGGTCACTCCTCAGGCCAGGTACGAGCGGGAAGCGCGCAGGACGCGCATCTGCACGGCGGTCAGCACGCCGAGCAGCAGCGCGAGGACCACGGCGATGGCGGAGGCGTAGCCCATGTGGAAGTTGGTGAAGGCCTGTTCGTAGATGTAGAAGTAGATGACCCGGGTGGAGCTGACCGGCCCGCCCTTGGTGGTCACGGCGATCGTGTCGAATATCTGGAACGAGCCGATGAGCGAGACCACCAGCACCAGGGCCAGCACCGGGCGCATCAGCGGCAGGGTGATGCGGGTGAACATGCGCCACTCCCCCGCGCCGTCCAGGGTGGCGCTCTCGTAGAGGTGTTGGGGGATCTGCAGCATCCCCGCGTACAGCAGCAGGGCGGTGTATCCGGTGTAGGCCCAGGTGTTGATGCCGGCGACGGTCGGCATCGCCCAGGTCGGTGAGGTGAGGAAGCCGGTGCTGTCCATGCCGAGCGCGTTCAGGATGTGGTTGACGAAGCCGAGGTTGGCGTCGAGCATCCACATCCACAGCAGGCCGACGGAGACGTTGGGCACGAGCCAGGGCACCAGCAGCATGGCGCGCAGCGCGATCGACCGGGTCAGCCGGTGCATCAGGGTCGCCAGGCCCAGCGCCAGGACGGTCTGCGAGACGATGTTCAGGGCGACGTAGTAGCCGGTGACCTTGAGCGCGTTCCAGAACTGCTCGTCGCCGATCAACTGCCGGTAGTTGTCCGTGCCGGTGAAGTTCGCTGCGCCCAGCAGGCTGTAGTCGGTGAGCGAGTAGTAGACGCCGCGGACGGTCGGATACGCGTAGAACAGTGCGAAACCAGCCAGGGCCGGCGCCAGGAACAGCCAGGCCGCCTTGCGGTCGTCGCGGAACTTGCGCGGCCGTCCGGGGCCCGCCCTCCTGCCCTTGCGGATGTCGGCGCGTTGGCGCCGCGGCGCAACTGCCAAGTCAGCGCCCATGGTTACACCTCCGAAGAGATCTGCGCCGCACCTCTTGCCAGTGGAGCGCTGTGCACACATATTGATGTGCACCAGTGAAACTTTGTCAATGCTGGCTCACAAAAGAACGAACTCAAGCCAGTCCGGCGGCACTGTTTCCCCTGGTGAACCCCGGCTCGGGCAGCGGCCCGGCCACGGACCTGACCAACCACAGCCGTCTCTTCGGAGGTTGACCATGCGCACGTTCGCGCCCAGACGCGGCAGCGGGCTGCTCGCAGCTCTCTGTTCCGCAGCCCTCGCCCTCACGCTGGCGGCGCTCCCCGCGAGCGCCCATGCCGTACCGGCCCCGGTCGGCGGGCAGTCGGCCGTCCCGGCCCAGGGCGTCCCCACCCGGCCGGCGCCGGGGCCGAGCCCGGACCCGGCGCTGCCTGTCCACGCGCTCGCGGCCGGTGACGCCCCGTTGGACAACCCGCTCAAGGGGTTCGCCCGCTTCTACCAGCCGGGCGGCGACCAGAACACGGGCTACCCGCACTCGCTGACCTGGGGCTACTTCGGCCTGTCCGAGGTCATGGACAACGCGTCCAACTGCGCCGACTACAACTGGGACGCGTTGGACGACACGCTGGACGCCATCGCCGCCGCGGGCAACCAGGCCGCGATCCGGCTCTACATGGAGTACCCGGGCGGCACCGGCAGCCACCCGGCCAACGCCGTGCCGCCGTGCTTCGCCGGGCACGTCGCCAACCGCGACAACGCCTACTGGGGCACCACCAGCCCCGACTACAACAGCCCGTACCTGATCGACGCCCTCAAGAACTTCATCGCGGCCTTCGGCGCGCGCTACGACGGCGACCCCCGGCTGGGCTACATCCATCTGGGTCTGATCGGCCTGTGGGGCGAATGGCACACCTGGCCCTACGACACCGACACCAGCGGCGACTCGTACCCCGACTACATGCCGACCGACGCGCACGCCGCCGAGATCATCAACGCGTACAACAGCGCCTTCACCCACACCAAGATCGAGATGCGCTACGCCGACTCGGCCGGCGGAGCGGCCGACAGCCTGCCGGCCCTCGGCTACCACGACGACTCCTTCTGCTACCGGGAGGGCGACCCGGCGAAGGGCGTCACGCTGCCGGAGTCCATGGGCGGCGCGGACTACTCGCAGTTGCAGAAGGCCGTCGAGCACGGGGTGGAGAACCGCTGGACCACCGCGTCGATGGGCGGTGAGGTCCGCCCCGAGATCCAGTCCACCGCCTTCAGCAACTGGCCGGGCGGCTCAGGGGCCGTGGACAACATGAAGGCGTGCGTCGAACTGGAGCACACCACCTGGAAGATCAACGAGGGCAGCTCGAACTACTCGCCGTCCGACCCCAACGTGGCGGCGGCCGTCCGGCTGATGGGCTACAACCTCGCCGTCAAGAACGCCTACTTCCACGACAGCGCCCAGGGCGCCACCACCGTGGGGGTGCAGATCGCCAACACCGGCGTCGCCCCGTTCTACTACCCCTGGACCGTGAGCCTCGGCCTCAAGGACGCGGCCGGCAACGTCGTCAAGACCTGGAACACCTCCTGGGACCTGCGCAAGGTCATGCCTACCAAGATCCGCGCCTTCCCCGACTGGGGCGTCGGCTCCGACCCCACGTACCTCGACTTCGGCTATCCGCAGTACTTCGACACGTCGGTCGACCTGTCCGGCGTGAGCGCCGGCGGCTACCAGCTCGTGATGAAGGTCAAGAACCCTCTGGAGGACGTGAGTTCGAACGCCAAGAAGCTGCGCTTCGCCAACGCCGCCCAGAACAGCGACGGGTGGCTCGGCCTCGGCGCGATGACCGTCGGTTCGGGGCAGAGCGGCGACCCGACGGCGCAGGACTACGAGGCCGAAGCGGGCGGCAACACGCTGCAGGGCGGCGCCGTGACGAGCGCCTGCGGCGGCTGCTCGGGCGGCGGCAAGGTCGGATACATCGGCAACGGCGCCACGCTGACCTTCAACCACGTCGACGGCGGGAGCGGGGGCACCCGCACCGTCACCGTCCACTACGCCACCCAGACAGCGCGTACCGCGACCGTGCAGGCCAACGGCGGTACGCCGCATACGGTCAGCTTCAGTCCGACAGCCGACTGGACCACCACCGGGACAGCCGCGGTGACGCTGGACCTGGCCGCCGGCACCAACAACACCGTCACGGTCGCGAACCCGGCGGACTGGGCTCCTGACATCGACAAGATCACCGTGTCCTGACACCCGGCCCCTGACACCCGACGCAGCACAGCGGCGGCGTCCCGCTCACTCCTGAGCGGGGCGCCGCCGCCCGTCTTGCGTGCAGCGGTGCCCGTATCGCGCCCGCCGGCTGCCCGCGGGCAGCCGGCGGGTCCGGATTCGGGGTGTCGGTGCCGGTAACGAATGACGGGTACGGAAAATAGCTGTAATGCTCCGGTGAAGGAGGCGCAGACCGCGCTGAAATAAGCGGGCAGCAAAACCACATCCACAGCAGTCCAAAACCACATCGAAATACTGAAATTCAAACTCGAATAGATCAGGAAGCGCTTCAGGAGGTAATTAAAGTGGTGAAGCGGGAAGAGCCGAGTTCTTACCTGTTCACGACTCCGCATGATTCCGGGGCAAGAACCCGAAAGCCCGCCGGAACCGTGGTGCCCTTCGACAGGGCGCCACCGTCCGACGGGCGGTGTACGGGCCGGCACAAGGCGGCGGACGGGCGAGGAAACGGCCCGCCCCGGGCCTCACTTGATGAAGTCTTCAACGACTTTGGGCGGCCAGGTACCGACGTTGAGGACGCCCATGGAGTAGGCGCGGGAGACCAGGGCGGCGCGGTTGGGCACCCTGAGCTTCCTGAGCAGTCCTGTGACGTGGTACTCGACGCCCTGCCTGCTCAGATAGAGCCGCGAGGCCAGCGGGATCGTGGACAGACCTGCGGCGATACCTTCGAGGATGCGCGCGTCGATCTCCGTCAGGATCTTCTTCCTGCTGGTCAGGACGCCCGCGTCGTCCGCGCCCTTCGTCGACCGCATGAGCACCAGGATCGCCGCCACGTCGGGGGTCTCCCCGGTCACGGCGGCGGCGGTGAGCGTACCTGCGAATGCGGAGTCTTCCGACCCCAAAGCCACCACATGCGAGGCGAACCGTTGGCGCTTGCCTTCGATCAGCCGGGAGAACTGGCGCATCAGCGGTTGCTGGACGCTGGGGTGCACCAGCTCGCGGAAGCTGCGGCCGCAGAGGTCGGCCGAGGAGTCGCCGAACTGGCGGAAGAACTCCTGGTTCCCCTGCTGGATGTTGAGCGCGGGGTCGAGCGAGGCCATGCACAGTCCGAGCTGGTCGAACTGCCGGGCCTCCGCGCCTCCGGCCCGGTCAGGTACGAGTTCGCCGGTTGTGACCGGCGCAGAATCTGCGAGTGCAGCAATCTCCACGAGACCGCCATCCTTTCAGTCCGACTCTGATTCTTCCGAATATGCATGACGTCAGGCGCCGGTTGACGTCAGTATCCGGCCATACCACCCGACCGGCATTCCACTTACAAATTGAGGCTAGGTAATTTGGAGTTACCAGTCAACGACGCCTCTGGCCCCCTGACTAAATCTGTGGTCGCACCCTCCGGAGGTACGGTCCGAAATGGCGGCGGTCGGCGAACCCGAACTCGGCAGGACCGCCCGATCGATTGGGGCGCATCCCCACAATTGAGTCGCGCTTGAGGTTCCTCTGAGGTTCGCATATGCGCTTTGAGTAGGCCACGATTGATCGTGGGCCATTAATGCGCGTCAGAGCCGGGGCGTGCACAGGGGAGCCGGGGGACGTACGGTCAGGCCGGCAGCGCGCCCGCGAGTTCGTGGCGGCCCGAAACGCCGAGCTTGCGGTAGGAGTTCGTCAGGTGCTTCTCGACGGCGCGGGCGCTCACGCCGAGTTCGCACGCGATCTCCTGGTTGGTCAGGCCGCGGCCGACGAAGTCGAGGACCCGGCGCTCGCTGCGGGTCAGCACCGCCTTCTGCGGCATGGCGGCGGCGCTCACACCGAGCCCGGCCCGCTCCACCAGCCAGGGAGCGCCGCAGGCCGCCGCGAGCGCGCCGGCCTCCCGCAGCGCCGCCTCCGCCTCGGTGCCGCTCCCCAGCCGGCGGCCCAGCAGCACCAGGGTGCGGGCGAGTTCGAGCTCGTGCACCGACCCGCGCAGTACGTCGACGGCTTCCCGCAGCAGGGGTACGCCCTCGGCCTCGTCCAGCCAGCCCTTCAGCCGCAGCGCCCTGCCGAGCCCGGTGGGCGCTCCCCAGGCCGTGGCCCAGGCGTACTCCTCCTCGGCGAGGCTCAGCGCGGCGCGCGAGTCTCCGAGGCGGTGGTAGAGGCCGATGGCGTGCGGGCGCCACGGGAAGAGCGCCGAGTTCTGCCAGCCCGCGCCGTCCAGTTGCCGGCCGCAGGCGAGAAGGCTCTCCAAGGCCCGCGCCCGCAGCCCCTGTTGGGCGTCGAGCGACGCCTGGAGGATCTGCAGGGTCGCCGCGAGGGCCGGGCCCGCCGAGCGGCGGCCCCTGCTCAGGGCCAGGATCCGTTCGCTGAGCGCCGGGTCGCGCAGTTCGAGCGCGACCGCCGACAGCACGATGATGGAGATCTCGCGCCAGTCCGTCTCGGCGAGGCCCATGACGTGTTCGACATGTTCGCGGGCCTGGGTCAGCCGGCCCTGCGAGACGAGCACGAGCGCCCGCTCGGCGGAGACGAGCACGTCGTCGGCGCCTGTCGCGCTCCGCTGCCGGGGATGCTGCTCGGCCGTCAGCCAGGATTCGAGCACCCGCACGGATTCGGCGGCGAACAGCGTGATCACGACCAGCGGCAGCGCGGTGTGCACCCGTGCCGAAGCCGCGGGCTCGCGTTCCAGTACGCGGTTGGCGGTACGGGCGGCCTCGGCGGCGGAGAGCCGGCCGGTGAGCGTCCCCGAGCAGACGAGGACGGCCGCCAGTTCACGTTCGGCCGGGGAGCCGAGCGGGGGCTCGTCCCCCAGCTCGCGCAGGCGTTCGGCTGCCGAGGCCAGCTCGGCGGGGCTGTCGTGGCCGCAGTGCCTGAGCCGGGCCTCGATCCGCAGGGCCGCCTCACGCGCGGGGCCCTCCAGGGACGCGGGCTCGCCCAGTTCCGCCGCCGCCCGGCGCAGCAGGCCCTTGGCCACGGGGGACGCCGTGCCGAGGAGGGCCGGCGGGATCCGCAGCGCCGCAGCCGCCCGGTCCCCGGCCGTGGTGAGCAGCGCCGTCGCCTGGGTGATGTGCCGTTCGCACGCCTCGGGGTCGTAGCCGCCCTCCGCCGTGGCCAGGTCGATCAGCAGCCGGGCCCTGCGCTCGTCCTGGGCCTGGTGGCGCGGCAGCGCGTGGCGCAGATAGCCGGCCGCCGTCTGCGGCGCGCCCCTGCGCAGCGCGGCAGCGGCGGCGGCGCGCAGTACGGCCACCGCCCAGGGGCGGTCGACGGTGGAGACCGCCGTGAGATGGGCGGCGACCTGCTCGGCCGGCCTGCCGCGCCGGTGCAGCATGTCGGCCGCCGCCGTGTGCGAACGCTCGCGTTCCGAGGGCGTCATGGTCGCCTCGACCGCGTCCCGTACCACCGGGTGGACGAAGCGCGGCTCGTGCGCGTCGCCGAGCAGACCGATCTCGCACATCGCGCGCCGCGCGGCGGCGAAGCCGTCCTCGTCGAGCCCGGACAACTGCCGGATGAGAGCCGGGTCGTCCTGGTCGCCGAAGGCCGCGACGGCCGCCGCCAGGGCGCGTACCGCCGGTGGCTGCGTCCGCAGCAGGCTGGCGAGCCGATCGCGCAGCCCTGAGGGGCGCAACGCGCGTGCCTGCACGCTGTGTTCGGTGGTCGGCGGGAAGCCGCTGCCCGCCATGGTCAGCAGCACGGACGTCAGGAACAGCGGGTTGCCCGCCGATGCCTCGTGGCAGGCGCGGGCGTACTCGTCGTGGCCCGGTGTGCCGTACTGCGCACGGATCAAGGCCCTGGTGGCGTCGAGCGACAGCGGCGCGGGGCGCAGCGTCTCGGTGGCCGCTTCGGCGACCTCCCGCACCGCGCTGTGGCGGGCCCTGGCGTCCCCTTCGCGGAGGGTGCAGACGAGCACGACGGGCGGCGCGGCGCGGCCGGGCCGCCGGGCGGCCGGGCGGGCGAGGCGGGCCAGCCAGCGCAGCGACGGGGCGTCCGCCCATTGCAGGTCGTCCACCAGGATGAGCAGCCGGGTGTGCGGGGCGGCGCCGGCGAGCAGGGCGCGCGGGTCGAACGGGTCCGTAGCGGCGGGAAGTGCGGTGGCGGAGTGAGGTGTGGTGTCGGCGGGAAGTGTGGTGTCGGCGGGAGGTGTGGTGTCCGTGGCGCGTGCGGTGTGGTGCGCGGTGGCGGCCGGGAGGCTGTCGAACAACTGGTGGACGACGCCGTGCGCGAAGTCCTGCTCCATCGGCGCCGCGTTGGCGCGCAGGACCCGTACGTCCTGGCCCGCCGCCAGGTCGGGCAGGCTCCGCAGCAGTACGGACCGTCCGATCCCGACGGGTCCCGCGACGAGGACCAGCGAGGATGTGCCCGCGTCGGCGGCTCTCAAGGCGGCTTCCACACAGGCCAGTTCGGTGTCCCGCTCAAGAAGCATCGGTCGGCCGTCCTTTCGTGCGGTCACACGCATCGCCTCGCTCAGATCGCATCAGCTCTGTCGGCGTGACTCGAACGCCCAGCCAGGTGGTTGTCTGTCGGGGACGTCGGGAGTGTGCAGGACGGCGCCGAGTTCGGTACGGCGGCTGACGCCGAGCTTCCGGTAGACGCTGGTCAGGTGGGTCTCCACGGTCCGTACGGTGACGAAGAGGGACTCCGCTATGGACCGGTTGCTCGCTCCGTCGGCGGCGAGGCCCGCCACCCTGCGCTCCATCGCGGTCAGCATGTCCAGCGGGCTGGCGCTCATCTTGCGCATCCTGCCGCCCGCGGTGACCAGCAGTTTGCGTGCGGTCCCCGCGAGCGCGAGGGCGCCGCAGCGCTGGGCGAGGTCGGCGGCGCCGCGCAGGTGTTCGCGTGCGGCGCGCTGGTCACCGGTCTTCAGCAGGGCCCTGCCGAGGAGGTACTCGGCGTTGGCGTGTTCGCCCCGGGCGGGCGAGTCGGCCAGGAGCCGGACCGATTCGGTGAGCAGTTCGACGCCCGCCCCGCCGGGAGTGGTCATCCCGTCGGCCAGCAGGGCGAGGCCCATGACCCGCGGCGTTCCCCAGCGCGCGGCCAACTCACTGCTGTACTCGGTGATCTCGCGGGCCTCGTCGGCCCGGTTCAGGCCCGCGAGCAGGCACGCGGCCTCCGCCCACCACGGCAGGAACGCCGGGTTGGTGAAGCCGGCCTGCTCCAGGGAGCGGCCGCACCGCAGATACAGGGCGAGCGCCGCCTCCTGGTCGCCGAGTGCCCGGCGGGCGCGGGCGCGGGCCATCAGGTACCAGTGGTGTTCGAGGATGAAGCGGTCGAGGTACTCGCGCTTGATCCCGGTGAGCAGTTCCTCTGCCCGTTCGGGCTTTCCCCTGTCGATCATCACGATCGCGAGCGCGGTCTGCGGAAGGACCGCCGTGTCGCCCCAGCTCTCCTGGCTGATGATCTCCATCGACGTCTGGGCGTCGGCCAGCGCGTCGGGGATCGCCCCCATGTTGTGCAGCAGCAGGGCCCGGGTGGACAGGGCGGCCACGTACGTCCAGACGGCGGCGTTGTCCTTGCCGTACTGGAGCAGCCGGTCGAGCGCGTCCAGGGCCTCGCCGACCTCGTCGGCGAGGGTGAGCGCGAAGGACGAGGTGATCAGCAGCCAGCTCTCCAGCTCGAATCCCTGGAACCGCAGGGCGCGGCGGGCCTGTTCGACCGTCCGCTCGGCGGAGTGGCCCTCCATCGCGTCCAGCATGGTCATCGTGGAGAGCATCTGCCGCTCGGCCGGGGTGTCGCCGGGCGGGGCGGTCAGCCGGGCGGCCCGCTCGCGGACCGCGGAGATCGTCGTTCGCTCCCTCGCCCCGACGATCAGCAGCACCGATTCGAGCAGGGTGCGCAGTTCGCGGTCCGCCGGATCGGCGGGGCAGGTGCCGAGTGCGGCGTCCAGGTCCGTCAGGACCTCTTCCATGACCCGTACCCCGCTGGGCGAGTTCTGTACGGCGAGGCAGGTCATGCCGTACTGGACGGCGACCTTCGCCTTGGTGCGGATGTCGCGGGACCGGGCGAGCGCCTCGTCCAGCAGCCGGATGGCCTGCGGCGGATCGGTCTCCGCCAGCGACTTGGCCATCTGGAGGCGCAGCCGCACACTGTCCGGCTCCGCTTCCAGCACCCGGTACAGATAGCGCACCGCCGTGTCGGGGGCGCCCCTGCTCCCTGCCTGGTCGGCCGCGTCCCTGAGCACGTCCGGCATCCAGGGCTGCGGCAGCGCCGGCAGCAGCATGAGCTGATCTGCGGCATGCTCCGCGGGCCGCCCCGCATCGCTGAGCAGCAGGGCTGCTCTGGAACGCAGTTGGGCCAGTCCCTGGGCGCCGATCGGTTCGAGTACGGCCGAGCGCACCGTGTCGTGGATCAGCTCCGCCCGGTCCTGCGCCACGAACCCGGCGCACCGCAGGATCAGCAGGGCGCGCGCCACGAGCGTGGGGGGTACGCCGGCGAGGGTGCCGACCAGGTCGGCGGACTCCTCGCCGAGGACGGCGACGGCTCGGGCCACGTCACCCACCCAGGCCGGCTGCCGGTCCAGCAGCCCGTGGACGGAGCCCGCGGTGACCTCGCGGCCGACCTCGACGACTCTGCCCAGCCCGTGTTCGTCCGGCCGTACGCCTTCGGTGCGCAGCGTGTGCAGCAACCGGCCGAGGGTGCGGGGGTTGCCGCCGGAGACGGCTGTGGCCTGCTCGACGAAGGTCCGTTCGGCGGGGTCCGCGGTGGCGACGGAGGTGTGGGTACGGGTGGAAACGGCGGAGGCGCGGGTGGACATGGCGGAGACGCGGTTCCTGGCCGGGGCGTGCGTCCCGTCGCGGAGCGGAAGGGTCCGGCGCACCATCTCCCCGACGTCCGTGTACGTCAGCGGCGCCAGGCGCAGCAGGGTGGGCCTGCGCTGCGCGGTGATCTCGGCGAGGGCGGCGGGGGCGGCGGGTTCGTACTCGCTGCGCCGGGCGAGGACGACGAGCAGCGGCGTGTCGTGCGCGCGCCGGAGCAGGAAGTCGAGCCAGCGCAGCGACTGTTCGTCGCACAGGTGCACGTCGTCGAGCACCAGCACCAGCGGGCGCTGCGCCAGCACGTTCGCCGCGAGCCGGTACAGCCCGTGCAGCACCTCGTAGGCGGCCGGGGGGCCGGACAGGTCCTGGCAGGGCGGCCTTTCCCCGGCCTGGTCGGCGCCGAGCACGGACCGGGCGCGCGGGGCGACGCCCCGCAGCAGGGGTGAGTCTTCGGGGTCCTCGGAGTCCTCGGAGTCCTCGGCGGCGTCGCGGTCCTCGGAGTACGCGGCGTCCTCGCAGCCGAGTCGCAGCGGAGCGAACAGCTCCCGGACACCGCCGTACGCGGAGCCGGCCGTGGCGGGGCCGCAGACCGCGTGCAGAACGGTCGCGCCGCGGCACGCGTCGCCGGCCAGGAAGGCGGCCAGCAGGCTGGATTTCCCGATGCCGGCCGGGCCTGACACGATCACCAGACCGGGCTGTCCCGTCCGCGCCGTCCCCGCGTGGTGGTCCAGCAGCCGCAGCTCTTCGGCGCGACCGACCAGGATGCTGGACAAACCGGCGAGATCGGCCTGATCCAGCATCAAGATCTCCTCACTTGGCGTGGACACGACAGGCATCCTGACCTGGGTGGGTACCCGGTGGGGGGCAGAATACGCGCAGCCGGAAGCTCCGCCTGTTCCCCTACCCCGGAAGGCTGAGGGGACACGCGTGCGCGCCGGGCATCACGCGCCGCCGGGACCTCACCCGCACGGACACGGCGATCTCACGGACACGGCGCACGCGCGGAGACCGCCTAGACCCCGGTGGACAGGTGCTCCTGCAGGAGCGCTATCACGGCCGGGGCCTGGGAGGTGAGGTAGAAGTGGCCGCCGGGGTAGACCTTCAGCTCGAACGGTCCGGTGGTGTGCCCGCGCCAGTCCTCGGCCTCGTCCAGCGACGTCTTCGGGTCGCTGTCGCCGGTCAGCGCGGTGACCGGGGCCCGGACCGCCGTCCCCGGCTCGCACCGGTACGTCTCGATGGCCTCGTAGTCGCTGCGGATCGCGGGCAGGATCATCCGCAGGATCTCCTCGTCGCCGAGGAGCTCCGTGTTGGTGCCGGACATCAGCTTCAGCTCAGCGACGATCCCGTCGTCACTGCGCCGGTGCACGTCCTCGTCCCGGAAGCGCGACGGCGCGCGCCGCCCCGAGGCGAACAGGTGGGAGAGCTTTCCGCCGTCGGCCTCGAACCGCCGTGTGACCTCGAAGGCGAGCGTCGCGCCCATGCTGTGCCCGAAGAACGTCGTCGGCCGGGCGAAGAGCCGCTCGCGCAGCGCTGCGTAGACCTGGTCGGCCATCGTCCCGATGTCGCTGGGGCTCGTCTCCTTGCGCCGGTCCTGGCGGCCCGGGTACTGCACCGCGAACACCTCTGCCACGGAAGACAGTTGAGCGGACACGGGAAAATAGAAGGACGCCGAGCCACCCGCGTGGGGGAAACAGAAGAGCTGTCTGGCACTGTCGGGCGCGGGGTGGAAGCCGCGCGCCCAGAGGCTCTCCTCGGTGGACGTCGTCATCATCTCCTCCTAGCGACAGACCGAGCGTTTCGGCCCGGTGAGCGACCGCCCCATTCCACTAGGACGGACAGTGGGAAATTCCCTAGACTCTGCGCGCCCCCTCGGCGAGCCGAGTTGCCAGACCCCCGTTCCCGGCTCCGGGCCGAGCGGCCCGGAGCCGGGAACGGACCAGGTCAGGACAGACCCAGCTCGTCGTCGAGAAGCGCGAACACATCATCGTCCGAAGCGCCTTCGAGGTCGAATTCTCCGTTGCCGTTCGCCGACTCCTTGCCCTGTGCGGCCCACTTCGTCCTCAATACCTCGATTCGCCCGGCAACATGCTTGTACTCCTGGCCATCGACGGTCATCTCCGTCATCGCCTTCTGCAGGTGGTCGAGGATGGCGAGCACCGATCCGACGCCGGTGGCCTCCTCCGTGACGAGCCGGCCGCGGAGATGGTCCACGACATCGGCCGGGGTGGGGTAGTCGAACAGCAGGGTGGCCGGGAGCCGCAGCCCGGTGGCCGCGTTCAGCCGGTTGCGGAAGTCCACGGCCGTCAGCGAGTCGAAGCCCAGCTCCTGGAACTGCCGGGTGGCTCCGACCGCCGTTCCGTCCGCGTGTCCGAGCACCAGCGCCGCCTGGTCGCGCACCAGCTTCAGCAGGACGTCGCGCCGCTCCTCCTCGGTCAGTCCGGTCAGCCGCTCGGCGAGCGAACCGGCCGACTGCGGGGCGGCCGTCGCCGACCGCCGCACGGGCGTCCGGATCAACCCCCTGAGCAGCGCCGGGATCTCGCCCTGCGCCCGGAGCGCCGGCAGGTCCAGCCGTACGGGCAGGACCAGCGCGTCGGCGGTGGTGAGCGCCGCGTCGAACAGGGCCACGCCCTCCTCGGCGGAGAGCGCCGGCATACCCGAGCGGGCCAGCCGTCGCATGTCCTCCTCGGTGACACTTCCGGTCATGCCGCCCGCCTGGTCCCACGGCCCCCAGGCCAGCGACACGCCGGGCAGTCCCTCGGCCCGCCGCTGGGCCGTGAGCGCGTCCAGGAACGTGTTGGCCGCGGCGTAGTTGCCCTGTCCCGCGCCACCGAAGACTCCGGCGACCGACGAGAAGACCACGAAAGCGGACAGGTCCAGGCCGCGGGTCAGCTCGTGCAGGTGCCAGGCCGCGTCGACCTTCGGCCGCAGTACGGTGTCGAGCCGCTCAGGAGTCAGCGAGCGGATCACGCCGTCGTCCAGGACACCGGCGCAATGCAGGACCGCCGACACCGGATGCGCCGGGTCAACCGCCGCCAGGGTCTCGGCCAGGGCCGCCCTGTCACCGGCGTCACAGGCTGCCGCCGTGGCCTCGGCGCCGAGCTGTGCCAGCTCCTGGACGAGTTCGCGCGCACCGTCGGCGCCGAGGCCCCGGCGGCTGAGCAGCAGGAGCCGGCGTACGCCGTGTTCGGCGGCCAAGTGCCGGGCCAGTATGCCGCCGAGACCACCGGTGCCGCCGGTGATGACCACGGTGCCGCCCCGCTCCCAGCCGTCGCCCTCGTCCTTACGGTCCTCGTCCTTACGGTCCTTGTCGTGACCGTCTTCGGAGGTCGCCGGCTCGGGGAGTACTGCCCGGTCCAGCCGTGCGGCGCGCAACTCCCCGCCGCGCAGCGCCCATTGCGGCTCGTCCGAGCCGAGCGCCGCCATCAGCGGAGCCAACTCGGCGCCGTCGGCGGAGTCTGCGGGATCGAGGTCCAGCAGGCCGAAGCAGCCGGGGTTCTCGCTTTGCGCCGAGCGGACCAGGCCCCGGACGGAAGCCGCCGCCAGATCGGCCACGGCACCGCCGTCCACCGCCACAGCGCCCCGGGTGACGAAGACCAGCTTCGACCCGGCGAACCTTTCCTCGTCGAGCCACCCCTGGAGGTGCTCCAGCGTCCAGGCCGTGAGCGCCCGCACCGATGCCGGGACGGCGTCGGCCGGTTCACCCGCCGCGGAGATCAGGACCACATCCGGCACCGGGGTGTCGGCCGCCGCCAGTGCGGCGAGGTCGGCGTGCGTCTCGACGACCGCACCGGATCCCGCGGAGCCCTTGGCGCCGGCAGCGCCGGCAGCGAGAGCGAAACGGTCAGGACCAACCAGGGCAACGGACTCGGCATCCGCCGTATCGGACTGTACCGGCACCGGAATCCAGTTCTGTACGAAGAGCGCGTCCTTCGCCGTTCCTTCCGTCGCGTTCAACTGTTCGCTCGACACGGCCCGTACGAGAAGCGAGTCGACCGAGGCGACCGGCGCTCCGGAGGTGTCGGCGGCTGTGATCGACATCGCGCCGTCCCCGGCGGGCGCGATCCGTACCCGCAGCGCCGAGGCGCCGCTCGCCCGCAGCGAGACACCCGCCCAGGAGAACGGGAGAGCCGCGGAGCCCGACCCGTCCTCACCGGCCAGCAGCGAGGCGTGCAGGGCGGAGTCGAGCAGTGCGGGATGCAGACCGAACGCGGCTGCCTCACCCTCGGCGTCCTCCGGCAGACTCACCTCGGCGAAGAGCACGCCGTCCCGCCGCCAGGCGGCCTGGAGTCCCTGGAACACCGGCCCGTAAGCGAACCCGGCCTCGGCGAACCGCTCGTAGCAGCCGTCCAGTTCCAGGCTCTCCGCGTCCTTCGGCGGCCAGACCGTGGCGTCGAACGCCGCGTGCCCCGCGTCGGAATCGGTCTGCGGCGTACCGGAGCCCTCGGCCAGCGCGCCGCTGGCGTGCTGGGTCCAGGGGGCGTCGTCCGGCGCGTCCTCGGGCCGGGAGTAGATCCCCACCGAGCGCAGGCCCGCTTCGTCGGGGGTGCCCACCGCGACCTGCACCCGTACGGCGCCGCGCTCCGGGAGCAACAGCGGTGCGGCGAGGGTCAGTTCTTCGACCCGGTCGCAGCCGACCTCGTCACCTGCCCGGATGGCCAGCTCCAGCAGCGCCGTACCCGGCAGCAGGACCCGCTCCATGACCGCGTGGTCGGCCAGCCACGGATGCGACTGGACGGAGAGCCTGCCGGTGAACAACACACCTTGCCCTGCGGCGAGTTCCACCGCAGCGCCCAGCAGCGGGTGCTCGGCGGAGCCCAGCCCCGCCGCGCGTACGTCACCCGCGCCCGACGGCGATCCGGCCGGCCAGAACCACTGGTGCTGGAAGGCGTACGTGGGCAACTCGACGCGCCGCGCGCCCGTTCCGGCGAAGAATCCGCTCCAGTCCACCGTGGCACCGTGCGTGTGCACCTGCGCCAGGGCGGCGAGTGCGGTCGGGACCTCGTCCCGGTTCTTGCGCAGGACCGGGACGGTCACAGCGCCGTCCGGCACGGACTCCTGGGCCATGGCGGAGAGTACGCCGTCCGGGCCCAACTCCAGGAAGGTGTCGACGCCTTGTTCGGCGAGGGTCCGTACCCCGTCGGCGAAGCGGACCGCCTCGCGGACATGCCGCACCCAGTACTCGGCCGAGCACAGCTCGTCGGCGCTCGCCAGAGCGCCGGTCAGGTTCGACACGACGGGGATGCGCGGCGCCTCGAAGGCCAGTGTTTCCGCCACCGCGCGGAAGTCCGCCAGCATCGGATCCATCAGCGGCGAGTGGAAGGCGTGCGAGACCCGCAGTTGGTTCGTCTTACGGCCCTGCTCCGCCAGCAGCGCCGCGACCTCCAGCACCGCGGCTTCGTCGCCCGAAAGCACGACGGACGCAGGCCCGTTGACGGCCGCGATCGATACGCCTCCGGTCAGCAGCGGGACGACTTCGTCCTCCGCGGCCTGGACCGCGACCATCGCACCGCCGGCGGGCAGTGCCTGCATCAGACCCGCACGGGCCACGACCAGCCGCGAGGCGTCCGCCAGCGAGAACACCCCGGCCACATGAGCCGCCGCGATCTCACCGATCGAATGACCGGCCACGAAGTCCGGGGTCACACCCCACGACTCCACCAGCCGGAACAACGCCACCTCGACCGCGAACAGCGCCGGCTGGGTGAACCCGGTCTCGTTCAGCAGGTCCGCGTCGTCACCCCAGATGACCTCCCGCAGCGAACGGCCCAACTCACCTTCCAGCTCCGCCAGTACGGCATCCAGCGCCTCGGCGAAGACCGGGAAGCGCTCGTACAGCTCGCGTCCCATCCCCAGCCGCTGGCTGCCCTGGCCCGAGAACAGCAGCGCCGTCCGTCCGCCGGTCGCGGCACCGGATACGGCGAGCGCGTCGGGCTCGCCTGCCGCCAGTGCGGCGAGTGCCCGCAGCCGGTCGGCCGGGTCAGCGGCCAGGACCACCGCCCGGTGCTCGAAGCCCGACCGGCTCGTGGCCAGCGAGAAGCCGACATCCACCGGACGCAGCTCGGGCCGTGCCTCGGCCGCGGACAGCAGCCGGGCCGCCTGGTCCCGCAGCGCGTCCGCCGTCCGGCCCGAGAGCAGCCACGGCACCACCGTGTCCGGAGTATCAGGCAGCTCAGGTGCCGGTGTGACCGCAGGTGCGGGTACGGGGGCAGCCGCGGACGCGGGCTGCTCCAGGATGACATGTGCGTTCGTCCCGCTGATGCCGAACGACGACACACCCGCACGGCGCACATGGTCCGACTCGGGCCACGCCGTGGACTCCGTCAGCAGCTCCACCGCGCCCGCAGACCAGTCCACATGCGAGGACGGGGCGTCGACGTGCAGGGTACGCGGCAGGCTGCCGTGCCGCATCGCCATGATCATCTTGATGACCCCGGCGACACCCGCTGCGGCCTGCGTGTGGCCGATGTTCGACTTCACCGAACCGAGCAGCAACGGCCGCTCCGGATCCCGGTCCCTGCCGTACGTGGCGAGCAGCGCCTGCGCCTCGATCGGGTCGCCGAGCGACGTGCCCGTACCGTGCGCCTCCACCACATCGACGTCGTCCGCCGAGAGGCCGCCGCCGGCGAGGGCCTGGCGGATCACCCGCTGCTGCGAGGGACCGTTCGGCGCTGTCAGGCCGTTGGACGCGCCGTCCTGGTTGATCGCGCTGCCGCGCAGCACGGCCAGGATGTCGTGCCCGTTGCGCAGCGCGTCGGACTGCCGTTCCAGGACGAGCATGCCGACGCCCTCGGACCAGCCGACCCCGTCGGCCGACTCGGAGAACGCCTTGCAGCGTCCGTCGGCGGCCAGCCCGCGCTGCCGGGAGAATTCCACGAAGGCGCCCGGCGTCGACATCACCGTCACACCGCCGGCCAGTGCCATGGAGCACTCGCCGGTGCGCAGCGCCTGCGCCGCGAGGTGCATCGCCACGAGCGACGACGAGCACGCCGTGTCCACCGTCATCGCGGGTCCTTCGAATCCGAAGGTGTACGAGACGCGGCCGGACGCCACGCTGCCCGCGCTGCCCTGGCCCTGGTGGCCTTCGAAGTCCTTGCCGTTGAGCGTGCTGCCGTAGTCGCTGTACATCACGCCGGCGAACACGCCGGTCGCGCTGCCGCGCAGCGACTGCGGGTCGATTCCGGCCCGCTCGACCGCTTCCCACGACGCCTCAAGCAGCAGCCGCTGCTGCGAGTCCGTCGCCAGCGCCTCACGCGGGCTCATCCCGAAGAACGCCGGGTCGAACTCGCCCGCGTCGTGCAGGAACCCGCCCGAACGCGTATAGGACGTGCCCTTGTTGTCGGGGTCCGGGTGGTAGAGCGATTCCACGTCCCAGCCGCGGTTCACCGGGAAGCCGGAAATCGCGTCCGTCTCCTCGGTCACCAACTGCCACAGGTCCTCAGGCGAGGTCACTCCACCGGGATAGCGGCAGCTCATCCCGACGACCACGATCGGATCGTCGGCGAGCGGCGGCAGCAGCCGGACCGGGACCGAAGCGTCGGCCTCCGTCCCGAACAACTCGTCGCGCAGATGGTCGGCGAGCACGCTCGCCGTCGGATAGTCGAAGATCAGCGTGGCGGTGAGCCGCAAGCCTGTCACCTGCGACAGCCGGTTCCGCAGCTCGACCGCCATCAGCGAGTCGAAGCCCAGGTCCCGGAACTGGACGGCCGCGTCAACGGCCGCTGAGCCGGTGTGCCCGAGCACGAGGGCGACTTGGGTCCTGACGAGGTCGAGCAGCGCCTCCTGCCGCTGTACCGGGTCGAGTCCGGCCAGCCGGGCGGCGAGCCCGGTGGCGGTCGCGGCCCCGGCCACGGCGGTCCTGCGGGTACGGGTGCGGATCAACGACCGCAGCAGCGGCGGGACTTCGCCCTGCGCGCGGAGCGCGGCCAGGTCGAGCCGTACCGGCGCGACCACGGACTCACCAAGCGCCAGCGCCGTGTCGAACAGCGCCACGCCCTGGTCGGCGGAGAGGGGCGGCATACCCGCCTTCTCCATCCGTCGCATGTCCGCTTCGGTCACGCTTCCGGTCATGCCGCCCGACTGGTCCCACGGCCCCCACACCAGCGACACACCGGGCAGGCCCTCGGCCTGCCGACGGGCGGCCAGGGCGTCCAGGAAGGCGTTCGCCGCCGCGTAGTTGCCCTGTCCCGCTCCGCCGAACAGACCGGCGACCGAGGAGAACACCACGAAGGCGGACAGATCGAGACCGCGGGTCAGCTCGTGCAGATTCCAGGCCGCGTCCGCCTTCGGACGCAGCACCGCGTCCAACCGCTCAGGAGTCAGCGAACCGACCACACCATCGTCCAGCACCCCCGCCGTATGCACCACGGCGGACACCGAATGCGCGGACAACAGCTCTGCCAGCGCCGCCCGGTCGGCGACATCGCATGCCTCGACCGCGACCTCGGCGCCTTGCTGCTCAAGCTCGGTGACCAGCTCAGCGGCGCCCGGTGCGTGCGCGCCCCGGCGGCTGACCAGCAGCAGATGCCGTACGCCACGCTCGGCCACCAGGTGCCGTGCGAGCACACCACCCAGACCGCCCGTGCCACCGGTGATCAACACCGTGCCGTCGGCGTCCCAGACCTGCTCGGTGTGGTCGGCGCCGACTGCGGCCCGAGCCAGCCGTCCCGCGTGGATTCCGCTGTCCCGGATGAGGAGTTGCGGCTCGTCGCTGCCGAGAGCCGCTGCCAGCAGGTCGGTTGACGTCTCGTCGGGACCGAGGTCGATCAGTCCGAAGCTGCCGGGGTTCTCGGTCTGCGCGGACCGCACCAGACCCCATACCGAGGCAGCGGCGATGTCCTTGACCTCGTCACCGCCGTCAGCGACCGCGCCACGCGTCACGAACACCAGGCGCGATCCGGCGAAGCGCTCCTCGGCAGGCCAGCCCTGGATCAGTGCCAGCACGTCTGCGGTCAGCGCGTGTGCGGACCGCACCACCTGTTCGTCGGTATCACCGGTCACACCCACCAGCACCACGTCGGGCACCGGTGTCTCCCCCGCAATCAGTTCCGCGAGGTCGGCGTACGTCTCGACGGCGACGCCGGACTCGGCCAGCGCGCCGGCCAGGGCCGACGTGTCCGCTCCGAGCACGGCGGCGGACTGCGGGGCGACCAGCTCGTCCTGCACAGGAGCCCAGGTCAGCCGGAAGAGCGCGTCCTTGCCGACCGCTCGGTTGTCGGTCAACTCCTCGCTCGACACGGTGCGTACGAGGAGTGAATCGACGGAGGCGACCGGCTCGCCGGTGGTGTCGGCCACCTCGATCGTCAGCGCGTCGTTGCCGGCGGGGGCGATCCGTACGCGCAGCGCCGAAGCGCCTGTCGCGTGCAGCGAGACACCCTGCCAGGCGAACGGCAGTCCGCCAGTGCCCTGTTCACCGTCACTCGCGAGCAGCGAGGCGTGCAGGGCGGAGTCGAGCAGCGCGGGGTGCAGACCGAAACGGGCCGCTTCGCCCTGCGCGTCCTCCGGGAGGCTCACCTCGGCGAAGACCTCGCCGTCACGCCGCCAGGCGGCCCGCAGCCCCTGGAACACCGGACCGTAACCGAACCCAAGCTCCGCGAACCGCTCGTAGCATCCCTCGACGTCCAGGCTCTCGGCGCCGGTCGGCGGCCACACCGTGGCGTCGAAGTCGCCGGTCGGCCGCTGCCCCCCGGTTGTCAGTACGCCCGTGGCGTGCTGCGTCCAGGACGCGTCCGCCGCGCCCTCGGGGCGCGAGTGGACAGTGACGGTACGCCGCCCGGTGTCGTCAGCGACACCGACGCGTACCTGGGTCCGCAGGGCGCCGCGCTCAGGGAGTACCAGCGGTGCGGCGAGGGTCAACTCCTCGACGCGGTCGCAGCCGACCTCGTCACCGGCGCGGAACGCCAGCTCCAGCAGCGCCGTGCCCGACAGCAGGACCCGGTCCATGACCGCGTGGTCGGCCAGCCACGGATGCGACTGGACGGAGAGCCTGCCCGTGAACAACACGCCCTCGTCCTCGGCCAGTTCGACCGTTCCGTTGAGCAGCGGGTGCTCGGCGGACGTCAGTCCGACGGCAGCCGCGTTCGCCGCGCCGTGCGCTCCGGTCGGCCAGTACCACTGGTGCTGGAACGCGTACGTCGGCAGATCGACCTTCCGCGCGCCGGTCCCGGCGAAGAACGCCGGCCAGTCCACGCGTACACCGCGCACCTGCAGTTGGGCCAGGGCGCCGACCGCCGCCGTCTCCTCCGGCCGCTCCTTGCGCAGCAGCGGCACGGTCAACGCGCCGTCCGGCACCGACTCCTGCGCCATCGCTGACAGCACACCGTCGGGACCAAGCTCCAGGAACGCGGTCGCGCCTTCGTCGGCGAGCGTCCGCACGCCGTCCGCGAACCGTACGGCCTCACGGACGTGCCGTACCCAGTACTCGGCGGAGCACAGTTCTTCGGCGGTCGCGAGTCGCCCTGTCAGGTTGGACACCACCGGCACGGACGGCTCGGCATAGGACAAGGTCGCAGCGACGGCGCGGAAGTCGTCCAGCATCGGCTGCATCAGCGGCGAGTGGAAGGCGTGCGAGACCCGCAGCCGGTTGGTCTTACGACCCTGCTCCTTGAGCCCGGCCGCGATCTCCAGGACCGCGTTCTCGTCACCCGAAATCACCACGGAGGAAGGTCCGTTGACCGCTGCGATCGACACGCCGTCAACCAGCAGCGGCGTGACTTCGTCCTCTGTCGCCTGGACCGCGACCATCGCACCACCGGACGGCAGCGCCTGCATCAGACCAGCACGCGCAACCACCAGACGCGAGGCGTCCGCCAGCGAGAACACCCCGGCCACATGAGCCGCCGCGATCTCACCGATCGAATGACCGGCCACAAAGTCAGGGGTCACCCCCCACGACTCCACCAACCGGAACAACGCCACCTCGACCGCGAACAACGCCGGCTGAGTGAAACCGGTCTCGTTCAGCAGGTCCGCGTCGTCACCCCAGATGACCTCCCGCAGCGAACGGCCCAACTCACCTTCCAGCTCCGCCAGTACGGCATCCAGCGCCTCCGCGAACACCGGGAACCGCTCGTACAGCTCACGGCCCATCCCCAGCCGCTGCGAACCCTGCCCCGAGAACAGGAACGCGCGCTTGCCACTGCCCGAAGGCCCGGACACGACCGAGGCATCCGGTTCACCGGCGGCCACCGCCGCCAGCGCACGGGCCGCATCGGCCGGGTCGCCCGCCAGCAGTACCGCTCGGTGCTCGAACCTCGACCGGCTCGTGGCCAGCGAGAGTCCGACATCCACCGGGCGCGACTCCGGCCGCGCCTCGATGTACGAGAGCAGCCGCGCCGCCTGGCCGCGGAGCGCTTCCGGCGTCTTGCCGGACAGCACCCACGGCACCACACCCGGCTCCACCGCCGCTTCCACGGTGGCGGAATCAGCGACCACCGTCCCCTGGATCACCGTCGCCGGCTGCTCCAGGATCACGTGCGCGTTCGTCCCGCTGATCCCGAACGACGACACACCCGCACGCCGCACCCGGCCGGCGTCCGGCCAGTCCGTCTGCTCGCTGAGCAGTTCCACGGCGCCCGCCGACCAGTCCACGTGCGAGGACGGCTCGGTCACATGCAGGGTCTGCGGCAGTACACCGTGCCGCAGCGCCATGACCATCTTGATCACACCCGCGACACCTGCGGCGGCCTGCGTGTGGCCGATGTTCGACTTGAGCGAGCCGAGCCAGAGCGGGCGCTCCGGCTCGCGGCTCTGACCGTACGTGGCGAGCAGCGCCTGCGCCTCGATGGGGTCGCCCAGCGTCGTACCCGTACCGTGCGCCTCCACCGCGTCGACATCGGCGGGCGAGAGTCCGCCGCTGGCCAACGCCTGCCGGATCACCCGCTGTTGCGAGGGTCCGTTGGGCGCGGTCAGACCGTTCGACGCACCGTCCTGGTTCACCGCGGAGCCCCGCACGACGGCCAGGATCTCGTGCCCGTTGCGCACGGCGTCCGACTGGCGCTCCAGCACCAGCATGCCGACACCCTCCGACCAGCCGACCCCGTCGGCCGACTCGGAGAACGCCTTGCACCGCCCGTCGGGCGAGAGGCCGCGCTGGCGCGAGAACTCGACGAAGGTGCCGGGCGTCGACATCACCGTCACACCGCCGGCCAGTGCCATGGAGCACTCACCGCTGCGCAGCGCCTGCATCGCCCAGTGCATCGCCACCAGCGACGACGAGCACGCCGTGTCCACCGTCACCGCGGGACCTTCGAGGCCCAGCGTGTAGGACACCCGGCCGGACGCCACGCTGCCCGCGCTGCCCTGGCCCTGGAAGCCCTCGAACTCCTTGCCGTTGAGCGTCGTGCCGTAGTCGTTGTACATCACACCGGCGAACACACCGGTCTGGCTGTCGCGCAGCGACTGCGGGTCGATCCCGGCCCGCTCGATCGCCTCCCACGACGCCTCAAGCAGCAGTCGCTGCTGCGAGTCGGTCGCCATCGCCTCACGCGGGCTCATCCCGAAGAAGGCGGGGTCGAACTCGCCCGCGTCGTGCAGGAATCCGCCCGAGCGGGTGTACGACGTGCCGTTGTGGTCGGGGTCCGGGTGGAACAGCGCGTCCACGTCCCAGCCGCGGTTGGCCGGGAAGTCCGAGACGGCGTCCCCGCCCTCGGTGACCAGCCGCCACAGGTCTTCCGGCGAGGTCACTCCGCCGGGGTAGCGGCAGCTCATGCCGACGACCACGATCGGGTCGTCGGACATGGGCGGCAGGGAGGACACCGGGACGGCCAATTCGGCTTCGGCGCCGAGCAGTTCGTCGAGCAGATGGTCCGCGAGCGCGGTCAGCGTCGGGTAGTCGAAGGCCATCGTGGCCGGCAGCCGCAGCCCGGTCGCCGTGTTGAGCCGGTTCCGCAGCTCCACCGCAGTCAGCGAGTCGAAGCCCAGATCGCGGAACGCGCGCTCCGCGTCGATGTCGGCGACGCTCGCGTGTCCCAGTACCAGTGCCGCCTGGGCGCGGACGAGATCCAGCAGCACTTCCTGCCGGTCCGCCGGGTTCAGGCGGCTCAGCCGCTGGGTCAGACCGGCGTCCGCGCCCGCGCCTGTGGTGGCCGCCCGGCGCGACGGCGTACGGATCAGACCGCGCAGCAGCGCGGGGGCGACGCCCTGTGCCCGCAGGGCGGGCAGGTCCAGCCGCACCGGGACAGCGACCGGTTCGCCGGCCGTCAGCGCGGCGTCGAACAGAGCCATACCGTGTTCGACGGACAGCAGCGGCATGCCGGCGTCCTCGGCCCGGCGCAGATCGCGGTCGGCCAGCGCGCCGGTCATGCCGGCGCCCTGCTCCCACGGGCCCCAGGCGAGCGACAGGCCCGGCAGGCCCTCGGTCTGCCGATACGCGGCGAGCGCGTCCAGGAAGGTGTTGCCCGCCGCGTAGTTGCCCTGCCCGGCGCTGCCGAACACACCGGCGACGGAGGAGAACATCACGAAGGCGGACAGATCGAGATCACGGGTCAGTTCGTGCAGGTTCCAGGCGGCGTCGACCTTCGGCCGCAGGACCTTGTCCAACCGTTCGGGAGTCAGCGAACCGATGATGCCGTCGTCCAGCACACCCGCCGTATGCACCACGGCCGTCAGCGGGTGGTCCGACGGAACGGACGCCAGCAGCTCGGCCAGCGCTTCCCGGTCCGCCACATCGCACGCGCCGACCGAGACGTCGGCGCCCTGCTCGGTGAGTTCCGCGACCAGTGCCTCCGCGCCCTCGGCAGCGAGACCGCTGCGGCTGAGCAACAGCAGGTGCCGTACGCCGCGTTCGGTCACCAGGTGGCGCGCCAGCCGGCCGCCCAGACCACCCGTACCGCCGGTGATCAGCACGGTGCCTTCGCCGTCCCACGCGGTGTCAGCACCGGACTCGGCGACGGTCATACGGGCGAGGCGCCCGGCGCGCAGGCCGCCCTCGCTGATCACCACCTGCGGTTCGTCCGTCCCGAGCGCCTGCGGCAGCACGGCCGCCGACTCGTCGGAACCAAGGTCGATGAGCCCGAAGGAGCCCGGGTTCTCGGTCTGCGCTGTGCGCACCAGACCCCACACGGAGGCGGCGGCGACATCGGAGACCTCTTCGTCACCGGCAGCGACGGCGCCCCGTGTCACGAACACCAGCCGCGACCCGGCGAACCGGTCGTCGGCCGACCACTCCTGCGCCAGGGCCAGTACGTCAGCGGTCAACGCGTGCGCGGACTGGGCCACTTGCCCTTCGGAGGTGTCGGCGACACCGACCAGCACCACGTCCGGCACGGGGGACTCCCCCGCCGTCAGCGCTGCCAGATCCGGGTACGTACCGACCGCGACGCCGGTGTCCGCCAAGCCGTCGGCCAGGCCGAGCACGTCCGGGCCGATCACCGCGACCGCGTCGGGCGCGGCCTCGGGCCGAGCGGCCACCGGGATCCAGCCCAGACCGAACAGCGCGTCCCTGGCGGGCCCGGTCGTCCCGACGGCGCGAAGCTGCTCGCTGGAAATGGTCCGTACGACAAGGGAGTCGACCGAGGCGACCAGCTCACCGGAGGTGTCGGCGGCCGTCACCGATATCGCGTCGTCGCCTGCGGGGGCGATCCGTACGCGCAGCGCCGAAGCGCCTGTCGCGTGCAGTGAGACACCCTGCCAGGAGAACGGCAGGCCGCCAGTGCCTTGTTCGCCGTCACTCGCGAGGAGCGAGGCGTGCAGGGCGGAGTCGAGGAGCGCGGGATGCAGACCGAAGCCGGCCGCGTCGTCCCGCATGTCCTCCGGGAGACTCACCTCGGCGTAGATCGCACCGTCCTGGCGCCAGGCGGCGCGCAGCCCCTGGAACACCGGACCGTAACCGAACCCAAGCTCAGCGAACCGCTCGTAGCATCCCTCGACGTCCAGCGCCTCAGCGCCTGCGGGCGGCCACGCGGCGGCGGCGAAGTCGGTGGGCGCGTTCGGCGCACCGACGGCGAGTACGCCCGTCGCGTGCTGCGTCCACGACTGCTCGTCCGCACGGTCGAGCTGGGAGTGCACGGTGATCGCGCGTCGGCCGGTGTCGTCGGCGACGCCCACCCGCGCCTGCACCCGTACCGCGCCGCTTTCCGGCAGCAACAGCGGTGCGGCGAGGGTCAGTTCCTCAATCCGGTCGCAGCCGACCTCGTCACCGGCCCGGAAGGCCAGCTCCAGCAAGGCCGTACCCGGCAGCAGTACCTGGCCCATGACCGCGTGGTCGGCCAGCCACGGATGCGACTGGACGGAGAGCCGGCCGGTGAACAACACGCCCTCACCCTCGGCCAGTTCGACGGCGGCGCCGAGCAGCGGATGCTCGGCCGAGCCGAGTCCTGCCGCCCGCATGTCGCCCGCGCCGCCGAGCAGCCTCGCCGGCCAGAACCACTGGTGCTGGAAGGCGTACGTCGGTACGTCGACCCGCACCGCACCCGTCCCGGCGAACACAGCGGCCACATCGGTCGGCACGCCCCGCACATGGAGCTGTGCCAGCGCCGTGACGGCGGCCAGTTCCTCGGGCCGGTCCTTACGGAGCACCGGTACGGTCACGGCGTCGTCCGGGACCGATTCCCGCGCCATGGCGGAGAGCACCCCGTCCGGGCCCAGTTCCACGAAGGTGCCGACGCCCTGGCCGGTCAGGAAGCGCACTCCGTCGGTGAAGCGGACGGCCTCGCGGACATGGCGCACCCAGTACTCGGCCGAGCACAGCTCCTCGCCCGTCGCCGTCTCACCGGTCAGGTTCGAGACGACCGGGATACGCGGCGCCTGGAAGTCCAAGCCCTCGACGACCGCCCGGAACTCGTCGAGCATCGGGTCCATCAGCGGCGAGTGGAACGCGTGCGAGACGCGCAGCCGACTCGTCTTACGACCCTGCTCCGCCAACTGCCCGGCGACCGCGAGGACCGCATCCTCATCACCCGAAACAACCACAGAAGACGGCCCGTTGACGGCTGCGATCGACACGCCGTCGACCAGCAGCGGAAGGACCTCGTCCTCCGTCGCCTGGACGGCGACCATGGCACCACCGGACGGCAGCCCCTGCATCAACGAAGCACGCGCCACCACCAGCCGCGCCGCATCCGTCAGTGACAACACCCCGGCCACATGAGCCGCCGCGATCTCACCGATCGAATGACCGGCAACGAAGTCCGGGGTCACACCCCACGACTCCACCAACCGGAACAACGCCACCTCGACCGCGAACAACGCCGGCTGAGTGAAACCGGTCTCGTTCAGCAACTCGGGATCATCACCCCAGATGACCTCCCGCAGCGAACGGCCCAACTCCCCGTCCAGCTCCGCCAGTACGCCATCCAACGCCTCCGCGAACACCGGGAACCGGCCGGACAACTCACGGCCCATCCCCAACCGCTGCGAACCCTGACCCGAGAACAAGAACGCTGTCTTTCCCGCAGCGGTCGGACCGGTCACCGCCGACGGGTCCGGTTCACCTGCCGCGAGTGCCGTCAGGGCTCGCACCGTGTCCGCGGCGTCGTCCACCAGCACCGCCGCGCGGTGCTCGAAGACCGACCGGCTGGTGGCCAGCGAGAAACCGATATCGACGGGCCGTGCCTCCGGCCGGGCCTCGATGAGGGAGAGCAGCCGCGCCGCCTGGCCCCACAGGGCTTCCGGCGTCCGGCCGGACAGCACCCACGGCACCACACCCGGTGCGACGACCGGGGACTCGGCCGTGCCGACCACGGTGCCCTGGATCACCGTCGCCGGCTGCTCCAGAATCACGTGCGCGTTCGTCCCGCTGATGCCGAACGACGACACACCCGCGCGCCGTACCCGGTCGCTCTGCGGCCAGGCCGTCTCCTCGGTCAGCAGCTCCACCGCCCCCTCGGTCCAGTCCACATGGGAGGACGGAGCGTCGACGTGCAATGTCCTGGGCAGGCTGCCGTGCCGCATCGCCATGATCATCTTGATGATTCCGGCGACACCCGCCGCCGCCTGCGTGTGGCCGATGTTGGACTTCACCGAACCGAGCAGCAACGGCCGCTCCGGATCCCGGTCACGCCCGTACGTCGCGAGCAGCGCCTGCGCCTCGATCGGGTCGCCGAGCGACGTGCCCGTACCGTGCGCCTCCACCACGTCGACATCGTCCATGGAGAGTCCGCCACTGGCCAACGCCTGCCGGATCACCCGCTGCTGCGAGGGACCGTTCGGCGCGGTCAGACCGTTCGACGCACCGTCCTGGTTCACCGCGGAGCCCCGCACGACGGCCAGGATCTCGTGCCCGTTGCGCACGGCGTCGGACTGGCGCTCCAGCACCAGCATGCCGACACCCTCCGACCAGCCGACCCCGTCGGCCGACTCGGAGAACGCCTTGCAGCGCCCGTCAGGGGCGAGTCCGCGCTGCCGCGAGAAGTCCACGAACACCGTCGGTGTGGACATCACGGTCACCCCGCCGGCCAGTGCCATGGAGCACTCACCGCTGCGCAGCGCCTGCATCGCCCAGTGCATCGCCACCAGCGACGACGAGCACGCCGTGTCCACCGTCACCGCGGGACCTTCGAGGCCCAGCGTGTAGGACACCCGGCCGGACGCCAGGCTCGTACTGCCACCGCCCTGGAAGCCCTCGAACTCGGGGCTCGCCAGCAGGCCGGTGTAGTCGCTGTACATCACACCCGCGAAGACACCCGTCCGGCTGCCCCGCAGCGCGACCGGGTCGATCCCGGCCCGCTCGATCGCCTCCCACGACGCCTCCAGCAGCAACCGCTGCTGCGAGTCCGTCGCCAGCGCCTCACGCGGGCTCATCCCGAAGAACGCCGGGTCGAACTCGCCGGCCTGGTGCAGGAATCCGCCCGAGCGGGTGTACGACGTCCCGAGGTGGTCGGGGTCCGGGTGGAAGAGTCCGTCCACGTCCCAGCCGCGGTTGACCGGGAACCCGGAGATCGCGTCCGACCCTTCGCTCACAAGCTGCCACAGGTCCTCCGGCGAGCCGACGCCGCCCGGGTAGCGGCAGCTCATGCCGACGATCACGATCGGATCGTCGGCGACGGCCGCGCTCCGCGTCACGTCGGGCAGGGCCACCGCGGCATCCGCGCCGAGCAGTTCGTCCAGCAGGTAGTCGACGAGTGCCTGGACCGTCGGATAGTCGAAGGCCATCGTGGCGGGCAGCCGCAGTCCGCTGGCGGTGTTGAGCCGGTTCCGCAGCTCCACAGCCGTCAGCGAGTCGAAGCCCAGATCGCGGAACGCGCGGCCCGGATGGACCGCTGCGGCATCGGCGTGCCCCAGGACGAGGGCCACTTGTCCGCGTACCAGGTCGAGCAGCACCTCCTGGCGCTCGACCGCGGTGAGCACGGCCAGTCGCTCCACGAGTCCCGCGGCGGCGGCCGATCCGGCGACCGCGGCCCTGCGGGAGCGGGTACGGATCAACGACCGCAGCAGCGGCGGCACTTCACCCTGCGCACGGAAGACCGGCAGGTCCAGCCTGACCGGTGCGAGCATGGCGTCCCCGGTGGCCAGGGCGGCGTCGAACAGCGCCACGCCCTGCTCCACCGACAGCGCGGGCACACCGGAGCGTGCCATCCGCTCAGTGTCGGCCTCGGAGAGCGTCCCCGTCATGCCGCCGGACTGGTCCCACGGGCCCCAGGCGAGGGAGGTGCCCGGCAGGCCCTCGGACTGCCTGCGGGCCATCAGGGCGTCCAGGAAGGTGTTGGCCGCCGCGTAGTTGCCCTGCCCCGGATTGCCGAAGGTGGCGGCGGCGGAGGAGAAGACCACGAAGGCCGACAGGTCGAGATCGCGGGTCAGCTCGTGCAGGTGCCAGGCCGCGTCGGCCTTCGGCCGCAGGACGCTGTCCAGCCGCTCGGGAGTCAGCGAACCGACCACCCCGTCGTCCAGTACGCCTGCGGCATGCACCACGGCGGAGACGGGATGCGCGGACAGCAGGGCCGCCAGCGCCGCCCGGTCGGCCACGTCGCACGCCTCGACAGCGACCGCGGTCCCTTGCACCTCCAGCGCGGCGACGAGTTCCTCGACGCCGTCGGCGGCCCGTCCTCGCCTGCTGACCAGCAGCAGCCGCCGTACCTCGTGCTCGGCCGCCAGATGGCGGGCGACGACCGCGCCCAGACCACCCGTACCGCCGGTGATCAGCACGCTGCCTTCGGTGTCCCACACGGGGCTCACATCGAATTCGGCGGCCGGCCTGCGCACCAGGCGCCCGGCCAGGACAGCGCCGTCCCTGACCACCACCTGCGGCTCATCGGTCCGCAGGGCCGACAGCGGCAGCGCGGCCGGCTCGTCCGGATCCAGATCGATCAGCCCGAAGCAGCCGGGGTTCTCGGACTGCGCCGACCGTACGAGACCCCAGACCGAGGCGGCGGCGACATCGCTGCCGCCCACCGCACCATGGGTGACGAAGACGAAGCGGGACGCGGCGAAGCGCTCGTCGGACAGCCGCGCCTGGATCTGCTCCAGGGCCCGGTGGGTGAGTGCGCGCACCGATTCCGGCGTCTCGGCGGCCGGGTCCCCGGCCAGGGCGATCAGCACGGCGCCGGCCGGCGGAGTGTCCGTGGCGGCGAAGTCCGTCACGTCTTGGTAGAGGTCCGTCTCGACACCCGCGTCGCGCAGGGCCGCCGGCAGACCGATGGGGTCGGGGCCGAGCACCGTCACCGGCTGCGGGGCCCCGGTGGAGGTGGTCGCCGCGAGCGGGGTCCAGTCGAGCCGGAACAGGGCGTCCCGGGTCAGCGCGTCGGGCTCGTGCAGAGCTTCGTCGGACAGGGCCCGCATCGCCAGCGACTCCACCGAGGCGACCGGCGCTCCCGTGGTGTCGGCGACGGCCATCGTGACGACTCCGTCGGCGTCGCGGGTGATCCTGATCCGTACGGCCGAGGCCCCTGACGCGTGCAGCGAGACGCCGCTCCAGGAGAACGGCACACCGGCCCGCTGGTCCTGCCCGGCGAACCAGGCCGCGTGCAGCCCGGCGTCCAGCAGTGCGGGGTGCAGACCGAAGGCCTGCGCCTCCTCCTGGAAGCCGTCGGGCAGGCTCACCTCGGCGAAGACCTCGCCGTCCTTCCGCCATACGGAGCGCAGCCCCTGGAACACCGGACCGTACGCGAATCCGTCGGCGGCGCGGGCCTCGTAGAAGCCGTCGAGGTCCGCCTCTTCGGCGTCGGCGGGCGGCCAGACAGTGGCGTCGAAGCCGGTGGGAGCAACGGATCCGCCGATGGCCAGTACGCCCATGGCGTGCTGCGTCCACGTCTCCTCGGCCGCCCCCTCGGGACGGGAGTGGACGGTGACGGTACGCCGCCCGGTCCCGTCCAAGGTGCCGACCCGTACCTGCGTCTGGACAGCTCCGCGCTCGGGCAGCACCAGCGGGGCGGCGAGCGTCAGCTCGTCCACGCGGTCGCAGCCGACCTCGTCACCGGCCCGGACCGCCAGTTCGAGCAGCGCCGTACCGGGCAGCAGGATCCTGCCGAGCACCGCGTGGTCGGCCAGCCAGGGGTGCGACTGCACCGACAGCCGGCCGGTGAACAACACGCCTTCGCCCTCGGCCAGTTCGACCACGCCGTTGAGCAGGGGATGGTCGGCGTTCATGAGGCCGATCGCGGACCCTCCGGCGCCGCCGCGCAGGCCGCGCGGCCAGAACGGCCGGTGCTGGAAGGCGTACGTCGGCAGATCAACCCGGGTGGCCCCGGTCCCGGCGAAGAACGCCGGCCAGTCCACGAGCGCGCCGTGCGCGTGCAGTTGAGCGAGTGCCGTGACCGCTGAGGTCTCCTCGGAGCGGTTCTTGCGGAGCACCGGTACGGTGACGGCCTCGGCCGGTACCGATTCCTGCGCCACGGCGGAGAGCACCCCGTCGGGGCCCAACTCCAGGTATACGCCGACGCCCTGGGCGGCGAGGGTCCGTATGCCGTCGGCGAACCGGACGGCCTCGCGGACGTGCCGTACCCAGTACTCGGCCGAGCACAGTTCCTCGGCGCTGGCGAGTTCCCCGGTCAGGTTGGACACCACCGGCACCGAAGGCTCGGTGTAGGCAAGGGACTCGGCGACAGCGCGGAAGCCGTCCAGCATCGGCTGCATCAGCGGCGAGTGGAAGGCGTGCGACACCCGCAGCCGACTGGTCTTACGGCCCTGCTCGGCCAACTGCCCGGCAACCGCCAGGACCTCGTCCTCGTCACCTGAGATCACCACGGAGGACGGTCCGTTGACCGCTGCGACGGACACGCCCTCGGTCAGCAGCGGAAGCACCTCGTCCTCCGTCGCCTGCACCGCGACCATCGCACCACCGGACGGCAGCGCCTGCATCAACGAAGCACGCGCCACCACCAGACGGCACGCGTCCACCAGCGAGAAGACTCCGGCCACATGGGCAGCCGCGATCTCACCGATCGAGTGACCGGCCACGAAGTCCGGGGTCACACCCCACGACTCGACCAGCCGGAACAACGCCACCTCGACCGCGAACAACGCCGGCTGGGTGAAGCCCGTCTCGTTCAGCAGGTCCGCGTCGTCACCCCAGATGACCTCCCGCAGCGGACGGCCCAACTCCCCGTCCAGCTCGACCAGTACGGCATCCAGCGCCTCGGCGAACACCGGGAACCGGCCGTACAGCTCACGGCCCATCCCCAGCCGCTGCGAACCCTGCCCCGAGAACAGGAACGCCGTCCTGCCACCGGTGACCGCACCGGACACGGCCGATGCGTCCGGCTCGCCGACCGCGACCGCCGCCAGCACCTGCGCGGTGTCCACGGAGTCCCCGGTCAGCACCACGGCCCGGTGCTCGAACCTCGACCGGCCCGTGGCCAGCGAGAATCCGATGTCCAGCGGGCGCAGATCGGGGCGCGCCTCGATGTACGAGAGCAGCCGCGCCGCCTGGCCGCGCAGGGCTTCCGGTGTCTTGCCGGACAGCACCCACGGCACCACACCCGGCTCGACCGCAGGAGCCTCGACCGTCCCCTGGATCACCGGGGCCGGCTGCTCCAGGATGACGTGCGCGTTCGTCCCGCTGATGCCGAACGACGACACACCCGCGCGGCGCACCCGGTCGCTCTGCGGCCAGGCCGTCTCCTCGGTCAGCAGCTCCACGGCGCCCGCCGACCAGTCCACGTGCGAGGACGGCTCGGTCACATGGAGCGTGCGCGGCAGTACTCCGTGCCGCATGGCCATGATCATCTTGATCACACCCGCCGCGCCCGCCGCTGCCTGGGTGTGGCCGAGGTTCGACTTCACCGAGCCCAGCAGGAGCGGCTGTTCGCGGTCGCGGCCGTACGTCGCGAGCAGCGCCTGCGCCTCGATCGGGTCGCCCAGCGTCGTACCCGTACCGTGCGCCTCCACCGCGTCCACGTCGGCGGGCGAGAGTCCGCCGCTGGCGAGCGCCCGGCGGATGACCCGCTGCTGCGAGGGGCCGTTGGGGGCGGTCAGGCCGTTCGACGCGCCGTCCTGGTTGACGGCGCTGCCGCGCAGCACGGCCAGGATCTCGTGGCCGTTGCGCACGGCATCGGACTGGCGCTCCAGCAGGAGCATGCCGATGCCTTCGGACCAGCCGACGCCGTCGGCCGACTCGGAGAACGGCTTGGACCGGCCGTCGGGGGCGAGGCCACGCTGGCGCGAGAACTCGACGAAGGTGTCGGGGATCGACATCACCGTCACACCGCCGGCCAATGCGAGCGAGCACTCGCCGCCGCGCAGTGCCTGCGCCGCCAGGTGCATCGCGACCAGCGAGGACGAGCACGCGGTGTCGACCGTGACGGCCGGGCCCTCGAACCCGAAGGTGTAGGAGACGCGGCCCGAGGCGACGCTCAGCGCGCTGCCCTGGCCCTGGAAGCCCTCGAACTCCTTGCCGTCGAGTGCGGTGTTGTAGCCGCCGTACATCACACCGGCGAACACACCGGTCTGGCTGTCGCGCAGCGACACCGGGTCGATCCCGGCCCGCTCGACGGCCTCCCAGGACGTCTCCAGCAGCAGTCGCTGCTGCGAGTCGGTCGCCATCGCCTCGCGCGGGCTCATCCCGAAGAAGTCCGGGTCGAACTCGCCCGCGTCGTGCAGGAATCCGCCGGAGCGGGTGTACGACGTGCCCATGTGGTCCGGGTCGGGGTCGAACAGCGCGTCCACGTCCCAGCCCCGGTTGACCGGGAAGTCCGAGACGACGTCGGCGCCTTCGGTTACCAGCCGCCACAGGTCCTCCGGCGAACCGATGCCGCCGGGGAAGCGGCAGCTCATCCCGACCACCACGATCGGGTCGTCGTCGAGCAGCGCGGGTGAGAGTTCCGGCGCGGCTTCGGCCGCGGCGTCCGGGCCGAGCAGCGCTTCGTGCAGATGGTCGGCGAGCGCGCCGACCGTCGGGTAGTCGAAGACCATCGTGGCGGGCAGCCGCAGGCCGGTCGCCGTGTTGAGCCGGTTCCGCAGCTCGACGGCCGTCAGCGAGTCGAAGCCCAGGTCACGGAATGCCCGGGTCGGGTCGACCCCGTCACCGCTCGTGTGGCCGAGCACCAGGGCCGCCTGGCCGCGTACCAGCTCAGCCAGCGACTCGCGGCGCTCCTGGCGGCCCAGCCGGCTCAGCCGCGCCGCCAGACCGGCGTCCGCGCCTGTACCCGTTCCGGCGCCGGCTCCCGCGACGACGGTGCGGCGGGTGCCCGTACGGACCAGGCCGCGCAGCAGCGGCGGGACGGCGCCCCGCGCACGCAGTGCGGCCACGTCCAGCCGCACCGGCGCCACCGCGGGCCGGCCGGTCGCCAGCGCGGCGTCGAAGAGGGCCACGCCCTGCTCGACCGAGAGCAGGGGCATGCCCGCTTCGGCGGCCCGGCGGAGATCGGCCTCACCGAGGCCGCTCGTCATGCCGGCGCCCTGGTTCCAGGCGCCCCACGCGAGGGAGACGCCCGGCAGACCCTCGGTCCGCCGGTGCGCGGCGAGCGCGTCCAAGAAGGTGTTGCCCGCCGCGTAGTTGCCCTGTCCCGCGCCACCGATCAGTCCGGAGACGGAGGAGAAGACCACGAACTCGGCCAGGTCGGGGACGAGTTCACGGGTCAGCTCGTGCAGGTTCCAGGCGGCGTCGACCTTCGGCCGCAGGACCTTGTCCAGCCGCTCGGGAGTGAGCGAACCGACGATCCCGTCGTCCAGCACACCCGCCGTATGCACCACGGCCGTCAGCGGATGCTCGGAAGGAACCGACGCCAACAGCCCGGCCAGCGCCTCCCGATCGGCCGCGTCGCACGCCTCGACAGCGATCTCGGCGCCCAGCGTCTCCAGCTCGGCCGCCAACTCGGCGGCGCCGTCGGCGGCGAGACCGCGCCGACTCGTCAACAACAGGCGTCGTACGCCGCGTTCGGCGACGAGATGCCGGGCCAAAACGCTGCCCAGACCACCCGTGCCGCCGGTGATCAGCACCGTGCCTTCGGGATCCCACACGCGCGGCATGGTCAGCACGATCTTGCCCACATGCTTGGCCATGCTCATGAACCGGAACGCGTCCTGGGCCTGCCGCACGTCCCAGGTACGGACGGGCAGCGACTCCAGCACGCCCCGGTCGAACAGCTCCATCACCGAGACGAGCATGCGCTGGATACCCTCGGGCTCCACCCAACCGAGGTCGAAGGACTGGTAGTCCAGGCCCTCCGGCAGGTCCGCCTCGTCGCGGATGTCCGTCTTGCCCATCTCCAGGAACCGGCCGCCGGGCGCGGTCAGTCGCAGCGACGCGTCCACGAACTCGCCTGCCAGCGAGTTCAGTACGACATCGACCCCCTGCCCCTCGGTCACCTCGGCGAACGCCGACTCGAAGTCGGTCGTACGGGACGAGGCGATGTGATCATCAGCGACACCCAGCGACCGCAGGACGTCCCACTTGCCCTCACTCGCCGTCGCGAACACCTCGGCACCCAGATGGTTCGCCACCTGGATCGCCGCCATACCCACACCACCGGCACCCGCGTGGATCAAGACCTTCTCACCGCGCTGAAGTCCGCCGAGGTCCACGAGCGCGTAGTACGCCGTCAGGAACACCAGCGGCATGGAGGCCGCCGTCTCCCACGACCAGCCGTCGGGCATCCGGGTGAGCAGCCGTGCGTCGCCGACCACCTGCGAGCCGAAGCCGCCGGACACCAGCCCGGTGACCCGGTCGCCGGGCCGCAGGCCGGTCACGTCGGGCCCGGTCCCGGTCACCACACCCGAGACCTCGCGCCCCATCCGGCCCGCGTCGCCGGGGTACATGTCCAGCGCCTTGAGCACGTCACGGAAGTTCACGCCCGCCGCGCGTACGTCGATCCGTACGTCGCTGCCGGTCAGCGGCTCCAGGACCTCGGGGAACGGCGCCAGGGTCAGCCCGTCCAGGCTGCCCTTCGTCAGGCTGTCCAGCCGCCACGGCACGCCGGTCGGCGGCACAAGCCCCGTACCGGAGTCGAGTCGCGCGAGCCGGCCCGCCCGGATCGCGCCGTCCCGGAGCACCACCTGCGGCTCGTCGGAGCCGAGGGACGTCGCGAGCAGCGCTACGGCGTCGGCTGCGGCATCAGCGGCCGAGTCGATGTCGACCAGGCCGAAGCAGCCGGGGTTCTCGGTCTGCGCCGAGCGCACCAGACCCCATACCGAAGCGGCGGCGACATCGGCGACATGCTCGTCACCGGCCGCCACGGCGCCCCGTGTCACGAACACCAGCCGCGATCCGGCGAACCGGTCGTCGGCCAACCACTCCTGCGCCAGGGCCAGTACGTCCGCGGTGAGGGTGTGCGCCGACTCCGCGACCCCCGTACCGTCCGCCAGATCCGTACCGGTCACGCCGACCAGTACGGTGCCGGGGACCGGGGACTCCCCCGACGCGAGCGCCGACAGATCGCTGAACGTCTCGACACCGGCGCCCGACTCGGCCAGCCCCGCGGCGAGCCCGAGCGGGTCGGAACCCACCAGGGCGACGGAGGCGGGGGCCTCCGCACCGGCAGGCACGGGAACCCAGTCCAGTCCGAACAGGGCGTCGCGTGCCTGCGCGGCGCTCTCGTTCAACTGCTCACCCGACACGGCTCGTACGAGCAGCGAGTCGACCGAGGCGACCGGCTCGCCCGTCGTGTCGGCGACCGCGATCGAGACCGCGTCCCGGCCCTCGGCGGGGGCGATCCGCACTCGAAGGGCGGAAGCGCCCGTCGCGTAGAGCGAGACGCCCTCCCAAGAGAACGGCAGGCCCCCGCTGCCCTCTTCGCCGTCACCGGCGAGGAGCGAGGCATGCAGGGCGGAGTCGAGCAGCGCGGGGTGCAGACCGAAACGGGCCGCTTCGCCCTGCGCGTCCTCCGGGAGGCTCACCTCGGCGAAGACCTCGCCGTCACGGCGCCAGGCGGCCCGCAGCCCCTGGAACACCGGACCGTAACCGAACCCGAGCTCCGCGAACCGGTCGTAGCATCCCTCGACGTCCAGGCTCTCGGCGCCGATCGGCGGCCACACCGTGGCGTCGAACCCGTCCGCCGACGGCTGACCGGCCGCAGTCAGTACGCCCGTCGCGTGCTGGGTCCACGACCGCTCGTCGGCGCCCTCGGTCAGGGAGTGCACGGCGAGGGAGCGCCGGCCGGTGTCGTCGGCGACCCCGACCCGCACCTGGACCCGCACCGCGCCGCTTTCCGGCAGCGTGAGCGGCGCGGCGAGCGTCAGCTCTTCCACGCGGTCGCAGCCGACCTCGTCACCGGCCCGGAAGGCCAGCTCCAGCAGTGCGGTCCCCGGCAGCAGGACGCGGCCGAGCACCGCGTGGTCCGCGAGCCACGGATGCGACTGGACGGAGAGCCGCCCGGTGAACAACACACCTTCGCCCTCGGCCAGTTCGACGGCGGCGCCGAGCAGCGGATGCTCGGCCGAGCCCAGTCCCGCCGCGCGTACGTCGCCCGCGCCGACCCGCTGGCCCGCAGGCCAAAACCACTGGTGCTGGAAGGCGTACGTGGGTACGTCGACCCGCACCGCACCTGTCCCGGCGAACACAGCGGCCACATCGGTCGGCACGCCGCGCACATGGAGTTGTGCCAGCGCCGTGAGGGCGGCCAGTTCCTCGGGCCGGTCCTTACGGAGCAGCGGTACGGTCACGGCGTCGTCCGGGACCGAATCCTGCGCCATGGCGGAGAGCACACCATCGGGCCCCAGCTCCAGGAACGTGCTCACACCCTGCTCGCCCAACGTCCGTACACCATCGGCGAATCGGACCGCCTCGCGGACATGGCGCACCCAGTAATCGGCCGAGCACAGCTCATCGGCGCTCGCCAGAGCGCCGGTCAGATTCGACACCACGGGGATACGCGGCGCTTCAAAGGCCAAGCTCTGCGCCACCGCCAGGAACTCGTCCAGCATCGGATCCATCAGCGGCGAGTGGAAGGCGTGCGACACCCGCAGCCGACTCGTCTTACGACCCTGCTCCGCCAACTGCCCGGCAACCGCGAGAACCGCGTCCTCGTCACCCGAAACAACCACGGACGAAGGCCCGTTGACGGCTGCGATAGACACGCCCTCCGTCAGCAGCGGAAGCACCTCGTCCTCCGTCGCCTGCACCGCCACCATCGCACCACCGGACGGCAGCCCCTGCATCAACGAAGCACGCGCCACCACCAAACGGCACGCATCCGCCAACGACAACACCCCGGCCACATGAGCAGCCGCGATCTCACCGATCGAATGACCGGCAACGAAGTCAGGGGTCACACCCCACGACTCCACCAACCGGAACAACGCCACCTCGACCGCGAACAACGCCGGCTGCGTAAACCCGGTCTGGTTCAGCAACTCGGGATCGTCACCCCAGATGACCTCCCGCAGCGAACGGCCCAACGCACCGTCCAGCTCCGCCAGTACGGCATCCAGCGCCTCGGCGAACACCGGGAACCGGCCGGACAACTCCCGGCCCATCCCCAACCGCTGCGAACCCTGACCCGAGAACAGGAACGCGCGCTTGCCGCCCGCGACCGTCCCGGATACCGCCGAGGCGTCCGCCCCGCCGGCCGCCAGCGCGGTGAGCGCGCGGACCGCGTCCGCGGGATCGCCCGCCAGCACGACCGCCCGGTGGTCGAACAGCGACCGGCCTGTGGCCAGCGAGAACCCGACATCCACCGGGCGCTGCCCGGTCTGCGACTCGACGGCGGACAGCAGCCGCGCCGCCTGCGCGGCCAGCGCCTCCGGCGTCCGGCCGGACAGCACCCACGGCACCACACCCGGCTCGACCGCAGGAGCCTCAACTGTCCCCCGGATCACCGGGGCCGGCTGCTCCAGGATGACGTGCGCGTTCGTCCCGCTGATGCCGAACGATGACACACCCGCACGGCGGACGCGGTCGGACGTGGGCCATTCGGCGGTTTCCGTCAGCAACTCCACAGCGCCCGCGGACCAGTCGACATGGGTTGACGGCTCGGTCACGTGCAGCGTCTGCGGCAGCACTCCGTGCCGCATGGCCAGCACCATCTTGATGACGCCCGCCACACCCGCCGCGGCCTGCGTGTGGCCGATGTTGGACTTCACCGAACCGAGCAGCAGCGGCCGCTCAGGGTCGCGGTCACGCCCGTATGTCGCGAGCAGCGCCTGCGCCTCGATCGGGTCACCGAGCGTCGTCCCCGTACCGTGTGCCTCCACCACATCGACGTCGTCCGCCGAGAGGCCGCCGCTGGCGAGCGCCTGGCGGATGACCCGCTGCTGCGAAGGGCCGTTGGGGGCGGTCAGGCCGTTGGAAGCACCGTCCTGGTTGATCGCGCTGCCGCGCAGCACGGCCAGGATCTCGTGCCCGTTGCGTACGGCGTCGGACTGGCGCTCCAGCACCAGCATGCCGACGCCCTCGGACCAGGCGACCCCGTCGGCGGACTCGGAGAACGCCTTGGACCGGCCGTCGGGGGCCAGTCCGCGTGCCCGGGAGAATTCGACGAAGGTGCTCGGTGTGGACATCACGGTCACGCCGCCGGCCAGGGCCAGCGAGCACTCACCGCTGCGCAGCGCCTGGGCGGCGAGGTGCATGCCGACCAGGGAGGAGGAGCAGGCGGTGTCGACGGTGACGGCGGGGCCCTCCAGGCCGAGGGTGTAGGAGACGCGGCCCGAGGCGACGCTCGGTGCGCTGCCGTTGCCGCGGAACGCCTCGTACTCCTCGCCGGTGAGCAGCGGGCCGTAGTCGTTGTACATCACACCGGCGAAGACGCCGGTCTGGCTGTCGCGCAGTGACACCGGGTCGATCCCGGCGCGCTCGAAGGCTTCCCAGGACAGTTCGAGCAGCAGCCGCTGCTGGGAGTCCGTGGCCATCGCCTCGCGGGGGCTCATGCCGAAGAAGTCCGGGTCGAACTCGCCCGCTGTGTGCAGGAATCCGCCTTCGCGTACGTGGGTCCTGCCGGGGCGGTCGGGGTCCGGGTCGTAGAGCCCTTCGACGTCCCAGCCTCGGTTGGCGGGGAACGCGGAGATGGCGTCGCCGCCCTCGGTGACCAGCCGCCAGAGGTCCTCGGGCGAGGTCACGCCGCCGGGGTAGCGGCAGGCCATGCCGACGATGACGACGGGGTCGTCGCCGACGGGGGGCAGGGCGCGGACCGGTACGGCGGGGGTCTGCGCCTCGCTGCCGAGGAGTTCGTCGCGCAGGTGGTCGGCGAGGGCGCTGGGCGTCGGGTAGTCGAAGACCATCGTCGCGGGCAGCCGCAGGCCGGTGACGGTGTTGAGGCCGTTGCGCAGTTCGACGGCGGTCAGGGAGTCGAAGCCGAGATCCTGGAACTGGCGGGCGGCTTCGACTTCTCCGGCGTCGGTGTGTCCCAGGACGTGGGCGACCTGGCCGCGTACCAGGTCGAGCAGGATCTCGCGGCGCTCGGCGCCGCCCAGTCCCGCGAGGCGCTGGGCGAGGCCGCCGGCCGTTTCGGAGACCTGGGCCGCGGCGCGCCGGGCAGGGGCGCGGATGAGGCCGCGCAGCAGTGCGGGGATGTCACCCTGGGCGCGCAGGACGGGCAGGTCGAGGCGTACGGGTGCGACGGTGGCGGCGCCGGTGGCGAGGGCGGCGTCGAACAGTGCGACGCCCTGCTCGACGGAGAGCGGCGGCATGCCGGAGCGTGCGATGCGTTCCACGTCGATGTCGGTGAGCGTGGCGGTCATGCCGACGCTGCTGGTCCACGGGCCCCAGGCGAGGGAGGTGCCGGGCAGTCCCGCGTTCCGCCGGTGGGTGGCGAGCGCGTCGAGGAAGGCGTTGCCTGCCGCGTAGTTGGCCTGTCCGGGGCTGCCGAGGGTGGCGGCGACGGAGGAGAAGACGACGAACGCGGCGAGGTCGAGGTCCCGGGTCAGCTCGTGCAGGTGCCAGGCGGCGTCAGCCTTGGGCCGCAGCACGTGGTCGAGCCGGTCGGCGGTGAGGGAGCCGATCACGCCGTCGTCGACGACGCCCGCGGTGTGCACGACGGCGGTCAGGGGGTGGTCGGCGGGGACGGTGTCCAGCAGTTCCGCGAGGGCGGCCCGGTCGGTGACGTCGCAGGCGGCGACGGTCACGTCGGCGCCCCGCGCCTCCAGTTCGGCGGCCAGTTCGGCTGCGCCCGCGGCGGCGGGGCCGCTGCGGCTGGCGAGCAGCAGGTGGCGTACGCCGCGTTCGGCGACGAGGTGCCGGGCCAGGACGCCGCCGAGGCCGCCCGTGCCGCCGGTGATGAGGACGGTCCCTTCGGCGTCCCAGTCGGCCGGCTCGTCGGGGGCCGGGACGCGTGCGAGGCGGGCGGTGAGCAGTTGGCCGTCCCGTATCGCGAGGTCCGGCTCGTCGGTCAGGGCCGCGGCGGTGAGCAGGGCCGGCACGTCCGCCGGGGAGAGGGAGTCCGGGCCGGCGTCCAGGTCCAGGAGGCCGAGGCGTCCCGGGTTCTCGGTGCGTGCGGTACGGACGAGTCCGTGCACCGAAGCGGCGGCGAGGTCGGTGCCGTCGGTGGCGCCCCGGGTGGTGAAGACCAGCCGGGAGTCGGCGAATTGGTCGTCGGCCAGCCACTGCTGTACGTCTTCGAGTACCCGGGCGCCGAGGGTGTGTGTGGCGGCCACGACACCGTCGCCGGGGCCGTCGGTGTCGGGGTCGGGGTCGGGGTCGGCGGTCGCGGCGATCATGACCACGCCGGGGACCGGGCCTTCCGCCGCCGCGAGCGACGCGAGGTCGGGGTGGTGTGTGACGGGCGCTCCCGCGCTGTGCAGGGCCTCGGCCACGCCGAGTGTGTCGGTGCCCACCACGGCGACCGGGACGGGTTCGGCGGGGGCCGCGCCCTTGGCCTTGGTCCACTCGACGCGGAACAGCGAGTCGCGGTGGACGGCGCCGGTGTCGTGCAGCCGCTCGGCGGGCATCACGCGCGAGACCAGCGAGTCGACGGAGAGTACGGGCCCGCCGGCCGTGTCGTACACGGCGATCGAGACGGTGTCGTCGCCGGTGGGGGTGAGCCGGGCGCGTACGGCCGCCGCGCCGGAGGCGGTCAGTGACACGCCCTCCCAGGCGAACGGCAGGCCGCCGCTGCTGATAGCGCCGAGGTCGGCGTAGGCGGCGGCGTGCTGGGCGGCGTCGAGCAGCGCCGGGTGCAGGCCGAAGGCGCCCGCCTCGGTGTCGGCGCCTTCGGGCAGGGTGACCTCGGCGAACACCTCGTCGCCGCGCCGCCAGGCGGCGCGCAGCCCCTGGAAGACGGGGCCGTAGTCGAAGCCGAGTCCGGCGAGCCGGTCGTAGCAGCCGTCGAGGTCGACGGGTTCGGCGCCGGGCGGCGGCCAGGCGGCGGCGTCGAAGCCGGGGTCCGCACCCCGGGCGCCGGGGGTGCCGGGGGCGAGGACACCGGTGGCGTGCTGCGACCAGGGCAGGTCGACGACGCCTTCGGCGCGCGAGTAGATGCCGAGCGGCCGGCGGCCGGCGGTGTCGGCGGCGCCGACCCGGACCTGGAGCTGTACGGCGCCGTGTTCGGGGAAGGCCAGGGGCGCGGCGAGGGTCAGTTCCTCGACGCGGTCGCAGTCGACCTCGTCACCGGCGCGGATGGCCAGCTCGACGAAGGCGGTGCCGGGCAGCAGGGCCCGGCCGCGTACGCCGTGGTCGGCGAGCCAGGGGTGGGACTGGACGGACAGCCGGCTGGTGAACAGGGCGCCTTCGCCGTCGGCGAGTTCGACGGCGGCGCCGAGCAGCGGGTGCCCGGCGGAGCCGAGTCCTGCCGCGCGTATGTCGCCTGCCGTGTCGAGGGAGGCGGCGGGCCAGTACCGCTGGTTCTGGAAGGGGTACGTCGGCAGGTCGACCTGCCGGGCGCCGGACCCGGCGTAGAGGGCGGCCCACCGTACGGTGGCGCCGCGTACGTGCGCCTGGGCGAGGGCGGTGACGGCGGCCAGTTCCTCGGGGCGGTCCTTGCGCAGCAGCGGTACGATCGCCGCGCCGTCGGGCAGGGAGTCCTGGGCCATGGCGGAGAGCACGCCGTCGGGGCCGAGTTCGAGCAGGGTGGTGACGCCGCGTCCGGTGAGGGTGCGCACACCGTCGGCGAACCGTACGGCTTCCCGTACGTGCCGCACCCAGTAGTCGGCGGAGCACAGCTCCTCGACGGTGGCGATGCGCCCTGTCACGTTCGACACGACCGGCAGCGTCGGCTCGGCGAAGCTCAGGCTCCGCGCGACGGCGCGGAACTCGTCCAGCATCGGGTCCATGAGCGGCGAGTGGAAGGCGTGCGAGACGCGCAGCCTGCTGGTCTTGCACTCCAGCGCCTCGAAGTGGGCGGCGATGTCCCGTACGGCGCTCTCGTCGCCCGCGATCACCACCGACTGCGGCCCGTTGACCGCGGCGATGGACACCCGGTCGGTGAGCAGCGGGAGGACCTCGTCCTCGGTCGCGCGCAGGGCGACCATGGCGCCGTCGCGCGGCAGGGCCTGCATGAGCGAGGCGCGGGCCGTCACGAGGCGGCAGGCGTCCTCCAGGGAGAAGACGCCGGCCACATGGGCGGCGGCGATCTCGCCGATGGAGTGGCCGCCGACGAAGTCGGGGGTGACGCCGAGGGAGGTGACGAGGCGGTACAGCGCCACCTCGATCGCGAAGAGCGCCGGCTGGGTCCACCGGGTCTCGCCGAGTTCGGCGGCGTCGGTTCCCCAGACGATGTCCCGCAGCGGGCGGTCGGCGTGCGCGTCGAGCTGGTCGGCGACGGCGTCGAACGCCTCGGCGAACACCGGGAAGCGGGCGTGGAGTTCCCGGCCCATGCCGAGCCGCTGGGAGCCCTGGCCCGAGAAGAGGACGGCGAGCGGGGCGTCGTCGGCGACGCCCCGGGCGATCTCGGTGGGACCGGTGTCCCCGGCGAGCAGGACGGCGCGGTGTTCGAAGACCGAGCGGCCCGCGGCGAGGGAGAAGCCGACGTCGGCGGGCCGGAGGTCCGGAGTCCGGTCGAGGTGGGCGAGCAGTCGCTCGCGCTGGGCGTCCAGGGCCGCAGCCGACCGGCCGGCCAGGGCCCAGGGGATCACGCCCGGTGCCACGGCGGCCGCGGGGTCGTCCTGCGCTTCGGCGGGCGCGGGCGGTGCCTGTTCGAGGATCACATGCGCGTTGGTGCCGCTGACGCCGAAGGAGGAGACGGCGGCGCGCCTGGCCCGTCCGGTCTCCGGCCACTGCGCGGCCTCGGTCAGCAGTTCCACGGATCCGGTGGTCCAGTCGACGTCGCCGGACGGTTCGGTGGCGTGCAGGGTGCGCGGCATCAGACCATGCCGCATCGCCATGATCATCTTGATGACGCCGGCGGCCCCCGAAGCGGCCTGGGTGTGTCCGATGTTCGACTTGACCGAGCCCAGGCGCAGCGGGTGTGCGCGGTCCTGGCCGTAGGTGGCGAGCAGGGCCTGCGCCTCGATCGGGTCGCCGAGCGTCGTCCCCGTACCGTGCGCCTCGACGATGTCGACGTCGCCCGGTGCCAGCCGGGCGTTGTCGAGGGCCGCGCGGATGACGCGCCGCTGCGAGGGGCCGTGCGGGGCGGACAGGCCGTTGGACGCGCCGTCCTGGTTGATGGCGCTGCCGCGCAGCAGGGCGAGGACGGGGTGTCCCGCGCGCCGCGCGTCGGAGAGCCGTTCCAGGACGAGGACGGCGGCGCCCTCGCCCCAGCCGGTGCCGTCGGCGGCGTCGGAGAACGACTTGCAGCGGCCGTCGGCCGCCATGCCGTTCTGCGCGGTGAAGGAGACGAAGGGTCCCGGGGTGGCCATTACGGAGGCGCCGCCGGCGAGGGCCATCGTGCACTCGCCGTTGCGCAGGGACTGCGCGGCCCAGTGCAGGGCCACCAGCGAGGAGGAGCAGGCCGTGTCGACGGTGACGGCGGGCCCTTCGGCGCCGAGCGTGTAGGAGAGCCGGCCGGAGATGACGCTGGCGGCGTGGCCGGTCGTGGCGTACTGCTCCATGTCGTCGCCGGACGCCTTGATGACGGAGCCGTAGTCCTGCCCCGCCGTGCCGACGAACACGCCGGCCTGGGTGCCGCGCAGCGTGGCCGGGTCGATCCCGGCCCGCTCCAGCGCCTCCCAGCACACCTGGAGCAGCAGCCGCTGCTGCGGGTCCATGGCGAGGGCTTCGCGGGGCGCGATCCCGAAGAAGCCGGGGTCGAACTCCGCCATGTCGTAGAGGAATCCGCCCTGTTGGGCGAGGCTGCGGCCGGGTCCTTCCCCCGCGAGGCGGTCCAGGTCCCAGCCGCGGTCGGCGGGGAAGCCGCCCATGACGTCGCGGCCCTCGGCGACCAGCTCCCACAGGGCCTCGGGGGAGGTCACTCCGCCGGGGTAGCGGCAGCCGATGCCGACGACGGCGACGGGCTCCTCCGCGGCAGCCACCAGCCGCTCGTTCTGCCGGCGGAGCCGCTCGTTCTCCTTCAAGGACGACCGCAGCGCCTCGACGTACTTGTTGGGGGACGTGCTCATCGTTGTCTCCAGATCTCTTTCAGTTCGCCGAGTTCTCGGTGGCGAGCCGCAGCAGGCTTTCCGCGTCCATGTCGTCGAGCGAGTCGCCGCCGCCGTCCGCCGGGCCTGCGGCCTCGGCGTCGTCGGTGGTGGCGAGCTTCAACACCATGTCCAGCAGGCCCGCTTTACGGAGTCGGCTGATCGGGACGGATGCGAGGACGTCGCGCATGTGCGCTTCCGGGTCGTCGGTCGTGCCGGTGTCCTGTCCGGGTACGGCCCCGAAGAGGAGCGGGCCGAGATGCCGCGCCAGCGCCTCCGGGGTCGGGTGGTCGAAGACCAGGGCCGCCGGCAGGGGCAGGCCGAGGCCGGTCCGCAGCCGGTTGCGCAGTTCGACGGCGGTGACGGAGTCGAACCCGACGTCGCGGAAGGCGCGGTTCGCCGCGATGGCGTCGGCCCCTTCGTGGCCGAGTGTCGCCGCCGCTTCGGTGCGTACCGCTTCGAGCAGGGCGCGGGCGCGCTCCGCCGTGGGCAGGGCGTCGAGCCGCTGCCGCAGTGGCGGTACGGCGCTTTCGGCGTCGTCGGCGGGGAGGCCGCTGTCGGTGGCCAGCGCCTGGCCGGCCTCCGGTATCGCGGCCAGCAGCGGGCTGGGCCTGGTCGCCGTGAAGCTGGGGGTGAACACGTCCCAGTCCATCGACGCCACGGTCAGGGCCGTGTCGTCGTCCTCCAGCATCCGCTGAAGCGCCGCGAGGGCCAGCGGCGGTTCCATCGCCCGTACGCCCTGGCGCCGCAGCCGTTCGCCGACCTCGGGGTCCGTGGCCATGCCGACCTCGGCCCAGGTGCCCCAGGCGACGGACGAGCCGGTCAGCCCTTCGGCCCTGCGGTGCTCGGCCAGCGCGTCGAGGAACGCGTTGGCCGCCGCGTAGCCGGGCTGGCCGCCACTGCCCCAGACGGCGGCGCCCGAGGAGAACAGCACGAAGGCGTCCAGGTCGAGGCCGCGGGTCAGTTCGTGCAGATGCAGTGCGGCGGTCAGCTTCGCCCGCATGAGCGCGTCGAGCTGACCGAGCGTCAGTGACGCCACGCTGTCGTCGCCGTCCGCGACTCCGGCGGAGTGGAACACGGAGGTCAGCGGCAGGTCGGCGGGGATCGCCTCGATGACGCCGGCCAGCGCCGCACGGTCGGCGGCGTCGCAGGCCGCGATGGTGACCTTGGCCCCCAACTCTTCGAGTTCGGCGCGCAGTTCGGCCGCGCCGGGGGCCTCTTCGCCGCGCCTGCTGGTCAGCACGAGATGGGCGGCGCCGCTCTCGGCCATCCAGCGGGCGACCCGGCCGCCGATACCGCCGGTGCCGCCGGTGATCAGTGCCGTGCCCCGGCCGCGCCAGGGGCGCTCGGGGGTGGCGACGGCGGGCGCCGCGTGCGTCATGCGCCGCCCGTAGAGACCGGAGCCGCGTATCGCGACCTGGTCCTCGCCGTCGAGTCCGGCCAGGACGGCGGTCAGCCGCGCGGCGGACCGTGCGTCCAGTGTCTCCGGCAGGTCGACCAGACCGCCCCAGCGGTCCGGGTGCTCCAGCGCGACCACCCGGCCGAGACCCCACAACGCGCCCTGGACCGGGCTGGTCAGCGGGTCGTCGCGGCCGACGGAGACGGCGCCGCGGGTGGCGCACCACAGCGGTGCGTCGATTCCGGCGTCGCCCAGTGCCTGGACGAGGGTGAGGGTGAGGGCGAGACCGCTGGGCACGGAGCCGAAGTCCGGGTGCCGTTCCTCGGCGGGGGCCAGCAGCGCCAGCACACCCGCGAACTCGGTTCCTTCCGAGGTCAGTTCGGCGAGCCGCTTGGCCCAGACGGTGCGGTCGGCGCCTTCGGTCGACGCCTCGAACAGAACGGTGTCCGGGCCGAGTTCGGCGAGTACGGCGGCGATCCACGGGTCGTCGGCGCTGCCGGCGGGGACCACAGCGAGCCGCCGGCCGCCTGCGGGGGGCGCGGCCGGTTCGGCCAGCCGGGCCCAGTCGACGCGGTAGCGCCACTCGTTGACCAGGGACCGCTCCCGCGACTTGGCGCGCCAGGCGGAGAGGGTGGGCAGGACGGCGCCGAGCGAGGAGCGCTCGCCGTCGGCTCCGACGCCGAGTTCGTCGGCGAGGGACTCCAGGTCCTCGTTCTCGACGAGCCGCCAGAACGCCGAGTCGGCCTCGCCGCCTGCTCCGCCGGTTCCCGCGCCGATCCCGCCGTTCTGGGCGGGCTTCAGCTCCGGCCAGTAGCGCCGGCGCTGGAAGGCGTACGTCGGCAGCTCCACCGGTGCGGGGCTCTCGGCGGGGAACGCCGTGCGCCAGTCGACCGGTGTGCCGTGGACGTACGCCTCGGCGAGGGAGGCGAGGAAGCGCCGGGTGTCGCCTTCGTCGCGGCGCAGCGACCCGAGGACCACCGCGGAGCCCGCGGCCTCCTCCTCCGCCTCCTGGGTCTCCTGGATGGGCCCTGCCAGTACCGGATGCGGGCTCGCCTCGATGAAGACGCGGTGCCCGTCGGCCAGCAGGGCGCGGGTCGCCTCCTCCATGCGTACGGTCTGGCGCAGGTTGGTGTACCAGTAGTCGCCGTCGAACGCGGCCGTCTCCAGCCGGCCGCCGGTCACCGTCGAGTAGAACGGCACGGTGGGCGGTGCGGAGCGGACGCCGGCGAGCACCCGGGACAGTTCGTCCCGTACCGCTTCGACGTGCGAGCCGTGGGAGGCGTAGTCCACCGAGACCTTGCGGGCACGTACGTCCTGCTCCTTGCAGGCGGCGAGCAGTTCGTCCAGCGCCTCGGCGTCGCCGGAGACGACGACCGACGAGGGGCCGTTGACGGCTGCCACCGAGAGGAGTTCGGCCCAGGGCGCCAGCAGTTCCTGGACCCGCTCGACCGGGGCGGCCACCGACATCATGCCGCCGAGCCCGGACAGCCGGGGCAGGGCCTGGCTGCGCAGGGCGACGACGGCGGCGGCGTCGTCGAGGGTGAGCGCGCCTGCCACGTAGGCGGCGGCGATCTCGCCCTGCGAGTGGCCGACCACGGCAGCGGGCTCGACGCCGTAGGAGCGCCAGAGCGCGGCCAGCGCGACCATCATGGAGAACAGGGCGGGCTGGACCACGTCGACCCGTTCGAGCAGCGCGGGGTCCGCCGCACCGGACAGCACGTCGTGCAGCGACCAGTCGATGTACGGGGCCAGCGCCTCGGCGCAGGCGTCCACGGTCTCCCGGAACACCTCGGAGCTCGCGAGCAGGTCGCGGCCCATCCCCCACCACTGGGAGCCCTGGCCGGGGAAGACGAACACCGGTCCGCCGGCTCCGCCCTCGTCCGCGACCCCGGACACGAGACCGGCCGAACTCGCCCCGGTGGCCAGCGCGTTGAGGGAGCGCAGGAAGTCGTCCCTGGTCTCGCCCAGCACCACGGCGCGGTGCGCGAAGACCGACCGGCCGGTCGCCAGCGACCAGCCGACCCGGGCGGGCGACAGGCCGGGGGCGGCATCGGTGTGGGCGAGCAGCCGGGCGGCCTGCTCGCGCAGTGCGGCGTCGGACTTCGCCGAGATCAGCCAGGGCAGGACGCCGTCGCCGGCCGATACCTCCGCCGCCGGTTCGGCGGGCTCCTCGACGGCGGGCTCCTCGACGGCGGGCTCCTCGGCTGCGGGGGCCTGTTCCAGGATGAGATGCGCGTTGGTGCCGCTGATCCCGAAGGACGAGACCCCGGCGCGCCTCGGGCGTCCGGCGTCCGGCCAGCGGGTCTGCTCGTGCAGCAGCTCCACCCCGCCCGCCGTCCAGTCGACGTGCGACGACGGGGTGCCCGCGTGCAGGGTGCGGGGCAGGACGCCGTCGCGCAGGGACATCACCATCTTGATGACCCCGGCGACGCCGGCCGCGGCCTGGGTGTGCCCGATGTTCGACTTGAGCGAGCCCAGCCACAGCGGGTACTCCGGGTCGCGGCCCTGGCCGTACGTCGCGAGCAGCGCCTGCGCCTCGATGGGGTCACCGAGCTTGGTACCGGTGCCGTGCGCCTCGACCGCGTCCACGTCCGCCGTCGACAGACCGGCGTTGGCCAGCGCCTGCCGGATCACCCGTTGCTGCGAGGGTCCGTTGGGCGCGGTCAGGCCGTTGGAAGCGCCGTCCTGGTTGATCGCCGAGCCGCGCACGACCGCGAGCACCCGGTGCCCGTTGCGCCGCGCGTCCGACAGGCGCTCCATCAGGACGACCCCGACGCCTTCCGCCAGCGTCATACCGTCGGCGGCCTCGGAGAACGGCTTGCAGCGGCCGTCGAGCGCGAGCGCCCGCTGCCTGCTGAAGCCCACGAAGGCGTGCGGGGTGGCCATGACGGCCACGCCGCCTGCCAGGGCGAGGGAGCTCTCACCGCTGCGCAGCGACTGGCAGGCCAGATGCATCGCGACCAGCGAGGACGAGCAGGCCGTGTCGACCGTGACGGCGGGGCCCTCGAACCCGAAGAGGTACGAGACCCGGCCCGACAGCACACTGGCCGCCGTGCCGGTGACCATGTGCACCTCGGAGCCCTCGGAGCCGTTCTGCACGCTCGACGAGTAGTCCTGGTAGCTGGCGCCGATGAACGTACCCGCGGCGGAGCCGCGCAGCGAGTCCGGGTCGATCCCGGCGCGCTCGAAGGTCTCCCAGGAGGTCTCCAGCAGCAGCCGCTGCTGCGGGTCCATGGCGACCGCCTCGCGCGGCGAGATGCCGAAGAAGCCGGGGTCGAACTCGGCGGCCTCGTGCAGGAATCCGCCCCTGACCGAGTAGGTCGTGCCCTGCCGGTCCGGGTCGGGGTCGTAGAGTCCTTCGGCGTCCCAGCCCCGGTCGGCGGGGAACTCGGAGATGACGTCGGCGCCGTCGAGGGCCAGCCGCATCAGCTCTTCGGGGGATCCGGCGCCGCCGGGGTAGCGGCAGCTCATGGCGATGATGGCGATCGGCTCGTCGTCGGCCTCGGCACCGGCGGCCGACGCGGTCGCCTCCTGCGCCGTGGGCGCGTCTCCCACGGCGCGGGACCGCAGGAAGCCGGCCAGCACGGCGGGGCTCGGATAGTCGAAGACCATGGTCGACGGCAGCGCGAGACCGGTGGCGGCCACGAGCCGGTTGCGCAGGTCCACTGCGGTGACCGAGTCGAAGCCGATGTCCCGGAAGGCGCGCCGCTCGGGGAACGCGTCGGCTGAGGCGTGGCCGAGGACGGCAGCCGCCTCCGTACGGACGAGAGTGAGCAGCAGGCGCTCCTGCTCGGGGGCTGTCAGCTCGCGCAGCCGCACCGCGAGATCGCTCATCTCGGGTCCTGCGGCGGCCTGTTCGGTGCCGGCGGTGAGCTGGCGCCGGACCTCGGGCACCTCGTCGAAGAGGCGGGTGGGGCGGCCCGAGGTGAAGACGGGGTAGTACGTGTCCCAGTCGACGTCCGTCAGACCGATGACGGTCTCGTCGTCGTCCAGGACCCGCTTGAGGCCGCTCAGCGCCAGCTCCGGGTCCAGGTACTGGAGGCCGCTGCGGCGGATCTGGTGCGGGTCGGCCAGCTCGCGCTCGATGTCGTCGGGCCACTTGCCCCAGTGCACCGACGTGGTGCGCAGACCCCGGGCGCGGCGCTGGGTGGCGAGCGCGGAGAGGAAGGCGTTGCCCGCCACGTACGCGGCGTGGTGACCGCTCCCCCACATGCCGGCCGTGGACGAGTAGAGGATGAAGTCGTCCAACTCCGCGTCGTCCAGCAGCTCGTCAAGATGGCGGGCGCCGGCGACCTTCGCGTGCACGACGTCGGAGAACGACTCCATGCTGGTCTCGGCCAGCGAGTACAGCTCGATGACGGCTGCGGTGTGGATGACCGTACGGACGGTGCGGCCGTCGTCCTTGAGCTGTGCCAGGAGCGCGGCCACGGCGTCACGGTCGGTGACGTCGCAGGCGGCGATGGTCGCTTCCGTGCCCAACTCGGCCAGCTCGGCGACGAGTTCGGGAGCGCCGGGGGCGTCGATGCCCCGCCGGCTCAGCAGCACCAGATGTTCGGCGCCCTGTCCGGCCAGCCAGCGGGCGAGTCCGGGGGCGAGGGTGCCAGAGCCGCCGGTGACCAGGGTGGTGCCGCGCGGCTTCCAGTCGCGGGACGACGCCTTGCGCCCGGCGCCCGCCCGGACGATACGACGGGTCAGCACGCCGGACGAGCGGATGGCGAGTTGGTCCTCCTCGCCCAGTACGCCGGCGAGGGCGGACACCAGGCGCTGGGCGGCCCGCTGGTCGAGGACCGGCGGCAGATCGACGACTCCGCCCCAACGCTGCGGATGCTCCAGGGCCGTTGTCCAGCCCACCCCGGCCACCTGCGCCTGCGCGGGAGAGGTGATCTCGTCGGAGCGGCCGGTGGAGACGGCGCCTTGGGTGAGGAACCACAACGGCGACCCGGTCTCCGTGTCGCCCAGGGCCTGCACCAGCGAGACCGTCAGCGCCAGACCGAGGGACAGCCCCGGGTATCGCTCCCCGGGCTCCTCGGCGCGCGCGAGTACGGACACGATTCCGGCGACCTCGCCGGTCTCGGCCAGCAGCTCGGTCAGGTGCTCCGCGAGGACCGCACGGTCCACGCACGACTCGTCCAGCACAAACCGCCGTACCTCGTCAGCGCCCGATCCGCTCAACACGCCGACGACATCGGCGTCGTCAATGCCTTCGGCCGACACCACGAGCCAGGTCCCGGTGAGCCGCGCCTGGGGGACGTTGCCCGCAGGTGACCAGGAGACGCGGTAGCGCCAGGAGTCGACCGTCGAGCGGTCGTGGCGCGACCTGCGCCAGGACGACAGCGCCGGCAGCACAGCGGCCACCGAACCCTCGTCGGTACGCAGCGTCGCGGACAGCGCGGACAGATCCTCCTGCTCCACCGCCGCCCAGAACTCCGCGTCCAAGGGGTCGATTCCGGCGACCTGGTCGAGCACGTCGGGGATGTTCCAGAAGCGCTCGTGCTGGAAGGCGTACGTCGGCAGGTCGACGCGCCGGGCGCCGGTACCCGCGAACACACCTGTCCAGTCGACGTCGACACCGCGTACGAACACCTCGGCGGCCGACAGCAGGAACCGCGACACACCACCCGTGTCACGACGCAACGTCCCGGTGGCGACGGCGGGTTCGCCCGCATCGTCGATCATGTCCTGCACCGGCATCGTCAGCACCGGATGCGAACTCACCTCGATGAACGCCCGATGCCCGCTGTCCAGCAGGTCCTGTACGGCGTCAGCGAACCTGACCCGCTGCCGCAGGTTGCGGAACCAGTACCCGGCGTCCATCTGCTCGGTGTCCAGCCATTCGCCGGTCACCGTGGAGAAGAACGGCACCTCCGAGACACGCGGACGCACCGGTCCCAGGACGTCGAGCAGTTCGTCACGCAAGTCCTCGACCTGCGCCGAGTGCGACGCGTAATCCACCGGCACCCGGCGCACCCGGACCTCTTCGCCCGTCAGCTCCGCCGACAGCTCGTCCAGGGCTCCGGGCTCACCCGAAACCACCACCGAGCGCGGCCCGTTGACCGCGGCCACGGACACCCGGCCGGACCACGACTCCAGCCGGCTCTCCACCTCCGCCACCGGCAGGGCGACGGACATCATCCCGCCGCGCCCGGCAAGACTGCGGCCGATCGCCTGGCTGCGCAGCGCCACCACCCGCGCGCCGTCCTCCAACGACAGCGCGCCCGATGCCACCGCGGCGGCGATCTCACCCTGGGAGTGACCCACCACGGCGTCCGGCTCGACCCCGCGCGAACGCCACAGCGCTGCCAGGGACACCATCACCGAGAAGGAGGCGGGCTGCACCACATCGACCCGCTCCAACGACGGCGCACCCTCCACACCGCGCAGCACATCCGCCAACGACCAGTCGGTGAACTCGGCCAGCGCGGCTTCGCATTCAGCGATCCGCTCGGCGAAGACCGGCGACTCGTCCAGCAGACGCGCCCCCATCCCCACCCACTGCGAACCCTGCCCCGGGAAGACGAACACCGTCTTCCCCTCGACATCGGCCACGCCTTCGACCAGACCCGCCCAGGACTCCCCGGCGCCCAACGCGCGCGCCCCGGTGAGAAGTTCGTCGCCGTCCTCGCCGACCAGTACGGCGCGGTGGTCAAAGACGGAGCGGGACGAGACGAGCGAGAAGCCCACGTCGAGCGGGCTCGCGGCGGCCTCCGCCCGGGAGACGAGCGCCGTCGCCTGGTCCCGTACGGCCGACCGGCCGCGTCCCGACACCACCCACGGCACCACACCACCCGCGACGGACACGGGCTCGGCGGCGGGTTCGACGGGCGCTTCGGCGGACGGCTCCGCGTCCTGCGCGGCCGGGGCCTCTTCGAGCAGCGCGTGCGCGTTCGTTCCGCTGATGCCGAACGACGACACCGCGGCGCGGCGCGGCCGGTCAGTCTCGGGCCACTCCACGGCCTCGGACAGCAGACGCACCGCGCCCGACGCCCAGTCCACGTGCGACGAAGGGGACTCCACGTGCAGTGTCTTCGGCAGCACGCCGTTCCGCAGCGCCATCACCATCTTGATGACGCCGGCGACACCGGCCGCCGCCTGGGTGTGTCCGATGTTCGACTTGAGCGAGCCCAGCCACAACGGGCTTTCCCGGTCCCGGTCCTGGCCGTAGGTCGCCAGCAGCGCCTGTGCCTCGATGGGGTCACCGAGCCTGGTGCCGGTGCCGTGCGCCTCCACCGCGTCCACGTCCGCCGCCGAAAGACCGGCGTTGGCCAGCGCCTGCCGGACGACCCGCTCCTGCGAGGGTCCGTTGGGCGCGGTCAGGCCGTTGGAAGCGCCGTCCTGGTTGACGGCGGAGCCGCGCAGTACGGCCAGCACCTGGTGGCCGTTGCGCCGGGCGTCGGAGAGCCGTTCGGCGACGAGTACGCCGACGCCCTCGCCCCAGCCCGTGCCGTTCGCCTCGTCCGAGAACGCCTTGCAGCGGCCGTCGGGTGCCAGCCCGCCCTGCTTGCTGAACTCGACGAAGACGGAGGGCTCCGAGAGGACCGTGACACCGCCGATGACGGCGAGCGAGGACTCGCCGCCCCGCAGGGACTGGGCCGCGACATGCAGCGCGACCAGCGAGGAGGAGCAGGCCGTGTCCACCGTGATGGCGGGGCCTTCGAGTCCGAGGGTGTAGGCGAGCCGGCCGGAGAGCACACTGGCCGCCGTGCCGGTCAGCGCGTGCCCCTGGAGTTCCCCCGCCGTACCGGCCGTCGGCTGCCCCCAGTGGTAGGCGCCGACGAACACGCCGGCCTGGCTGCCGCGCAGTGAGTCGGGGGCGATCCCGGACCGTTCGAGGGCTTCCCAGGACACTTCGAGCAGCAGCCGCTGCTGCGGGTCCATCGCGATGGCCTCGCGCGGCGATATGCCGAAGAATCCGGCGTCGAATTCGGCTGCCTCGTAGAGGAATCCGCCTTCGTGGGTGGTGCTGCTGCCTTCTCCTTCGCCGGTGAGCCGGTCCAGATTCCAGCCGCGGTCCGTGGGGAAGCCGGAAATGGCGTCGCCACCGGAATCGACGAGATCCCACAGGGCCTCGGGGGAGCGCACACCGCCGGGGAGGCGGCAGCTCATTCCCACGATGGCGATGGGTTCGTTGTTCTTGAGTTCGAGTTCGCCGATGCGCTGACGCGCGCGGCGGAGGTCAGAGGTGACCCGCCTCAAGTAGTCGACGACTTTGTCCTGCTGGTCTTCTGGCACCGGTCCGTCCTCATCATCGGGTCGCGAACGAAAGCAACAATTCGTTATGTGGTTTCGAACTCTTCATCGATGATGTCGAGCAGCCTGTCGACCGACACCGTCTCGATGTCCTCGCCCGCCGAGTGCAGGGCGAGTGGCGTGGATTGGCGTAGCGTGGAGACGATTTTCTCCAGCCGGTCCGCGATCACCTGGCGTTCGGAACCGTCCGCGGGTACCGATTTCATGACCGCCTCGAACCGGTTGAGTTCGTCGTCCGGCGAACCCGTCGCCGCCGGGGCGGTGAGTTCCGCCGACAGGTATTCGGCGACCAGGACCGGCGTCGGGAAGTTGAATACGAGCGTGCTGGGGAGCTGCCGGCCGGTGAGCGTGCCGAGCCGGTCGCGGAGTTCGACGCCGGCGAGCGAGTCGAAGCCCATTTCCTTGAAGACCTGCTGGGCGCCGATGACGTCCGGGCTGCCGTGGCCGAGCACGGCCGCCGCCTCCGTCCGTACCAGGTCCAGCAGATGGCGCACGCGCTTGCTCTCCGGCATGCCTTCCAGCAGCTTCACCGGTGTGGGAGCGGCGCCGCCCGCTGAGCCCGGCTTCGCGGCAGGCGGCCGGGGGGTCCTTCGTCCTTCGGCCGGCGTCGCGGCGCCGGTACGGGTATGGGCCTCGCGCAGGGCCGTGGCCCGCTCCTCCCGCGTCAACGGGCGGGTGTGCAGGGCCTCGACGGAGAGCACCGGTGTGCCGCGGACGTCGGCGGCCAGCAGCGCCGGCGCGCCGTCGTCGCGCGGAGTGAGCCGGATGCGCAGCTCCGTGGCGCCGAAGGCGTGCAGGGACACGCCCTCCCAGCAGAGCGGGAGGTTGCCTTCGCCGTCCGTCATGGCCGCGTGCCGCGCCGCTTCGAGCAGGGCGGGGTGCAGTCCGTACGACTCGGCGTCCGGTACCCCGGGGGGCAGGGCGGCCTCGGCGTAGATCTCGTCGCCGCTTCGCCACAGCGCCCGCAGCCCGCGGAAGACGGGGCCATAGTCGAACCCGTTGTCGGCCAGCCGCTCGTAGTGGTCTTCCAGGTCCACCGGGACCGCGCCTTCGGGCGGCCAGGCGGCGGCGTCGAGGCCATCGTGCGGTGCGGCCTCGTCGGCGCCGGGGGTCAGTACGCCGGTCGCGTGCTCGGTCCAGGGCTCGTCGACCGCGCCTTCCGTCCTGCCGTGGACGGTGACGACGCGCCAGCCGATGCCGTCCGGCGCGCTGACGCGTATCTGGATCCGCACCGCCCCGTGTTCGGGCAGGGCGAGGGGTTCGGTGAGGACCAGCCGCTCGATCCGGTCGCAGCCGACCTCGTCGGCCGCGCGGACGATCATGTCGAGGATTGCCGTGCCCGGCAGCAGGGTCCGGCCGGCGATCGTGTGGTCGGCCAGCCAGGTGCAGGAGCGCGCCGAGAGGGTGCCGGTGAACACCAGCCCCTCGCCGTCGGCGAGTTCCAGGGTGGCGCCCAGCAGCGGGTGTCCGGTGGCGCCCGTGCCTGAGGCGCCGCCGGCTGTGCCGGGCCCCGGCGGGGCCGGCCAGAAGCGCTCGTGCTGGAAGGCGTACGTGGGCAGCTCGACCCGCCGGGCGCCGGTACCGGCGAAGAAGGCACGCCAGTCGACGGGGACTCCGGCGGTGTGCAGTCGGCCCACCGCGGTGACCAGGGCGGTCTCCTCGGGGGTGTCCTTGCGCAGGGCGGGGACGACGGTCGTCCGCCCGGCCGCGTCGCCGAGGCTGTCGCGCGCCATCGCGGACAGGACGGCGCCGGGCCCCAGCTCCAGCAGGACATCCACGTTCTCGGCGGGCAGCGCCTTGATCCCGTCGGCGAAGCGGACGGCGTGGCGTACGTGCCGCACCCAGTACTCGGGGGTGCTCAACTCGTCGGTGGCCAGTCGGCCGGTGAGGTTCGACAGCACGGGCACGGCCGGCTCGTGGAAGGCCAGGCCCGCCACGACCTGCCGGAACTCGTCGAGCATCGGGTCCATCAGCGGAGAGTGGAAGGCGTGCGAAACCGAAAGCTGATTCGTCTTGCGGCCGAGCCCGGTGAAGTGCGCGGCGATTTCCAGGACTTCGCCCTCGTCGCCCGACACCACCACCGACGCGGGGCCGTTGACGGCGGCGATCGACACCCGCTCCGTGAGCAGCGGGACGACCTCGTCCTCGGCGGCCTGGATCGCGACCATCGCACCGCCGGCCGGCAGCGCCTGCATCAGCCTGCCGCGCGCGGCGACCAGCGCACACGCGTCCGGCAGCGAGAACACCCCGGCGACATGGGCCGCGGCGATCTCCCCGATCGAGTGGCCGCCCACGACGGCGGGCCGTACGCCCAGGGACTCCATGAGGCGGAACAGCGCCACCTCGACGGCGAACAGCGCGGGCTGGGTCCAGCCGGTCTCGTCCAGCAGTCCGGGATCGTCGCCCCACATGACGTCGCGCAGCGGGCGGTCGAGGTGGGCGCCGAATTCGGCCTCGACGGCGTCCAGGGCCTCGGCGAACGCCGGGAAGCGCTCGTACAGTTCACGTCCCGTCCCGAGCCGCTGGCTGCCCTGGCCGGGGAAGAGCACGGCGGTGACGCCGTCGCCCGCCACACCGCGGGACGCTTCGCGCACCTGCGGCTCCTCGCCGCGCCTCCGGCGCTGTGCGAGGGTCGTGAGCAGCACCGCCCGGTGGCGCAGCGCGGCCCGGCTGGTCGCCAGTGAGAACCCGACGTCCGTCGGGGCGAGTTCGGGCCGGTCGTCCACGAAGGAGGTGAGCCGGGCGAGTTGGGCGTCGAGGGCCGCCTCGGTCTTGGCCGAGACGAGCCAGGGCACGACGGTGGGCGCGGTCCCGGGTTCGCCGACGGGTGGGGCCGTCTGCGAACCCGGGACGTCCGGGGCCTGTTCGGCGGTTTCCGGGGCCTGCTCGATGATCAGGTGGGCGTTGGTGCCGCTGATGCCGAAGGACGACACACCGGCCCGGCGCGGCCGTCCGTCCTCGGGCCACAGGACGGGCTCGGTGAGCAGTTCCACCGCACCGTCGGCCCAATCCACTTCGGTGGTGCGCTTGTTCACGTGCAGGGTGCGCGGCATCAGCCCGTGCCGGATCGCCATCACCATCTTGATGACGCCGCCGACACCGGCGGCGGCCTGGGCGTGCCCGATGTTCGACTTGAGGGAGCCGAGCCGCAACGGCCGTTCCGGCGTGCGGTGCTGGCCGTAGGTGTCCAGCAGCGCCTGTGCCTCGATGGGGTCACCGAGCTTGGTGCCGGTGCCGTGCGCCTCCACCACGTCGACGTCGGCGGTGGACAGGCCCGCGTCGGCGAGGGCCTCGCGGATCACCCGCTCCTGGGCCCGGCCACTGGGGGAGGTCAGCCCGTTCGACGCGCCGTCCTGGTTGGTCGCAGAGCCGCGGACGACGGCGAGGACGGGATGTCCGTTGGCCTGGGCGTCGGACAGGCGTTCCAGTACGACGATGCCCACGCCCTCGGCCCAGGCGGTGCCGTCGGCGTCGTCGGAGAACACCTTGCAGCGGCCGTCGGGGGCGAGTCCGCCCTGCCGCGAGTAGCCGACGAAGCCGACGGGCGTCGACATGACGGTGACACCGCCGGCCAGGGCCATCGAGCACTCCCCCGCACGCAGCGAGCGCGCGGCCCAGTGCAGGGCCACCAGCGAGGAGGAGGAAGCGGTGTCCAGCGTGATCGCCGGTCCTTCGAGACCGAGGGTGTAGGCGAGCCGCCCGGAGGCGACGCTCGGTGAGAGGCCGGTCATGGCATGGCCCGCGAGGTCCTGCGGCGAGCGCTGGGTGACGGTGGCGTAGTCCTGGCCGTTGGTGCCGACGAAGACGCCGGTACGGCTCCCGCGCAGCGACAGCGGGTCGATGCCGGCCCGTTCCACGGCCTCCCACGACGTTTCCAGCACCAGCCGCTGCTGCGGGTCGGTCGACACCGCCTCGCGGGGCGACATGCCGAAGAACCCGGCGTCGAACTCGGCGGCCTCGTGGAGGAAACCGCCCTCGCGGGTCACGCTGCGGCCGGGTCCTTCACCGGCGAGCGCGTCCAGGTCCCAGCCGCGGTCCGCCGGGAAGCCGGAGATCGCGTCGCGGTCCGCCAGGACCAGATCCCACAGCTCCTCGGGGGAGCGCACGCCGCCCGGATAGCGGCACGCCATCCCGACGACCACTACCGGGTCTTCGTCGGCTCCGATCGTCTTCACGTTGCACACCCCTGGGAAAAGTCGGGCCACGGACATCTCTCCGTGCCGGATCGTATGGGCGGCGACGCTGTACTTTTCCCTAAGGAATTCTCCGACCCCCCTGCCGGCCATTGCGCGGCAGGTGCCGGCGGCCCGTACAGGGCGTGAAAAGTCGTGCGGCGGGCGAAGACTAGGGATTCTCCGGAGCGTGGTGTGAGACCAAGTTACTGTCCCGCTTCATCGCGCGGCGCGCCCGTCCGACGGCGGCGCCGGTCTCCTCCGGACGGCGTGGACCGGGGGCGGTGGCGATGAGGGCGGCCACCCGGCGACCGGCCGTGTGTACGTGTGGCACCGAGCCATCGGACTGCCACTTGTGAAGGGTGTTGTCCATGGACTCGATTCGGCGGCCGATCCTGTTCGTCAGTTATGCCGAAAGCGGTCTCATCAATCCATTGCTCGTACTCGCCGAGGAATTGTCACGCCGCGGAGTGGAAGACCTGTGGTTCGCGGCCGATGAGAAAGGGCGTTCCGACGTCGAGGCGATCGGCGTGAAAACGCCGGTCGAGTTCGCTTCGCTCGGCGATGTGGTGTCGGAGATGTCGGCCGTCACCTGGGACGACGAGACGTATCGTGAAGTGACCCAGCGTTCGCGTTTCAAGGCGCACCGCGCGGTCATCAAGCATTCGTTCGCGCCGCAGTCGCGGGTCGAGAAGTACCGGCGTCTCGAAGCCGTCGTGGACGAGGTCAAGCCGGCGCTCATGGTGATCGAGAGCATGTGCCAGTTCGGTTACGAGCTGGCCATCACCAAGGGGATTCCGTTCGTGCTGGGCGTGCCGTTCGTGCCGAGCAACGTCCTCACGTCGCACGTGCCCTTCGCCAAGTCGTACACGCCGGGCGGCTTTCCCGTGCCGCACTCGGGGCTGCCGCTGGACATGACCTTCCGGCAGCGGGTGGCCAACCAGCTCTTCCGGGTGCGCACGCTGGGGATGTTCCTGACGTCCTCGGTGCGCAAGGTGGTCGAGGAGGACAACCGGATCCGTACGGAGCTGGGGATCGCGCCCGAGGCGCGGCAGATGATGGCCAGGATCGACCACGCCGAGATGGTGCTCTGCTATTCGGTGCCGGAACTGGACTACCCGTTCCCCGTGCCGGACAAGATGCGGCTCGTCGGCACGATGGTGCCGCCGCTGCCGCAGGCCCCGGACGACGGCGGCCTCTCCGACTGGCTCGACGCGCAGGACTCCGTCGTCTACATGGGGTTCGGCACGATCACCCGGCTGACGCGCGAGCAGGTGGGCGCGCTGGTCGAGGTGGCGCGGCGGCTGTCGGACAAGCACGCGGTCCTGTGGAAGCTTCCCGAGGAACAGCGCCATCTGCTGCCGGCCGAGCTGCCGGACAATCTGCGGATCGAGAAGTGGGTCCCCTCGCAGCTCGACGTGCTGGCCCACCGGAGCGTCAAGGTCTTCTTCACCCACGCCGGCGGCAACGGCTACCACGAGGGGCTGTACTTCGGTAAGCCGCTGGTGGTCAGGCCGCTCTGGGTGGACTGCGACGACCAGGCGGTACGCGGCCAGGACTTCGGCGTCAGCCTGACGCTGGACCGGCCGGAGACCGTCGATCCCGACGATGTGTACGACAAGCTCAGCCGCGTCCTCGGCGACGGCGCCTTCCGTGCGCGCGCCGAGTACTTCGGGCGGCTTCTGCGCGCCGCCGGCGGCCGGGGTTCGGCCGCCGAGCTGCTGCTCGACCTCCCGGCACTCGCCACCCGTTGACCACCCGCCACTCACCGATCGGGGCATCCCATGTCTTTCACCTATCCGGTTTCCAAACCCTGGCTCGGCGGACGTGAGCTCGAATATGTGACGGAGGCCGTCAGCGACGGCTGGATCTCGTCGCAGGGGCCCTATGTGCGCAAGTTCGAGGAGGAGTTCGCCCGCTACAACGGCTCGGCGCACGGGGTCGCCTGCTCCTCGGGCACGACGGCGCTGACCCTGGCCCTGCGGGCGCTCGACATCGGTCCCGGTGACGAGGTCATCGTCCCCGAGTTCACGATGATCGCGAGCGCCTGGGCGGTCAGTTACGTGGGCGCCACGCCCGTCTTCGTGGACTGCGGCGACGATCTCAACATCGACGTCTCGCTCATCGAGGAGAAGATCACCTCGAACACCAAGGTGATCATGCCCGTACACATCTACGGGCGGCGGTGCGACATGGACGCGATCATGAACATCGCCTACGAGTACAACCTCCGGGTCGTGGAGGACTCGGCCGAGGCGCACGGCGTGCGGCCGGTCGCCGACATCGCCTGCTTCTCGCTCTTCGCCAACAAGATCATCACTGCCGGCGAGGGCGGTATCTGCGTCACCGACGACGAGCGGCTCGCCGAGCAGATGGCCCATCTGCGGGCGATGGCGTTCACCAAGGACCACAGCTTCCTGCACAAGAAGCTGGCCTACAACTTCCGTATGACGAGCATGCAGGCGGCCGTCGCCCTGGCGCAGACCGAGCAGCTCGACTCGATCCTGCAGACCCGCAAGGAGATCGAGCGGCGCTACGACGAGGGGCTGCGGGACATCGACGGCATCACGCTGATGCCGCAGCGCGACGTGCTGTGGATGTACGACCTGCGGGCCGAACGGCGCGAGGAGCTGCGGGACTTCCTCGCCGCCGAGGGTGTCGAGACCCGGCTGTTCTTCAAGCCGATGAGCCGCCAGCCCGGCTACCACGACGACAACTGGCCCTCGCTGAACGCCAGTCGCTTCAGCGAGGACGGCTTCTACCTGCCGACGCACACCGGTCTCACCGAGGACGACCAGGAGTTCATCACGGCGAAGGTCCGTGAGTTCTACGGCGCCGCGTGAGCACGGGACGTTCCGATCCGCAGAGGAACCAGATGATGACAACCCCTGACAAGTGCCCGGTGATGACACCGGCGGACGGATGCCCGGTCGCCTTCCCGCTGCGGCGGCCCGGCCAGGTCTTCCCGCCGCCGCAGTACGCGGACTTCCGCGCGCAGGACGGCCTCGTACGCTCCACACTGCCCTCCGGGGTGCCGGTGTGGCTGGTGACCCGGCACGAGGACGTGCGGACGGTGCTCACCGATCCGCGCATCAGCTCCAACCCCTCGCACCCCGGTTTCCCCCGTGCGGCGAAGACCGGCGGTGTGCCGTCCCAGGACGAGGTGCCCGGCTGGTTCGTGGCGCTGGACCCGCCGGAGCACGGCAGGTTCCGCAAGACGCTGATCCCCGAGTTCACCGTGCGCAAGGTGCGGGAGATGCGGCCGGCGATCCAGCAGATCGTCGACGAGCGCCTCGACGCCATGCTCGCCGCGGGCGAAACCGCCGATCTGATCGCCGACTTCGCGCTGTCCGTGCCGTCGCTGGTGATCTCCAATCTGCTCGGCGTGCCCAAGGCGGACCGCGACTTCTTCGAGACGAAGACCCGTGTGCTGGTCACGCTCACCTCCACGGACGAGCAGCGCCAGGCGGCCTCCGTCGCGCTGCTGCGCTATCTCAACCGGCTGATCACCATCAAGCAGAAGCGGCCGGGCGACGACCTGATCAGCCAGTTGCTGGCCGAGGGGACGCTCAACAAGCGGGAGCTGTCCGGCGTTTCGATGCTCCTGCTGATCGCCGGGCACGAGACGACGGCGAACAACATCGGCCTCGGCGTGGTCACCCTGCTGACCAACCCGGAGTGGATCGGCGACGAGCGGGCGGTGGAAGAGCTGCTGCGCTACTACTCGGTCGCCGACCTGGTGGCGTTCCGGGTCGCCGTCGAGGACGTGGAGATCGGCGGTCAGCTCATCAAGGCGGGCGAGGGCATCGTGCCGCTGGTGGCCGCGGCCAACCACGACGGGACGGTCTTCGACCGGCCCGACGAGTTCGACCCCGGCAGGTCGGCCCGCTCGCACGTGGCCTTCGGGTACGGCGTGCACCAGTGCCTGGGCCAGAACCTGGTCAGGGTCGAGATGGACATCGCCTACCGGACGCTCTTCGAGCGGATCCCGTCGCTGGAGCTGGCGGTGCCGGTCGAGGAGCTGCCGCTCAAGTACGACGGGGTGCTGTACGGGCTGCACGCGCTGCCCGTCCGCTGGCAGAGCAAGCAACTGACGGAGGTATGAGTGATGGCGCGGATCGACGTGGACACCGACCGCTGTGTCGGGGCTGGGCAGTGCGTGCTGTCGGCTCCCGACCTCTTCGACCAGGACGACAACGGGATCGTCCTGGTCCTGGAGGAGCCTTCGGACGACCCTGAGCTGGACGCCGCGCGGCAGGCGGGGCTGATCTGCCCGTCGCAGGCGATCACCGTACGGGAGGACTGACCGGCTTTCTTGTACGTACCGACGGGCGCGGGCCCCCCCCCCCGGGGGGGGCGCGCCCCGCGGGGTGGGCCCGGCCCGGCCCCGACCACCCCACCCGCCGCGCCGTGGGGGCCGCGGCGCGCTGGGCGCCCCCCACCAGGAGCGACCCCCCCCGGCGCG
>NZ_JBVJLC010000005.1:95378-620697 GCF_055584925.1 Streptomyces sp. NPDC087906
GCGGCGGGGGGGCGGGGGGGGGTCTCCGGCCGGCGGCCGGGGACCCCGTTCGGGTCGTCCGCCCGGGTTTGGTGGACGGGCCCGCGGGGCGCGCCCCCCCCCCCGGGGGGGGGCCGCGCCCGTCGGGTTGCGCCGTGCCGGACCGCTACCAGCTCACCGGCAGCTCGGTGAGGCCGGCGGAGAGCTGGCCGCCCAGCACCTGGAGCTCCTCGACCGGGAGCGCCAGGCTCAGCTCGGGCAGCCGGGTGAACAGGAGTGTGTAAGCGGTGCGCAGCTCCATCCTGGCCAGCGGGGCGCCGATGCAGTGCCACATGCCGTGGCCGAACGTCAGATGCGGGTTGGGGGAACGGCTGATGTCGAACAGCTCGGGTGCGTCGAAGACCCGGGTGTCGAAGTTGGAGAGGGTGAAGTCCAGCAGCACCAGGTCACCGGTGCGGATGGTGACGCCGCCGATCTCCACGTCGTCCGTCGCGTACCTGGGCAGCACCGAGCCGCCGGCCTTGGCGGAGCGCAGGATCTCCTCCACGGCGCCCGCCATCTGCTTCGGGTCGCTCATCGCCGCGTCGCGCTGGTCGGGGTGGAGGGTGAACAGGACGACGCCGAGGTCGACATGGCTGGCGACGGCTTCGAGTCCGGCGAACAGCACCCCGGCGGCGATCGGCCCGATGCGCTCGTTCGACGGCTCGTTCTCGCAGAGCCGGGAGATCACGTCGTCGCCGGGGTCCGCCCGCTTGCGTCCTGCCAGCTCCACCAGGTAGCCGAACATGTCCTGCTGGCCGCCCTGGACGGTGTCCGGGTCGTCGAGGCCGCCCATCCGGGAGAGATGGCCGACGAGCAGCCCGTGGTCCTCGGTGGGTACGCCGATCAGCTCGCACAGGACGGCCAGCGAGAACGGCAGCGAGAACTGGCTGTGCAGATCGGCTGGCGGCCCCTGGGCGACGAAGTTCGCCAGTATGCCCTCGGCGATGGCCTCCACCTTCGGCATCATGTTGAGCACACGCCTGGCCGAGAAGTTGGGGGTGAGCAGCGCCCGGGTCTCGGTGTGCAGCTTCCTGGCCAGGTCGGCGTCGTCGGTGACGAGCATGTCGAGGAACGGGTTCTGGACGTAGCGCGGCGCGGTGGCCGGTGTGGCGTGCGCCCGCGCCAGCCGCTCGTCGCGCAGCAGTTCCTTCAACTCGGCGTGCCGGGTCACCAGCCAGCCCTCGTCGCCGGCCGGGGTGCGCACCTTGCAGATGGGGTTCTCGGCCTGGAGGCCGTGCAGCAGCGGGCTGAGCCGCAGCACGGACTGCTGCTGCCCCTTGAGCGAGGGCAGCACATGGGATGTGGTCATGGGGGTTCTCCTCCGAACGGTCAAGCCTGGGGGGCCGGCAGCCGGCCGAGCCATTCCTCGATGGTCCGCGCGGTCAGGGCGGAGTGTTCCTTGGCGAGCGAGAGGTGGTTGGCCGCGATCTCCCGGATCTCGTCGGCGGGGACCCCCGCGGTGTCGAACAGGAAGCCGTCCAGCGACTCCATGCAGCGGACCAGCAGCGTGGGCGCCGTGGTCGGCACGGACTCGATGTCGACCATCGCCATGAACCAGTGCGCCATCGCCGAGAGCCGGGCGCTGTTGAGCGTCACGGACGGCGAGTCGATGTCGGCGAGGTAGTACTGGGTGGTGCGGTCCAGGTCCTTGCCCTCGCCCGGCTGGTAGCGGATCGACGCGGTGTCCAGCAGGATCACCGCCTCGGGCTTGATCCCCCAGGTCTCCTCCAGCACGCCCGCCGCCAGATAGGCGAGCGACCCGCCCGTCGAGTGCCCGACCAGGACGAAGGGTTCGCCGTCGCTGGCGTGCAGGGCGCTCTCCGCGACGATCCGGGCCGCCGCCTCACTGGTGGCGGGCAGCGACTCACCGGGCGCGAACCCCATGAGCGGCAGCGCGGACACATGCCGCTTGCCGCGGAAGTGCGCCGCGATACGGGCGTACTGGTGGACGCCGCCGGTGGCGCCAGGGGCGCTGACGAAGACCAGCCTCGGGTCGCTCGGACCGTCGGCGAGGACGACGGGCGACGACAGCTCCTCCAGGTCGGCGGGGGTTTCGAAGGTGGGACGCGTGTTGGCGACCGCCTTCAGCATGCGCATGCCCTCGACCATCTTGCCGCCCTTGACGGCGGCGTAGAAGAGCCCTTCGAGCGTCTCGTCCATGCTCACGGCCGACCGTGCGGCGGCAGCGGGGCTGCCGTTCGCCGCCGCCGGGGAGAGCTGGCCGGCGAGTTCGCTGTGCAGCCGGCGGGCCAGTTTGCTCGGGGTCGCGTTGTCGAACACCACCGAGCTGGGGAGCCGCAGGCCGAGCGCCTCGGAGAGCTGGTTGCGCAGTCCGACCGAGACGAGCGAGTCGAAGCCCAGCTCCAGGAAGCCGCGTTCGGGGTCGACGCCGCTCGGGTCGCGGTGGCCGAGCAGGGCGGCGGAGTAGCCGACGACGAGTTCGGTGAGCAGGCTCTCCTGGCCTGCCGCGTCGAGGTGGCGCAGCCGCTCCAGCAGGGTGACGGGTGAGCGGTCGGCCGCCGCAGCGGAGCGGCGGGTACGGGGTACCAGCTCGCGCCAGAGCGCGGGCAGCGCCTGCTGCTCCTGGAGTCCCGCCACGTTGAGCCGGGTCGGGACCACGGTGGTGCGCCCGCTCGCGGTGGCGGTGTCGAAGAGCGCGAGGCCGTGCTCGACGGCGAGCGGCGGCATACCGCCGCGTGCCATCCGCTCCAGGTCGGCGGCGCTGACATGGCTGGTCATGCCGCTGCCCCGGCCCCACGGTCCCCAGGCGAGGGACACCGCGGGCAGGCCCAGGCCCGCGCGGTGCTGGGCGAGCGCGTCGAGGAACGCGTTGGCCGCCGCGTAGTTGGCCTGTCCCGGGCTGCCGAGCACCCCGGACACGGAGGAGTAGAGCACGAAGGCCGACAGGTCGAGGTCGCGGGTCGCCTCGTGCAGGTACCAGGCGGCGTCCACCTTCGGCCGCATGACGCGCTCCAGCAGTTCCGGTGTCAGCGAGCCGGCCATCGCGTCGCCGAGCACACCGGCGGTGTGCACCACGGCGGTCAGCGGGTGGTCGGCCGGCACCCCGGCGAGCAGCGCGGTCAGCGCGTCCCTGTCGCCCAGGTCGCAGGCGACGGCGGCGGCTTCGGCACCCTGCTCGGCGAGGTCGGCCACCAGTTCGGCGGCGCCGGGCGCCTCGGGGCCGCGCCTGCTGGCCAGCAGCAGGTGCCGTACGCCGTGCTCGGCGACCAGATGCCGGGCGAGGCGGCCACCGAGACCGCCGGTGCCACCGGTGATCAGTACGGTGCCCTCGCTGTTCCAGGTCAGGCCCGCGTCCTCGGCAGGGGCCGCTTCGGTGTCCCCGGTCCTGTGCGCGGGCTCGGGGAGCCGGGTCAGCCGGCCCGCCCTGACGGTGTGGGAGCGCACCACGAGCTGCTGCTCGTCCAGGGCGAGGAGCCCCGGCAGCACCCCGGCCGACAGGAACGTGTCGTCCATGTCGACCAGCAGGAAGCTGCCCGGGTTCTCGGTCTGCGCGGAGCGCACCAGTCCCCAGACGGCGGCCGCGGCGAGGTCCTGTACGTCCTCGCCGTCGACGGCGACGGCGCCCCGGGTGACGAAGACCATCCGTGCGCTCGCGAGCTGGGGCTCGTTCAGCCACTCCTGGATCCGTTCGAGCACCCACGACGTCAGGGCGCGCACCGCTTCCGGCCGGTCCTGGTCGGCGTCGCCGACGACGGGCAGCAGGAAGACGTCGGGGGCGACACCGCTGTCGCCGACCGCGCCGGTGAGCGTGTCCGCGTATCCGGCGACGGTCTCGTCCGCGCGGTGCATCGCGTAGCCCAGGTCGAGTTCGTCGGCGCCGACGACCGCCCAGCGGGTGCCGGTGACGGAGGCGGAGTCCACCGCGACGGGCACCCAGTCGAGGCCGAACAGCGAGCCGCGCTCGGCACTGCTCGCGGCGGGCGCGGGCCGGGCCTGCCCGGAGGGCGGGCCGAGGACCAGCGAGTCCACCGAGAGCACCGGGGCGCCCGTGGCGTCGGCGGCGCTCAGCGCCACAGCGCCGGGTCCTGCCGCGCTGATCCGTACGCGCAGGGCGGAGGCACCGCCCGCGTGCAGGGTCAGCCCGCTCCACGAGAGGGGGACGGTGTCGACGCTGCCTTCGTCGTCGAGCGCGCCCGCCGCCCGCAGCGCTGCGTCCAGCAGCGCCGGGTGGATACCGAAAGCGGCGGTGTCCTCGGCCCCCTGGCCGAGCGCGACCTCGGCGAACACCTCGCCGTCGCGCCGCCAGATGCCGGTCAGGCCCTGGAACACCGGTCCGTGGGTCAGTCCCGCGTCGGCGAGCCGCGCGTGCAGCGCGTCCGGGTCGACGGGGGAAGCGTCCTGCGGCGGCCAGTCGGCGGAGTCGAATCCGGCGCCGTCCTGGGCGGGTTCAGCCGCGTCGTCGCCGGTCGCCAGCACACCGCGGGCGTGCTCCGTCCACGGCTGGTCCTGGGCGTCCTGTCCTTCGGGGCGGGAGTGGATCGTCAGCTCGCGGCGCCCGGCCTCGTCGGCGGGGCCGACCCGTACCTGGAGCGAGACCGCGTCACGGTCGGCCAGCACGAGCGGGGCGAGCAGGTGCAGTTCCGCCACCCGGTCGTGGCCCGACTGGTCACCGGCCCGGACGGCGAGTTCGGCGAAGGCCGTGCCGGGCAGCACGATCCGGCCGTCGATCCGGTGGTCGGCGAGCCAGGGATGCGACTGCGCGGAGAGCCGCCCGGTCAGTACGGTCTCGTCGGCGCCCGCGATCGTGACGGCGGCGCCCAGCAGCGGGTGTCCCGCCGCGATCAGGCCGAGGCCGGACGCGTCGCCCGCGGGCATGCGGACCGTGGGCCAGAACCGCTCGCGCTGGAAGGCGTACGTCGGGACGTCCACCGTGCGCGCGCCCGTACCGGCGAAGACGCCGTCCCAGTCGACGGTGACGCCGTGGGCGTAGAGGGCGGCGAGCGCGGTGACGGCCGCGGTCTCCTCGGGGCGGTTCTTGGCGAGCACCGGGACCGCGACGACGGCCGGGTCCTCGACGCTCTCCCCCACCAGGGCGGCGAGTACTCCGCCGGGGCCCAGTTCGAGGAAGGTGCGCACGCCGCGCCCGGCGAGGGTCCGCACCCCGTCGCCGAACCGGACGGCCTGCCTGACGTGCCGGACCCAGTAGTCGGCCGAGCCCAGTTCGTCGGCCGACGCCAGGTCGCCGGTCAGGTTCGACACGACGGGCAGGGCGGGCCGCTCGAACGTGAGCGTCTCCACGACAGCGCGGAACTCGTCGAGCATCGGCTCCATCAGCGGCGAGTGGAACGCGTGGCTGACGGACAGCCGGGTGGTCTTGCGCCCCTGCGCCGCCAGCCGGTCCGCGATCTCCACGACCGCGTCCTCCTGGCCGGAGATCACCACCGCTTCGGGGCCGTTGACGGCGGCGACCGACACCCGGTCGTCCAGCAGCGCGGTCACCTCGTCCTCGGTGGCCCGTACGGCCACCATCGCCCCGCCGGCGGGCAGCGCCCGCATCAGCCGGGCCCTGGCGGCCACCAGGCGGCAGGCGTCGGCCAGCGAGAACACCCCGGCCACATGGGCGGCCGTGATCTCACCGATCGAGTGCCCGGCGAGGAAGTCCGCCTTGACGCCCCAGGAGGCGACGAGCCGGTACAGCGCCACCTCGATCGCGAACAGCGCGGGCTGGGTGTGCCCGGTGTCGTCCAGCAGGTCCGTGTCGCTGCCCCAGATCACGTCCCGCAGCGGCCGGTTCAGCTCGCCGGCGAACTGGCTGAGTACGGTGTCCAGCGCCTCGGCGAAGACCGGGAACCGGCCGTACAGCTCGCGGCCCATCCCGATCCGCTGGGACCCCTGGCCCGAGAACAGCACCGCCAGCGGGGCCTTGGCCGCCACACCGCGCGCCACCTCGGCCAGGTCGCCGCCGGAGGCCAGCAGCACGGCCCGGTGGTCGAAGGCGGACCGGGTGGTGGCGAGGGAGTAGCCGATGTCGACCGGGTCGCGGCCGGTGTCCTTGAGGGACCGGATCCGCGCCACCTGCGCGTCGAGCGCCGCCTCCGACCTGGCCGACACGGGCCACGGTACGTCCAGCGGCGGCGCCGCCGGCGCGGCGACCGGCTCTGTCTCGGCCTCGGTCTCCACCGGCGGGGCCTGCTCGATGAGCACGTGCGCGTTGGTGCCGCTGATCCCGAACGACGAGACGCCGCCCCGGCGCACCCGCTCGCCCTCCGGCCACTCCACCGGCTTCGTCAGCAGCCGGACGCCGCCGGACGACCAGTCCACGTGCGACGACGGCGCGTCCACGTGCAGGGTCTGCGGCAGGACGCCGTTGCGCAGCGCCAGCACCATCTTCATCACGCCCGCGACACCCGCCGCCGCCTGGGTGTGGCCGATGTTCGACTTGACCGCGCCCAGCCAGAGCGGGCGCTGCGGGTCGCGGTCCTGCCCGTAGGTGGCCAGCAGGGCGCCGGCCTCGATCGGGTCGCCCAGGGTGGTGCCCGTGCCGTGTGCCTCGACGGCGTCCACGTCGCCCGGAGAGAGCCCGGCGCCGGCCAGGGCCTGCCGGATCACCCGCTGCTGGGACGGGCCGTTGGGGGCGCTGAGCCCGTTCGAAGCGCCGTCCTGGTTGACCGCGCTGCCGCGCAGCACGGCGAGGACCTGGTGCCCGTTGCGCTGGGCGTCCGACAGCTTCTCGACCATCAGCATGCCGATGCCCTCGGACCAGCCGGTGCCGTTCGCCGTGTCGGAGAACGCCTTGCAGCGGCCGTCGGGGGCGAGGCCGCCCTGGATGCTGAAGCCGGCGAAGCTCGCCGGGGTCGTCATCAGGGTCACCCCGCCGGCCAGCGCCAGCGAGCATTCGCCGTTCCGTACGGCCTGTGCGGCGAGGTGCAGTGTCACGAGTGACGAGGAGCAGGCGGTGTCGAGGGTGACGGCGGGCCCTTCGAGGCCGAGCGCGAAGGACAGCCTGCCGGACATGACACTGGCGGCGAGGCCGTTGCTCGCGTAGCCGCCCATGTCGTCCTGGGAGGCGAGGACCAGGTGCGTGTAGTCCTGGGAGTTGGTGCCGACGAAGACCCCGGTCCTGCTGCCGCGCAGTGCGGCCGGGTCGATCCCGGTGCGCTCGATCGCTTCCCAGGCCACTTCCAGCAGCAGCCGCTGCTGGGGGTCCATCGCCAGGGCCTCGCGCGGCGAGATCCCGAAGAAGTCGGGGTCGAACTCCGGTGCCTCGTACAGGAAGCCGCCCTCCTGGGTGGCGCTGCTGCCCGCCTCGTCACCGGCGAGCGACTCCAGGTCCCAGCCGCGGTCGGCGGGGAAGCCGGAGATGGCGTCCCTGCCGGAGGCGAGCAGTTCCCAGAGGTCTTCGGGGGATCGGACCCCGCCGGGGTACCTGCACGCCATTCCCACGATCGCCACCGGCTCGTGGCGGCCCGACTCGGCCTCCTGGAGGCGTTGTCGGGTCTGGTGCAGGTCGTTCGTGACCCACTTCAGATAGTCGACGAGCTTCTTTTCGTCCGGCATCGTCCGGGCACCTTCCTCAGATTTTTTCGAGCGCGTAGGGAGTCGGGCCGCCGGTCAGGAATCCGCCGACCGGCCCAGCTCGTTGTCGATGAAGGCGAGGACCTCATCGGCGCTCGCCGCCTCGATCCGTTCCGTGGTCGTGTTTTCGTCGGTCTCGGGGTCGGCTCCTTCCCAGCGCGCGAGGAGCTGGCGCAGCCGCCCCGTGACCCCGGTGCGGGTGGCGCCGTCGAGCACGCCCCCGGCGAGCGCCGCCTCCAGCCGGTCGAGTTCGGCCAGCGGGGAGGGGCTCGTGTCCTGTGCGGTGCCGCCGAGCAGTGCGGCGGCGAGATGCCGGGCGACGGCGACCGGCGTGGGATGGTCGAACACGAGAGTGGTGGCCAGCCGCACCCCCGCCGCCGCGTTCAGCCGCGTCCGCAGCTCGACCGCCATCAGGGAGTCGAAGCCGAGCCTGCTGAAGTCCCGGTCGGCCGGGATCGTGTCCGGGCCGGTGTGCCCCAGTACGGCGGCGGTCTCGGCCCGTACCAGGCCGACGAGCAGCGTCTCGCGCTCCTCGTCCCCCAGCGCGGCGACGCGCTGGGCGAGGCCGCCGCCCGCCGCGCCGCGTACGGTGGCGGCCGTACGGCGGCGGGTCCGCAGCAGCCCCCGCAGGATCGCGGGGACGTCCTCGGGGTCGCGCGGCGAGCCCGCGGCGATCCGTACCGGCACCGCGAGGGCTTCGTCGCCTTCGGCCGCCGCGTCGAACAGGGCGAGGCCCTGCTCCGCCGACAGCGGCAGCATTCCCGAGCGGGCCATCCGCCCCAGGTCGGTATCGCTGAGTCCGCTGGTCATACCGCCGTCGGACGACCACGGGCCCCAGGCCAGCGACAGGGCCGGCAGCCCGAGCCCCGCGCGGTGCTGGGCCAGCGCGTCCAGGAACGCGTTGGCTGCGGCGTAGTTGCCCTGCCCCGGGCCGCCGGTGAGACCGGAGACCGAGGAGTACAGGACGAAGCCCGCCAGATCCAGCTCGCGGGTCGCCTCGTGCAGATGCCAGGCGGCGTCCGCCTTCGGGCGCAGGGCCTGGTCGAACAGTTCGGGCGTCAGGGAGCCGATCGTGGCGTCGGCCAGCACCCCGGCGCAGTGCACGACGGCGGTCAGCGGATGCTCGGCCGGTACGTCCGCCAGCAGCGCGTCCAGCGCCGCACGGTCACCGGCGTCGCAGGCGGCGACGGTCACCTCGGCGCCCTGGGCGGTCAGTTCGGCCCGCAGCTCGGCGGCGCCGGGTGCGTCGGGGCCCCGGCGGCCGACGAGCAGCAGGTGCTTGACGCCGTGCCCGGTGACCAGGTGGCGCGCCAGCTCACCGCCCAGACCTCCGGTGCCGCCGGTGATCAGGACCGTGCCGTCGCGGTCCCAGCCTCGGACCGCGTTGGGCGGCTGCGTGGCGCGCTCCGGCAGCAGCGCGAGCCTGGCCACCCGTATCGCGCCGCCGCGCAGCGCCGCCTGTGTCTCACCGGCTGCCAGCAGTCCTGGCAGGGCGGGGAGAGCGTCGGGCAGCGCGGCTGTGTCGTCCAGGTCGAGCAGCAGGAAGCTGCCGGGGTTCTCGGACTGCGCGGAGCGCACCAGGCCCCACACCGGAGCCGCTGCCAGGTCCGGTACGTCCTTGTCGCCGGCGGGTACCGCGCCCCGGGTCACGAAGACCAGCCGCGATCCGGCGGTGCGCGGGTCGGCGGTCCACTGCCGCAGCAGGTCGAGCACGGCAGTCGTCGCGGTCCGCACGGCGGCGGGCAGCGCGTCGGGCGCACCGGTCAGATCATGGACGACAGGGGCCAGGACGACCTCGGGCAACGGGCCTTCGGTGTTGAGGAGTTCGGCCAGTGAGCCGACCCGTACGGCGGACCGTCCTGCCAGGTCCGGTGCATCGACCGGCCATGCCGTGTCCGTGGCGACGACCGCGTACCGGGTGTCCGCGGAGGAGTCCGCGGTCACCGGCGCCGCCACCCACTCGACGCCGAGCAGCGAGCCGCCCGCGCCTGCCGCGGTGCCGGTCGCCGCCTCGGTGAGGGGGCGCAGGGTGAGGGAGCGTACGGAGACGACCGGCGCGCCTTCCTCGTCGGTGGCCGCCAGCGAGACGGTGTCCGCGCCGGTCCGGGCGAGCCGCACGCGCAGTGTCGTGGCGGAGGCCGCGTGCAGGGTGAGTCCGTGCCATGCGGCCGGCTCCGGGAGACCGTCGGCGGCCGTGCCGTCGGTGTCCAGCAGCCCGGCCGCGCCGACGGCTGCGGTCAGCAGCGTGGGATGGATCGCGAACGCCCCGTGTGTGCGGGCCTCTTCGGCGAGTTCCACCTCGGCGAACACCTCGCCGTCGCGCCGCCAGGCGGCCCGGAGGCCCCACTCGTCGGCGCCGGCCAGGTCCCCTTCCGGGTCTTGGTCCAGGCGTACGGCTTCGGCGCCGGCCGGGGGCCACTCGGCGGTGTCGAACCCGGCTTCCGGCCCACGGTCACCTGCGGCCAGGACACCGCTCGCGTACAGGGTCCACGGCAGGTCCGCCCCGGCCTCGGGGCGCGCGTGTACGTGCAGTGCGCGGCGGCCCGCCTCGTCGGCGGCGCCCACCCGTACCTGCACGCGCACCGCGCCCTGTTCGGGCACGACGAGCCCTGCGGCGAGGGTCAGTTCCTCGACCTGGTCGCAGCCGACCTCGTCACCGGCGCGTACGGCCAGCTCGGCGAAGGCCGCCGCCGGGAGCACGGTCCTGCCGAGCACCTGGTGTGCCGCCAGCCAGGGCTGCGACGGGACGGAGAGCCGTCCGGTGAACAACACGCCCTCGCCCTCGGCCAGTTCGACGGCGGCGCCGAGCAGCGGATGCCCGGCGGCCACCATGCCGAGCCCCGAGGCGTCCCCTGCGGCCGCCGCCACCGAGGGCCAGTAGCGGGCGTGCTGGAACGCGTAGGTCGGCAGCTCCACCCGGCGCGCGCCGGTGCCGGCGAAGATCCCGGTCCAGTCGGCGGCGACCCCGTTCGTGTGGAGCCGGGCCAGCGCGGTGACGGCGGTCAGTTCCTCGGAGCGGTCCTTGCGGAGCAGCGGTACGGTCACGGCGCCGTCCGGCAGCGACTCACCGGCCATGGCTGTGAGCACCCCGTCCGGGCCCAGCTCAAGGAACGTCACCACGCCCTGTTCCGCCAACGTCCTTACCCCGTCGGCGAACCGGACGGCTTCGCGGACGTGCCGCACCCAGTAGTCGGCGGTGCACAGTTCGTCGGCGGAGGCGAGCCGCCCGGTCAGGTTGGACACCAGCGGGATCCGGGGCGCCTCGAAGGCCAACTCCTGTGCGACGGCGCGGAACTCGTCGAGCATCGGGTCCATCAGCGGCGAGTGGAACGCGTGCGACACCGACAGCCGGTTCGTCTTGCGGCCGAGGCCGGTGAAGTGCGCGGCGATCTCCTCGACCGCGTCCTCGTCGCCCGAAACCACCGCCGACGCGGGGCCGTTGACGGCGGCGACGGAGACGCGGTCGGTGAGCAGCGGCAGAATCTCGTCCTCCGTCGCCTGGACGGCGACCATCGCACCGCCGGCGGGCAGCGCGTCCATCAGCTTCGCGCGGGCGACGACCAGGGTGCAGGCGTCCTCCAGCGAGAACACCCCCGCCACATGCGCTGCGGCGATCTCGCCGATCGAGTGACCGGCCACGAAGTCCGGTGTCACGCCCCACGACCGCACCAGCCGGAACAGCGCCACCTCGATCGCGAACAGGGCGGGCTGGGTGAACGCCGTCCGGTTCAGCGGCTCCGCGTCGTCACCCCAGATGACGTCCCGGAGCGGCCGGTCCAGCTTCCCTTCCAGCCGGGCGAGTACGGCGTCGAGCGCGTCGGCGAAGGCCGGGAAGCGCGCGCACAACTCGCGTCCCATGCCGAGCCGTTGCGATCCCTGACCGGAGAAGAGCACGGCGGCGGGCCGGTCGGCGGCCACTCCCCTGGCGACCTCGGCGACCTCGGCGAGCGAATCACCGGACGGCAGCAGCACGGCCCGGTGCTCGAACACCGAGCGGCTGGTGGCGAGCGAGAAGCCGAGGTCGACCGGGGACAGCTCGGGGCGTTCGGCCACGAAGGACCGCAGCCGCTCCACCTGCCCGTCCAGCGCGGCTTCGTCGGCGGCCGACACCAGCCACGGCACAGCGGTCGGTGTCACCTGGGCCGACGGCTGCCGCTGGTCGGCGGCTTCCTCGGCCGGCGGACCCTGCTCCAGGATCACATGCGCGTTGGTGCCGCTGATCCCGAAGGACGACACACCGGCCCGCCTGGGCCGGTCGGTGTCCGGCCACTCGACCTGCTGGGTGAGCAGCTCCACCGCGCCCGCCGACCAGTCGACGCGGGTCGACGGCTCCGTCACGTTGAGCGTCTGCGGCAGCGCGCCGTTGCGCAGCGCCAGGATCATCTTCAGTACGCCGGCGACACCGGCGGCGGCCTGCGTGTGGCCGAGGTTCGACTTGACGGAGCCGAGCAGCAACGGCCGCTCCGGGTCGCGGTCACGCCCGTACGTCGCGAGCAGCGCCTGCGCCTCGATCGGGTCGCCCAGCGTCGTACCCGTACCGTGCGCCTCGACGGCGTCCACATCGGCCGGGGAGAGTCCGCCGCTGGCCAGCGCCTGCCGGATGACGCGCTGCTGGGAAGGTCCGTTCGGTGCGGTCAGGCCGTTGGAAGCGCCGTCCTGGTTGATCGCGCTGCCGCGCAGCACGGCCAGGATCTCGTGGCCGCCCCGCCGGGCGTCCGACAGCCGCTCGACGACGACCACGCCGACGCCTTCGGACCAGCCGGTGCCGTCGGCGGAGTCGGAGAACGCCTTGCAGCGGCCGTCGGGGGCGAGGCCGCCCTGCCGGGTGAACCCGGCGAAGCTCGTGGCGGTCGACATGACGGTGACGCCGCCGACCAGCGCCATGGAGCACTCCCCCGAGCGCAGGGCCTGGGCGGCCCAGTGCAGGGCCACCAGGGACGAGGAGCAGGCGGTGTCGACGGTGACGGCGGGGCCCTCGAAGCCGAAGGCGTACGAGAGCCTGCCGGAGATGACGCTCGCCGCGAGTCCGGTGCCGGCGTGGGCCTCCACGTCCTCGCTGGCCCGGAGGATCAGGTTGGCGTAGTCCTGGCCGTTGGTGCCGATGAACACACCGGTCCGGCTGCCGCGCAGCGTCGCGGGGTCGGTGCCGGTGCGCTCGACGGCCTCCCAGGACGTCTCCAGCAGCAGCCGCTGCTGCGGGTCCATGGCCAGGGCCTCACGCGGCGAGATTCCGAAGAAACCGGGGTCGAAGTCGGCGGCGTCGTAGAGGAATCCGCCCTCCCGTGTCGCGCTGCGGCCCTGCCCGTCACCGGCCAGGACGTCGAGGTTCCAGCCGCGGTCCGTGGGGAACGCCGAGATGCCGTCCCTGCCGTCGGTCAGGAGCTGCCACAGGTCCTCGGGCGAACGCACCCCGCCGGGGAAGCGGCAGGCCATACCGACGATCACGATCGGGTCGTCGGTGTCGGGGGCCCCGGCCCCGGCGCCGGTGGTGACGGCCTGGAGGCCGAGGCCGGTCTGCTCGCCGAGCAGTTCGGCGACCAGATGACCGGCGAGCGCCTGCGCCGTGGGGTAGTCGAACACCAGGCTGGCGGGGAGCGCCAGACCGGTGAGCCGGGCGAGCCGGTTGCTCAGTTCGACCGCCGTCAGCGAGTCGAAACCGAGGTCGCGGAACGCCTTGTCGCCCTTGATGGCTTCGGCGCCCGTGTGCCCGAGCACCGCGGCGGCCTCGGTGCGTACGGCGGCCAGCAGCACGCCCGTACGCTCGCTCTCCGACGCCCCGAGCAGCCGCTCCCGCAGTCCGGTCGCCGCCGACTCGCTCGCCTGCCGTGCCTCGCGCGCCGTCTCCAGCGCGCGCCTGGCCTCGGGCAGTTCGCTCAGCAGCGGGCCGGGCCGCAGGCTCAGCAGGGCTTCGAGGAGGCGCGGCTGCCGCAGATCGGCGACGACCGCGGTCGGCTCCGGCTCCCGCACCAGGCGCAACAGCGCGGAGACCGCCAGCTCGGGGTCGAGCAGACCGGGCGGCTGCCCGGTGCCGGACGCCATGCCGGGCCCGGTGCCGGACGCTGTGTCCGGTGTGTCTGCGGCCATGCCGCCGCCGCCCCAGGCACCCCAGGCGACGGAGGTCGCGGGGAGCCCCAGCGAGCGGCGCCGTTCGGCCAGGGCGTCGAGGACGGCGTTGGCCGCCGCGTAGTTGGCCTGGCCGGGGTTGCCGACCGCGCCGGCCACCGACGAGAACAGCGCGAACACCGAGAGGTCCAGCTCGCGGGTCAGCTCGTCGAGCAGCAGGGCCGAAGCGACCTTCGACCGGAACACCGTCTCGAACCGCTCGGGGGTCAGACCGGTCAGTACGCCGTCGTCCAGCACGCCCGCCGTATGCACCACGGCGGTCAACGGGCAGTCGGCCGGGATCGCTTCGAGCACTTGGCTCATCTGCGCACGTTCGGCCGCGTCGCAGGCGGTGAGGGTGACGTCGGCGCCGAGGTCAGTCAGCTCAGCCTGCAACTCCCGTGCGCCAGGGGCGTCCGGGCCACGGCGGCTCAGCAGGACGAGGCGGCGGGCTCCCCCGCTCGCGAGCCGGCGGGCCACCCGCGCGCCGAGCGCGCCGGTACCACCGGTGATGAGCACGGTGCCCGACGGCTCCCAGCGCTCCTCGCGCTCCCCCACGGCCTCAGCGGCGGGCGCGGGCAGCATCCGCCTGCCGAACACCCCCGAGGCGCGGACGGCGACCTGGTCCTCGTCACCCCGGCCCGCGAGCACGGCCGCGAACCGTCGTACGGTCCGGTCGTCCAGCTCCGCCGGGAGATCGGCCAGTCCGCCCCAGAGACGCGGGTGTTCGAGCGCGGCGACCCGGCCGAGACCCCACACGGCGGCCTGCGCCGGGCTGACCGGCGACTCGGAGCGGCCGACCGACACCGCGCCCCTGGTGACCGCCCACAGCGGGGCGGAGAGGTCGGCGTCGGCGAGCGCCTGTACGAGAGCGGCGGTGGACAGCAGGCCCCCGGGCACCCCGGCGGTTCCTGACGATTCGTCAAGTGCCAGCAGCGACACGACACCCGTGAGGTCGGCGCCGCTCGAAGCGACCGCTTCGGACAGCAGCTCCGCGACATCGCCCGCGGTGTCGCCGAGGTCCACGCGCAGCGCGGCCTGGCCGAGTCCGGCGATCAGGGATGTCACCCACGCGTCGTCGGCACTGGCGGCCGGGACCACCACCAGCCAGGTCCCCGGCAGGGTGTCCACGGAGGTGTCGGCGTTCAGCGGCTGCCAGCTCGCGCGGTAGCGCCAGGTGTCCACGGTCGAGCGGGCCTTGCGCCGGTTGCGCCACGACGACAGGGCGGGCAGTACGGCCCCGAGGGAGTCGCCGTCCACGTCCAGCCCTGCCGACAGGGACGCCAGGTCGGCGCTCTCCACCGCCGCCCAGAACTCCGCGTCGGCCGGGTCGGCACTGTCGGGCAGCGCGACGGGGGCCACCTCGGGCCAGAACCGCTCGCGCTGGAAGGCGTAGGTCGGCAGATCGACCGTCCGGGCGCCGGTGCCGGCGAAGATCCCGGTCCAGTCGACGGGGGTCCCTGTCACGTACAGCCGGGCCAGCGCGCTGATCAGCGCCGCTTCCTCGTCGCGGTCCTTGCGCAGCGCGGGCACCACTTCGGCGTCAGCGGGCAGGGACTCGCGTGCCATCGCCGACAGCACACCGTCGGGGCCCAGCTCCAGGAACGAACCGACGCCCTGTTCGGCCAACGTCCTTACCCCGTCGGCGAACCGGACGGCTTCGCGGACGTGCCGTACCCAGTAGTCGGCCGAGCACAGCTCGTCGGCGGTCGCCAGGGCGCCGGTCAGATTCGACACCAGCGGGATCCGGGGCGCCTCGAAGACCAACGTCTCCGCCACCGCGCGGAACTCGTCCAGCATCGGATCCATCAGCGGCGAGTGGAAGGCGTGCGAGACCCGTAGCCGGTTGGTCTTGCGGCCCTGCTCCACGAGCTGTGCGGCGACCGCGAACACCGCGTCGTCGTCGCCCGACATCACCACGGACGAGGGCCCGTTGACGGCCGCGATCGACACGCCGTCGACCAGCAGCGGCAGTACCTCGTCCTCCGTCGCCTGGACGGCGACCATGGCACCACCGGCGGGCAGGGCCTGCATCAGCTTCGCCCGCGCCGCCACCAGACGCGCGGCGTCCGCCAACGACAACACCCCGGCCACATGAGCCGCCGCGATCTCACCGATCGAATGACCGGCCACGAAGTCAGGCGTCACACCCCACGACTCCACCAGCCGGAACAACGCCACCTCGACCGCGAACAACGCCGGCTGAGTGAAACCGGTCTCGTTCAGCAGGTCCGCGTCGTCACCCCAGATGACCTCCCGCAGCGGACGGCCCAACTCCCCGTCCAGCTCGGCCAGTACGGCATCCAGCGCCTCGGCGAACACCGGGAACCGCTCGTACAACTCACGCCCCATCCCCAACCGCTGCGAACCCTGACCCGAGAACAGCACGGCCGATGTCCGCCCGGTGGCCGCCGTGCCCCGCGCGACGTCCACGACGCCGTCATCCGTGGCCAGCAGGACCGCGCGGTGCTCGAACGCCGACCGGCTGGTCGCGAGCGAGAAGCCGATGTCCGCCGGGGAGTGCTCGGTGTGGTGCTTCGCGAAGGCCCGGATCCGGCTGATCTGGCCGTCCAGGGCTGCCTCGTTCTTGGCCGACACCAGCCAGGGCAGCGCCCGGGGGGTCACGTCCCGCGTGACCGGCGACCGGTCAGAGGCGTCGGACGCCGGGTCGGGCCGCTCCAGGACCACATGCGCGTTGGTGCCGCTGATCCCGAAGGACGACACACCGGCCCTGCGCGCGTGTCCGGTCTCGGGCCACGCGGTGTTCTCGGCCAGCAGCTCCACCGCTCCGGCCGTCCAGTCGACGTGCGACGAGGGCTCGGTGAGGTGCAGGGTGCGCGGCAGCGTGCCGTGCCGCAGCGCCATCACCATCTTGACCAGACCGGCGGCGCCCGCCGCCGCCTGCGTGTGGCCGATGTTGGACTTGACCGAGCCGAGCAGCAGCGGCCGGTCGGCCGCGCGGTCCTGGCCGTACGTCGCGAGCAGCGCCTGCGCCTCGATCGGGTCGCCGAGCGGCGTGCCCGTACCGTGCGCCTCGACCGCGTCCACCTCGGCCGGGTCCAGGCCCGCGTTGGCCAGTGCCTGCCGGATGACACGCTGCTGGGCGGGGCCGTTCGGGGCCGTCAGACCGTTCGAAGCGCCGTCCTGGTTGACCGCGCTGCCCCGGACGACCGCCAGCACCTGGTGCCCGTTGCGGCGCGCGTCCGACAGCCGTTCCACGACCAGTACGGCCGCGCCCTCGGACCAGCCGGTGCCGTCCGCCGAGTCGGAGAACGCCTTGCACCGGCCGTCGCCGGCCAGTCCGCCCATCCGGGAGAAGCCGGCGAAGTTCGCCGACGTGGTCATCACCGTCACACCGCCGGCGAGGGCGAGCGAGCACTCACCGCTGCGCAGTGCCTGGGCGGCGAGGTGCAGTGACACCAGGGACGAGGAGCAGGCGGTGTCGACCGACATCGCCGGGCCTTCGAGCCCGAGCGCGTACGCCAGCCGCCCGGACACGACGCTGACGGCGAGCCCGGTGGTGGCGTGGCCCGCCATGTCGTCCTTGGAGCGCATGACGAGCCCGACGTAGTCCTGGCCGCTGACGCCCATGAAGACGCCGGTACGGCTGCCGCGCAGGGTCGCCGGGTCGATGCCGGACCGCTCGGCCGCCTCCCAGGAGACTTCGAGCAGGACGCGCTGCTGCGGGTCCATGGCGAGGGCCTCGCGCGGCGAGATCCCGAAGAACTCGGCGTCGAAGTCGGCCACGTCCCGCAGGAACCCGCCCTGCCCCTCGGTGGCGCCGATGGTGGAGTCGGCCTGCCAGCCGCGGTCGGTGGGGAATCCGGTGATGGCGTCCTCGCCGGAGAGCACGAGGTCCCAGAGCCCTTCCGGGGATTCGACCCCGCCGGGGAAGCGGCAGCTCATCCCGACGATCGCGATCGGCTCTTCGGTGTCGTCGGCGGTGCGCGCCGACTCGCGCGCGGTGACGGCCGCGATGTCGTCGGCGCCGACCAGTTCGTCCAGCAGATAACCGGCGAGCCGGACGGGCGTGGGGTAGTCGAAGATGAGGGTGGCGGGCAGGGTGAGGCCGGTGGCGGAGGAGAGCCGGTTGCGCAGTTCGACCGCGGTCAGCGAGTCGAAGCCCAACTGGCGGAACTCCCGTTCCGCGACGACGGCTTCGGGTGAGGAGTGCGCGAGCACCACGGCGGCTTCGGTACGGACCAGGTCGACCAGCAGCCGGGGGCGCTCGTTCTCGCTCAGCGCGGCCAGCCGCTCGACGAGGCCCGCGCGGGACACGCCCGCCGCGCCGGTCTTCGCCGCGCGGCGGCCGGTGCGTACGAGCCCGCGCAGGATGGCGGGGACGCCGGCCGCCGAGGGGATCGCCCCGCCGCCGATGCCGAGCGGCACGACCAGTGCCTCGTCGCTGCCGGTGGCGGCGTCGAAGAGGGCGAGGCCCTGCTCGACGGAGAGGAGCGGCATTCCGGAGCCGCTGACCCTGCGGACGTCCTTGTCCTCCAGGGTGCTGGTCATGCCGACGCCCTGTTCCCAGGCGCCCCAGGCGAGCGAGAGCGCGGGCAGGCCCTGCGCGCGCCGGTGGGCGGCGAGCGCGTCGAGGAACGTGTTGCCCGCCGCGTAGTTGGCCTGTCCCGGGCCGCCCATGACACCGGCCGTGGACGAATACACCACGAAAGCGGCGAGATCCAGGTCGCGGGTCAGCTCGTGCAGGTTCCAGGCCGCGTCGACCTTCGGCCGCAGCACGCTGTCCAGCCGCTCGGGGGTGAGCGAGCCGACCACACCGTCGTCCAGCACCCCCGCCGTATGCACCACAGCCGTCAGCGGATGCTCGGAAGGAACCGACGCCAACAGCCCGGCCAGCGCCTCCCGGTCGGCCACGTCGCACGCCTCGACAGCGACCTCGGCGCCCAGCGTCCTCAGGTCGGCGGCCAACTCGGCGGCCCCCGGCGCCTCGACACCGCGCCGGCTCGTCAACAGCAGATGCCGCACGCCGCGTTCGGTGATCAGATGCCGGGCCAGGACGCCGCCCAGTCCACCCGTGCCACCGGTGATCAGGACGGTCCCTTCGGGGTCCCACACGGGCGGCATGCTCAGCACGATCTTGCCCACGTGCTTGGCCATGCTCATGAACCGGAACGCGTCCCGTGCCCGGCGCACATCCCACGTACGGACCGGCAGCGGCTCCAGCACACCCCGGTCGAACAGCTCCACCAGGGCCGTGAGCATCCGCTGGATACCGGCCGGGTCCACCCAACCGAGGTCGAACGAACGGTAGTTCACACCGTCGGGCAGATCCGCCTCGTCGCGGATGTCGGTCTTGCCCATCTCCAGGAACCGGCCCCCGGAGCCGACCAGCCGCAGTGACGCGTCCACGAACTCGCCTGCCAGCGAGTTCAGTACGACATCGACACCCCGGCCGCCGGTGACCGCGTCGAACGCCGTCGCGAAGTCGGTCGTACGGGACGAGGCGATGTGATCGTCAGCGACACCCAGCGACCGCAGGACGTCCCACTTGCCCTCACTCGCCGTCGCGAACACCTCGGCACCCAGATGGTGCGCCACCTGGATCGCCGCCATACCCACACCACCGGCACCCGCGTGGATCAGCACCTTCTCACCGCGCTGAAGCCCGCCCAGCTCCACCAGCGCGTGGTAGGCCGTCAGGAACACCAGCGGCATCGAGGCCGCCGTCTCCCACGACCACCCCTCGGGTACGGGGATCATCCGGCGCTCGTCGCCGACGACATGCGTGCCGAAGCCGCCGAACAGCATGCCGGTGACCCGGTCGCCGACCCGCAGGTCGGTCGCTTCGGGGCCGGTCTCGACCACCACGCCGGCCGCCTCGGAGCCGAACAGCCCCGCGTCTCCGGGGTACATGCCGAGGGCGTTGAGCACATCGCGGAAGTTCACGCCCGCCGCCCGGACCTCGACACGTACGTCGCGTCCGGTCAGCGGCTCCAGGACCTCGGGGAACGGCGCCAGGGTCAGCCCGTCCAGGCTGCCCTTCGCCCGGCTGCCCAGCCGCCACGGCACACCGGTCGGCGGCACAAGCCCCGTACCGGACTCCAGCCGCGCGAGCCGCCCGACCCGAAGGGCGCCCGCGCGGAGCACGGCCTGCGGTTCGTCGGCGTCGACCAGACCCGGCAGTCCGGGAAGCGCGGCCGCCGATTCGTCCGACGCGTCCGCGTCGACCAGCAGGAACCGGCCGGGGTTCTCCGCCTGCGCTGACCGTACGAGACCCCATACCGAAGCCGCGGCCACATCGGAGACGTCCGCTGCGCCGTCCTCGACAGCGCCCCGCGTCACGAACACCATGAGCGACCCGGCGAACCGGTCACCGGCCAGCCACTCCCGCACCAACGTCAGCGCGTGACCGGCCAGTTCGTGCGCCGACTCGGCGCCGCGCGCGCTGTCGCCCTTGAGCGGGACGACCACGACCTCCGGAACCGTCCCGGCGTCGGCCAGTTCGCCGAGCGTGGCGACCGGAGGACGCAGCCGTATCCCGGCCGTCGCACCGAGCGCGGCCGTCAGACCCAGCTCGTCGCGGCCGAGCACCACCCAGCCGGTGTCCTCGGAGACCTTCTCCGGCTTGCCCTGCACCCAGTCGACCCGGAACAGCGAGTTCAGTTCGTCGCGGCGCGCCGTGGCCGCCGGCTGGGGGCCCGCGGCGCGCAGGACCAGCGACTCCACCGAGATCACCGGTTCGCCCTGCGGGTCCACCGCCGCCAGCCGTACCGAGTCCTGGCCGTTGCTGGTCACCCGTACGCGCAGACTGGACGCGCCCGAGGCGTGCAGCGACACACCGTTCCAGGCGAACGGCAGCAGGCTGCGGTCGTCGCCGTCCGCGCTGGCGAACACCGTGCTGTGCAGGACGGAGTCGAACAGCGCCGGGTGCATCCCGTAGGCGTCCGCGTCGCTGACGTCGCGGTCGAGTGCCACCTCGGCGAAGATCTCGTCGCCGCGGCGCCAGACGGCGCGCAGCCCGCGGAACGCGGGGCCGTACTCAAGCCCGTTGCTCGCGTAGCGGTCGTACAGGCCCTCCACGTCCACCACGGTCGCGCCCTTGGGCGGCCATACGGACGCGTCGAAGTCGAGCTGCCGCTCACCGTCGCCGATCCGGCCGGAGGCGTGCAGCGTCCACTCGTCGTCGGGTGCGTCGGCGGGGCGGGTGTAGAACCGCAGTTCACGGCGGCCGTCGTCGTCGGCGCCGCCGACGGCGATCTGCACCTGGACAGCGCCGGTCGGGGGCAGGATGAGCGGGGCCGCCAGCATCAGTTCCTCGACCCGGTCGCAGCCGGCCTGGTCGGCGGCGCGGATCGCCAGCTCCAGGAATCCGGTGCCGGGGAAGAAGACCATGCCGCTGACGACATGGTCCGCCAGCCAGGGGTGGGTGGCCAGCGACAGGGTGCCGGTGAGCAGCAGTTCGTCGGAGCCCGCCACGGACATGGCGGCGCCCAGCAGCGGATGGTCGGCCGAGGTCAGCCCGAGTCCTGCCGCGTCGGCGGGACGGAAGGTCGTCTTCGGCCAGAACCGCTCGTGCTGGAAGGCGTACGTGGGCAACTCGACGTGGCGCGCGCCGGTTCCGGCGAAGAACCCGGGCCAGTCGACGCGTACACCGCGCACATGGAGCTGGGCCAGTGCGGTGACGGCCGAGGTCTCCTCGGACCGGTCCTTGCGGAGTGCCGGTACGGTCGCGGCGCCGCTCGGGAGCGAGTCCTGCGCCATGGCGGAGAGCACACCGTCGGGGCCCAGCTCCAGGAACGTGGTCACGCCCTGCTCGCCCAACGTCCGTACGCCATCGGCGAATCGGACCGCCTCGCGGACATGCCGCACCCAGTACTCGGCCGCGCACAGCTCGTCGGCCGCAGCCAGGCGACCGGTCAGATTCGACACGACCGGCACCGAAGGCTCGGCGTACGTCAGGGTCGCCGCGACGGCGCGGAAGTCGTCGAGCATCGGGTCCATCAGCGGCGAGTGGAACGCGTGCGACACCCGCAGCCGACTGGTCTTGCGGCCCTGCTCCCCGAGCTGCCCGGCAACCGCGAGGACCGCGTCCTCGTCACCCGAAATCACCACGGACGACGGCCCGTTGACGGCGGCGATCGACACGCCCTCGGTCAGCAGCGGGACAACCTCGTCCTCCGTCGCCTGCACCGCGACCATCGCACCACCGGACGGCAGCCCCTGCATCAACGAAGCGCGCGCCACCACCAGACGGCACGCGTCCGCCAGCGAGAACACCCCGGCCACATGGGCAGCGGCGATCTCACCGATCGAATGGCCCGCCACGAAGTCCGGCGCCGCGCCCCAGGATTCCCACAGCCGGAACAGCGCGACCTCGACCGCGAACAGCGCGGGCTGGGTGTGTCCTGTCTCGTTCAGCAGGTCCGCGTCGTCGCCCCAGATGACGTCCCGCAGCGGACGGTCCAACGCGCCGTCCAGTTCGGCCAGTACGGCGTCCAGCGCCTCGGCGAAGACCGGGAACCGCTCGTACAGCTCACGGCCCATGCCGAGCCGCTGCGAGCCCTGGCCCGAGAACAGCACCGCGTACTTCGTACGCCCGGTGACCGTGCCCTCGACCGCGCCCGGCGCCGCGCCGTTGGCGAGCCATGCCTCCAGTGCCTGGCGGCCCGCTTCGGCGGTTCCGTCGGCGACGACGGCGAGCCGGTGCTCCATGCTCGCCCTGGTCGTCGCCAGGGACAGCGCCGTGTCCACAGGTCGCAGGCCGGGTTCGCGCTCAAGCCGGCCGAGCAGCACGGTCGCCTGGTCCCGCAGCGCCTCGGCGGTCCGTCCTGAGACGACCCACGGCACAGCGCTGGCGGCGCGGGCGGGGCCGGTCTCCGCCGGTTCGGCGGGGGCGGCCTCGGCGGCCGGGGCCTGCTCGATGATCACATGCGCGTTGGTGCCGCTGACGCCGAACGAGGAGACTCCCGTACGGCGCGGGCGGCCGGCGTCCGGCCAGTCGCGGGCCTCGGTGAGCAGGTCGACCTTGCCGGCCGACCAGTCGACGTGCGACGAGGGCTCGTCGGCGTGCAGGGTCTTCGGGGCGATGCCGTGCCGCATCGCCATGACCATCTTGATGACGCCCGCGACACCGGAAGCGGCCTGGGTGTGGCCGATGTTGGACTTCACCGAGCCGAGCAGCAAGGGCTGTTCGCGGTCCTGGCCGTAGCCGGCGAGCAGGCTCTGTGCCTCGATGGGGTCGCCCAGCGGCGTACCGGTGCCGTGCGCCTCCACGACATCGACGTCGGCGGGGGCGAGCCCCGCGTTGGCGAGCGCCTGCCGGATGACGCGCTGCTGCGAGGGGCCGTTGGGCGCGGTGAAGCCGTTGGAAGCGCCGTCCTGGTTGACGGCCGAGCCGCGGACCAGGGCGAGGACGGGGTGTCCGTTGCGCTGGGCGTCCGACAGGCGCTCCAGCATCAGCACTCCCGCGCCCTCGGACCAGCCGGTGCCGTCGGCGGACTCGGCGAACGCCTTGCACCGGCCGTCTCGCGCCAGACCGCCCTGGCGGCTGAACTCGATCAGCGAGCCCGGCGTCGACATCACGTTGACGCCGCCCGCGAGCGCGAGGCCGCACTCGCCGTTGCGCAGGGACTGCACGGCCAGGTGGAGGGCGACCAGCGAGGACGAGCAGGCGGTGTCGACGGTGATCGCGGGGCCTTCGAGCCCGAGCGTGTACGAGAGCCGGCCGGACACGGCGCTGGCGGCGATCCCGGTGCCCACGTCGCCGGTCGCGTCGTCGAGCGACCTGACCACGAGGTAGGCGTAGTCCTGGCCGTTGGTGCCGATGAACGCACCGGTCCTGGAGCCGCGCAGCGTGGTGGCGTCGATGCCGGACCGCTCGATGGCCTCCCAGGTGGTCTCCAGCAGCAGCCGCTGCTGGGGGTCCATGGTGACCGCCTCGCGGGGCGAGATGCCGAAGAAGCCGGGGTCGAAGTCGGCCACGCAGTCGAGGAATCCGCCCTGCTGGCTGACGGAGGTGTCGCGCGCGTCGGTGGAGCTGTCGCGCAGCGCGTCCAGGTCCCAGCCCCGGTCGGTGGGGAATCCGGAGATGGCGTCGGTGCCGGAGGCGACGAGGTCCCAGAGCCCTTCGGGGGAGACGACGTCGCCGGGGAACCGGCAGCTCATGCCGACGACGGCGATGGGTTCCTTGGCCGCGGCGACGAACCTGCGGTTCTGCCTGCGGAGCCTCTCGGCCTCCTTCATCGACGCGCGGAGTGCTTCTACGACACCCGCGGTGGGGGCATTTTCGGTGGGGGCATTCATCGTCTGCTCCGTCACTCTCGCGCTACAGGTCGGACTGGCCGTCGAGCGCGGCCCGCACCAGGTCGGCCACGTCCATCGAGTCGATGGATTCCGTGGGTTCACCGTCCTCCGCCGGGGCCGTGCCGCCGCGCCCCGCGAGCTGGAGCAGCGGCTCGAGTACGCCGATGTCCCGCAGTTGGGCGAGCGGTACGGAGGCCAGCAGGGCCCGGATCTCGGTCTCTTGCGCATCGGTCCGCGCTTCGGGGCCCTGGTCGGGGACGAGTTGGCCGAGCACATGCTCGGCGAGGGCCGTGGGGGTCGGATGGTCGAAGGCGAGTGTCGCCGTGAGGCTCAGGCCGGTCGCCGCGTTGAGCTGGTTGCGCAGTTCGACGGCGCCGAGCGAGTCGATGCCGAGGTCGCGGAAGGACCGTTCGGCGCCGACGGCGTCGGTGTCCGGGTAGCCCAGCACCTGGGCGGCCCTGGCGCGGACCAGATCCACGACGACGTCCAGGCGCCGGCCCGCCGGCAGGCCCGTCAGCCGCTCGCGCAGCCCGTGTTCGTCCTTGCCGCTCTCGGGCGCCGCGGCCTGCGCCGCCAGCATGTCCCGGTAGCCGGGGAACTCCTTGAGCAGGGCGCTCGGCCGGGCGGCGCCGAAGGCACCGACGAAGCGTTCGACGGCGACCTCGGCGACCACCGCGGTCGGCTCGGGCTCCATGACCAGCCTGAGCAGGGCCTCGCAGGCCAGCTCCGGGTCCATGGCGCCGACCCCGGCGCGCTTGGCGGCCTCGTCGGCGCCGGCTCCCTCGGCCATGCCGCCGCCGCCCCAGGCTCCCCAGGCGATGGAGGTCGCCGGGAGGTCCAGCGCCCTGCGCCGCTCGGCCACGGCGTCGAGCACCGCGTTGGCCGCCGCGTAGTTGGCCTGGCCGAGGTTGCCGACAGCGGCGGACGCGGAGGAGAACAGCACGAAGGCCGTGAGGTCCAGTTCGCGGGTCAGCTCGTCGAGCAGCAGGGCCGAGGTCACCTTCGCGCGGAACACCGCTTCGAACCGCTCGGGGGTGAGCCGGTCGAGGACACCGTCGTCCAGGACACCCGCCGCGTGCACCACGCCGGTCAGCGGGCGCTCGGCCGGGATGTCCGCGAGTACGGCGGCCAGTTGGGCGCGGTCGGCGACGTCGCACGCGGCGACGGTGACCCCGGCGCCCAGCTTGCCGAGTTCGTCCCGCAGCGCGTCGGCGCCCGGTGCGTCCTGGCCCCGGCGGCTGAGCAGCACCAGGTGCTGGACGCCGTCCCTGGCCAGCCGGCGGGCCACATGGGCGCCGAGGGCGCCGGTGCCACCGGTGATCAGTACCGTGCCCTTCGGGTCCCAGGCGCGGGCGGGCTGCTTGCCGGGGGCCTTCAACAGTCGGCGGGCAAGGACGGCGGAGGCCCGTACGGCGATCTGGTCCTCGCCCTCCGTCCCGGCGAGCGCTCCGGCGAAGCCCGCGCACGTACGCTCGTCCAGCCGCTCGGGCAGGTCGATCAGACCGCCCCAGCGCTCCGGGTATTCGAGGGCCGCGACCCGGCCCAGGCCCCACACGGCGGCCTGGAGCGGGTTGCGTGGTGTGTCGGTGCGGTGCACGGACACGGCGCCCCGGGTGACGGACCAGAGCGGGGCGTCGATCCCGGCGTCACCGAGCGCCTGGAGCAGCACGGCCGTGAGGGCGACGCCCTCGGGCACGCTGCCCGGCATGGTGTCGCGCAGCGCCAGGAGCGAGACGACCCCGGCGAACGGCGCGCCGTCCTCGGCGGCTGTCTGCTCGGCGAGGGAGCGCAGCTCCCCTGCCAGCGCTGCCCGGTCCTGCGGTCCGGGTGCCACCGGGACCCGTACGACGGTGCTGCCCAGCGCGTCGAGCGCGGCGCAGACCCACGCGTCGCCGGTGTGCTCCTCGGGCACCACGGCGAGCCAGGTGCCGTTCAGGGGCTTGCGGTTGGCGGTGCTTGCGCCGGTCAGCGACTTCCATACGACGCGGTGCCGCCAGCCCTCGACGACCGACTCGTCCTGGCGGTTCCTGCGCCAGTCGAGCAGCGCGGGCAGCACCTTGGACAGCGTGTCGCCCTCGATGTCCAGGACGGATTCCAGGGAGCTGAAGTCCTCCTGCTCGACCGCTTCCCAGAACGCGCGGTCCGTGGCGTCGGACGCCTGCGGGGCGGCGGCCGGTGCGGTCGCGCCGGGCAGGGCGTCCGGCCAGAACCGGTCGCGCTGGAAGGCGTACGTCGGCAGGTCGATCCACTGGGCGCCGGTGCCGGCGAAGAACGCGGACCACCGCGGTCCTGCGCCGAGCACGTGCAGCCGGGCGACGGCGGCGACCAGGGTCGCCTCCTCGTCGCGGCCCTTGCGCAGGACCGGCACGGCGGCCGCGCCCTGCGGCGCCGACTCCTGGGCCATGGCGGCGAGCACCGCGTCCGGGCCCAGTTCCAGGAAGGTGGTGACGCCCCGGTCCGCCAATGTCCGTATGCCGTCGGCGAATCGGACGGCCTCGCGGACGTGCCGTACCCAGTAGTCGGGCGAGCACAGCTCGTCGGCGGCCGCCAGGGCGCCGGTCAGGTTCGACACCAGCGGGATCCGGGGTGCCTCGTAGGCCAACTCCTCGGCGACGGCGCGGAACTCGTCCAGCATCGGATCCATCAGCGGCGAGTGGAACGCGTGCGACACGCGCAGCCGGTTCGTCTTACGGCCCTGTTCCGCGAAGTGCGCCGCGACCTTCAGAGCCGCGTCCTCATCACCCGAGACCACCACGGACGAGGGCCCGTTGACGGCCGCGATCGACACGCCGTCGGTCAGCAGCGGGGTGACTTCGTCCTCGGTCGCCTGGACAGCGACCATCGCACCGCCGGACGGCAGCGCCTGCATCAGTCCGGCCCGCGCCACCACCAGCCGCGCGGCGTCCGCCAGCGAGAACACCCCGGCCACGTGCGCAGCGGCAATTTCACCGATCGAATGCCCGGCCACGAAGTCCGGGGTCACACCCCACGACTCGACCAGCCGGAACAACGCCACCTCGATCGCGAACAGCGCGGGCTGTGTCGCGCCCGTCTCGTTCAGCGACTCGGCGTCGTCACCCCAGACGACCTCTCGCAGCGAGCGGCCCAAGTGGCCTTCCAGCTCGGCGAGTACGGCGTCCAGGGCGTCGGCGAAGGCGGGGAACGTGCCGTACAGCTCACGGCCCATGCCGAGCCGCTGCGACCCCTGTCCCGAGAACAGGAACGCGCGCTTGCCGACCCGTTCCAGATGGTTCTCGACCAGGTGCGGGTCGCTGCCGCCGTCGGCGAGCGCGGCGAGCCCGTCGAGCAGGCCCTCGCCGCCGGTCACGGAGATGGCGGCCCGGTGCTCGAAGGCGGAGCGGGTGGTCGCGAGCGAGAAGGCCAGATCGGTCAGGGGGATGTCCGGCTGCCCGGTCACCTGGGCGAGCAGCCGGCGGGCCTGGTCGCGCAGCGCGCCCTCGGTCCTGCCGGACAGCAGTACCGGCAGTGTGCCCGCCTGGCGTGCGGCTCCTTCGGCCCCCTCGGGAGCGGTGGGGGCCGGGGCGGCGGTGTCGGTTCCCGGTGCCTGCTCCAGGATGACGTGCGCGTTCGTACCGCTGGCTCCGAAGGAGGAGACCCCGGCGCGGCGCGGGCGGCCCGCCTCCGGCCAGGCGACCGGCTCGGTGAGCAGCCGGGCGGCGCCCGCCGTCCAGTCCACGTGCGACGACGGTGTCTCGGCGTGCAGCGACTTGGGCAGGGTGCCGTGCCGCATCGCCATCACCATCTTGATGACCCCGGCGACACCGGAAGCGGCCTGGGTGTGACCGATGTTGGACTTGAGCGAGCCGAGCAGCACCGGGCGCTGCGGGTCGCGGTCCTGGCCGTAGGTGGCCAGCAGGGACTGCGCCTCGATCGGGTCACCGAGCTTGGTGCCGGTGCCGTGCGCCTCGACGGCGTCCACATCGGCGGGCGCCAGACCGGAGTTGGCGAGCGCCTGCCTGATCACCCGCTGCTGGGCGGGGCCGTTGGGCGCTGTCAGTCCGTTGGACGCGCCGTCCTGGTTGATGGCGGAGCCGCGCAGGACCGCGAGGACGTGGTGGCCGTTGCGCCGGGCGTCGGAGAGCCGCTCGACGACGAGCATGCCCACGCCCTCGGCCCAGCCGGTGCCGTCCGCCTCTTCGGAGAACGCCTTGCACCGGCCGTCGGAGGACAGCGCGCCCTGGGCGGTGAACTCCACGAAGCCCACCGGGGTGGCCATGACGGTGACCCCGCCGGCCAGGGCGATCGAGCACTCGCCCGAGCGCAGTGCCTGGGCGGCCAGGTGGAGTGCCACCAGGGAGGAGGAGCAGGCCGTGTCCACGGAGACCGTGGGCCCCTGGAGGCCGAAGGAGTAGGCGAGCCGGCCGGAGAGGAGGCTGGCCGACTGGGCGGTCTCCCACTGGCCGTACTCGGCCGGGGGCCGGTAGTCGCCGCTGCCGCCGCCGACGTAGACGCCGGTGGTCGCGCTGCCGCGCAGGGTCGCCGCGTCGATGCCGGCCCGCTCCAGCGCCTCCCAGGCGGCTTCGAGCACGATGCGCTGCTGCGGGTCCATCACCATCGCCTCGCGGGGCGAGATGCCGAACAGACCGGGGTCGAAGTCGGCCGCGTCGTAGAGGAAGCCGCCGTTGCCGGTGGCGCTGCGGCCCCGGCCGTCCGCGCCGCCGCCGAGCAGGGTGTCGAGGTCCCAGCCGCGGTCGGTGGGGAACTCCCCCACGGCGTCGGTCCCTTCGGTCACGAGCCGCCACAGGTCCTCGGGGGAGCCGACACCTCCGGGGTAGCGGCAGGCCATGCCGACGATCGCGACGGGGTCGTCGCCGATGTGCCCGGAGGCCGCCATGGGCGCCGCGGTGCCGGGCAGTTCGCCGAGCAGCAAGGTCCGCAGTTGGGCGGCCAGTTCGGCCGGGGTCGGGTGGTCGAACACGAGCGTGGCGGGCAGGCTGAGGCCGGTCGCCGTCATGAGCTGGTTGCGCAGGTCGACGGCGGTCAGCGAGTCGAAGCCGAGGTCGCGGAAGGGCAGGTCGGACTCGACGGCGTCGGCGCTCGTGTGGCCGAGCACCATGGCGACCTTGCCGGTGACCAGGTCGAGCAGCGCGTCGGCGCGTTCGGTGTCGGGCAGTGCCAGCAGTTCCTGCCGGTAGGTCCCGGCGGCGGACTGCTCCTCCTTGCGGTCGTGTTCGGCCGCCGCGAGGGCGGCGCGGGCCTCCGGGATGTCCGCCAGCAGGGTGCTGCGGCGGCTTTCGGTGTAGGCGGGTGCGAAGGCCGCCCAGTCCACGTCGGCGACGGTCACGGCGCTCTCGCCGTCGGCGACGGTACGGCCGAGTGCGGCCAGCGCGGCGTCGGCGGCCATGACGGGCAGTCCGTTCATCCGCAGATGCGCGGCGGTCGCCCGGTCCACGGTGTCCGCCCAGGCGCCCCAGGCGACCGACAGGGCGGTGGCGCCCCGGTCGCGGCGCTGCCGGGCGACGGCGTCCGCGTACGCGCCGAGTGCGGCCTGTGCCTCCTGGCCGCGGACGCCCCAGACTCCGGCGACGGAGCCGAACAGGACGAACGCGTCCAGCGGCCGGTCGCCGAGCACGGCGTCGAGTTGGACGACTCCGGCCAGCGCCGCGGAGAGTGCAACTGGTCCGGAGCCGGGTTCTGTGGTGCCGCCCGCGGCCTCTTCGGCGTGGACGACGGCGGTCAGCGGCCGGTCGTCGGGGATCGCCGCCAGCAGCGCGGTGAGCGCTTCGCGGTCGGACACCTCGCAGACGGCCGCGGTGACGGTGGCGCCGAGCGCGGTCAGTTCGGCTTCGAGCGCTGCGGCGTCCGCGAGCTGCGCCTCGTCGCGGGCGGTCAGGACGAGGTGCTGGGCGCCCTCGCGGGCCAGCCAGCGGGCGACGGGGCCGCCCGTCGTGCCCGTACCTCCGGTGACCAGGACGGTACCGGTGGGCCGCCACGAGCCGCCCGCCGGGTCCTGTGCCGTACGGCTGAGCCGGCGGCCGAGGGCTCCGGTGGCGCGGACCGCGATCTGGTCCTCGCCGTCCTGGCCGGTCAGGGCGGCGGCGAAGGCCGCGCCCGCCGTGTCGTCCACGGTCTCCGGCAGGTCGATCAGACCGCCCCAGCGGTCGGGGTGCTCCAGTGCGGTGACCCGGCCGTGGCCCCATACGGCGGCCTGTCCGGCGTCCACCAGGTGGTCGGTGGCGGCGGTGGAGACGGCGCCGCGCGTGACGCACCACAGCGGTGCGTCGATGCCCGCCTCGTCCAGCGCCCGCAGCAGCGCGGTCGGCCAGGCGAGGTCCGACGGCAGGTGCGCCCCGGTGGCCGCCGGGTCCGGTTCGGCGGTGGCGAGCAGCGAGACGACACCGGCGTAGCCGGTCCCTTCGCGGCGCGCCGCCGTGAGCAGGTGGACGAGGCCGGCGTGGTCGTACGGGTCGGCCTCGACCCGTACCGCACCCGCGCCGAGCGCGGCGACGGCGGCGGACGTCCAGGTGTCGTCGGCGTGGGAGGCCGGCACGATGACCAGCCGGTCGCCGGACGGCTCGGTGGTGGCGCTCGTGCCGAGTGCGGTGAGCGGGGTCCAGGTCTCGCGGTAGCGCCAGTTCTCCCCGGCCGACTGCTCGCCGCGGCGGCGGCGCCACGCGGACAGCGCGGGCACCATCGCGGTGACGGTGCCGCCGTCCAGGTCGAGCGAGGCGGCCAGCGATTCGAGGTCCGCGCGCTCCACGGCCGACCAGAACTCGGCGTCGACCGGGTCGGGGCCGCCGAGGGCTGCCACGGCCGCCGGCTCGGGCCAGTACCGCTCGCGCTGGAAGGCGTACGTGGGCAGTTCGACGCGGGACGCTCCGGTACCGGCGAAGTAGGCGGACCAGCGGGGTCCCGCTCCGTGCGTGTGCAGGGTGGCCAGCGCGGCGGTCACGGCCGCTTCCTCGCCCTGGTCCTTGCGGAGCAGCGGCACCACGGCGGGGGCGGGCTCGACGCCCTCCAGGCTCTGCTGGGCCATGGCCGACAGCACGCCGTCGGGGCCGAGTTCCACGAAGGTGGAGACCCCGGCGTCGCGCAGGGTGCGGACGCCGTCGGCGAACCGGACGGCTTCCCGCACGTGCCGTACCCAGTAGGCGGGCGAGGCGAGTTCCGCCGCCGTGGCGACCTGGCCTGTCAGGTTCGACACGACGGGGATCCGGGGCTCCTCGTACGCCAGGCTCTCGGTGACGCGGGCGAAGTCCGCGAGCATCGGGTCCATCAGCGGCGAGTGGAAGGCGTGCGAGACGCGCAGCCGCCGGGTGCGGCGGCCGTCGTCCGCCATCAGGTCGGCGATCACCTGGACCGCTTCCTCCGTGCCGGCCAGGACGAGCGCCTGCGGTCCGTTGACCGCCGCGATCGAGACGTCCTCGCCCAGCAGCGGGGTGATCTCGTCCTCGGTGGCCTGCACCGCGACCATCGCACCGCCCTGGGGCAGCGCCTGCATGAGCGAGGCGCGCGCCGCGACGAGCCGGCAGGCGTCGGGGAGGGTGAAGACTCCCGCCGCGTGCGCGGCGGCGATCTCCCCGATCGAGTGTCCTGCCACGAAGTCCGGGGTCGTCCCCCATGACTCCAGCAGCCGGAACAGCGCCACCTCGACGGCGAAGAGGGCCGGCTGGGTCCAGCCTGTCTCGTCCAGCAACTCCGCCTCGAAGGTGCCGGGTTCGGCGAACAGCACCTCGCGCAGCGGGGACTTCAGCTCGGTGTCGAGATGGGCGAGCACCGCGTCGAGGGCCTCGGCGAAGACCGGGAACCGCTCGTACAACTCCCGTCCCATGGCGGCGCGTTGGCTGCCCTGGCCGGAGAAGAGGAACGCGGTCCTGCCGGGGGCGCGGCTCGCGACGCCGCGTGCGGCCTCCCGTACCCCGTCGGGTCCGGCGAGCAGCACGGCGCGGTGCGGGAAGAGCGTACGGTCCGAGGCGAGCGAGTGGCCGACGTCCAGGGCGGCGAGGCCGCTGCCCGGCGCCGCGTAGGCGGTGAGCCGGTCGATCTGGGCCTGGAGCGCGTCGCGGGTCCTGCCGGAGACGATCCACGGCACGAGCGTCGGCGCGACGGCGGGGGCCGCCGTCTCGGGCTCAGCGGCGGGCCGTTCGACGGCGGGTGCCTGCTCCACGATGACGTGCGCGTTCGTACCGCTGACGCCGAAGGCGGAGACACCTGCCCGGCGCGGCCGGCCGGTCTCCGGCCAGTCGGCGGGCTCGTGCAGCAGCGAGACGGCGCCCGCAGACCAGTCGACATGCGCCGAGGGGGTGTCGGCGTGCAGCGTCTTCGGCAGGGTGCCGTGCCGCATCGCCATCAGCATCTTGATCACACCGGCGACACCGGCTGCGGCCTGGGTGTGGCCGATGTTGGACTTGACCGTGCCGAGCAGCAGCGGGCGTTCGCGGCCCTGCCCGTACGTGGCCAGCAGCGCCTGCGCCTCGATCGGGTCGCCGAGCGTGGTGCCGGTGCCGTGCGCCTCGACGGCGTCGATATCGGTGGTGGCGAGCCGGGCGTCGGCGAGCGCCTGCCGGATGACGCGCTGCTGCGAGGGGCCGTTGGGGGCGGTGAGGCCGTTGGAGGCGCCGTCCTGGTTGACGGCGGTGCCCCGGATGACGCCGCGCACCTCGTGCCCGTTGCGTACGGCGTCGGAGAGCCGTTCCAGGACGAGGATGCCGACGCCCTCGGACCAGGCGGTGCCGTCGGCGTCGTCGGAGAACGCCTTGCACCGGCCGTCGGGGGCCAGGCCGCCCTGGCGGCTGAACTCGACGAAGGAGTCGGGGCTCGACATCACCGAGACGCCGCCCGCGATCACCAGCGAGCACTCCCCCGAGCTGAGCGCCTTGCCGGCCCAGTGCATGGCGACCAGCGACGACGAGCATGCGGTGTCGACGGTGACGGCGGGGCCCTCAAGTCCGAGCGCGTAGGAGAGTCGGCCCGACATGACGCTGGCGGTGTTGCCGGTGGCCACGTAGCCCTGCACGTCCGACCCGGACCTGCGCAGCAGAGTCGGGTAGTCCTGGCCGTTGGTGCCGACGAAGACGCCGGTGGTGGAGCCGCGCAGCGCGGACGGGTCGATACCGGCCCGCTCCAGCGCCTCCCAGGTGGCCTCCAGCAGCAGCCGCTGCTGCGGGTCCATGGCCAGGGCCTCGCGGGGCGAGATCCCGAAGAAGCGGGCGTCGAAGTCGGCCACGCCGGTGAGGAAGCCGCCTTCGAGGGTGTCGGAGGCGCCGGCGCCGAGGGCGTCGATGTCCCAGCCCCGGTCGGCGGGGAACGCCGAGATGCCGTCCCCGCCGTCCTGGAGGAGCTGCCACAGCTCCTCGGGCGAGGTCACCCCGCCGGGGAAGCGGCAGCTCATGCCGACGACCGCGATCGGGTCGTCGTCCACGGGCCTTGCGGTGGCCGCGGGGAGCGCCGGGGCCTCGGGCAGCGAGCCGAGCAGTTCGGCGAGCAGGAACTCCGCCATCTCGGCCGGGGTCGGCAGGTCGTAGACGAGGGATGCGGGCAGGGTGAGCCCGGTGACGGCGGAGAGGCTGTTGCGCAGTTCGAGGGTGGTCAGCGAGTCGAAGCCGAGGTCCCGGAAGGCGCGGTCGTCCTCGATGTTCCTGGCGTCGGAGTGCCCCAGTACGGCGGCGACCTGGGCGCGCAGCAAGTCGAGCATGTGGCGGCCGCGTTCGGCCTCGGGGAGTTCGGCGAGCCGCTGCCGCAGCTCCGGTTCGCCGGACGCGGTCCCCGCGGAGGCGACGGCGGCCTGCCGGATCTCGGGCAGGTCGGCGATGAACGGCAGCGGGCGGGTGGCGGCGAAGGCCGTGCGGAAGCGGCTCCAGTCGATGTCGGCGACGGCAACGGCGGTGTCGTCGTGCTCGACGGCCTGGAACAGGGCGCGGACGGCGGGCTCGGGGGCCAGCGGCTCGAATCCGCCGCGCCGCACCCGGCTCTCGATCTCGGCCGCGTCGGCGACCATGCCGGAGCCGGCCCAGGGGCCCCAGGCGACGGACAGCGCCGTCAGCCCGTGGGCGCGCCGGTATTCGGCGAGCGTGTCGAGATAGGCGTTGGCGGCGGCGTAGTTGCCCTGCCCGGCGGCGCCGAAGACGCCTGCGGTGGAGGAGAAGAGGACGAACGCCGACAGGTCGAGGTCCGCGGTGAGCTGGTGCAGGTTGAGTGCGGAGGCGACCTTGGAGCGCAGTACGGCGGTGAGGTCGTCCGCGGTCAGTGCGTCCACGACGCTGTCGGCGACGACACCGGCCGTGTGGAACACGGCGGTGAGCGGTGCGTCGTCGGGGACGGTGGCGAGCAGGGCAGCGAGGGCGTCGTGGTCGGCGGCGTCGCATCCCGCGATGGTGACCCGGGCGCCCAACTCCTCCAATTCGGTGCGCAGTTCGGTGGCGCCGGGGGCTTCGGGGCCGCGCCTGCTGGTGAGCAGCAGATGGCCGGCGCCGGAGCGGGCGAGCCCGCGGGCGAGGTGCCCGCCGAGGCCGCCGGTGCCTCCGGTGATCAGAACGGTGCCCGAGGTGTCGAGCTTGCGCTCGTCGGCGGCGGGTCCGGCCGGGCTGTGGGCGAGTCGGCGTACGAACACGCCGGAGGCGCGTACGGCGGCCTCGCTCTCGTCCGAGGCGCCGGACAGGACGCCGCGCAGCCGGCGTGCGGCGTGCGAGTCGAGCTGTTCGGGCAGGTCGACGCAGCCGCCCCAGCGGTCGGGGTGTTCGAGCGCCACGACGCGGCCGAGTCCCCAGACGGCTGCCTGGTCGAGGCTGACGGCGTGTTCCGAGCGGCCGACGGAGACGGCGCCCCGGGTGACGTTCCACAGCGGCGCTTCGATCCCCGCGTCGCCGAGGGCCTGCACGGCGACGGTCGTCAGGGTCAGGGCTGCCGGTACGCCGGTGTGCGCGGCGCGTTCGCAGTCGGCGAGGGCGAGCAGGGACAGGACGCCCGCGAAGGTGCTCTCCCCCTCGGTGAGCCGGGTCAGTCGCGCGGCGAGGGCGGCGCGGTCGGTCTCGGCGACCTCGACCGTGACGGTGTCCGCGCCGAGGGCGCCGACGACATCGGCGGACCAGTCGGCGTCCTCCAGCTTGGCGGGGGTCAGGACGAGCCAGCGCCCGGCCAGGGCGGTCGGCGCTGCGGCGGCGCTCTGCGGCTTCCAGGTGACGCGGTAGCGCCAGGCGTCGACGGCCGACTCCTCGCCGCGGCGGCGGCGCCAGGCGGTCAGGGCCGGGACCATGGCCGTGACCGTGTCGTCGTCCAGGCCGAGCGAGGCGGCGAGCGACGTCACGTCGTCCCGCTCCACCGCCGACCAGAACTCGGCGTCGAGCGAGTTCTGCGCCGTCGGCGGGCCGGCCGTCTCCACGGCGGCCTCGGGCCAGTACCGCTCGCGCTGGAAGGCGTACGTGGGCAGCTCGACCCTGCGTGCTCCGGTGCCGGCGAAGAAGGCGGCCCAGTCCACGTCGACGCCGTGCGCGTGCGCTCCGGTCAACGCGGTGACGACGGACCGTACTTCGGGCCGGTCGGCGCGCAGCAGCGGAAGGAGCGCGGTCCGGGCGGCGTCGGGCAGGCTCTCGCGGGCCATGCCGCAGAGCACCGCGTCGGGGCCGAGTTCCAGGAACGTACGCACCCCGCCGCGTTCGGCGAGCCAGCTCACGCCGTCGCCGAAGCGGACAGCGCCGCGCACGTGCCGGACCCAGTACTCCGCCGAGCACACCTGCTCGTCGGTGGCGAGTTCGCCGGTCACGTCGGAGACGAAGGGGATGGCGGGCGCGTGGTAGGTGACACCGCTCGCGACCCGGCCGAAGTCGTCCAGCATGGCGTCCATGAGCGGCGAGTGGAAGGCGTGGCTCACCCGCAGCCGCTTGGTCTTGCGCCCGTCGGCCGCGATACGGGCGGCGAGGGCGACGACGGCGTCCTCGGCTCCCGCGACGACCACCGAGGCGGGTCCGTTGACGGCGGCGATGGACACCTGGTCCTCGATGCCTTCGAGCAGCGGCAGGACCTCGTCCTCGGCGGCCTGGAGCGAGATCATCGCGCCGCCCTCGGGCAGTGCCTGCATCAGCCGGCCGCGCGCGGCGACCAGGGCGCAGGCGTCCTCCAGGGAGAGCACGCCCGCGACATGCGCCGCTGCCAGTTCGCCGACGGAGTGTCCGGCCAGGTAGTCGGGGGTGATCCCCCACGACTCGGCGAGCCGGAACAGCGCGACCTCGACGGCGAACAGCGCGGGCTGCGCGTACTCGGTCCTGTCGAGCAGCGCCGCCTCGGGCGACTGCGGCTCGCAGAACATGACCTCGCGCAGCGGCCGGTCCAACTCGCCGTCGATCCGGGCCAGTACGGCGTCGAAGGCGTCCGCGTACACGGGGAAACGCTCGTACAACTCCCGTCCCATGCCGGGACGTTGGCTGCCCTGGCCGCTGAAAAGGAACGCGGTACGGCCACGTCCTGTGCCGCCCTGGACCACGCCGGGGCCCGGCAGTCCGTCGCGCAGGGCCAGCAGCCCGCGCAGCAGTTCGTCGCGCTCCTCCGCCACGACGGCGGCCCTGCGGTCCAGGCTGGAGCGGGAGGTGGCCAGTGAGAAGGCGAGGTCGGTGAGGTGTGCTTCGGGCCGCTCCTCCACGAGGGACAGCAGCCGGCCCGCCTGGGCGCGCAGCGCGGCCTCGCTCCGGGCGGAGACCAGCAGCGGCACGACGCCGGTCCTGGGCTCCCCGTCGGGCAGGGGCGACTCGGCGGGCTCCTCCGGGGGCGCCTGCTCCAGGATGGTGTGGACGTTGGTGCCGCTGAGGCCGAAGGACGAGATGGCGCCGCGCCGGGGCCGGCCGGTCTCGGGCCAGTCGGTCTGCTCGGTCAGCAGGTCGATGGCGCCGGAGGACCAGTCGACGTGCGAGGACGGCGCGTCGACGTGCAGCGTCTTCGGGACGATGCCGTGCTGGAGCGCCTGGACCATCTTGATGACGCTGGCGACGCCCGAAGCCATCTGCGTGTGGCCGATGTTGGTCTTCACCGAGCCGAGCAGCAGCGGCCGCTCGGGGTCGCGGTCCTGGCCGTACGTGGTCAGCAGGGCCTGCGCCTCGATGGGGTCGCCCAGCGCCGTACCGGTGCCGTGCCCCTCGATGACGTCGACCTCGCCGGCCTCGACGCCCGCGTTGGCGAGGGCCTGCCGGATGACGCGCTGCTGCGAGGGGCCGTTGGGGGCGGTCAGCCCGTTGGAGGCGCCGTCCTGGTTGACGGCGGAGCCGCGCACCACGGCCAGTACCTGGTGGCCGTTGCGCCGGGCGTCGGACAGCCGCTCCAGCAGTACGAGGCCGACGCCCTCGGCGAGCGTCATGCCGTCGGCGGCCTCGGCGTACGCCTTGCAGCGGCCGTCGACCGCGAGCGCGCGCTGCCGGCTGAAGCCGACGAAGGCGCTGGGGGTGGACATGATGCTGACACCGCCGGCGAGCGCGAGGGTGCTCTCGCCGTTGCGCAGCGACTGGCAGGCCAGATGGAGCGCGACGAGCGAGGACGAGCAGGCGGTGTCGAGGGTGACGGCCGGGCCCTCGAAGCCGAAGAGGTAGGAGACCCGCCCGGAGAGGATGCTGGAGAGCGTGCCGGTGATCATGTGGCCTTCGGAGCCCTCGGCCGCGTTGGCCACACCGGACGTGTAGTCCTGGTAGCTGGCGCCGATGAAGGTGCCGGTGAGGCTGGAGCGCTGGGAGACCGGGTCGATCCCGGCGTGCTCGAAGGCTTCCCAGGACGTTTCCAGCAGCAGCCGCTGCTGCGGGTCCATGGCGACCGCTTCACGCGGCGAGATGCCGAAGAATCCCGGGTCGAAGTCGGCGACGTCCTGCAGGAAGCCGCCCTGCACGGAGTACGTCCTGCCCGACCGGTCGGGGTCGGGGTCGTAGAGTCCTTCGGCGTCCCAGCCCCGGTCGGCGGGGAATCCGGAGATGGCGTCCGCGCCGTTCAGGACGAGCTTCCACAGCTCCTCCGACGAGGTGACCCCGCCGGGGTAGCGGCAGCTCATGCCGATGATGGCGATCGGGTCGTCGTCGACGGGGGCCGAAGGGGCGACGACGACGGCGCCGGCCGCGCTCTGCGCACCGGCCAGCTCGGAGCGCAGGAAGCCGGCCAGCGCGGCGGGGCTCGGGTAGTCGAAGACCATCGTCGTCGGCAGCGTCAGACCGGTGACGGACGCGAGGCGGTTGCGCAGCCCGACGGCGGTCAGCGAGTCGAAGCCGACGTCGCGGAACGCGCGCCCGTCGGGCAGCGCGTCGGCGGAGGTGAGGCCCAGTACGGACATGGCCTCGGCGCGCACCACTTCGAGCAGCAGCCGCTCCTGCTCGGCGGCGGACAGCGCGCGCAGCCGCGCCACGAACTCGCCCTCCACGACAGTGCCCGTGGCCCCGTCGGCGGCCTCGGTGAGCCTGCGCACCTCGGGCACGTCGGAGAACAGGGTCGTGGGGCGGCTCGACGTGAAGACGGGGTAGTACGTGTCCCAGTCGACGTCGGCGACCGCGATAACGGTCTCGTCGTCGTCCAGGGCCCGCTTGAGACCGCTCAGCGCAAGCTGCGGGTCCATGAACTCCAGGCCGCTGCGGCGGATCTGCGACGGGTCGACCCGGCCGATCTTGAGGTCGTCGGACCAGATGCCCCAGGAGAGCGACATCGCGCGCAGACCGCGGGCGCGGCGGTGGGCGGCGAGCGCGGCCAGGTAGGCGTTGCCCGCCACATACGCGGCGTGCGCGCCACTGGCCCACATGCCGGCCGTGGACGAGTAGAGGATGAAGTCGTCCAGCTCGTCGTTGTCGAGCAGTTCGTCCAGGACCTGCGCGCCGACCACCTTCGCGTGCATGACGTCGGAGAAGGACTCCATGGTGGTCTCGGCCAGCGAGTGCAGCTCGATGAGCGCGGCCGTGTGCACGACGGTACGCACGGTGCGTCCGTCGTCCTTCAGCTCCGCCAGCAGTGCGGCGACCGCTTCCCGGTCGGTCACGTCGCAGGCGACGACGGCCGCTTCCGTACCCAACTCGGCCAGTTCGGCGACGAGTTCGGCGGAGCCCGGCGCCTCGGCGCCGCGCCTGCTGGTCAGCACCAGATGCTCGGCGCCCTGTCCGGCCAGCCAGCGGGCGAGATGCGGCGCGAGGGTGCCCGAGCCGCCGGTGATCAGCGTGGTGCCGCGCGGCTTCCAGTCGCGCGAGGGACCCTGCCGGCCCGCTGCGGCGCGGACGATACGGCGAGTGAAGACGCCGGAGGAGCGGACGGCGAGTTGGTCCTCCTCGCCCAGTGCGCCCGCGAGGGCGGACACGAGTCGCGAGGCGGCCCGCTGGTCGAGGACCGGCGGCAGATCGATGACACCGCCCCAACGCTGCGGATGCTCCAGGGCCGTTGTCCAGCCCACCCCGGCCACCTGCGCCTGTACGGGAGCCGTCACCTCGTCCGAGCGGCCCGTGGAGACCGCGCCTCGGGTGAGGAACCACAACGGGGCACCGGTCTCCGTGTCGCCCAGGGCCTGCACCAGCGCGACGGTCAGCGCCAGACCGAGAGACAGACCGGGGTACTGCTCCCCCGGCTCCTCGGCGGCGGCGAGTACGGACACGATCCCGGCGACCTCGCCGGTCTCGGCCGAAAGCTCCGCCAGCCGCTCTGCCAGGACCGCACGGTCGACACACGACTCGTCCAGCACCAACCGGCGTACGTCGGCGCCCGATCCGCCCAGTGCGCCGACGACATCGGCGTCGTCGATGCCTTCGGCCGACACCACGAGCCAGGCGCCGGAGAGGGACTTCGGCGGGACGGTACTCACCGGGGACCAGGAGGCCCGGTAGCGCCAGGAGTCGACCGTGGAGCGGTCGTGGCGCGACCTGCGCCAGGACGACAGCGCCGGCAGCACAGCGGCCACCGAACCCTCGTCGGTACGCAGTGTCGCGGACAGCGCGGACAGATCCTCCTGCTCCACCGCCGCCCAGAACTCCGCGTCGGCCGGGTCGGTGGTGCCCGCGTTCTCGGCCACCGGCGGTACGGCCCACAGGTGTTCGTGCTGGAAGGCGTAGGTCGGCAGGTCCACGCGCCGGGCGCCGGTGCCGGCGAACACACCTGTCCAGTCGACGTCGACACCGCGTACGAACACCTCGGCGGCCGACAGCAGGAACCGCGACACACCACCCGTGTCACGACGCAACGTCCCCGTCGCGACACCCGGTTCGCCCGAATCATCGATCATGTCCTGCACCGACATCGTCAGCACCGGATGCGAACTGACCTCGATGAAGGCGCGGTGTCCCGCGTCCAGCAGGTCCTGTACGGCGTCGGCGAACTTGACGCGCTGGCGCAGGTTGCGGAACCAGTACTCCGCGTCCGTCCGCTCGGTGTCCAGCCACGCACCGGTCACGGTGGAGAAGAACGGCACCTCCGAGACGCGGGGACGCACCGGTCCCAGGATGTCGAGCAGTTCGTCCCGCAGATCCTCGACGTGGGCGCTGTGCGACGCGTAGTCCACCGCGACCCGGCGCACCCGGATCTCCTCGCCCGTCAGCTCGGCGGCCAGCTCGTCCAGGGCTTCGGGGTCACCCGAAACCACCACGGAGCGCGGCCCGTTGACCGCGGCCACGGACACCCGGCCCGACCACGACTCCAGCCGGCTCTCCACCTCGGCCACGGGGAGGGCCACGGACATCATCCCGCCGCGCCCGGCGAGGCTGCGGCCGATCGCCTGGCTGCGCAGGGCCACCACCCGTGCGCCGTCCTGCAGGGACAGCGCCCCGGAGACGACGGCGGCGGCGATCTCGCCCTGCGAGTGGCCGACGACGGCTGCGGGTTCGACCCCGCGCGAGCGCCACAGCGCGGCCAGGGACACCATCACCGAGAAGGAGGCGGGCTGCACCACATCGACCCGCTCCAGGGACGGCGCAGCTTCGACGCCGCGCAGCACGTCCACCAGCGACCAGTCGGTGAACTCCGCCAGCGCGGCCGCACATTCGGCGATCCGCTCGGCGAAGACCGGCGACTCGTCCAGCAGACGCGCCCCCATCCCCACCCACTGCGAACCCTGCCCCGGGAAGACGAACACCGTCTTCCCCTCGACATCGGCCGCGCCACGGGCCACCACGGACGAGGGGCCGTCGTGCTCGACGGCGCGCAGGGCGTCCAGCGGGTCCGTCTCCTCCGCCGGGACCACCACGGCCCGGTGCTCGAAGACGGAGCGGGACGAGACGAGCGAGAAGCCCACGTCGAGCGGGCTGACGGCGGATCCGGCGCCCTCCGCGTACGACAGCAGCCGTCCGGCCTGCTCGCGTACGGCGGAGGCGGTACGCCCCGAGACCACCCACGGCACCACACCGCCGGCGACCGGCACCGGCTCGTCCGCAGGCTCGTCCGGCTCGTTCCGGTCCTCGGCCGGGGCCTGCTCCAGCAGGGTGTGGGCGTTGGTGCCGCTGATGCCGAACGACGACACCGCGGCGCGGCGCGGCCGACCCGTCTCGGGCCACTCCACCGCCTCGGAGAGCAGACGCACCGCACCGGACGACCAGTCCACGTGCGACGAGGGGGATTCGGCGTGCAGCGTCTGCGGCAGCACCCCGTTCCGCAGCGCCATCACCATCTTGATGACGCTCGCGACACCCGCCGCGGACTGGGTGTGCCCGATGTTGGACTTGACCGAGCCGAGCAGCAGCGCCCGCTCCGGGTCGCGGTCCCTGCCGTACGTGGCGAACAGCGCCTGGGCCTCGATCGGGTCGCCGAGCGGCGTCCCCGTACCGTGTGCCTCCAGGGCGTCGATGTCCCCCGGGTTCAACCGGGCGTTGGCAAGGGCCTGCCGCATCACCCGTTGCTGCGAAGGGCCGTTGGGGGCGGTGAGTCCGTTGGACGCACCGTCCTGGTTGATGGCGGAGCCGCGGACGACCGCGAGCACCGGGTGGCCGTTGCGCCGGGCGTCGGAGAGCCGCTCGACCAGCAGGATGCCGACGCCCTCGGCGAGCGTCATGCCGTCGGCGTCGTCGGAGAACGCCTTGCAGCGGCCGTCCTGGGCGAGGGCCCGCTGCCGGCTGAAGGCGACGAAGGGGGCGGGGGTGGTCATGACCGTGGCGCCGCCCGCGACGGCGAGTGTCGACTCGCCGTTGCGCAGGGACTGGCAGGCCAGGTGCAGCGCGACCAGCGAGGAGGAGCAGGCGGTGTCGACGGTGACGGCCGGGCCTTCGAGCCCGAAGACGTACGAGATCCGCCCGGAGAGCACACTCGGGCTGCTGCCGGTGACCATGTGGCCCTCGGCGCCGTCGCCGGCGCCCATGCCGTAGTCCTGGTAGCTCGATCCGATGAAGGTGCCGGTGAGGCTGCCCCGCGCCTCGGCGGGGTTGATACCGGCGCGCTCGAAGGACTCCCAGGTGGTCTCCAGCAGCAGCCGCTGCTGGGGGTCCATCACCAGGGCCTCGCGCGGTGAGATCCCGAAGAACGTCGGGTCGAACTCGTCGGCCTCGTGCAGGAATCCGCCCTGCGTCGAGTAGGTCTTGCCCTGCCGGTCCGGGTCCGGGTCGAAGAGGCCCTGGGCGTCCCAGCCCCGGTTGACGGGGAACTCGCTGACGGCGTCGGCGCCGTTGGTGACGAGGTCCCACAACTGCTCGGGCGAGCCGGCGCCGCCGGGGAAGCGGCAGCTCATGCCGATGATGGCGATCGGCTCGTCGTCGGCGGCCAGGGTGGCGACGGGTCCTGCCACCTCCAGCACGGCGCCCAGGATCTCCGAGCGCAGATAGCGGGCCAGCTCCAGCGGGGTCGGGTAGTCGAAGACCATCGTGCTGGGCAGCGTCAGGCCGGTGACGGTGGAGAGCCGCTTGCGCAGCTCGACGGCGGTCAGCGAGTCGAAGCCGATGTCGCGGAAGGCCCGGCTCTCCGGTACGGCGTCGGCGGAGCTGTGGCCCAGGACGGCCGCGGCCTCGTCGCGTACGAGGCCGGCCAGCAGCCGGTCCTGCTCGGGCTCGGCCAGGGCGCGCACGCGCGTGACGAACTCGGAGGCGTCGGGGCCCGATTCGCGCTCGGCGCCGCTGGTCAGCGCCTGGACCTCGGGCAGTCCGGCGAGCAGTGCGCTGGGCCGGCCCGAGGTGAAGACCGGTGCGTAGCGGTCCCAGTCGACGTCGGCGACCGTGACGGTCACGTCCCGCTGGACGACGGCGCGGCGCAGTTCGGTCATCGCGGGGCCGGGGTCGAGGAGGCCGAGGCCCTGCCGTTGCAGGCTGCCGGAGACCGCCTCGTCGGCGGCCATCCCCGCTTCGGCCCAGGGGCCCCAGGCCACGGAGGTGGCGGTGAGGCCGCGGGCGTGCCGGTCCTCGGCCAGGGCGTCCAGGTAGGCGTTGGCGGCGCCGTACGCGCTCTGGTGCCCGCTGCCCCAGACACCGGCGATCGAGCCGAAGAGGACGAACAGGTCGAGTTCGCGGTCGCCGAGCAGGGCGTCGAGATGGGCGGCGCCCGCCAGCTTGGCGGAGGTGAGTTCGGCGAAGTCGGGCAGGCCGAGCTGGTCCAGCGCTCCGAAGTGGCCGACGCCCGCGGTGTGCACCACACCGGTCAGCGGCAGTTCGGACGGGACGCCGTCCAGTACGGCGGCGAGCGCGTCGCGGTCGGACACGTCGCAGGCGACGACCGAGACGGTGGCGCCCAACTCTTCCAGTTCGGCGCGGAGTTCGGCGGCGCCGGGGGCGTCGGGGCCGCGCCGGCTGGTGAGGATCAGGTGCTCGGCGCCGGAGCGGGCCAGCCAGCGGCCCACCTCCGCGCCGAGGCCGCCGGTGCCACCGGTCACGAGTACGGTGCCGCGCGCGGTGAACTCGCGGGCCGCGGGCAGCTCTTCGACGGTGTGCCGGACGAGCCGCCTGCCGAGGACGCCGGAGGCGCGCAGCGCCACCTGGTCCTCGCCGTCGGGGGTGTCCTTGGTGGCGAGGATGCCCGCCAGCCGCTGTCCCGCCTGCTGGTCGAGCGTGCCGGGCAGGTCGACGAGGCCGCCCCAGCTCTGCGGGTGCTCCAGGGCAGCGACCCGGCCGAGTCCCCAGGCCGCCGCCTGGGCGGGCCGGGTGACGGGGTCGCCGGGTCCGGTCGAGACGGCGCCCCGGGTGGCCGTCCACAGGCGTCCCGCTGAGCCGGTGTCGCCCAGGGCCTGTACGAGGGCGACGGTCAGCGCGAGCCCGTTGCTGAGCGGCGGGTACGCGGCGCTGGGGGTTTCGTCCACGGGGAGGACGGAGAGCACGTTCGCGGTGCTGTCGTAGTCCTCGGTGGCCTGGAGCCGCGCGGCGAGTACGTCGCGGTCGGCGCACGCGGCGTCCAGCACCACGCGGCGTACCCGCGCGCCGTGTGCGCTGAGCGCGCCCGCCAGGTCGTCGCAGAGGGTGTCGTCGCTCCCTTCGATGTCCTCGGCGCTGACGAGCAGCCAGGTGCCGTCGAGCACCGGGGCGCCGGGCTTGCGCGGAGCGGTCCACTCGACCCGGTAGCGCAGGGAGTCGAGCAGGGTCTTCTCCTGCTTGCCGAGCCGCCAGGAGGTCAGCGCGGGCAGCAGGGCGCCGAGGGAGGTGTGCTCCTGGTCGCCGAGTCCGAGGATGGTGGCGAGTTCGTCGGCGTCGCCGCGCTCGACGGCGGCCCACAGCCGCTGGTCGCCGGGGTCGGCGAGGTCGGTGGTCGCCGGGGCGCCGAGCGCGGGCGTCTGCGGCCAGTAGAACTCGTGCTGGAAGGCGTACGTGGGCAGGTCGACGCGGCGGGCGCCGCTGCCGGCGAACCACGCGGGCCAGTCCACGCCGACGCCGTGCACCTGGAGCCGGGCGACGGCGGTGGTGACGGCGGTCTCCTCGGCGCGGTCGGCGCGCAGCAGCGGGACCAGTTCGGCGTCGTACTCGTCGCCGAGGGTGTCCTGCGCCATCGCGGTGAGCGGCGCGTCGGGGCCGACCTCGACGAAGGTGGTGACCCCTGCGTCGCGCAGGGTCCGTACGCAGTCGGCGAAGCGGACCGCTTCGCGCACCTGGGCGACCCAGTAGTCGGGCGAGCACACCTGCTCTTCCGTGACCTGCCGTCCGGTCAGGTTGGAGATCAGCGGGATGTCCGGGGCTGCGAAGGTCAGCCCCGCGGCGACCTCGCGGAACGCGTCGAGCATCGCCGCCATCCGGGGCGAGTGGAAGGCATGGCTCACCCGCAGGCGCTTGGTCTTGCGCCCCTGCGCGCCGAACGAGTCGGCGATCTCCAGGACCGCTTCCTCGTCGCCGGAAACGACCACCGACGTGGGGCCGTTGACGGCGGCGATCGAGACGTCGTCGGTGAGCAGGGGGACGATCTCGTCCTCGGCGGCCTGTACCGCGACCATCGCACCGCCGGCCGGCAGCGCCTGCATCAGCTTGCCGCGCGCGGCGACGAGCGTGCACGCGTCCGGCAGGGACAGCACCCCGGCGACATGGGCCGCGGCGATCTCCCCGATCGAGTGGCCCGCGACGAAGTCGGGCTTGACGCCCGAGGAGCGGACGAGCCGGAACAGCGCGACCTCGACGGCGAACAGCGCGGGCTGGGTCCAGCCGGTCTCGTCCAGCAGCGCGGCTTCAGCCGTGCCCTCGGCGGCGAACAGCACGTCGCGCAGCGGGCGGTCGAGCAGCGGGTCGAGTGCGGTGAGTACGGTGTCGAGCGCTTCGGCGAACGCCGGGAAGCGCGCGTACAGTTCGCGTCCCATGGCGGGCCGCTGGCTGCCCTGACCGGTGAAGAGCAGGGCGGTCTTGCCGCGCCGTGCGGCCTCGCCCTCGATCACGCCGGCATCGGTCTTGCCGGTGGCGAGCGCGGTGAGCGACCGCAGCAGCGCTTCGCGGTCCCCCGCCACCACCGCGGCGCGCCTGTCGAACTGCGAGCGGGTGGTGGCGAGTGAGAACGCGCCGTCCAGCAGGGAGAGTTCGGGGCGTGCCCGTACGTAGGACAGCAGCCGCGCGGCCTGGCCGCGCAGGGCGTCGCGGGTGCGGCCCGAGATCAGCCACGGTACGGCCGTGGGCGCGACGGTCTCAGCAGGTGTCCCGGCAGGTGCCGCTCCGGCAGCGGGCGCTGCCGCGACCGGCGCGGGCGCGGGCTGCTCGATGATGGTGTGGACGTTCGTGCCGCTGATGCCGAACGAGGACACGGCGGCGCGGCGCGGCCGGTCGCCCTGCGGCCAGGCGGTCTGCTCGGTCAGCAGCTCGACGGCGCCTACGGTCCAGTCCACGTGCGAGGACGGGGCGTCGACGTGCAGGGTCCTGGGCAGGCTGCCGTGCCGCATCGCCATGATCATCTTGATGATCCCGGCGACGCCCGCGGCGGCCTGCGTGTGGCCGATGTTGGACTTCACGGACCCGAGCAGCAAGGGCCGCTCCGGGTCGCGGTCACGCCCGTACGTCGCGAGCAGCGCCTGCGCCTCGATGGGGTCGCCCAGCGTCGTACCCGTACCGTGCGCCTCGACGACGTCGACCTCGTCGGGGACGAGTCCGCCGCTGGCGAGGGCCTGGCGGATGACCCGCTGCTGCGAGGGGCCGTTCGGCGCGGTCAGGCCGTTGGAGGCACCGTCCTGGTTGACGGCCGAGCCGCGCACCACGGCCAGCACCTGGTGGCCGTTGCGCAGCGCGTCGGACTGCCGTTCCAGGACGAGCATGCCGACGCCCTCGGACCAGCCGACCCCGTCGGCCGACTCGGAGAACGCCTTGCACCGCCCGTCGGGCGACAGACCGCCCTGCCGGGAGAACTCCACGAACACGGACGGCGTCGACATGACGGTGACCCCGCCGGCCAGGGCGAGCGAGCACTCGCCCGAGCGGAGGGCCTGGATGGCCCAGTGCATGGCGACCAGCGAGGACGAGCACGCGGTGTCGACGGTGACGGCCGGGCCTTCGAGGCCCAGCGTGTACGAGACCCGGCCCGACGCCAGGCTCGCCGAGCTGCCGCCGCCCCGGAAGCCCTCGAACTCGGGGCTGGCCAGTACGGCGCTGTAGTCGCTGTACATCACACCGGCGAACACACCGGTGGCGCTGCCGCGCAGCGACACCGGGTCGACACCAGCACGCTCGACCGCTTCCCACGACGCCTCAAGCAGCAGCCGCTGCTGCGAGTCGGTCGCCAGCGCCTCGCGGGGGCTCATCCCGAAGAACTCCGGGTCGAACTCGCCCGCTTCGTGCAGGAATCCGCCCGAGCGGGTGTACGCGGTGCCCGCGTGGTCCGGGTCCGGGTGGTACAGCGATTCGACGTCCCAGCCGCGGTTGACCGGGAATCCGGAGACCGCGTCGCCGCCTTCGCTCACGAGCTGCCACAGGTCTTCCGGCGAGGTCACCCCGCCGGGGTAGCGGCAGCTCATGCCGACGATGACGATCGGGTCGTCGGCGACCGCGGCGGTCCGGGTGGTGGCGGGCGCGGCGGCGTCGGCGCCGAGCAGTTCGTCGAGGATGTAGGTGGCCAGGCTGCGCACGGTCGGGTAGTCGAAGACGAGCGTGGCCGGCAGCCGCAGACCGGTCGCCGTGTTGAGCCGGTTCCGCAGCTCGACAGCCGTCAGCGAGTCGAACCCCAGGTCGCGGAAGGCGCGTTCGGCGTCGATGTCCTCGCCGCTCGCATGGCCGAGTACGACAGCGACCTGGCCGCGGACGAGGTCCAGCAGCATGTCGTGCCGATCGGTCTCCTCCAGCCGGTTCAGCCGCTGGACGAGATCGTTCGCGGTCGCCGATCCGGCGACGGCGGCCCTGCGGGAGCGGGTACGGATCAACGAGCGCAGCAGCGGCGGGACTTCCCCCTGCGCCCGCAGGACGGCCAGGTCCAGCCGGACCGGTGCCACGGCCGCCTCGCCGGTGGCCAGCGCCGCGTCGAACAGCGCGACGCCCTGCTCCACCGACAGCGGGGGCATGCCGGACCGGGCCATGCGCCGCATGTCCTCGTCGGTCACACCGCCGGTCATGCCGCTTGTGCTGTCCCACGGGCCCCAGGCCAGTGACACACCGGGCAGGCACTCGGCGCGCCGGCTCTCCATCAGGGCGTCCAGGAAGGCGTTGCCCGCCGCGTAGTTGGCCTGTCCCGCGCTGCCGAACAGACCGGCGACGGACGAGAACACCACGAAGGCGGACAGGTCGAGACCGCGGGTCAGCTCATGCAGAGCCCAGGCCGCGTCCGCCTTCGGACGCAGCACCGCGTCCAACCGCTCAGGAGTCAGCGAACCGACCACACCGTCGTCCAGCACCCCCGCCGTATGCACCACGGCGGACACCGAATGCGCCGACAGCAGCGCCGCCAGCGACTCACGGTCGGCCACATCACATGCCTCGACCGCGACCTCGGCGCCATGCACCTCAAGCTCCGACGCCAACTCGGCTGCGCCGTCGGCGGCCAGTCCCCTGCGGCTGACGAGCAGCAGTTGCCGTACGCCGTGCTCCACCACCAGGTGCCGGGCCAGTACGGCGCCCAGACCGCCCGTACCGCCGGTGATCAGCACACTGCCGCCGACGCCCCACTCCGGGCCGACGCCCGTGCCGCCCGCTGTCCGCCTGCGCACCAGCCGGCCGGCCCGCACCTCGCCGCCGCGTACCACCAGTTGGGGTTCGTCCACACCCAGCGCCCTGCGCGGCAGCGCGGCCGGGGTCTCGGGGTCCAGATCCACCAGGCCGAACCGGCCGGGGTGCTCCGCCTGCGCGGAGCGGATCAGGCCCCATACCGAGGCCGCGGCCGCGTCGCGGCCGCCGACGGCGCCGCGCGTGACGAACACCAGCCGCGCTTCGGCGAACCGCTCGTCGGCGAGCCATGCCTGGGCCGTCGCGAGCGCGGCAGCCGCCAGCGTGTGCGCGGAGTCCGCCGCGCTGCCGGTCAAGTCGCCGGTGACAGCGGTCAGTACGACGTCCGGGACCGGTGCGTCCGCCGCCGCAAGGGCGAGCAGATCCGGGTGGGTCACTGCGGTACCGGCCGCTGCCAGGTCGTCGGCGAGCCCGAACACGTCGGCGCCCACCAGGGCCACCCGTCCGGGGTCGGTCGTACCGGTCCGTACTGTGATCCAGTCGAGGCCGAACAGCGCGTCCCTGCCGACCAGGGCGACGGGGCCGAACTGCTGGGCCGCGACGGGCCGCAGCACCAGCGCCTCGACGGAGACGACCGGCTCGCCCGAGGTGTCCGCCACGGCGAGCGACACCGCGTCCTCGGCGGCCGGGGTCAGCCGTACGCGCAGCGCGGAGGCGCCGGTCGCGTGCAGCGACACGCCCTCCCAGGAGAAGGGCAGTCCGCCCTGGCTCTCCGTGCCGAGCTGCGCGAAGGAGGCGGCGTGCAGGGCGGCGTCGAGCAGCGCGGGGTGCAGCCCGAACGCGTCGGCCTCGGCCGCCCCGCCCTCCGGCAGCACGACCTCGGCGTACACCTCGTCGTCCCTGCGCCAGACGGCCCGCAGGCCGCGGAAGACCGGGCCGTACTCGAAGCCCTCGTCGGCCAGTTGGGGGTAGAGCCCGTCGATGGCGACCGGTTCGGCGCCGGCCGGGGGCCAGATGTCCGTGTCGAGGAGGGAGCGCTCCTCGCCGATCTCGCCGACGGCGAGCACACCGGTGGCGTGCCGGGTCCAGGCGCCCTCGTCGCCGCCCTCGGGGCGGGAGTAGACGTTGACGGTGCGACGGCCCGAGTCGTCGGGGTTTCCGATCCACAACTGGACCTGGACAGCGCCCTGTTCGGGCAGGATCAGCGGGGCACCCAGGGTCAGTTCCTCGACCCGGTCGCAGCCGACCTCGTCGCCCGCCCGGACGGCCAGTTCCAAGAACGCGGTGCCGGGGAGCAGGGTGGTGCCGCGCACGGCGTGGTCGGCGAGCCACGGGTGGGACTGGAGCGAGAGCCTGCCGGTGAGCAGGACCCCGTCGGAGTCGGCCAGCGAGACGGCGGCGGAGAGCAGCGGGTGGTGGGCGGCGCCGAGTCCGGCGGCCCGCAGGTCGGCGGTGTGCCCCTGGCTGGCCTTGGGCCAGTACCTGCGGCGCTGGAAGGCGTAGGTGGGCAGCGTGGCGCGGCGGGCGCCGGTGCCTTCGAAGTAGTCGTCCCAGCGGACGGCGACGCCGCGCACGTGCAGCCCCGCCAGGGCCGTGGTGACGGTGTGGGTCTCCGGGCGGCCGGCCCGCAGTACGGGGAGCGCGGTGGCGCCCTCGGCGGCTGCGGCCTCGATGCCGTCCTCGGTCATGGCGGACAGGACGCCGTCGGGGCCGAGTTCGAGGAAGGTGGTGACGCCGTGGCCGAGCAGCCAGTCGACGCCGTCCGCGTACCGCACGGCGCTGCGGACATGGTCCACCCAGTAGTCGGCGGAGGTCACCTGGGCAACCGTCGCCGGCTCGCCGGTGACGTTGGAGACGAACGGCGTCAGCGGGGCCTGGAGGGTGAGCCCCCCGACCACGGCGCGGAACTCCGCCAGCATCGGCTCCATCAGCGGCGAGTGGAAGGCGTGCGAGACCCGCAGCCGCTTGGTCTTGCGGCCTTCGGCCTCCAGCCGTGCGGCGATCTCGCCGACCGTCCGCTCGTCACCGGAGAGTACGAGGGCGGCGGGGCCGTTGACGGCGGCGAGGGACACCTGGTCCTCGTGTCCCGCCAGCAGCGGTGCGACCTCGTCCTCGGTGGCCTGCACGGCGACCATCGCGCCGCCTGCGGGCAGCGCCTGCATCAGCCGGCCGCGGGCGGCGACGAGCGTGGCGGCGTCGCCGAGGGAGAGCACCCCCGCCACATGGGCGGCGGTGATCTCGCCGATCGAGTGTCCGGTCAGGTAGTCGGGCTTGATGCCCCAGGACTCCACGAGCCTGGCCAGCGCGACCTCGACGGCGAACAGGGCGGGCTGCGCGTATTCGGTGCGGTCCAGCGCCTCGGCGTCCTCGCCCCACAGCACGGCGCGCAGCGGCCGGTCCAGCCGGTCGTCCAGCTCGCCGAGCGCCGCGTCGAGGGCTTCGGCGAACACCGGGAAGCGGCCGTACAGTTCACGGCCCATGCCGAGGCGCTGGGAGCCCTGTCCGGTGAACAGGAACGCCAGTTTGCCGTCGCCCTGGGTGGCGCCCTGCACCCGGTCGGCCGCGGGTGCGTCCTCGGCGAGCGCGGTCAGTCCGGCGAGCGCGGCTTCGCGGTCGGCGGCCAGGATCACGGCGCGGTGCTCGAAGCCGGCCCGGGTGGTGGCCAGCGAGAAGGCCGTGTCGACGAGCGGCGTCGCGGAGTCGGCGTCCATCGCGGCGAGCAGTGCGGTGGCCTGGGCGCGCAGCGCCTCGGGCGTACGGCCGGACAGCGGTACGGGTACGACACCGGGCTCGACGGCGGGCTCGCTGCCCGCGCTGCCGCTCGCCTCGGTGTCGCCGGCCGCGGAGTCCGCGGCCTCGGGGGCGGGGGCCTGCTCGACGATGGTGTGCGCGTTGGTGCCGCTGATGCCGAACGAGGAGACGGCGGCCCGCCGGGGCGCGCCGGTCTCGGGCCAGGCGGTGTTCTGGTCGAGGACCTTGACCGCGCCCTGCGTCCAGTCCACGTGCGAGGAGGGCTCGTCGGCGAGCAGCGTACGCGGCAGTACGCCGTGCCGCATCGCCATGACCATCTTGATGACACCGGCGACACCGGCCGCCGCCTGGGTGTGGCTGATGTTGGACTTGACCGAGCCGAGCAGCAGCGGGCGGCTCTCGTCGCGGTCGCGGCCGTACGTCGCCAGCAGGGCCTGCGCCTCGACGGGGTCGCCGAGTGTGGTGCCGGTGCCGTGCGCCTCGACGACGTCGATCTCGTCCGCGGACAGCCGGGAGTTGATGAGGGCCTGCTGGATGACTTCCTGCTGGGAGGGGCCGTTCGGCGCGGTGAGGCCGTTCGACGCGCCGTCCTGGTTGACGGCGCTGCCCCGCACGACGGCGAGGATCTCGTGGCCGTTGCGCCGGGCGTCGGAGAGCCGTTCCAGGACGACGATGCCCACGCCCTCGGCCCAGCCCGTGCCGTCGGCGGAGTCGCCGAAGGAGCGGCAGCGGCCGTCGGCCGAGAGGCCGCCCTGCCGGCTGAACTCGACGAACGTGCCGGGGCTCGACATGACCGTGACGCCGCCGGCCAGCGCGAGGGTGCACTCGCCCGAGCGCAGCGCCTGGGCGGCGAGATGGATGGCCACCAGGGACGACGAGCAGGCGGTGTCCACCGTCACGGCGGGGCCGACCGTACCGAACGAGTAGGAGATGCGGCCGGACAGCACACTGCCCGTGTTGCCGGTGAGCTGGAACCCTTCGGCGCCGTCGGCGGGCCCGACCCGGTAGTCCTGGGCCATCGCGCCCATGAACACACCGGTCTGGCTGCCCTTGACCGAGGTCGGGTCGATGCCCGCGCGCTCGAAGGCCTCCCAGGCCGATTCGAGCACGACGCGCTGCTGCGGGTCCATCGCGACGGCCTCGCGCGGCGAGATGCCGAAGAAGTCGGCGTCGAAGTCGGGCGCTTCGTGCAGGAAGCCGCCGGAGGTCGTGCTGGACGAGGCGAGCGCCTCGGCGTCCCAGCCGCGGTCGGTGGGGAACTCGGTGATGCCGTTCTCGCCGGCCTCGACCATCCGCCACAGGTCCTCGGGCGACGTGACCCCGCCGGGGTAGCGGCAGGTCATACCGACGATGGCGATCGGCTCCCGGGCCGACGTCTCCAGCTCGCTCACCCGCTGGCGCGTCCGTCGGAGATCGGCGGTCGCAAGCTTGAGGTAGTCCCGGAGCTTCTGTTCGTTGTCCATCTCAACTCAACCCATCTCGACAGCCAGCGACCGAACATGAATCACGCCGGACATCACACGCTCGTCGTCCAAAGCAATAAATGAAAAAGCCACATGGCTTCACAGCGATTACGGAGAAGCCATGTGGCGAGTGTCGTCGCGACCGCGACAGGAATTCCCTAGTCCTGCCCGGTTTCCCGGCCGACTACCAACTGGAGGCCAGCAGAAGGTCCCCGTACTGGTCCTCCCGATGGACCTGGGCGAGGTCGGCGTCGACCATCATGTGCATCAGTTCCGGGAAGTCGACGCTGGGCTTCCAGCCGAGCCTGGTCTGCGCGTGCTTGCTGTCGGCGCAGAGGATCTCCACCTCGGCGGGGCGCACCAGACCGGGGTCGATGACCACGTAGTCCTCCCAGTTGAGGTCGACGTGCTCGAAGGCGATCCGCACGGCGTCGGAGACGGAGTGCATGGTGCCGCTACCGACCACGTAGTCGTCGGGGTCGTCCTGCTGGAGCATCAGGTGCATGGCGCGTACGTAGTCGCCCGCGAAGCCCCAGTCGCGTACCGCGTCGAGGTTCCCCAGGTGCAGTTTGTCCTGGAGCCCCAGCTTGATCCTGGCGACCGCGAGGGAGATCTTCCTGGTCACGAACTCCGAGCCGCGGCGCGGGGATTCGTGGTTGAAGAGCATCCCGGAGACCGCGTACATCCCGAAGGACTCACGGTAGTTGCGGGTGATGAAGTGCCCGTACGCCTTGGCGGCGCCGTACGGGCTGCGCGGGTGGAAGAGCGTCGTCTCCCGCTGCGGCGTCTCGGCCGCCTTGCCGAACATCTCCGACGACGACGCCTGGTAGAAGCGGATCTGGCCGGCGTCGGCCGCCGTGCGGGAGCTGTTGAGACCGCTCACCATGCGGATCGCCTCCAGGACCCGCAGGACACCCATGCCGTTGACCTCGGTGACCAGTTCGGCCTGCTGCCACGACATCGGCACGAACGAGATGGCACCGAGGTTGTAGACCTCGTCGGGCTGCACGGTGTCGACGGCGGAGACCAGGCTGCCCTGGTCCATGAGATCGCCCTCGACGAACGACAGATCCGAGACGAGCTTGCTCACCCGCGACTTGCGCGGATTGGCCTGGCCCCGGATCAATCCCCACACCTGGTAGCCCTGCGACAGCAGGTGCTCGGCCAGATACGATCCGTCCTGCCCGGTAATTCCGGTGATCAGTGCGCGCTTGGACATTCCAACCCCTTCTCGACCACGAGAGACCGCCCAAACGCAGAGCTAGGTCGACGACCTTGCATCGAATACGCTTCTGTCCGGACGATAGACATCGGAACGCTCGCAAGCCGCCGACCTCGGTGTCAAGAAATCCCCGGCATACTAGGGAATTCCTGAGTCCGGCCGCCGGCCGGAAAGCGGAAAAGTAAGAACACTAGTGATTTTCGGGCGTCCGGTGCGGTGCACTGGGTGCGTCGGCGTCCGGGCCGGCTCTGTCAACCGGAGTGTCATTCCGTGCTGTTCAGACTCCTGCGCATCCATATACGTCCCTACCGGGGAGCGGCGGCTCTGCTGGTCCTTTTGCAACTGGCCCAGATCCTGGCCACGTTGGTGCTGCCGACGCTGGGCGCCGCGCTCATCGACAACGGGGTGGTCCGCGCGGACAGCGGCTACATCACCCGGGTGGGGGCGGTCATGGTCGCCGTGGCCCTGGTCCAGATCGCCTGCGCCGTCGGCGCCGTGTCGCTGGGCTCGCGCACCGCGATGGCGATGGGGCGCGACATCCGCTCCGTCGTCTTCCGCCGGGTGCTGGACTTCTCGGCCCGCGAGGTGGGCAGGTTCGGCACGCCCTCGCTGCTGAACCGCACGGTCAACGACGTCCAGCAGATCCAGACCCTGGCCGTCTCGGGCTTCGGCATCGTCGTGTCGGCGCCGCTGATGTGCCTGGGCAGCATCGCGCTGGCGCTCCAGCAGGACGTGCCGCTCGCGCTGATCCTCGTGCTGCTCGTGCTGGTCGTCGGCGTCGCCTTCGGTCTGCTGCTGGCCCGGATGGGCGTGCTCTACGAGCGGATGCAGACGTATCTCGACCGGCTCGGCAGGCTGCTGCGCGAGCAGATCACCGGCGTACGGGTGGTGCGTTCCTTCGTCAGGGACGGCTACGAACGCGCGCGGTTCACCCGGACCAACACCGAACTCTACGACGTCTCGCGGCGCGTCGGCCGCCTCATCGCGACCATGCTGCCCGTGGTGCTGCTGCTCATGAACGTGTTCATGGTGGCCGTCCTGTGGGTCGGCGCGCACCGGATCGACGCGGGGACGATGCGGATCGGCGCGATCAGCGCGTTCCTCAGCTATCTCTCGCTCATCCTGATGTCGGTCGTGATGGTCGCCTTCGTCTTCCTCTCGGTGCCCCGCGCGAAGGTGTCCGCAGGCCGCGTCCAGGAGATCATCGACACCCCGACGAGCGTCACCCCGCCGCCGGAGCCGGTCGCAGGTTCCCCCGCTGCCGCCGGTCAACTCGTGCTGCGCGGGGCGGAGTTCCGCTACCCGGGCGCCGAGAAGCCGGTGCTCCAGGGGATCGACCTGACGGCGGGGCCCGGCGAGAGCGTGGCGATCCTCGGCAGCACCGGCAGCGGCAAGACGACGCTGCTCAATCTGGTGCTGCGGCTGTTCGACGCGACCGACGGGTCCGTGCGGGTGGGCGGCGTCGACGTACGGGAGCTGGCACCCGACGCGCTCAGCCGGGCCGTCGGATTCGTACCGCAGAAGCCGTATCTGTTCTCGGGGTCCGTCGCGAGCAATCTGCGCTTCGGGCGTCCCGAGGCCACCGACGAGGAGCTGTGGGAGGCCCTGCGGACCGCCCAGGCCGCCGAGTTCGTCCGGCGGCTTCCCGGCGCGCTGGACGCCGAGATCTCCCAGGGCGGCACCAACGTCTCGGGCGGGCAGCGGCAGCGGCTGGCCATCGCGCGCACCCTGCTCCGCCGGCCGGACATCTACCTCTTCGACGACTGCTTCTCGGCGCTCGACTACGCCACCGACGCGGCGCTGCGGACCGCTCTCGCGCCCGAGACGGCGCGGGCGACGGTCATCACCGTCGCCCAGCGGGTCGACACCGTACGGACCGCCGACCGCATCGTGGTCCTGGACGAGGGGCGCATCGTCGGCGCCGGCACCCATGACGAGCTGCTGCGTGACAGCTCGACGTACCGCGAGATCGCGCTCTCCCAGCTCACCGAAGAGGAGGCCGTCGATGGTCTCGCCCGGCAGCCGTAGCACATCCGAGGCGCGCGAATCCGAGGCGCGGGAGCCCGAGGCGAGCGGGGCGGGGCGGCGGCTCGTCGGGCTGCTCCGGCCGCACCGCTCCCGTATCTTCCTGGCGCTCGCCCTCGGCATCGGCGGGATCACCCTCAACGCGTTCGGCCCGCTGCTGCTCGGCAAGGCCACGGACCTGATCGTGGACGGCACCATCGGCGGCGCCCCCGGCGGCGCGGCCGGCTCCGGGGCCGGCTCCGGGGCGCCCGGGGTGGACTTCGGCGAGGTCGGCAGGGTGCTGCTGCTCCTGCTCGTCCTCTACGTCGCGGCCTCGCTGTTCATGCTCGCGCAGGGGCGGCTGATCGCTGCCGTCGTGCAGCGGGTCGTCTTCGACCTGCGGGAGAAGGCGGAGGACAAGCTGGGGCGGCTGCCGCTGCGCCACTTCGACCGCCATCCGGCGGGCGAGGTGCTGAGCCGCGCCACCAACGACGTCGACAACCTCCAGCAGACGCTCCAGCAGACCCTCGCCGAGCTGATCACGTCGATCTTCTCCATCGTGACCATGCTGATCCTGATGCTGGTCATCTCGCCGTCGCTGGCGCTGGTCATGCTGGCGAGCGTGCCCGTCTCCGCGGTGCTCGCTGCCTGGATCAGCAAGCGCGCCCAGCCCCGGTTCGCCGACCAGTGGGCGGCCAACGGCTCGATGAACGGGCATGTCGAGGAGATCTACACCGGCCATTCACTCGTCAAGGGCTTCGGCAGGCGCGCCCAGGCCGAGCAGCGGTTCGACGCGCACAACGAGGCGCTCTACCAGGCGGGCAGGAAGGCCCAGTTCGCCTCGGGCACCATCGAGCCGTCGATGATGTTCATCGCCAACCTCGGCTATGTGGCGGTCGCCGTCGTCGGTGCGTGGCAGGTGGTGCACGGCTCGCTGAGCCTCGGCGACGTCCAGGCGTTCATCCTCTACTCCCGCCAGTTCAGCCAGCCGATCGTGGAGGTCGCGAGCGTGGCGGGCCGCCTCCAGTCGGGAATCGCCTCGGCGGCGCGGGTCTTCACGCTGCTGGACTCCGACGAGCAGGACCCCGACCCCGCGCACCCGCGCACCCCCGAACGGGCCGCCGGCCGCGTGCGGTTCGACCGTGTCTCGTTCCGCTACTCCCCCGGCACCCCGCTGATCGAGGACCTGTCGCTCACGGTCGAGCCGGGCAGCACGGTGGCGATCGTGGGGCCGACGGGCGCCGGCAAGACCACGCTGGGCAATCTGCTCGTACGGTTCTACGAGGTCGGCGGCGGGCGCATCCTGCTCGACGGTACGGACATCGCCGCCATGACCCGCGACGACCTGCGCTCCCGGTTCGGCCTCGTCCTCCAGGACACCTGGCTGTTCCGGGGCACGATCGCCGAGAACATCGCGTACGGCAAGGCGGGCGCGACGCGCGAGGAGATCGTCGCCGCTGCCCGCGCCACCTGCGCCGATCGGTTCATCCGTACGCTGCCCGACGGCTACGACACCGTGCTGGACGACGAGTCGGCCGGCGTGAGCGCGGGCGAGAAGCAACTGCTCACGGTGGCAAGGGCGTTCCTCGCCAAGCCGGCGGTGCTGCTGCTCGACGAGGCGACCAGCTCGGTCGACACCCGTACCGAAGTGCTCATCCAGCGTGCGATGAACACCCTGCGCGAGGGCAGGACCAGCTTCGTCATCGCGCACCGGCTGTCCACCATCCGCGACGCGGACGTCATCGTGGTGATGGAGTCGGGCCGCATCGTCGAGCAGGGCACCCACGACGATCTGATCAGGCGTCAGGGCGCCTACGCCCGCCTGCACGCCGCGCGCGCCCATGACGCCTCGGGTGCGCAGGCGGACGCGCCGGCCGATCAGCCCTCTTCGGCCGCGGCGACCCGGCCCGCGTAACGCCGGCTCCAGGTGGTGTCGGGGAAGACCTGGAAGCTCAGAGCCTAGCCCGTCGGGCCGCCGGTCAGCGTCATCCTGGCGATGACCGTCCCCGCGGTCCCGCCGTCAACTCCTGTGGGTTACATGCGTTGTTCGTAGCGTGTTCAGCCCCTGGTCGCCGGGGTGCCCGATGCTTCGCCGGGAGCGCGAGCGCGCTCCTCGCCTGTTCGATCCCCGACATGAGGAGCGGCCATCGTGCGCAAGCACCGGCGTAGCCAAGCCCCCGTCACCGCCGTCGTTCTGACCTTCCTGGCCTTCGGTCTGTCCGGTGCGCCGGCCTCGGCCCAGGCCCAGGCGGCCCCGGCAGCCCAGTCGACGGTTCGGATCAACGAGGTCGAGTCGAGCGACGGCAGTCCGGGTGACTGGGTCGAGATCGTCAACACCGGTTCCGCCGCCGTCGATGTGTCCGGCTGGCTGGTCAAGGACAACGACGACGACCACTCGTACAAGATCGCCAAGAAGACGACGCTGGGCGCCGGCGCCTTCCTGGCGCTGGACGTGGACCCGTCGTTCGGCCTGGGCAGCGAGGACTCGGCGCGGCTGTACAACGGCTCGACGCTGGTGGACTCGTACAGTTGGGACGACCACGCCGACACCACGTACGGCCGCTGCCCTGACGGCACCGGGGCGTTCACCACCACGACCGCCCCGACCAAGGGCAAGGCGAACGCCTGCGGTACGAGCGGCGGGGGCGGCGGCCAGCCGACCCACGGGTCCTGGCCGGGCGGCTCGGCCGTCACCGACGCCGACGGCTCGAACGTGTTCGGGGAGAACCTCAGCGGTCTGTCCTTCGAGAGCGCGGGCGTCCTGTGGGCGGTGAACAACGGCCCGGGGAAGCTCTACCGGCTCGTGCCCAACGGCGCGACCTGGCGCCCCGACACGACCGCCGGCTGGTCCAAGGGCAAGGCCCTGCACTACCCGGGCGGCAGCGGCGATCCCGACGCGGAGGCCGTGGTCAGCACCCCTGACGGGCTGTTCGTCGCCACCGAACGCGACAACGACAAGGACTCCACCAGCAAGCCCGAGATCCTGCGCTTCGACGGCTCCGCCACCTCGTCCTCGCTGAACGCGACCGCGGAGTGGAACCTCACGTCGGACCTGCCGTCCCTGCCCGAGAACGGCGGGTTCGAGGGCCTGTCATGGATCCCCGACTCGTTCCTGACCGCGCACGGCTTCCGTGACGCGCACATGGGCGCGGCCTACAACCCGGCGTCCTACCCGGGCCACGGCAGCGGCCTGTTCTTCGGCGGAGTCGAGGACAACAGCACGGTCTACGCGTACGCCCTCAACCAGTCCGGCGGCGGCTTCACCCGGATCGCGGCCTTCGCCAGCGGCCTGCCGGCCGTGATGGAGCTGGAGTTCGAGCCGGCCACCGGGCATCTGTGGGCGGTCTGCGACGACTCGTGCGAGGGCCGGAGTTCCGTGCTCGACATCAACGCCCAGGGCCAGTTCGCCGCGACCGCGGTGTACGACCGCCCCTCGGGGATGTCGAACTACAACAACGAGGGCTTCGCCATCGCCCCCCAGTCGGCCTGCGCCTCCGGCCACAAGCCGGTCATCTGGTCCGACGACGCCAACGACGGAGACCACGCGCTGCGCGCCGGCACCCTGAACTGCACCGCCTGACGCGTCGGTACGGGGGGCGGGGCGGTACGGGGGCGGTACACGGGGGCGGGGCGGCCGGTTTCCGCCCCGCCCCACCGGGCACCGGCATCACATGGACCGTAAAGAGGTGGAAAAGGCCCTGCTCGACGGCCTGAAGGTGGATGACAGCAGGCCCGAGCAACCGGTCCTCCTGGACGAGCACGGACAGACCATCGGCACGTGGCGGGAGAACCACCCCTACGACGAGAAGGTCTCCCGCAAGGACTACGACCGAAGCAAGCGCATCCTGCAGATCGAGATGCTCAAACTCCAGCGCTGGGCGAAGGAGAGCGGCGCGCGCATCGTGGTGGTGTGCGAGGGCCGGGACGCCGCGGGAAAGGGCGGCACCATCCAGCGCTTCACCGAACGGCTGAATCCGCGCGGGGCCCGGGTGGTGGCGCTCGACAAGCCGACCGACCGCGAGTCCGGCCAGTGGTATTTCCAGCGCTACGTGTCCCATCTGCCCGCGCGCGGAGAGATCGTCTTCTTCGACCGCTCCTGGTACAACCGCGCGGGCGTGGAGCGCGTCATGGGGTACTGCAGCCAGGAGCAGTACGAGCTGTTCCTCACGCAGTGCCCCGAGTTCGAGCGGATGCTCGTCGAAGAGGGCATCGTGCTGGTGAAGTTCTGGTTCTCCGTCTCCCGCAGCGAGCAGCGCACCCGCTTCGCCATCCGCCAGGTCGACCCGGTACGCCAGTGGAAGCTCTCCCCCACCGACGTGGCGTCACTGGACCTCTGGGACGCGTACACGACGGCGAAGGTCGACATGTTCCGCGCCACCGACACCGACCGCGCCCCCTGGACCGTGGTCAAGAGCAACGACAAACGCCGGGCCCGCCTCGAAGCCATGCGCAGCCTGCTGTTCCGCATCGACTACGCCAACAAGGACGCCGATGCGGTCGGCGAACCGGACCCCCGCATCATCGGCCCGGCCAACACCCTCCTGGAACCGGGCGAGGAAGACACCAGCCTCTCCCCCACGGTCCTCACGGAACGCACCGAGGGCCCGGGGGACCACCCCGAAGCGCCCGCCTGACCCGCCGGGCGCTCCGAGCGTGCGACCGACCCGACGGAACTTCCTGGTGCGTAAGGGACATTGATGGCAAGCAGACCTGCTGGGCCGACCGCCCAAGGGAATTCACCACGCGGGCGCGGCGCGGCGGGGACGCTCCGACGGTACGCGGCTGCGCCTCGGCGTACTTGTGTGCGCGTGGTGCGTCATTGCGCCCGCGCGATCGCCTCGTCGGGTCCCGAGCGCGACGACCTGCTGCTCCAGGCGAAGGGCGTCGTGGCGGCGGTGGCGGCCTGGATGCTGGCCAAGTGGCTGCTGCCGCCGGCGGTGACCACGTTCGCGCCGTTCACCGCCCTGCTGATATTGCAGGTCACGCTCTACAAGTCGTTCCGCGACTGCGTGCAGTATCTGACCGCGATGCTCTTCGGCACCGCGCTCGCCGCCGGCCTCGGGGAGACGGTCGGCGTGCACGCGTGGAGCCTCGCCGTCCTGATCCTCTGCGCCCTCGCGATCGGCAAGACGCAGCGGCTGGGCTACCAGGGGACGCAGGTGTCGGTGATCGGCATCTTCGCCTTCTCGGCGGGCCACGGCAGCATCGCGTACATCGGTCATCTGGTGGCGTCCGTGACGCTCGGCGCCGGCTGCGCCATCGTCATGCACCTGGCCATCGCCCCGGCCCGCCGCACCGGCCGCTCCGAGCAGGTCGTCGAGACGCTCTCCGCGCGAGCCCAGCACGTCCTCGTCACCATCGCGACGGCGACCGCTTCTGAGGAGAGCCTCGACGAGGAGGACCTTCAGGACTGGAACGACCAGTGCACGCGCATCTCGGCCGACGCCGCCCTGGCGCAGCATGTCATCGACGAGGAGACCGAGAACTCCCGGCTGAATCCGCGCCGTTCACTGCCCGACGCCCGTCGGCTGCTGACCCGCGCCCCGTCCGCCATCACCGTGGTCGACCGGGCTCTGTGGCACATCCAGTCCATCGTACGGAGCCTGTCGTACGCCGCGCGCACGGGCGACTACGACCTGCTGCCGCGCGAATTCCTCGACGCCTACGGGGACTTGCTACGCAGCTCGGCGGACATCCTGGACACGTTCATGCGGCAGCGGCACGATCCGGCCGACCTCGACGCCGCGCTGCGCGAGGCCGACGGCCAACGCGAGGCCCTGGAGAGCAGCAGCCACCGCCGCGGCTTGGAGTCGCCCGCGCAGAGCGCCTTGCGCGGCTCGCTCGTCACCGACATCGGCCGCCTGCTCCACGAGTTGCGCCGGACGGCGGGGCAGGACATGCCGACGGGGTCCGGCGGAAGGTGATTCCGCCGGACCCCGGTCGGTACTGAAGGGTGCCGTCACTCGGCAGGACAGGACCCTGTTTCCCGTTGCTCAACAACCGCGCAGGGTGCGGTTCTTAGAAGTAGTGTTTACGCCCACCGACCTTGCGTCCCGTCGAGCCAAGGATCCACAGGACCGCGCCGACCACCACAAGGATGCCGCCGACGGTCGTCAGCAGCGAGACACCGACCAGCAGGCCGATTATGAGCAGAATGACGCCAAGGACAATCATTTCAAATCCGATCTTCATATCTCTTCGGTACTCACAGATCCTCATTCCGACGGATCCGCAGCACCCTCTTCCCGCGTGGTCTCCGTGTGCCCCGCTCCCGGGCACCCATGCACGCGGACCCACATCCGTTTTTCGGCGTCTCGGAGGGCCGCCATCAGGGCCTGAACAGCACTGATCCCGGGAGCCAGTGCAAGGAGCGGCTGCCGGGACCGGTGGGTGGGGTTACTTGGGCTTGATCGCGTCCTTGGCCTTTTCCTTGGCCGAGCGCAGGTCGCCCTTCGACTCCTCGGCACGGCCCTCGGCGCGCATGGACTCGTTGCCCACAGCGCCTCCGACGACCTTCTTGACCTTGCCCTTGGCCTGCTCGCCCTTGCCCTGAGCCTTTTCGTCCGCAGCCACAATCACTCACACCCTGTCTTGCTCGAAGATGTTTCATCCAGGCGCCTCACCCCGAATTCCGCTCCTAAACCAGGAAAATTCGGGACCGGAAAGCGCGGGCGGGAATCATGGCGAACGGGACGCGCTCGCACGGGGCCATTCCGAGGGTGAGCGGCTCAGCCGGCCGTGGGGGTCAGCCGGTCGTGGGGGTCAGCCGGCCGCCGGGGTCAGCCGGGCGAGCGTCGTGATGATGCGCTCGGCGATGTCCGGCGGCCAGGGGAAGGCCGCGGCGACCGCACGCTGATGCGCGAGTCCGTGCAGCCCCAGCCACAGCGCGACCGCGTCGCTCGACGGGTCGGTGCTGGCGGACTCGCCGGCGGCGGCGCAGTCGGCGAGGGCGTCGACGAGGATCTTCATGGTTTCGTCGCCGAGCGCGGCCAGATCCGCCTCCGTCAGGGAGCTGTCGCTCAGGTCCGGCATCCAGAGGCCGCCGAACATCGTGCGGTAGCGCTCGGGGCGTAGCTGGGCGAAGTCCAGATACGTGTGGCACACGGCGTACAACCGCTGCCGGGGGTCGGTCCCGGCCTTCGCGACCGCGGCGCGCAGACCGTCCCGCAGCTCGGCGAACTCGCGCTGTACGACGGCGAGCATGATGGCCGGCTGGTCCGGGAAGTGCGGATAGATCGAAGGGGCGGCGATGCCGACCTTGCGGGCGACCGATCGCAGCGTGATGGCGCGTTCGTCGCCGGCCTCGTCGAGGAGTTCCACAGCGGCGGCGATGATGTCGTCGCGCAGCCGGCCGCCCTCGCCGCGGCGGTTGCGCGTACGGGCGGCCCGCTTCGGCGCGGCCTGGGCTGCTGTTCCGCTGGTGTCCATGGCGTCAGCTTACGCCGTGAAGCTTATCGTCGTAGCGCCACGGATGTTCCCGCCGTTCCGGGGAAGGCGTGGTTGCACACGGTCACAAGGACCGATGCCCTGTGTCGGGAGGTGCACCACCGGACGACCCGGGCAGAAGGTGAGGTGTGCGAGATGTTGGAGGCCATGGACAGCCATGACGAGACCGAGAGCCTCGGCGTGACGGACGGTACTGGTGGGACAGATGGTCTCGGCGGCGGCACGGAAAGCCCCGGCGCGACGAGCCGCACGACGACCGGCGTCCCCCGTACGTCCGAAACGCCACCCTCCCCGCAGACGGGTGATCTCCTCGCGGCCCTGACCCGCTCGCGGTCGAGCGTGGCCGAGCTGAAGCGACGCGTGGCCGAACTGGAGCAGGCGCACCTCCAGGTGACGGCCCTCAGCCAGGATCTGACCGAAGAGCTGGAGGAGACCAACCGCGGTGTCGTCGCGCTGTACAGCGAGGAACACCAGTTCGCGGTGACGCTCCAGCGCACCTTCCTCCCCGACTCGCTCCCCGACCTGCCCGGCGTGGAACTGGCCGTCCGCTACCTGCCGGCCGCCTCCCAGTCCGAGATCGGCGGCGACTTCTACGAGGCCGTCGAGACGCCGGACGGACTGCTGCTGGCCGTGGGGGACGTGGCCGGGCACAGCCTCCAGGCGGCGATCGTCATGGGCGAGCTGCGTCACGCACTGCGCGCGTACGCCAGCGAGGGCCATGCGCCGAACGTCCTGCTGTCACTGCTGGACAAGCTGCTGGTGCAGCACCGCCCCGGCTGGACAGCGACGCTCTGCATCGTCCTCGTCGAGCCCGGTGCGGGCCGGATCCACATCGCCAACGCGGGACATCTGCCGCCGCTGCTCATGACGTCGGACGGCGCGGCCCGCTACCTCCACGACCATGGCCCGCTGCTGGGGCTCGGGCTGCCCCACCCGACGCCCACGACCCAGCAGATCTCCCCCGGCGCCCGGCTGCTCATGGTCACCGACGGGCTCATCGAGGTGCCCGGCGACAGCATCGACCGCTCGCTCCAGGAGCTGAGCGAGGCGGTCGTCCAGGGCCCGCAGGACTCGCAGACGCTGTGCGACACCCTCCTGGAGACCTTCGCGGGACGGCAGATCGACGACATCGTCATCTTCACGGCCGTCGTCAAAGCCTGAGCCGGGACCCGCCCGGCCCACCTTTCAAGCACGGGCGTGCACCCCCATGCCCCCGGACACGACGAGGTCGTCACCGGTGATGTACCCGGCGGCGGCCGAGGCGAGGAAGGCCACGGCTTCGGCGACGTCGGCGGGAGCGCCTGCGCGGCCGAGTGGCACGTCGCGGCCCCAGGACTCGACCATCTCCTGCGAGACGCCCATCTTGCCGTAGGCGGGGGTGTTGATCAGTCCCGGGCTGACGGCGTTGACGCGGATGCGGCGGGGCGCGAGTTCGAGCGCGAGGGAGCGCATGAGGGGCAGCAGAGCGCCCTTGGCGGCCGTCATGGCGGCCCCGACCCCTTCGCCGGCGCCCACGGTGAACACGACCGAGGCGCCTTCGTTGAGGAGCGGGAGCGCCTTCTGCACGGTGAAGAAGGCGCCCTTGACGTTGACGTCGAACAGGGCGTCGAAGGCGGCCTCGTCGGTCGACTCGATCGGGCCGGGGCGCGAGATGCCCGCGTTGAGGTGGAGCAGGTCGAGGGAGCCGAATCGGCTGCGTACCTGCTCCATCGCGCGGTCGAGGTCCGGCAGGGACCGGGCGTCGGCCCTGACGACCGTGACGTCGTCCGGAAGTCCGGTACCGGTGCGGCCACTGTCGCCGGTGACGCCAGTGACGCCGGTGACGCCGGTGACCATGACGCGGTAGCCGCGGGAGTGGAGCAGTTCGGCGGTCGCCTTGCCGATGCCGCTGGTTCCGCCGGTGATCAGAGCCGTGAGCGGGGCTGCGGGTGCGGACATGATGCGTTCCTTCGCGTGCTTCAGAGAGACAGGGAGACAGAGAGACGGGGGGATTCCCCGGACGGCGGCGGCGAGCCGCGCTGCGACGACCGCCTTGTGGCAGCGTACGACTACGTGGCAGCGACTGCCAAACTGCGTGTGAGTGCCGCTCTGGCAGTGCTGAGCTAATCTGGGCGCATGACGCAGGAAGCCGAACCGGCGAAGGGCGCACCCGCGAAGGGCGCACCGGCCACGCTGTGGGACCGGACCCGGCAGCTCGCCTCCCGGGAGATCCTCGACACGGCACTGCGGCTGTTCACCGAGCAGGGGTACGACGAGACGACCATCGCCCAGATCGCCCGCGAGGCCGGGGTCTCCCAGCGCACCCTCTTCCGCTACTTCGGCACGAAGGAAGATCTGCTCGGCGGCGACCAGGAGTGGTTCCGGCAGGTCCTGACCGGCACGATCAGCGGACTGCCGGCCGACGTCGGCGTCTGGGCGGCCCTGCGTGCGGGAGTGGCCGCCGTACTGGCCCTGCACAACAGCCGCGAAGAGGCCCTGGAACGGTTCCGCCTCCTGCACAACACCGCCTCGCTGCGCGCCGGTTGGCTCGAAAAGCGGCTGCGGTTCCAGGAAGAGCTGCTGCCGCTCGTCGAGGCGCGCATGGACACCGCTACCGGCGGTACGAGCGCCGGCGGTACGGGCGCGACGGCGCGCGCGGTGATCGGGACCGCGTTCGCCTGCCTGGACGCGGCGTCGGTGACCTGGGTCGACCGCGACGGCAGGGGCGACATGATGGAGCTGTACGACGAGTGCGTCGCCGCGGTGCGCGGCTGACCGGTCGGCTGACGCGCCGCGCTAGGGCCTGTCTGACACATAGCGCCGTCCGCCCGCAGGGCGGGGCTTGCGGCGTCTGGTGCGTGCGATCGCAAGGCGGAGGTTCGTCCTCGTACTGGACATACGCCGACGAGCCCGCCGAGCCCGGCAACGCGGCGAGCGTGCGTGCCAGGCGTCGCAAGCCAGGCGGGATGTGTCAGACAGGCCCTGGGCGCGGTCCGGCAGGACCGGGTGGTCCGTCGGGTACAGGCCCGCCACGAAGCCGACGGCGACATCGACGCGGCACGAGCCCTGGTGGCCGGCGCGAAGGACGCGGAACTCTTCCTCTACCCGGGCGACAAGCACCTCTTCGCCGACGAGTCACTGGACTCGTACACCCCGGAACCCGCCGCCCTGCTGGAGGAACGGATCCACACATTCCTCGCGGCGACCGACCGGTAAGGCGGGTTTGCGGGGTCGCGGGGCAACTCGTGGTGGCGGCCGGGGCTCCGTGGCTTCGAACGGCCCTAGGCTACCGTCGTAGGATCACTGCCTGTGCCCGGCCCCCGCATGGATCGAGAAGCCCTTGACAGACAAGCCCGCGGTTGTCGCGGCCCACGGCGACGTCGACATCGACAGCCTCGGCCCTCTGGAGGACGAGCTGGGGAGCGCCGCCGCTTCGCATCGGACGGTCATCCTGGATGCCAGTGACGTCACGTTCTGCGACTCCAGCTTCCTGAATCTGCTGCTGCACATCCACCGGACGACCACCCTGCGGATCGCCGCTCCCTCCGAGCCGGTGCGGCGACTCCTCGAAGTGACCGGTGTGGACCGCGTGATGCATCTGCACCCCTCCACGGACGCGGCACGCGCGGCGACCGCGGGCACCGGTCTTCCCCTAACGCGGTGACACCGGACCCGCGGCCGATCGGTACGAACGGCTATATCAGGGCGGACGACGGCCGGGAGGGTCCGGCGCCGTCACACGCCTGACCGTCCCGGCCGCCGGCCGTCATCACACCGCCACCGTGGCTCAGGCGTTCATGAACTGCCCCGGCTCGAGGGCCCGGTCGGCGATCCGTACGTCCCCGATCGTGCCGTGGAAGACCTGGCTGACGGCGCCCGCCCACTGGTAACCGCCCAGCAGGAACGGCATGTTGAGGGTGGCGAGACCGACGGCGGGACTGGTCGGGTTGCGCCCTTCCTCGCAGCCGTTGACGTACAGCTTGCTGATCCGGCCGTCGTTGACGACGGCGACATGCCACCACTCGTCCTGCTGGAGCAGATGGCTCCAACCGGTGGTGGCACCCGTCTGGTTGAGCGGATAGGCGTTCCACTGGAGTTCGACGGAAGAGGACAGGCTGATGGTGAGGACGGGCTCCTCGGCCGTCGCCGACGGGCCGTTCTTCCCCGCCTCGGCCGCCGTGCCCCAGCGGCTGAGCATCGACGCCCAGCCGTTGCGGTTCGGGTCCCAGTCGGCCGGCACCTTGAAGAACAGCTCGAAGGTGAAACCGTGCCGGAAGGTCTCGCGGTTGATCGGGGCGCGGTCCAGCGTCTGGAGATACGCGCCGCTGACCGGGTTGCCCTGTCCCGCGAAGACCAGGGCGCCGTGTCCCGGCTGGTCGGGGTGGTGGTCGTCGGTCCAGGTCAGACTGTGCGCGGGGGTACCGGGGACAGTACGCGGCACGAGGTCGTTGCCGTGTCCCGTCAGATCCTTGATCGTCGTGTCGCCCGCGACGTCGCTGCCCGCGGCGGCGCCCTCGTCGAACCGCCAGTAGGCGAGCGTGCCGGGCACCAGCATCCGCCGGGCCGGGCGCGGCGCGCGCGGCGGTACGGGCGCGAAGCCGGCGAAGCGCTCGTCGAAGTCGATCGCCATGGAGAAGTGGTCGACGGCGGAGGTCAGTTCGATCTCCTGCGCGGCGAGGGCGTTCAGCTCGTCCTTCGCCGCCAGCTCCCGTATCCACGGCGAGAACGTGGCGATGTCGATCACACCGCGGTTGAGGTCGAAGCGGTAGGAGCGGATCATCCCGGCGCCGCCGTAGTACCGGTCCTGGTAGTTGGTGATGTGCAGATGCACGTCGTGGCCCGCGCTGTTCTTCAGCACGGTGTTCCCGGGCGGCCAGTAGTGCCCGTTGAGGGTGAGGAAGATCTGGTCGTTGTCCTTGATGAGCTTGTCCCACATCTGGTGCCCGTACTCGGACAGCGAGGCGTTGCCCTCCCCGTCGGAGTCGACGATCTCGTGCGTGGTCACGATGACCGGCAGCGTGGGGTTGTCGGCGATGACCTTGTTGGCCCAGGCGAAGCCCTTCTCCGAGAGCCGCCAGTCGAGGGAGAGGAGCATCCAGGACCGGCCGCCGGCCCGGAAGATGTGGCTGGTGTTGTAGCCGTCGGGGCTGGAGGAGTGGTAGCCGGGCGTCTTCCGCGCCCGCGCGGGGCTGAAGGTGTCGAGGTACGGGGTGGCGCCGCGCTGGTCGTCCGCGCCGACGTCGTGGTTGCCCGCCAGCACCCCGTACGAGGCGCCCGCACGGTCGAGCATGTCGAAGACCTTCGTCGCCGCTGAGTACTCCTCGGCGAGACCGTTGTTGGTCACATCGCCGAGGTGGGCGAGGAAGACGATGTTCTCGTCGTCGCCGCCGGCCCGGCTCTCGGGGTCGAGGACATAGCGGAAGGACGCCTCGACCGGGACCGGATGGATGCGGTCCTGGTCGAACATGTACTGGGTGTCGGGCATCACGACGACGGTGAAGCGCGCGTTCTCCGGGTCCGGACGCCACTTGCCGCGCGGCACGTGGGTCATCGTCGTCAGGCCGTACGGGTCCTCGTCGGACCGGCCACCGGCGGCGAACGCCGGTGCGGCGCCCAGCAGTCCGGCCGCCGCGGCGCCCGCCCCCACCGCGCCGGCGCCCCGCAGGAAGGTGCGCCGGCTCGAAGCGGCGCTGCTGTCCCCGTCGAGATCGGCCGTGCGGGGGCACCCGCAGGTGTCCGCGTGGTTGTCGACCGGTCTGGGTTTGCCGTCGCTGCCGACCGCAGGAGAGCCGTCCATGATTTCCGCTCCGCACGTTGAGATTTGGGGGATTCGAACGGCGTTACGGTACGGATCATGTCGGAACGGCGACATTGCCCATCGGCTGCCGACTGCCGAACACTCCCCCAACACCACAGCGGTCGGGGCGCCGGCCGGGTGCGGCGGGTCCGGGGCGGCCACCCGTGGTGACCGCCCCGGACCCCGTCCAAGGGTCAGGAGCCCTCGGCGGCCAGCTCCGTGCGGATTTCGCGGGCCGCCGCGACCAGGTTCTCCAGCGAGGCCCGGGTCTCGGGCCAGCCGCGGGTCTTCAGACCGCAGTCGGGGTTGACCCAGAGCCGGTCGGCCGGGATGCCCTCAAGTCCCTTGCGCAGCAGGGCCGCTGCCTCTTCGGCGCTCGGCACGCGCGGTGAGTGGATGTCGTACACGCCGGGGCCCGCCTCGCGCGGGTAGCCGTGCGCGGCGAGTTCGCCCGCGACCTGCATGTGCGAGCGGGCGGCTTCCAGGCTGATGACGTCGGCGTCGAGGTCGTCGATGGCCTGCACGATGTCGCCGAACTCGGCGTAGCACATGTGGGTGTGGATCTGGGTGGCCGGGCCGACGCCGCTGGTGGTGAGCCGGAAGGACTCGGTGGCCCAGTCCAGGTACGCGGCGTGGTCGGCCGCGCGCGGCGGCAGCGTTTCCCGCAGGGCCGGTTCGTCGACCTGGATGACCGAAGTACCGGCCGCCTCAAGGTCGTCGACCTCGTCGCGCAGGGCGAGGGCGACCTGGCGCGCGGTGTCGCCGAGCGGCTGGTCGTCGCGGACGAAGGACCAGGCCAGCATGGTGACGGGCCCGGTGAGCATGCCCTTGACCGGGCGGTCGGTGAGGGACTGCGCGTACGTCGTCCAGCGCACTGTCATCGGCTCGGGCCGTGAGATGTCGCCGGCCAGCACCGGCGGCCGGACGTACCGGGTGCCGTACGACTGCACCCAGCCGTGCCGCGTGGCCAGATAGCCGGTGAGCTGCTCGGCGAAGTACTGGACCATGTCGTTGCGTTCGGGCTCGCCGTGCACCAGGACGTCGAGCCCGGCCTTCTCCTGGAAGGACAGGACGTCCCTGATCTCGTCCTTGATGCGCTCCTCGTACCCGGCGGTGTCGATCCGGCCGGTCCGCAAGTCGGCCCGCGCGGTGCGCAATTCGCTGGTCTGCGGGAACGAGCCGATGGTCGTGGTCGGCAGCAGCGGGAGCCCGAGGTGCGCGCGCTGGGTGAGGGTCCGCTCGGGGTACGGCTGCGAGCGCCGCCCGTCGGCGTCGGTGATGGCAGCGGTACGGGCCCGCACGGCGGGGTCGCTGGTCAGTGCGGACCCGGCACGCGAGGCCAGATCGGCGCGGTTGGAGGCGAGTTCGGCCGCGATGGTGTCAGTGCCCTGCGCGAGGGCGCGCGCCAGGACGGCGATCTCCTGGGTCTTCTGCCGGGCGAACGCGAGCCAGCGGACGATCTGCGGATCGATGTCGCGTTCGGCGTCGGCGTCCAGCGGTACGTGCAGGAGCGAGCAGGACGACGAGACGTCGACCCGGTCGGCGAGACCGAGGAGCGTGCCGAGTGTGGCCAGCGACTTCTCGTAGTCGTTGATCCAGATGTTGCGGCCGTTGACGACGCCGGCGACCAGCCGCTTGCCGGGCAGTCCGCCGGCGGCTGCGAGGTCATCGAGGTTGGCGGCGCCCGACTCGGTGAAGTCGAGGGCGAGTCCTTCGACCGGCGCCTTGGCCAGGACCGGCAGCGCCTCGCCGAGCCGTCCGAAGTACGAGGCGACGAGCAGCTTCGGCCGGTCGGTCGCGGCTCCCAGGTCGCGGTAGGCGCGGGCGGCGGCGGCCAGCTCGGCGGGGGTGCGGTCCTGGACCAGCGCGGGCTCGTCGAGCTGCACCCACTCGGCGCCGGCCGCCCGCAGATCGGCCAGCACCTCGGCGTACACCGGCAGCAGCCGGTCCAGCAGGGTCAGCGGCTCGAAGTCGGCGGCGACGCCGGGCGCGGGCTTGGCGAGCAGCAGGTACGTGAGAGGGCCTACGAGGACCGGGCGTGCGGTGTGACCGAGCGCGACGGCCTCCGCCAGCTCGGTGACCTGCTTGCCGGAGTCGGCCGTGAAGACGGTGTCCGGGCCCAGCTCGGGCACGAGGTAGTGGTAGTTCGTGTCGAACCACTTGGTCATTTCTAGCGGGGCGATGTCCTGGTTGCCCCGGGCCATCGCGAAGTACCCGTCGAGCGCGTCGGCTTCGACCGCCGCGCGGTGCCGCTCGGGGACAGCGCCGACCATGACGCTGGTGTCCAGAACATGGTCGTAGTACGAGAAGTCACCGGACGGCACCTCGTGGATACCGGCCTCGGCCAACTGCTGCCAGTTCGAACGGCGCAGACCTGCCGCGGTCTCCCGGAGGGCGTCGGCGCTGACGCGGCCCTTCCAGTACCCCTCGACTGCCTTCTTCAGTTCACGGTTGCGACCCTGGCGGGGGTAGCCGTGGACGGTGGCGCGTGCTGCCGCGGCTGCGGGCTTCGCTGTCACGGAACTCTCCTTCGCGAGATGTGTCCTGGTGTCCCGGGGACGGGACCGCGGACGCGAAGGGACGGACCGACCGGGCGGCCCGCGAGGCTGCGCCGCCGCGAGTACCGCTCGATGTGTACGCCGACCCGCCCACGAGGTCACCGGGATGTCCGCGCGCGATCGGTCGCGCACGGGCGACGGGCAGGTCTTCGGACTCGCGGGCTCGTCTCGTGAAGGTCACGGGACACCTAATGGCCGTCGCTTCCCAGACCCGGCCGGGTCCAGTGCGTATGACGGCGGTCGTTCCCACTCACCGCTGCGGGGCAGTCCCGGATTCTCACCGGGTTCCCTCTTACGAAGCCCTCTCTGGCGGACAGGGCCAACCAGTCGCACGACCAGCCTAGAGGGAAGAACGGCCCGCGCGCACCCTTGCCCGTGATCCGGGCCGGGGTCGGGCACGCTCGGGTGGCCTGGTCCGTGTCCTCGGCCGTGCCCTAGTCCATGGCCTGGTCCGTCACCGGGGCCCCGTCCGGGGCCCTGTCCGGTGCCCCGTCCGGGGCCAGGACGCGGGTGAGCCAGTCGGTACGGGTCCGGCGGGCCGTGGCCGAGAGGTCGGCCTGCGGGTACAGCGCGTCGAATCCGTGGAAGCCACCCGCCCAGACATGCAGTTCGGCCTGACCCCCTGCCGCCCAGATCCCGGCGGCGTAGGCGGCGTCCTCGTCGCGGAAGACCTCGGCGGAGCCGGTGTCGATATAGGTGGTCGGCAGCCCCGAGAGGTCGTCCGCCAGGGCGGGTGAGACGTACGGGGAGACGTCAGCGCCGGTGAGATCGCCGAGGACGCAGCGCCAGCCGAACGCGTTCATCTCGCCGGTCCAGACGCCGGGGACACCGGAGTACTGGCGGCTGGAGACGGAGGTGTTGCGGTGGTCGAGCATGGGACCGATCAGGGCCTGGCCGGCGAGGGCCGGGGTGCCGAGGTCGCGCGCCAGCAGGGCGACACCTGCGGCGAGGCCGCCGCCGGCGCTGGCCCCCGCGACGACGATCCTGGCGGGGTCGACGCCCAGTTCGGCGGCGTGCCCGACGGTCCAGAGCAGCCCTTCGTAGCAGTCGTCGACCAGCGTCGTCCCGGTGGCCTCGGGTGCGAGCCGGTAGTCGACGGAAACCACGACGGCGCCGAGCGCGTCGAGCCACTCCAGCGGGATGTCGATCTGCGAGAAGCGGTCCCCCATGACCATCCCGCCGCCGTGCATCCAGTAGACACAGGGCGCGGCGGAGGGGTGATCACCACTCGCGGGGCTGAAGACCGAGAGCCGGATCGGGGTGCCGTCCTTGGCGGGCACGGTGACCTCCCGCCGGTCGACCTGCCGGTCGGCAAGGAGGGGTTCGACGGGCGCCGAGGAGAAGGGGCGTACCTGCGCGAGTATCTCCGGACTCAGCTCGGACATGAGGGGCATGTCGGCCAGCAGGCGACGCAGTTCGGGGTCCAGCTCAGGGCGTGCGGTGGTCATGGCGGGGCCTTTCGTAGGGCACGGGGGGGGAGGGCACAGGGCGCGGGCGGTGGCTACGGGTCAGAACGCGGCCTTGCCGCGCACCGGGACGTAGTCCGTGTAGGCGGACTCCTCGGCCAGCAGCCCGCCGATCCGCGCCACGATGGCCTGCGCGGCCTCACCGGAGAAGACCCGGTGGTGGTCCTCCTCGCTGGTCCAGCCCTCCGTGACATGGACGACGTCCGGGTCGGAGGCGGAGCGGGAGACGAGATAGACGACGCAGTACTCGCTGGCGCCGGGGCTGCCTTCGTCCAGACCGGTCAGCAGCAGGTCGACCAACTGGCCACCCGCTCCGGGCTTGGCGGTCAGGGTGGCGTTGAAACCGTACGTGGCATTCATGGTGGTCTTCTTCCGCGTTGTTGGAATGTGTAATTCCATTGAACGCGCTTGACCTGCGGAAACGTTAGACAGATGCTGGCGGGTATTTGCACGATCCTCTCGGATGTGAGACCCGTTGCTCGTGACGGCTCTTGCCGCCCGAGGACAGAGAAGGGCCACCACGCATGACCGAAAGCGAGCCGGCCGCCGCCCGTGTCCCCTGTCTCGTCTGCGGCAATCTGACACTGGCCGAGCGGGGCTTCTACGAGATCTGCCCGGTGTGCGGCTGGGAGGACGACGGCTCGGACCACAGCGATCCGGACCGGTACATCGGCGGCCCCAACCACGTCACGCTGCGCGAAGCCAGACAGAACTACGCGGCGTTCGGGGCGTCTGAGCAGCGCCGGGCGGGCCGGGTGCGGCGGCCGCTCCCCGAGGAAGTGCCCGGCGGGTGACGCGGCGGGTGACGGCGGAAGGGGGCCTTCCGCCCGCCGTCGTCACACCCGGGACTCCTCGTCGTAGAACGCCCGCGACAGCCGTACCCGCACCCGCCGGGCGAGGCCGGTTCTGCGGGTGACGCCGTTGCTGTCCGTCGCGGGGCCGAGCCGTAGCGGCTGCGGCTGTTCGCCCTGGGTCAGGGTGAACAGCTCGGCCGGCGAGAGCTGTTCGTGCACCTCGACGAACTCGCCGTGCGGCAGCCGCTTGACGATGCCGGTCTCCCTGCCGTTCAGCACCTTCTCCCGGTCGCGCTGCCGCAGCCCCAGGCAGACGCGTCTGGTGACGATGAAGACGATCACCGGCATCACGAAGAACGCCACCCGCACCGTCCAGGTGATGGTGTTGATGGAGAGATGGAAGTGGGTCGCCCACAGGTCGTTCCCGCCGCCGACGAGCAGGACGAGGTACTCGCTGATCCACGCGGCGCCGATGGCCGTACGGACCGGCCGGTTGCGCGGCCGGTCCAGCAGATGGTGTTCGCGGCGGTCGCCGGTTGTCCATGCCTCGACGAACGGATAGGCGCCGATGAACACCAGCATCAGCGGGAAGATCATCAGGGGCACGAACACACCGAGGACGAGTGTGTGTCCCCACGCGTTGATCTCCCAGCCCGGCATAATGCGGATCAGCCCCTCGGAGAAGCCGAGGTACCAGTCGGGCTGCGCACCGGTCGACACCTGGTCGGGGCGGTAAGGGCCGTACGACCAGACGGGGTTGATCGCCGCGACCGCCGCGATCACCGCGATCGTCCCGAAGACCAGGAAGAAGAAGCCGCCTGCCTTCGCCATGTACACCGGCATCAGCGGCGCTCCCACGACGTTCGTCTCCGTCCGTCCGGGGCCCGGGAATTGGGTGTGCTTGTGGTGGACGACGAGGATCAGATGGACGACGACGAGCGCGGCGATGATTCCCGGGAAGAGCAGCACATGCACGGAGTAGAAGCGCGACACGATGTCGTGTCCCGGGAACTCCCCGCCGAACAGGAACATCGACAGGTACGTGCCCACGACGGGCGTGGAGAGGACGGCGCCGTCCACGAACCGCATCCCCGTACCGGACAGCAGGTCGTCCGGCAGCGAGTAGCCGGTCAGCCCCTCGAAGAGCCCGATCACCAGCATCAGCCAGCCGAACAGCCAGTTGATCTCGCGGGGCTTGCGGAACGAGCCGGTGAAGAAGTGCCGCATCATGTGCACGAGCAGTGCGGCGAGGAAGACCAGGGCGGCCCAGTGGTGGATCTGCCGGATCAGCAGTCCGCCGCGCACGTCGAAGCTGATGTCCAGGGTGGAGGCGTACGCCTCCGACATCCTGATGCCGTTCAGCGGGGCGTAACTGCCGTGGTAGACCACCTCGTTCATCGACGGGTGGAAGAAGAGCGTCAGATAGACGCCCGTGAGGACGAGGATGATGAAGCTGTAGAGGCAGATCTCGCCCAGCATGAAGGACCAGTGGTCCGGGAAGACCTTGCGCAGATACGCCCTGCCCAGGCCGTAGACGCCGAGCCGGCCGTCCGCCCAGTCGGCCATGCGCTCACCCGCGGGTGCCTGTCGTGTCGTACTCATCCGTGTCCCCCAGAAACGGCCAGGATGGACAGTTCCGTCCGGACACATGACGGCGCGGGGGGTGCGGTTGTGACATCGGCGGGGTCCGATGTGGCGCAGGACACAGGGCCGTTGGCCGCGACGTACGGTGCGGTCCCAGCGACGTACGGTGCGGTCCCAGCGACGTACGGTGCGGTCCCAGCAGAGGGTCAGCCCGGAGTCACACCTTCCGTACGGAGACCCCTGCCGCGGTCAGCCCGTCGGTCTCGTCCTGCGGGGCGGACCGCTCGGTCACCACGGCGTGCAGCGCGGCGGCCGGGGCGACGAACGCCAGGGCCGTACGGGAGAGTTTGACGGCCTCGGCGACGGCGATGACCCGGCGGGCCGAGGTGATCGCGGCGCGTTTGATCGTCGCGTCGGCGAGATCGTACGCGGTCAGGCCGTCGGCGACGGTCAGGCCGCAGCAGCCGATGACGGCGGTGTCGAAGCGCAGGGCGGCGAGCGACGCCTCGGCCAGCGGTCCGGTCAGGGCCAGTTCACCGGGGCGCGGCTGACCGCCGGGCAGCAGCAGCGTCAACTGCGCACCGCCGGTGAGTTCGTTGGCCGCGTGCAGCGACAACGGCATGACGGTCAGCCGTCGGTGCTGAAGCGCGCGGGCCACTTCCAGGCAGGTGGTGCCGCTGTCGACGACGACCGACTCGCCGTCCGCGATCATCGAGGCGACCTCGGCGGCGATGAGCTGTTTGGCCTCAAGGCCTTCCTGGGTCCTGAGCGCGAAGGGCGGTTCCTCACCGCGCAGCAGCAGGCTTCGCGCTCCGCCGCGGTAGCGCTCCAGTACCCCTTGGTCGGCCAGCACCTCCAGATCGCGCCGGACGGTCATCTCCGAGGCGCCGGTGAGTTCAGCCAGCTCTGCGACACTGCGTCGGCCGGTCTCGCGCACCGCGTCGCTGATCTGCCTCAGTCGGTCTGTGCTCATACCCGGCATTGAACATCAGGCGCGTTCGAATCGCAATCTTGTGAACACTTTCCATGTTCGTTATGTTCGTAACCATGGACAGATCACTTCGGGCCGGCCGGCTGGCCACGTTCGCCTACTTCGTGCTCAACGGCTTCATCATGGGGATCTGGATCGTCCACATCCCCACCGTCGAGCAGCGGACCGGCGTCAGCCACGCACTGCTCGGCTGGCTCCTGCTGCTGCTCGGCGGCAGCGCCTTCGCCGGTATGCAGTTGGTGGGGCCGCTCACCGACCGGTTCGGCGCCCGCAGGGTCGTCCCGGTGAGCGCTGCCGTGTGCAGCGCGGCGCTGGTGCTGCCCGGCCTGGCCACCAACGCCTGGACGCTGGGCGGCGCGCTGGTGGTGCTGGGCTTCGGCAACGGCTGTCTGGACGTGAGCATGAACGCGCACGCGGTGCGGGTCGAGCGCGGCTACGGGCGGCCCATCATGTCCGCCTTCCACGCGCTGTTCTCCATCGGCGGTGTGATCGCCGCGCTCGTCGGCGCGCTCACCCTGCGCGCGGGCTGGAGCGCCGCGACGACGCTCGGCATCATGGCGCTGCTGGGCGTCGTCGCGGCCGCTCTCGTCGCCCCCGCGCTGCTGCGGCCCGAGCCGGCCGTCCATGAGGACGGCGCCGGCCCGGCGGCCTCGGCTGGCAAGCGCAAGACACCCCGGCGGATCTGGATCCTGGCCGTGCTCGCCTTCATGCTGATGCTCTGCGAAGGCGTGGCCAACGACTGGAGCACGCTCCAGCTCCATGACGTACTGGACGCGCCCGCCGCCACCGCCGCCTTCGCCTACGGGGCCTTCGCCACCGCCATGACCGTCGGCCGCCTGCTCACCGACCGGGTGGCCGCGCGGGTCGGAGCGGTCGCGGTGCTGCGCTGGGGCTCGGCCCTGGCCGCCGGCGGACTGACCCTGGCCGCGCTGTCCCCGGCCGTTCCCCCGGCGCTGGTCGGCTGGGCCCTCTTCGGAGCCGGTCTGTCGGGCTGCATCCCGCAGCTCTTCAGCGCCGCGGGCCACACCGACCCGGAAGCGGCCGGTACGAATGTCTCCCGTGTGGCAGGGCTCGGCTACCTCGGCATGCTCGCCGGACCTGCCGTGATCGGACCGCTGACCGCGTTCGTACCGCTCAACGTCACGTTCTTCCTGCCCGTGGCCTTCTGCGTACTGGCCTGCTTCACGGCCAGGATCCTCGACGCGAAGCCGTCGGCGCCGGCGGACGCGGCCGAGACCCCGGTCGCCAAGACGGCGGCGTCCCAGGAGGCATGAGCCGGCCCCGCGCCTGGCTATGCTCGACCCCATGCCGAGCCCTGCCGTGTCCTACTTCTCCGCCCCTGACGGTGTGCGCCTCGGCTACCGGGAACTGGGCGAGGGCAGGCCGCTGGTCCTGCTGCACGGCATCTCCCTGGACGGGACGATGTGGCTGCGCCACGGCCAGGCCGAGACGATCGCGGCGCACGGCTACCGGGTGATCCTGCCGGATTTCCGCGGGCACGGTACGAGCGCGAAGCCCCATGAGGCCGAGGCGTACCCCGCCGACGTGCTGACCGACGACGCCTTCGCGCTCCTCGACCACCTGGGTCTTGACGACTACGACCTCGGGGGCTATTCGCTGGGTGGCCGCATCGTGGCGCGGCTGCTGGTGCGCGGCGCCGCACCCCGGCGGGCGGTGGTCGCAGGCCAGGGACTGCGGCAGGTGCTGGGCTTCGGCGGCGGGGCGGGCTCGTTCATGCGGCGGGTCTACGCCGGGTCGGAGTCGTTCGCACCGGGTTCGCCGGAGGAGCGGGCCGCGCAGCGGCTGCTGGCGGGCGCCGGGGACCCCGTCGCTCTCGTCCATGTGCTGGATTCGATTGTCGCCACGCCCCTGGAACTGCTCGGCGGTGTGCACGTACCGACCCTCGTGCTGGTGGGCAGCGAGGACGAGCGGGCCGGTTCGGCGGACGAGCTGGCCGAGGCGCTCCCGTACGGGAAGCGGGCCGTGGTGCCCGGAAACCACGGGACGGCGACCGCCGTCCCTGAGTTCACCGCTTCGATCGTGGACTTCCTGACCGACCGCCGCTGATTCCCCTGTTCACCCAGTCCGTACACCGCCGGTCCTGGCGATAAACCTGATGCCTGGCGAGATCGCCGCATCGAAGTAACTCGACCTGCATCCCGGGCGAGTTGGACGTATGCCCCGTTACGGTTCCTTGGTGTCTGGACGGATTGCCGGCGATTCACCCCCTACCCCCTGCTATCTCCTCTTGTGCTCTCTCCGTCTTTTCTCGCCTGGCGCGCGTACGCCCATCACCGCCGTCGTAGAAGTCGTAAAGGAGCAGTCGCCCGATGACCGTAGAGACCAGTCAGGAAGCACCGGCGGAGCCGCCTCCGCAGTCCAGCCTGGGCACCGCCGCCGCGCGCAATCTCGCCACCACGACCAAGTCAGCGCCGCAGATGCAGGAGATCACCTCCCGCTGGCTGCTGCGGATGCTCCCCTGGGTCGAGACCAAGGGCGGCACGTACCGGGTGAACCGCCGGCTGAACTACACCGTCGGCGACGGGCAGATCGAGTTCGTCCAGGACGGCGCCGATGTCCGCGTGGTCCCCCGTGAGCTGTGCGAACTGGCCCTGCTGCGCGGCTTCGATGACGACGAGGTGCTGGCGGCGCTCGCCGGCCGGTGCGTCCAGCGTGACTTCCGCGCGGGCGAGGTGCTGGCCGAACGCGGCGCCCCCGCCGAGCAGCTCCATCTGATCGCCCACGGCCGGATCAAGCAGACCTCCGTCGGGAAGTACGGCGACGCGGTGACCGTCGCCACGCTCGCCGACGGCGGCAGGTTCGGTGAGAACGCCCTGCTGGACACCGAATTGACGTGGGACTCCACCGCCACCGCCGAGACCTCCGGCACCCTGCTCACCCTGTCCCGGGCCGACTTCGACGCCGTGCTGTCCTCGGCGCCGGGCCTCCGGTCCCATCTTCAGGAGTTCGGTTCGCTCTCCGACCGGCGGCAGAACCGGCACGGCGAGGCCGAGATCGCCATGTCGGCCGGTCACACCGGAGAGGCCCGACTCCCGGGCGCGTTCGTCGACTACGAACTCCACCCCCGCGAGTACGAACTCTCCGTCGCGCAGACGGTGCTGCGCGTCCACACGCGCGTCGCCGACCTCTACAACGGTCCGATGAACCAGACCGAGGAGCAACTGAGGCTCACGATCGAGGCGTTGCGCGAGCGCCAGGAGTACGAGCTGATCAACAACCGCGAATTCGGTCTGCTCCACAACGCCGCGTTCAAACAGCGCATCGAGACGCACTCCGGGCCGCCCACCCCCGACGACCTCGACGATCTGCTCTGCCGCCGCCGCGGCACCAAACTCTTCCTGGCCCACCCCAGGACGATCGCGGCGATCGGACGCGGGTTCAACGCCTGCGGGCTCTACCCGGACCACATCGACCTCGGCGGCCAGCGGGTGCCTGCCTGGCGCGGGGTCCCGATCCTGCCCTGCAACAAGATCCCCATCAGCAAGGAGAACACCAGCTCGATCCTCGCCATGCGCACCGGCGAGGAGAACCAGGGCGTCATCGGCCTGCGCCAGACCGGTCTGCCGGAGGAGTACGAGCCGGGCCTGTCCGTGCGGTTCACGGGCATCAACGAGCAGGCGATCATCTCGTACCTGGTCACGACCTACTACTCGGCGGCGATCCTCCTGCCCGACGCGCTCGGCGTGCTGGAGAACGTGCAGATCGCCCACCGGCCCGACTAGGGCGCCGCCCTGTCGGCGGCTTCGGCCCCATCGGCGCCGAAGCGCCACCAGCGAAACCCACCACCTCACCTAGGAGTTACGGATGTCCGATCCTGGGCTTTCCCCTCTGGAGCTGAGCCCCGTCCTGGAACGGCTCCTGTGCGGCCCGAGCGGTCTGGGCACGGCCGGTCTGCACTTAGGCCGCCGACGCGCGGAGCCACCGGCTCCTGCGGAGCCCGCCCCACCGACGGAGGGGGCGCCGGGGGCCACACCGGACAGCGCGTCGGACAGCACGTCAGTGTCGGACAGCGCGTCGGTGTTGGACAGCGCGGACAGCGCACCGGGGGCGGCAGCGGAGGCCGCTTCGGAGGGCACACCGATCCCGGGCCTCTACCACCACCCGGTGCCCGAGCCCGACGCGGCGCGGGTCGCGGAGGTCAGCCGCAGGATCAAGACCTGGGCGGTGGACGAGGTCCAGGCGTTCCCGCCCGAGTGGGAGGACCAGTTCGACGGCTTCTCCGTCGGCCGCTACATGGTCGCCTGCCATCCGGACGCGCCCACCGTCGACCACCTGATGATCGCCACCCGGCTGATGGTCGCGGAGAACGCGGTGGACGACTGCTACTGCGAGGACCACGGCGGCTCACCCGTGGGGCTGGGCAGCCGCCTCCTGATGGCGCACACGGCTCTCGACACCCTGCACACCACGAAGGAGTACGAACCGGCCTGGGCGCGGTCGCTGGAGTCGGACGGCCCCCGGCGCGCCTACCGCTCCGCCATGGCGTACTTCACCCAGAAGTCCACCGCCTCGCAGGCCGACCGGTACCGGCACGACATGGCCCGGCTGCATCTGGGCTACCTGGCGGAGGCCGCGTGGTCCGAGACGGACCACGTGCCCGAGGTGTGGGAGTACCTGGCGATGCGCCAGTTCAACAACTTCCGCCCCTGCCCCACCATCACCGACACCGTCGGCGGCTACGAACTGCCCGCCGACCTGCACGCCCAGCCGGCCATGCAGCGGGTCATCGCGCTCGCGGGCAACGCCACCACCATCGTCAACGACCTGTACTCGTACACCAAGGAACTCGACAGCCCCGGCCGGCATCTGAATCTGCCCGTGGTGATCGCCGAACAAGAAGGCATGTCCGACCAGGACGCCTATCTGAAGGCGGTCGAGGTCCACAACGAACTCATGCACGCCTTCGAATCCGAGGCCGCCGCCCTGGCGGCGGCCTGCCCCGTCCCGAACGTGCTGCGCTTCCTCCGGGGCGTGGCCGTGTGGGTCGACGGCAACCACTACTGGCACCGCACGAACACCTACCGCTACAGCCTGCCCGACTTCTGGTAAGGAGCGCATCTCACTGTGACCAGCACCGAACTCACCAACGGTACCTCTGTGTTCATCCCCACCCCCGCCTCTCCCTACCAGGGGGACATCGCCCGCTACTGGGACGGGGAGGCGCGGCCGGTGAATCTGCGCCTCGGCGACGTGGACGGGCTCTACCACCACCACTACGGCATCGGCGACGTCGACCACGCGGCCCTCGGGAAGCCGCACGAGAGCGGGTACGAGAAGCGGCTGATCGCCGAGCTGCACCGGCTGGAGTCGGCGCAGGCCGAGGTCCTCCTGGACCACCTCGGTCCCGTCGGGCGTGCCGACACACTCGTGGACGCCGGTTGCGGCCGGGGCGGTTCGATGGTGATGGCCCACCAGCGGTTCGGCTGCAACGTCGAGGGGGTCACGCTGTCGGCCAAGCAGGCGGACTTCGCCAACCGCCGCGCCCATGAACTCGGCATCGACGACCATGTCCGCGCGCGGGTGTGCAACATGCTCGACACGCCCTTCGAGACCGGGCAGGCGGCGGGCTCCTGGAACAACGAGTCGAGCATGTACGTCGACCTGGACGACCTGTTCGCCGAACACTCCCGCGTGCTCGGGGTGGGCGGCCGGTACGTGACCATCACCGGCTGCTGGAACCCGCGTTACGGCCAGCCGTCGAAGTGGGTCTCCCAGATCAACGCGCACTTCGAGTGCAACATCCACTCGCGCAGGGAGTATCTGAAGGCGATGGCCGACCACCGCCTCGTACCGCAGGCGGTCATCGACCTGACGCCTGAGACGCTGCCGTACTGGGAGCTGCGGGCCACGTCCGAGCTGGTCACCGGCATCGAGGAGGCGTTCATCAACTCGTACAGGGACGGCTCGTTCCAGTACGTCCTGATCGCGGCGGACCGCGTCTGACCGGCGCGTAGCACCGGCCGCCGTCCGGGAGGTCCGGGGTCCGGCACCCCGGGCTCCGGACCTTCCACCGGCGGACGGTGCCCGGTCGGCCGCGTCCGTACGGCGGGCTTCCTCAGCCGTCCGTGCCGGCGGGACCGGGGCGCAGCAGGTAGGTGTCCATGATCCAGCCGTGCCGGGCCCGCGCTTCGGCGCGTACCTGCTGGATGTGGTCGGAGACCTCGTCCAGCGGCCCGGCCACCAGGATCTCGTCGGGTGTGCCGATGTAGGCACCCCAGTAGATCCACAGGCCCCTGCCGGTCAGATGCCGGAACGTCTGGTGACCGTCGAGCATGACGACGATGTCGCCGTCGTCGTCGGGGAAGCCTTCGGCGAGGCGGCGGCCGGGGGTGATGTGGACGGGCCGGCCGACCTGGTTGAGGGGGACACGGTGGCGTGCGGCCAGGGCGGAGACGCTGCTGATGCCGGGGATCACCTCGTGGTCGAAGGGCACGTCGCCGCGGGCCTTGATGTCTTCGAGGATGCCGAGCGTGCTGTCGTACAGCGAGGGATCGCCCCACACCAGGAACGCCCCGCACTGACCGGGCGCGAGTTCGTCGCGGATGAGCCGTTCGCAGACGTCGGCGCGCCGCTCCCGCCAGTCGTGGACGGCCGTCGTGTAGCCGGCCCGTTCGTGCTGGGTGCGGTCACGCCAGGGGTCGTCGGCCTCGACGACGCGGTACGGGCCGGACGCGTGCGCGTCGAGCATGTCCCGGCGCAACTGGGTCAGGGCGTTCTTCTCCGGACCCTTGCCGAGTACGAAGAAGACCTGGGCCCTGCCGATGGCCTTCACGGCGGCGAGTGTCAGGTGGTCGGGGTCGCCTGCCCCGATGCCGATGACCAGGAGGTGCCGCGGCTCAGTGTCGCTCATGGGGCGATTGTCCTCGCTGTCCGCCTCAGCCGCCGAAGAAGTCACCCAGGGAAGCGGCGACGGCTTCCGGCGCCTCTTCGGCCATGTGGTGCCCGGAGTCGATGCCATGTCCGTGTACGTCGCCGGCCCAGCGCTTCCAGGGGTCCACCGGGTCGCCGTACAGGTCCTCCAGATCGTCACGTAGCGACCACAGGATCAGGGCGGGGCAGCGGAGCCGCGCACCGGCGGCGCGGTCGGCTTCCTCGTCGCGTCGGTCGATCGTGAGACCGGCGCGGTAGTCCTCCAGCATGGCCCGGACCACGGCGGGATTGCGGGTGGCCTGCCGCCACTCGTCGTAGTTCTCCTGCCCCATGGTCAGCGGATCGCCGCGGTACCAGCCGTCCGGGTCGGCGTTGATGACACGCTCCGGGATGTCCGGCTGGGCGAAGAAGAACCAGTGCCACCACCGCGTCGCGAACTGCACGCTGATGCGGGCGAGATGTTCGGAGAGGGGCACACCGTCCAGGAACGCCACGCGCGACACCGCTTCGGGGTGGTCGAGGGCGAGCCGGAACGCCACGTAGCTGCCGCGGTCGTGGCCGGCCAGTGCGAACCGTTCGTGGCCCAGCGCGCGCATCACGGCGACGAGGTCGTTCGCGACGGCGCGCTTGGAGTGGGCGGAGTGGTCCGCCGTCGGCGCCGGGCCCCGCGAGCGACCGTATCCGCGCAGGTCGGGGCAGACGACGGTGAAGCCGCGCCGGACCAGCAGCGGTGCGACGCGGTGCCAGGTCGCCGACGTCCGGGGGTGGCCGTGCAGCAGCAGCACCGGCGGGCCCTCCCCCGCGTGGCGGACGAAGATCGACGCGTCGTCGACCTGCCGGTGCTCAGCCGCGAAGTTGTCGAACATCGCCCCTCCTCTCGCACAAATGGCAGCCCCCTCACGTCCCGGTACCCGCGACGTCCGTGCACAGTCACCCTGGTCAGCGGGGGATGAGGTCAGCGCGGGCTGAGGCCGTGCACCGTCAGGCCGAGGAGGCGGTGCGCCTCGGCGACGGGGTCCTGGTGGTGCTCGGTGGCCAGGGCGATGCCGGTGACCAGCGTGACCAGGTCGGCGACCGTCACATCGGCCGGCACGGCGCCGGCCCGTGCGGCGTTGCGCAGCAGCGGGTCGACGGCCCCGCCGAGCTTCGCCGAGCAGACGTTGACGTGCTCGGCGTCGTCCGCCCCGTCCTGGACCAGCGCGTCGGCCATGCCCCGTGCGGAGGCGGAGTACGTGGTGAGGTCGCCCAGCCACTCCAGCAGTGCGGCCCGCGCGTCGGCCGCGTCGGCCAGCTCCGCCGCGCGGGCGCACAGGACTTCGACCCGCTCGCTGAACACCGCCTGCAGCATCGCGCGCCTGCCGGGGAAGTGCCGGCGCACGGTCGCTGAGCCCACTCCAGCGACGCGGGCGATCTGTTCGAGGGAGGCACCGCCGCCGTGCGCGGCGACCTCCGCCTCGGCGACGGCGAGGATGCGCGCGTAGTTGCGCCGGGCGTCGGCGCGCTGGACGGTCATGGCGTCATCTCCGGGGTTGCTAAGTGGCGGGGCCCTCCGTATCGTACCGGAAGGTAAGTGGCGGGCCTCGCCACTTAGCTGCGCTTCTTCACGACCCGAGGATCACCATGACGACACCATCCGCACCCGCCCTGGTCATCGGCGCCACCGGCCGGCAGGGCGGCGCCACCGCCCGCGCCCTGCTCGCTTCCGGCATTCCCGTCCGGGCGCTGGTCCGCGACCCCGCGACCGACCGGGCGAAGGCCGTCGAAGCGCTCGGCGCCGAACTGGTCACCGGCGACTTGGACGACCTCGGCTCGGTGACCCGCGCCGCCGAGGGGGCGCGCGCCGCCTTCTCGGTCCAGATGCCCGACATGAACGGGCGCGGCTTCGAGGGCGAGGTCGCCCAGGCGGCCAACCTGATCGAGGGCGCGCGGGCCGCGGGCGTACCGCAGTTCGTCCACACCTCCGTCTCGGGCGCCGGGCAGCACACGAGCTGGGTCAAGGACGACTGGGCCTGGATGGAGCCGTACTACACGGCGAAGTCCGGGATCCAGGACCGGGTGCGCGAGGCGGGCTTCGCGCACTGGACGCTGATCAAGCCGGGCTTCTTCATGGAGAACTTCCTGCCGTCCCTGGAGATCATGTTCCCGCGAGGAGTCGAGGGCGGCCTGGTGAGCCTGCTGAAGCCGGCGACCCGGCTGTCGCTGGTGGCGGTCGACGACATCGGCACGGCGGCAGCGGCGGCGATCGCGGAACCGGCACGGTTCGACGGGGTCGAACTGGAGCTGGCGAGCGACAGCCTGACGATGGCGGAGATCGCAAACGTGCTCTCCCGCGCCGCGGGGAGGGAACTGCCCGCGCCCGACATGACGAAGGAGGAGGCGCTCGCGGCGGGAATGCCCGACATGGGATTCGGGCAGTCCCACCTGAACGAGACCGCCCAGCCGGCGCACCCGGAGTTCGCGAGGGCCCTGGGCCTGCCGCTGACACCCTTCGAGACGTGGGTACGGACGAGTTGGCCGGCGTGACACCGACCGCATTCCCGTCCCTGCTGGGCGTGTTCGCCCACCCGGACGACGAATCCCTCCTGGCGGGCGGAGTGCTGGCCCAACACGCGGCCACCGGCGCGCGCACATCGGTCGTCACGACCACCTGGTCCCCGAACAGCCCCCGCGCCGCCGAACTGGCGTCCGCCTGCGCCATCCTGGGCGCCGGCCAACCCCACATGCTGGGCTACGCCGACGCCCGCAACGAAGCGTCGTCACCGGGCCGCCGACGGTTCGTCGACGCACCACTGGACGAGGTGATCGCCCAACTGGTCGAGCGGGTAAGGGCGTTCCGCCCGGAAATCGTGATCACCCACGACGCCCTGGGCCAACTAACAGCCCACCCGGACCACCGCCACACCCACCGGGCAACGCTGTTGGCGGTAGAGGCGTCAGCCCTCGCCCACCTCTACCCGGAAACAGGCGCACCCTGGCAACCGAAGGCCGTCTACGCAGCAACCCACCCGGCGTCCGGGGTGGCCGACTTGGGTCCGCTCCTGACGCAAGTAGGCAAAACGGTCATGACGGTGCCGGACGAATACGTGACGGCGACGGTGGACGTGACGGAGCGACTGAACGAAAAATGGCAAGCGATCCGCTCCCACCAAAGCCAGTTGAAAACCCCCCGCTCACTCCCCGCCCTCCTGTCCACCCTCGCGAAGGAGCCCCGCGACCGAATCCTGAGCACGGAGCACTACACCCGCATCAGCTTCACCCACCCCGGAGTCGGCCTGCGGCAACAACTCGACGGACACCCATGAGGGCAACGACGGCCGTATTCTGCGTCAGTGCCCGACTGACGGACCAACAGCTACACACCTGAGGAACGAGCCCTAATTGCCCGATATGCCGGATTCAACGAAGCTGGCGCGAACCTGGGCCCCGCACGACTAAAACCGCAGGCCACGAAGACTGCTCCCCGCCCACGCGGGGATGGTCCCGCGCGACCCGCAAAGGGCCGCACCCGGGACGTCTGCTCCCCGCCCACGCGGGGATGGTCCCGAGGCCAACCTCGCGGCACGCAAGCCCAAGACCTGCTCCCCGCCCACGCGGGGATGGTCCCGGTCGGCCGCGCGTGAGCCGCTGATCAGCCGGCTGCTCCCCGCCCACGCGGGGATGGTCCCACGATCTCAGGGGCTGCACGGTCGCTGTCTGCGTGCTCCCCGCCCACGCGGGGATGGTCCCCACGGCTTACACATTTTCCTGACCATCATCACGTGCTCCCCGCCCACGCGGGGATGGTCCCCCCTGACCTGCCGCCCCCGGAGCAGGTTGAGGGTGCTCCCCGCCCACGCGGGGATGGTCCCAGTGGCCCGTCGCTGGCGAGCCGCCCCTCGGCGTGCTCCCCGCCCACGCGGGGATGGTCCCGTCGGCCGACCAGACTGTGTCGATACCGAAGAGTGCTCCCCGCCCACGCGGGGATGGTCCCACGTGGCAAGGGCAGAGCAGCATGGGCAACTCGTGCTCCCCGCCCACGCGGGGATGGTCCCGTGTGCTTGGGCCAGAGCACCCACCCCGGCGGCTGCTCCCCGCCCACGCGGGGATGGTCCCGCGGTCGAGCAGGGCGTCTGGGACACCCTGCACTGCTCCCCGCCCACGCGGGGATGGTCCCTCGTCGGCCATGATTGCGTTGAAGGCCCGGTCCTGCTCCCCGCCCACGCGGGGATGGTCCCGCAAAGCACCGACTCTCCTTCTTCCGTGGCAACTGCTCCCCGCCCACGCGGGGATGGTCCCTCGCCCGGAGGGGCCACCTGCCCCGGCGCGGGGTGCTCCCCGCCCACGCGGGGATGGTCCCGAGGTCATGAAGTTCATCTCGCCGATCAAGGTGTGCCACGATTACGTCAGCGTGCTCCCCGCCCACGCGGGGATGGTCCCAAGGACTTCCAGTCGGGCACCGTGGAGACTTCGTGCTCCCCGCACGCGCGGGGATGGTCCCTCGGGAGCGGCTGCGTCCGCATGGACGGCGGTCTGCTCCCCGCACGTGCGGGGATGGTACCTGGGCGGCCTGGTTCTCCGCGGTGTACTGCGGCTGCTCCCCGCCCGCGCGGGGATGGTCCCATCGCCGCTAAGAACGGCCGTGGGCTACCGCCGTCCTCCGCCAGGGCGTCCAGGATCGGCCTGCCCCCGACCAGTCGGTCCGGGTGGAAGTTGAGCGTCACGCGCAGCGCCGGGTCCAGGGGGGCTCCGTAGGAGCACTCCGTGACGTGTCGCAGGGCCCGTTCGTACGGCGTCGAGGAGGCTGTCGAGGAGGTGGTCGAGGACGTTCGGGAACTCATCGGCGCAGTTTCGCGTACGCCCGGAACCCCGCGCACGCGCATTACCGCCTCGGTCCGGCGGCGATCTTGTACCGTTACGCGGCATGACGTCCTGGTTGCCACTGCACGCGCTCCCCCGGCTGATCGGCGCCGTGCTGTTCGGCGTCGTCGTGGGCGTGCTCGTCGGCATTCCGGCCGAGAACCCGGTCGGTCTCCTCACCGGCATCGCCGTGACCGAGACCGTCTTCGTCGTGACCGGCTGGTTCGTGCTGTGGCCGATGGACGCCGGCCGCACCCACCGCAACGCCCAGCGCGAGGACTTCAAGCCCGCGATCGAGGAACTCGTCGTCGTCGCGACGGCGCTGTGCGGGCTGGTCGGCATCGTCGTCCTGCTCCTCGCGGGGAAGTCGCGGCAGGGCAACGCCGCCGCCGCGCTCGCGCTCGCCGGCGTGTTCATGGCGTGGGCGGCGCTGCATCTGATGTACGCCTCGCGCTACGCGTACCTGTACTACAGCCCGTCCGACGGCGGCATCGACTTCAACTCCGACGAGCCGCCCGCGTACCGGGACTTCCTCTACTTCAGCTACAACCTGGGCATGACGTACCAAGTGTCCGACACCGGTGTGTCCGACTCGACGATCCGGGCGGTCGCGCTGCGGCACTGCCTGCTCTCGTACGTCTTCGGTACGAGCATCCTCGCCACCACCATCAACCTCGTCACCGGAATCGTCACCGGGTGAGTCTCGTCGTTCTTCCGTCCGTGCCTCGCAGCATGCTTCCCGCCCGCCCAGGCATACTCAGGCTCTGCGTGCGCACCGGCGTCCGCGATAAGCAGGAGGTGGGCGATGGTGTCGGCGTCGGGGACCGAACCCCGCAAAGTCACGATCAACGATGTCGCCAGATCCGCCGGGGTGTCCCGGCAGACCGTGTCGCGGGCCCTGAACGACAAGGGGGAGATCGACGGCTCGACCAAGCAGCGGGTGCTCGACGCGGCCCGTGCGCTCGGGTACCGGCCCAGCCGGTTCGCCCGCGGGCTCGTTCGGCAGGACACCACCACCATCGGGCTGGTCATTCCCGATCTGCTCAACCCGTTCTTCACCGAGGTCGCCGCCGCGGCGCTGGAGGCGGCCAGGGCCCGCGGCTGGCATGTCGTCGTGTACGACACCGCCGACCGGGCCGAGGAGGAGCTGGGCACGTTGCAGGTGATCAGCTCCCAGGTGGACGCGGTCGTCGGGTACTTCAGCCGCCCCGAGGACGAGCTGGAAATATTCACCCGCGGCATGCCGGTCGTGCTCATCGGCCGTGAGCACCACACCGCGCGGTTCAGCTCGATCTGGATCGACGGCGCCGAGGGCGTCCACGCCGCCGTCGCGCATCTGGTCGCCCAGGGGCACACGCACATCGGCATGCTCGACCACCACGGCCGCGCCGAGCCGAGCATCCGCCGCGAGTGGTTCACCACGGCGGCCAAGGCGTACGACATCGACGCCGGCAGAGTGGTGGGCGCCGACCAGTCGGCGGACGGCGGTGGTGCGGCGCTGGGGACCCTGCTCGCCACGTACCCCGACGTCACCGCGGTGTTCACGTTCAACGACATCATCGCCATCGGCGCGCTGCGCGAGGCGCGCAGGCTCGGCAGGAGTGTGCCGCGGGACCTGGCCGTGATCGGCTTCGACGGTCTGCAGCTCGGCGCGCTCGTGGAGCCGCCGCTCACCAGTGTCGCGCTCGACACACGCAAGCTCGGCGGGCTCGCCATCGAGCAGGTGGCACGGCTGCTGACCGGCGGGGATCCGCTCGGTACCGCCGGTCTCGTCGTACGGGCCGAGCTGCGACTCGCCGGGTCCGCTTAACCTGCTGGACTCGTGGGTGACTCGAAAGTCTTGACACTCGACCGCACGGGAGCGCAAAATTTCGAACACTTTCCACCACGTGAGCGTTCCCGTGAACGTTCACGGGAACGCTCACGGGCCAGGAGTACCTGCCTGAAGTACCTGCCCAGAAGGCATCCCGCCTTGAGGAGTCAACGTCGACCCGTCTAGCGCCTCCGCTAGTCGTTCTCTGGAACGGAAAATATGAGCAGCACAGTCACGCGCATCCGCCTCGCCGCCGTCGCGGCGGCAGCCGGTATCGCTCTCCTCGCCGGGTGCTCTTCGCCCGCTCCGTCGGACAAGGCGTCCGCGGCCTCCTGTGCGCCCGCCAAGGGCAAGGTCACACTCCAGTACTGGAACACCGTTCCCGGTATGGAGCAGGTCGTCGCCCTGTGGAACAAGAAGAACCCCGACATCCAGGTCCAGTCGAAGAACATCTCCAACGACCAGTACGGCACCATCGGCAACGCCCTCAAGGCGGGCAAGGCCCCGGACCTCGCCCAGGTCGGCTACGACGAACTGCCCGCCCTGCGCACCCAGAACGCGTTCGTGGACGCCTCCGCCTGCTCGGCGGCCAAGGACGCGCAGTCGAAGTTCGTGCCGTGGACCTGGTCGCAGGCCAGCTTCGACAACACCGGTGTGTTCGCCTTCCCGCAGGACACCGGACCGATGGCGCTCTACGTGCGCAGTGACCTCTTCAAGCAGCACGGCATCGCGATCCCGAAGACATGGGACGAGTACGCGGCTGCCGCCGAGAAGCTGCACAAGGCCGACCCCGCCCTCACCATGACGTTCTTCGACCCGAACAACGCCGAGTGGTTCAACGGGCTGCTGTGGCAGAACAGCGCGCACATGTACGACTACTCCGGTGACAAGTGGCACGTCACCGTCGAGTCCGCGCAGAGCAAGCAGGTCAGCGAGTACTGGCAGAAGCTGATCGACGACAAGGTCGTGCGCACCGACCTGGCCAACGGCTCGACGCAGATGTACGCCGCGTACCAGAAGGACCAGATCGCCAGTTACGTCGGCGCCGCCTGGGGTTACAGCATGTTCCGCGACAACCTGCCCAAGCAGGCGGGCAAGTGGTCGATCGTCCCGATGCCGACCTGGGGTTCGAACCCCGCGTCCGGCGACTGGGGCGGCTCCACCGTCGGGTTCATGAAGGGCAGCAAGCACCTGTACGAGTCGGTGAAGTTCAACTCCTGGCTGAACACCGACCCGGAGGCGCTGGCGCTGGAGAACAAGGTGGGCGGGCTCTACCCGGCGGCCACCGCCGGTACGAAGCTCCCCGCGCTCTCGCAGGGCGTCCCGTACTACAACAACGAGAAGATCTTCGACGTCTTCGCCGACTCGTCGAAGAACATCGACACCAGCTTCGCCTGGAGCCCCACGCAGAAGACGGTCAACCTGGCCCTCCAGGACGCGATGGCGAAGGCCGCGGCGGGCGACGGCACGCTCAGCGACGCCCTCGCCGCAGCCCAGGCCGCCGCGCTGAAGTCGATGAAGGATCAGGCGATCCCGGTTACCGCGGGCAAGTGACTGCCGCATGACTGACACCGCAACCCCAGCGACCGGCGTGCCGGCCGCACCCCGGGGCCGCCGCCGCCTCAACGGCGGCGGCCCGCGGGCGGGCACCATCGCCGCGTTCGTGACGCCGTTCTTCCTCCCGTTCGTGCTGTTCTACCTGGTGCCGGTCGGCTACGCGATCTGGCAGAGCCTGCGTGTGGTGCGCCGGACCGGCGGCCAGTACGGCACGTCGTACACGACCTTCGGCGGCTTCGAGCAGTACGGGAAGGTCTTCGAGAACACCGAGTTCTGGTCCAGCATCGGACGCATCGGACTGTTCGGCATCGTGCAGGTGCCGGTCATGCTGTTCGTGGCGCTGGTCATGGCGCTGCTGCTCGACACTCCCCTGCTGAGGCTCAAGGCGTTCTTCCGCATCACGGCGTTCACGCCGTACGCGGTGCCCGGTGTGATCGCCGCGATCATGTGGTCGTATCTCTACTCGCCGCAACTCAGCCCGCTCGTGGACCTGTTGAAGCACATCGGGCTGCAACCCGACTTCCTGGGACCCGGCGCCGTGCTATGGTCGGCGGCGAACGTGTCCACCTGGCTGTGGACCGGCTACAACATGCTGATCATGTTCTCGGCGCTCCAGGCGATCCCGCAGGAGCTGTACGAGGCAGCGAAGCTCGACGGGGCGAGCAACTGGACGATCGCGTGGCAGATCAAGGTCCCGATCATCGCCCCGTCCATCGTCCTCACCACGGTGTTCTCCATCATCGGCACCTTGCAGCTCTACGCCGAGCCGGCCGTGCTGCGGCAGATCTCCTCGAACATCTCCAGCACGTTCACCCCGAACATGCTCGCGTACGCCGTGGCGTCCGGAAACAACTACCAGCAGGCGGCGGCCATTTCCGTGGTCATCGCCGTCATCACCTTCGTCCTGAGTTTCGGCTTCATGCGACTGACCTCGAAGAAGGCCGGACTGTGAGCAACCAGACCCTGAACCGCGAAAGCCGCGTCAGCCGCACGGCCGTCATGGCTCTGATGTTCCTGCTGGCGATCTACTTCCTGCTGCCGGTCTACTTCCTGATCGTCGCGGCGACGAAACCGCAGGGCGACCTGGCCTCCACCAACGGTCTCGCATTCTCGCACTTCAACCTGTTCGACAATCTGAGCACCCTGTTCACCCGCAGCGACGGCATCTTCGGCCGGTGGGCGCTCAACACCGTGATCTACGCGGGACTCGGCGCCGCCGTCGGCACGCTGATCTCCGCACTGTGCGGCTACGCGCTCGCCAAGTTCCACTTCCGCGGGCGGGAGTTCCTGTTCTCGGTCATCCTCGGCGGTGTGCTCGTGCCCACCACGGCGCTCGCGCTGCCGCTGTTCCTGCTGTTCTCGGCGACCGGGATCGTCAACACCTACTTCGCGGTGTTCCTGCCCAGCATCGTCAGCCCGTTCGGTGTGTATCTGGCGCGTATCTTCGCCGCCGCCGCCGTCCCGCAGGAGATCCTGGAGTCCGCGCGGCTGGACGGTGCGGGCGAGTTCCGTACGTTCTTCTCGGTGGCGTTCAAGCTGATGACGCCGTCGCTGGTGACCATCTTCCTCTTCCAGTTCGTCGCCATCTGGAACAACTTCTTCCTGCCGATGGTGATGCTGCAGAAGGAGTCGCTGTTCCCGATCACCCTCGGCCTCTACGAGTGGAACGGCCAGACCGCCCGCGCGCCGCTGCTCCAGGAGTCCGTGATCACCGGCTCCCTGGTCTCGATCGTGCCGGTGATCATCGTGTTCATCCTCCTCCAGCGCTTCTGGCGTACCGGGCTCGCTTCCGGCTCCCTCAAGTAAGGTCCCCTTCCTCATGCAGAACTCCGCCGTTTTCGTGCCCCATTTCCATTGGGACCGGGAGTGGTACGAGCCGTTCCAGGTGTTCCGGCACCGGCTCGTCGCCGCCCTCGACACCGTGCTGGAGACGGCCGAGGCCGACCCGGACTTCCGGTTCACCGTCGACGGGCAGATGGCCGCTGTCGAGGACTATCTGGAGATGCGGCCGGAGAACACCGACCGGGTGAAGGCCCTGGTCGCGAACGGCCAACTCGCCGTCGGGCCCTGGCTGATCCTGCTCGACGAGTTCCTCTGCTCGGGCGAGACCATCGTGCGCAACCTGCAGATGGGCTGGGCGGCGGCGGCGAAGCTCGGCGGGTCGATGCCCGTCGGCTATCTGCCGGACATGTTCGGCCACGTCGCGCAGATGCCGCAGATCCTGGCGCGCGCCGGGATCGAGCACGCCGCGCTGTGGCGCGGGGTGCCGGGCTCCGTCGAGGGCCACGCGTTCCGCTGGCGCGCGCCCGACGGCTCGGAGGTGCGCACCGAGTTCCTCTTCGACGGGTACGACAACGGCCTCGACGTGCTGCTCGTGCCCGACCAGATCGGCCGGGCACTGGACGAGTACGCGCAGATGACGGCCGAGCGGTGGGGCGGCGACCCGCTGCTCGCGATGGCCGGCACCGACCACAACGCACCCGACCCGCGGCTCGCCGGCTGGCTGCGGAACGCGTCCAGTGAGCAGCGTCCCATCACCCTCGCGACCCTCGCGGAGTACATCAGCGAGCATGTGCGCGACGACGTCTCCGCCGTGGTCACCGGGGAGTTGCGCAGCCATGTGCGCGGCAACATCCTCCCCGGTGTGCTCTCCGTGCGGCTCGCACTCAAGCAGCGGATGGCCGTCGCCGAACGGACCGTCGACCACGCCGAGCGGATCAACGCGCTGTGGTCCGGGCGCGACGACTCGCCGTTCCTCGCGCTCGCCTGGCACAAGATCATCGAGTCGACGGCGCACGACTCGGTCGTCGGCTCCGGCACCGACGAGACCTCCGACCAGGTCGAGGCGCGGCTCGCGGAAGCCACCCACACCGCGCGTGCCGTACGGGACGCGGCCCTCGCCGAGCCCGCAGCCCGGGTGCCGAGCGACGGCTACCTGGTCGCCAACCCGCTGCCGTTCCCGCGCACGTCGCTGGCCGAGGTCGATGTCGCGGCGCCGCCGGAGGGCACCGGACTGGTCGCGACCGGCGCCGAAGGATCGGCGTATCCGGTGCAGTTGATCTCGACGGCGCCGACCGTGCTCAGCGACGAGCGCATGGACGCCTCGCAGCTCGAACGGGTGCTGCGCCGCATCCACCGCCGTGAACTCTTCGGCCGGCTGATCGACCGCTACGAACTCACCCCGGGAGCCCTGGTCTTCCACCTCGCCGAGGTGCCGGCCGGCGGGCCTTTCGACCTGCTGATCCTGCGCCGGGACGTGGCCGCCGCCGCTGCCGCGCACCCCGGCGAGTGGCGGGTGCTGACACTGGAGGAAGCCCGCGCGACCGCGCTGGTGCCGGTGCGCGTGCCCGCATCCGGGCTCACGAGTTTCCGGGTCGAACCGACCGCAGGAACCGCCGAGTTGGCGACGGATCTCACCCCGGCGACCGGCACGGACCGCACACTGTCGAACGGACAGGTCGCGGTGACGGTCGGAGCCGACGGCACGCTCGACGTGACCGGCGCCGACGGGACCGTACTGCGCGGAGTGGGCCGTCTCGTGGACGGCGGTGACCGGGGCGACAGCTACAACTACGCACCGCCGGGGGAGGATGTGCTCGTCTCCGAGCCGGTGGACGTCACGGTCGAACCGCTGGAGAGCGGCCCGCTGCGGTCGCGGCTGCGGATCACCCGGAGCTACGAGTGGCCGGCCGCGCTCTCCGCCGAGCGCGACGTGCGCGGCGACCGTACGGTCCGCACACCGGTGGAGACGCTGGTGGAGGTGCGGGTGGGTGAGCCGTTCGTACGGGTGTCCACGTCGTTCCTCAACCAGTCGGCCGATCACCGGCTGCGCTTCCACGTACCGCTGCCCGAACCGGTGGCCGGGTCGGCGTCCGCCGGGCAGTTCGCCGTCACCGAGCGCGGGCTGACCGCCGAGGGCGGCTGGGGCGAGTACCCGATCCCGACGTTTCCCGCGAGTTCGTTCGTCTCGGCCGGCGCGGCGAACGTCCTGCTGGACCACTCCACCGAGTACGAACTCGTCGGCGAAGGAAGCGAATTGGCCATCACGCTGCTGCGGGCGATCGGCTCCATCAGTGTCAACATCCATCCGCTGCGCGACGAGCCGGCGGCGAGCGAGATCCCCGCGCCCGGCGCGCAGGATCTCGGTGTGCGCATCGAGAACCGCTTCGCCGTCCTGCCGTCGGCGTCCGGCTGGCAGGGCGCACACGCGGTGGCCCTCGCCGAGGAGTTCCACAACGACGTGCTGGTCACCCGTGGGACCGGGGCGGCGGGCGGTCAACTGCCGCCCGCCGAGACGGGTGTGCGCGTCGAAGGGGCGGACGTTCTCGTGTCGAGCGTCCGCCGCCTCCCGGAAACCGGCATCGAGGTGCGGCTGGTCGCGATGAGTGACACCGGCTCGACCGCCCGGGTGACCGGCGCGTTCACCGAGGCCACCACCGTCGATCTGCTCGGCCGGCCGCTCGGCACGACACCGGTCAGCGACGCACTCGAACTCACCCTCGGGCCCTGGGAGATCAGAACAGTCGTGGTCCGGTGAGCCACGACAACGCGCGCACGGAATACTCCTGACCCTCCGCCACCTCCCTTTTCTTGAGAAAGAGTTGTGACCTCTTGGCCTCCGACGTTTCCGCCTATGTCTCGGACCTCGCCCCAGGACGGGGCGCCCTGCGCCCGGCGCGCTCGTGGCTGCACTCCGACGCCCCCTCCCGCTCGCTGAACGGGCAGTGGAGTTTCCGGCTGTCCCGGTCGGCGCCGGGTGACGGCGACTTCGCGGCGACGAGCTTCGACGACAGCGGCTGGGACAGCATCCCGGTGCCCGCGCACTGGGTGCTCCAGGGTGACGGGGCCTACGGCCGGCCGATCTACACGAACGTGCAGTTCCCGTTCCCGATCGATCCGCCGCACGTGCCGGACGAGAACCCCACCGGCGACTACCGCCGCCACTTCGACCTGCCAGGCGACTGGTCGGCGGCCGAGCGCGTCGTGCTGCGGTTCGACGGTGTCGAGTCGCTGTTCAAGGTGTGGGTGAACGGGGACGAGATCGGCAGCGCGAGCGGCAGCCGGCTCGCCCACGAATTCGATGTCACACCGTCCGTCCGGCCGGGCGACAACGTCATCGCCGTACGCGTCCACCAGTGGTCGGCGGCCAGCTATCTGGAAGACCAGGACCAATGGTGGCTGCCGGGCATCTTCCGCGATGTCACCCTGATCGCCCGCCCGGCCGCGGGTATCGAGGACCTGTGGCTGCGCGCCGGGTTCGACGAAGGACGCGGCCGGATCGAGCCGGAGATCACCGCCGACCCCGCCGCGTTCCCGGTCACCCTGCGCGCACCTGAACTCGGCGTCGAGCAGGTCTGGTCGACGGCGGCCGACGTGGCGCCGATCGACATCGCCGGTGTGGAGCCCTGGTCGGCCGAGCAACCGCGCCTGTACGACGTCACGGTGTCGACGGCGGCCGAGACCGTCACCACCCGCGTGGGGTTCCGCACGGTCGAGATCCGCGGCGACCAGTTCCTGGTCAACGGCCGCCGCGTGGTGTTCCACGGGATGAACCGCCACGAGACCCACCCGGAGCGCGGCCGTGTCTTCGACGAGGAGCACGCCCGCGCCGACCTGGCCCGGATGAAGCGGTTCAACGTCAACGCGATCCGCACCAGCCACTATCCGCCGCATCCGCGGCTGCTCGACCTCGCCGACGAACTCGGCTTCTGGGTCGTCCTCGAATGCGATCTGGAGACACACGGCTTCGACAAGGTCGGCTGGAGCGGCAACCCGAGCGACGACGTGGCCTGGCGTGCGGCGTACCTCGACCGTATCCGGCGGACCGTCGAACGCGACAAGAACCATCCCAGCGTCGTGATGTGGTCGCTGGGCAACGAGGCGGGCACCGGCAGCAATCTCGCCGCGATGTCCGCGTGGGTCCACGCACGCGACACCGGACGGCCCGTGCACTACGAGGGCGACTACACCGGCGAATACGCCGACGTCTACTCGCGGATGTACTCGTCCGTGCCGGAGACCGAGCAGATCGGCACCGACGGCTCGCGCACGCCCCTGCTGGGCTGCACTCCGGCGCAGGGCGCCCGGCAGCGCACCAAGCCGTTCCTGCTCTGCGAGTACGCCCACGCGATGGGCAACGGCCCCGGGGCACTGGACGATTACCAGGATCTCGTGCACACGTACCCGCGGCTGCACGGCGGTTTCGTCTGGGAGTGGCGCGACCACGGCATCCTGGCGAAGGCCCCGGACGGTACGCCGTACTACGCGTACGGCGGTGACTTCGCGGAGGTCGTGCACGACGGCAACTTCGTCATGGACGGCATGCTGCTGAGCGACGACGTACCGACGCCCGGTCTGTACGAGTACAAGGCGGTCGTCCAGCCGATCCGCTTCGCCTTCGAAGGCGACGACATCGTGCTGACCAATCTGCGGCATTGCGCCGACACGGCCGACCTGCGCTTCCGCTGGCGGGTCGAACACGACGGCGTGCTCGTGGACTCCGGGGATCTGGCGGTCCCCGCCGTCGCGGCGGGCACGTCGGCGCGGGTGCCGCTGTCCCCGGTATCCGTGGCGGACGGGGCGGAGACCTGGCTCACGGTCGACGCGGTGCTGGCGGCCGGCACCGCCTGGGCGGACGCGGGCCATGTGCTGGCGACGGCCCAGCTCGACCGGTCGACGCGCCGTCCCAGCAACGGCGTTCGCCCCACCGGTGTGCGGCCCGGCACCGAGTGGCGGCGGAGCGACGGCACCCTGACGCTCGGCATCGCCGAGTTCGTGAACGGCTCCCTCGTACGTCTCGCCGGACGCCCGGTGGCGGGTCCGCGGCTGGAGCTGTTCCGGGCTCCGACCGACAATGACGAAGGCACGTCGGGCGAGGTCGAGGAGAGCGACGCAGGTGTGGCCGGGGTCTCCAACGCCGAGCTGTGGCGCGCCGAAGGGCTCGACAGGCTGACCAGCCGCCTGGTGTCCGTGGAGAGCACCGCGAAAGGCCTGCGGACCGTCGCCAAGGTCTCGGCGGCGAACTCCGCCTCGTCGGTCGTCGTGGAGTCGGTCTGGTCGCTGGACGGCGACGGACTCGAACTCCGCGTGGAAATAGAGCCGTCGGGCGGCTGGTCGACGGTGTGGCCGCGGATCGGGATCCGGTTCGAGCTGCCGGACGGTACGGCCCCGGTGGACGGCGCCGAGTGGTTCGGGCTCGGCCCCTTCGAGTCGTACCCCGACAGCATGCGCGCGGCCCGTACCGGCCGCTTCGCCGCCTCGGTACGCGAGCTCTCGGTCGACTACGCGCGCCCCCAGGAGACCGGCCACCGCTCGCAGTTGCGCCGGCTCGCGCTGACCAGCGCCGGGCGTACGGTACTGCGCTTCGCGACGGTCCCGGACATCCAGGGCCGCCGTCCCGGCTTCACCGTCAGCCGGCACACCCCGCAGCAAATCGCCCTGGCCGACCACCCGTTCGAACTGCCCGTGTCGACCACGAGTCATCTGACGATCGACGCGGCCCAGCACGGACTCGGTTCGCGCGCGTGCGGCCCGGACGTACGACCGGAGTTCGCGCTGCGCCCCGAGTCCCGCACGATCAGGCTCCGTATCTCGGAGAGCTGAGCGCGGGGGGACGAAACCAGAAGCGTCCCGGACCGGACGGCCCTGAGGCAGTCCGGTCCGGGACAGCGGGGGTCCGGGACAGTGAGGGCGGTGCTCAGCCCTCGGTGCTCAGCCCTCGGTGCTCAGCCCTTCGTCAGCGGAAGGAGCGGTGCGGCTTCGGCAGGGTCACGCGAGCCGGGCCGTGCCAGGTCCGCTCTGCGGAGAAGAGCGGGTCGGCCGCGCGCCCGGTGACGACCGGCAGGGTGATTCCGCTGCCTGCCAGGTCGACGGTGATCTGGGCGCCGGTGGCCCGGTCGCTCTGGATGTCGGTGTCCGTGCCGACGAGCACCAGCGCGAGCCGGTGTCCTGCCTTGAAGACGTAGTCCTGCGGGAGTGTGTCCCAACGGACCGTCGTGGCGACACCCGGTGTCACCGGGGTCGGGTGGCTGAGCGAGTTCCGGTTCTGGGCGTCGACGTAGCCGCGCGCCACCACGTTGACGTCGGACGTCACCGTGTCGGTGACCACCTGCTTGTAGCAGGCGTCGTCCAGCGCCGTGCTCTCACCGTGGCAGTCCTCCGTGGTGAGGGTCTTCACCCCTTCCCTGCCGTTCAGGTAGTTGACCCGGGTGTCGGTGCCGTAGTCGACGAGGAGCGCGCCGAGGTTGGCCGTCGGCTTGTCCAGCGTGACCTTGAGGCTCACCTTCGGCGTACCGGACACCCGGGTGTCCCGCGTCAGCGGCGGTGTCGTATAGGCGAGGCGGTACGGTGCGGCGGCCGTCGGGTCGCTCACCGCCGTGGCCTCGTCCTGCGCGGTGTCGGTGTAGCTGCCGGTGCCGCTGGCCGATGCGAGGCCGAGCCCGCCGTCCGGCTGCGGACGCAGGGTCACCGCCTTGGCCTGCGGCGCCGGCCAGTCGGACTGGGTGGCCCAGGTGTCGGGGCCGACCTCCAGGTCCACCCGCGGCTTCTTCATGATGTCGTTGGGTATGCGCCACAGCCAGTGGTCGAACCACTGGTGCAGGGTGTCGACCCAGGCGTCGCGCCGGTAGTCGAACGGGTCGACATGGCCGTACTGCGACAGCCACACCTTGCGCGGGACGCCCTCCTCGGCCAGCCCCGACCACCAGGTCGAGAACTGGTTGGCCTTGACGTTGAGGTCGTTGAGGCCCTGCGTGGCGAACACGGACGCGTGCACCTTGCGCACGTCGCCGAGGGATCCGCCGCGGTAGTCCCGTTCCTTCCAGAAGGCGTTGTAGTTGCCGGTCGCGTCGTCCTGGCCGGTCACCAACTCCTGCTGCGTCGCGGCGCACTTGGCGGGCGGATCGGTGTCGACGGTGTCGGCGAGGCCGTCCTCCTGGTGCCGGGAGAACAGGGTGCCGCCCATGCGGCTGTAGTCGTACCAGGAGCTGATCGCCGAGATCGGCACGATCGTCTCCAGGCCCTCCACCCCGGTCGCGGCGACGCCGTTGGCCAGCGTGCCGTCGTAGGACTTGCCGATCATGCCCGTACGGCCCGTCGTCCAGCTCGCCTTGACCCGCTTGCCCTGCGCGTCGTACGCCGTGGCGCGGCCGTTCAACCAGTCCACGACGGCCTTGCCGCCGAGCACGTCGGAGGCGCCGCCGGAGGTCGGGCAGCCGTCGGACTTCGTCGTACCGTCCATGTCGACGTTCAGCACGGCGTAGCCGCGCGGCACGAAGTAGTTGTCGTAGTACAGCGGTGACTTGGTCTGGACCCCGGCGGCGTCGTAGACCTTGCGCTCCGACTCGTTGCCGCGGCCGAGATTGTCGTAGTACGGGCTCTCGTCCATGATGACGGGGACCTTGAGCCCCCGGCCGCTCTCCCTGGGGCGGACGATGTCCACCCTGATCAGGTCCTTCTTGCCGTCACCGTCGGAGTCGACGGTCGACTGCACCCGGACGTACTCCCTGATGGCGTCCTGGTACGAGAAGACGGGCTGCGTCCCGTCGGCGGTGACCTTGATGGAAGGTTTCTGCGCCGCGTGGGCGGCGGCGGGCAGTCCGGCAGCCGCGAGCGCGGCCGCGGCGGCGAGCGAGATGAGAGCTCTTCGGTGGGATGGGATCCGCATGCACTACCTCCTGGGGGGTTACGCGCGCAATCTCCCGCAGAAGATCACTCATCCACAAGCGACATTCACGCCACTCGCGGGGATTGACCTCCGCGAACCGCGAGGTAGGCTTGCCTAAGTTTTTCTCCGGTGAACTCGTAAGCGTTAACGTCAATCAACGCGTGAACCTTCAGCCTGCGACAACGGCTCGGGTAAGCGTGGACGGCGCTCAGTTGACCGTGGCGCGCCCCGGGCCGGGAACGGATCCGCCCGGTGGTACGGCACATACCCGAAGAGATACCCGAAGCGGCCCCCGAAGAGCAGGTGCCCCGGCGGCGCTCGCCCTTCTCCCGCCGGGTGCGGGGTCTCGCGATGGACACCGCGCCGCTGCGGATCGCGTCGTTCCGGCGGCTGTGGACGTCCACGGTCGTCACCTCGGTCGGCAGCCAACTGACGGCCGTCGCCGTCCCCTTGCAGATCTACGACGACACGCACTCGTCGGTCTGGGTGGGGGTCTCCGGCGTGGTGGCCCTGGTGCCGCTGGTGGTGTTCGCGCTGTGGGGCGGCGCCATCGCCGACATGATGGACCGGCGCAAGCTGCTGCTCCTCAGCAACTGCGGCATCGCCGCCACCTCGCTGCTGTTCTGGGCGCAGGCGGCGGCCGGACTGCACTCCGTGTGGGTCCTGATGGTCCTGCTCGGGCTCCAGCAGGGGCTGTTCGGGATCAACTCGCCGACCCGGACGGCCTCGGTCGCCCGGCTCGTACCGCCCGAGCAGTTGCCGTCGGCAACGGCGCTGACCTCGACCGTGACCCAACTCGGCCAGATCGTGGGCCCGATGCTGGCCGGAGTGCTGGTGCCGGTGGTCGGCCTGTCGAGTCTGTACCTGTGCGACACGATCGCGCTGTGCGCGACGCTCTGGGCGGTGTGGCAGCTTCCCCCGCTGCCGCCCCTGGGCGGTGTGGTCCGGCGGGCCGGGCTGCGGGACGTGGTCGAGGGGTTCCGGTATCTGTCGACGCAGCGGCTGCTGCTGGTGTCGTTCCTGGCCGATGTGATCGCGATGGTGTTCGGCATGCCGCGGGCGCTGTTCCCGCAGATGGCGCAGGTCGACTTCGGCGACCCGCCGGGCGGCGGCTACGCGCTCGGTGTGCTCTACGCCGCGATTCCGGCCGGCGCCCTGCTGGGCGGTCTGCTGTCCGGCACGTTCGCCCGGGTGCGCCGGCACGGGGCGATGGTGGTCGGCGCCGTGTGCGCCTGGGGGCTCGCGGTGGCCGCGTTCGGTCTGTCCGGGCCGCTGTGGCTGGCGGCGGTCGCGCTGGCCGTGGCGGGCGCGGCCGACATGGTCTCGATGGTCTTCCGCGGCTCCATCCTGCAGTTGGCGGCGACGGACGAGATGCGTGGCCGGATGCAGGGGGTGTTCACCGTGGTCGTCGCGGGCGGACCGCGACTGGCGGACGCCCTGCACGGCGTGACCGGCTCGTCGATCGGCCCGCGCGCGACCGTGACGGGCGGTGGGCTGCTGGTCGTGCTGGCCATGCTCGCGATGGCCGTGGCCGTACCGGCGTTCTGGCGCTACCGGCTGGCGGTGACACCCGCGGAGCCCCTGGAGAAGTGACCGGCCAGGATGGGAAGGCTGGATTTGCAAACTTACCTTTGGAAGGCTAGCCTTCCAAAATGTGACTGAGCCAGAGAAGTCCGCCGGCGAGAGCGCCGCGGTCCGCGCGACGGCGACACGACTGCGCGTCAGCGTCGGGGCGTTCAAACGCCGCGTCCACGAGACGGCGACCGACGGTGACCTGACGGGCCCGGAGCTGACGGCCGTCTCGCGGCTGGACCGAGGGGGTCCTTCGACCATCGCGGAGCTGGCCAGACGCGAGCAGATCAGCCCGCAGGCGATGGGCGCGACGATCGCTGGTCTTGAGCGGCGCGGTCTGGTCGTACGCGAGCCCGACGCCAACGACGGGCGCCGCTCGATCCTGACGCTCACCCCGGCCGGCCGGACCGCGATCCGGTCGGGCCGCAGCGCGATCGTGGACAAGATGGCCGTCGCGCTGGACGAGTCGTTCACCCGCGAGGAGATCGCCACCCTCGACGAGGCGGCGACGCTGATCGAGCGGCTCGCGGATCTGCTCTGACCGCCGACCTGCGCCCCGCCGGCCTCTCCGATCCCCTGGAGTTGTGATGTCTCCCGCCCGTCCCCCGGTCCCTCCAGCGCAGGCGCCGGCGGACGCCGCGCCCTGGGGTGACCGCCCCTTCTCGCGCAGATTCACCAGCCCGCTGTTCATCGGCTCGGCGCTCAACCCGGTCAACAGCTCGCTGATCGCGACGGCCCTGGTGCCCATCGCCCACGGGCTCGGCGTGTCGATCGGGCAGACGACCGCGCTGGTCACCGCGCTGTATCTGGCGAGCGCCATCGCCCAGCCCACCGCGGGCAAGGCCGCCGAGGTGTTCGGGCCGCGGCGGGTGTTCCTGGCCGGCATCGTGCTCGTCGCGGTGGGTGGTCTGGTCGGCGGCTTCGCCCAGAACCTGCTCACTCTGCTGGTCAGCCGGGTGCTGATCGGGCTCGGCACGTCGTGCGCGTATCCGACGGCGATGCTGCTGATCCGGCGCCGAGCCCGCGACGCGGGACTCGACCGGCCGCCCGGCGGTGTGCTGGGCGGGCTGCAGATCGCCGGTATCGCCACCGCGTCCCTCGGACTGCCCGTCGGCGGGGTCCTGGTCGGCGCCTTCGGCTGGCGCTCGGTCTTCTTCGTCAATGTGCCCGTCGCGGTGATCGCGCTGGTCGCGACCCTGGCCTGGGTGTCGCCCGACGGACCGCTCGACCGCTCGCGCAGCGCCCGTACCGTCGCCTCCAACCTCGATGTGACCGGCATCGGCGGCTTCGCGGCCGCGATGATCGCGCTGCTGCTGTTCCTCTTCGAACTGCCGACGGCGCACTGGTATCTGCTGGCCGTCTCGGTCGTGCTGTGGATCGCGCTCGTGGCCTGGGAGCTGCGCGCCCGCACGCCGTTCCTCGACATCCGGCTGCTCGCCGGGAATCTGGAGCTGACCAGGACATATCTGCGCTACGGGCTGGTGCTGCTCTGCGTCTACGTGGTCCTCTACGGCATCACGCAGTGGGTGGAGACCGTGCGCGGCCTGTCCGAGACGGCGTCCGGTCTGCTGCTCCTGCCCATGACGCTGGTCTCCGGACTGGTGATCTATCCGTTCTCCCGGCGCAATCTGGTCCGCAGCCCCGTCATCCTCGCGTCCCTGACCTGCCTGGTCGCCTCCGCCGGTGTGCTGATGCTCAGCGCGTCGGCCTGGATCGGCTGGATCGTCGTCATCACGCTCGTCTTCGGTGTGGCGATGGGCGCGGGCGCGGCGGGCAACCAGACCGCGCTCTACGCCCAGGCCCCGGCGGAGCAGCTCGGCACCGCCTCCGGGCTGCTGCGCACCTTCGGTTACGTCGGGTCCATCGCGTCCTCGGCCATCACGGGGATCGTCTTCCACACCCATGTCACGGACGGCGGGGTCCATCTGATCGGCTGGATCATGATCGGCGTCAGCCTCGTGCTGGTCGCGATGACCGTCACGGACCGCAAGCTGGGGACGGCGCGGACCAAGGGGTGACGGGACTTCGCCACGCTGGTGTCGGCCCGTAGCCGGGAGGCGGCCGTCGGTACCGCCTAGGCTCGGGCGCGCGCCCTGACGAGCCATCACGAGGTACGGAGACGGTCATGACCAGCATCGCCATCATCGGAGCGGGACGCGGTCTCGGGGCCGCCGTCGCCCGGCAGTTCGGCCGCGAGGGCTTCGGCGTCGCGCTGATCTCCCGTACGCGCGAACACGTGGACGCGCTCGCTGCCGACCTCGGAGCCGAAGGGGTGGAGGCGCGCGGCTTCGCCGCCGATGTGCGCGATCCGGCCGCTCTCGCCGCCGCCCTGGACGACGCCGCTTCGGCGCTGGGGCCGGTCGAGGTGCTCCAGTACAGCCCCCTTCCGCACCGGGACTTCATGAAGCCCGTCCTGGAGACGACCGCCGCCGATCTCCAGGGGCCGTTCGAGTTCTCCGTCCAGGGCCCGGTGACCGCCGTACGGCAGGTGCTGCCCGGGATGCTGGCAGGGGGCCGCGGCACGATCCTCTTCGTGAACGGCGGCACCGCCGTACGCCCTCACGCCGAGCGGGCCGGGACCTCCGTCGCGTTCGCCGCCGAAAGCGCGTACGCGCAGATGCTGCACGAGGCGCTGGCCGACCGGCAGGTGCATGTCGCGCAGCTCATCATCCCCGGCGCGATCACCCCCGGGGACCCGAGGAAGGACCCCGGTGTGCTCGCCGAGACCCTGTGGGCCGTCCACCGCGAGCGCACCGGCTTCCGCCACTTCGCCGATCCCATGGACGCCTGAGCCGCTGCCCCCGGCGCGCTCCTACGCCATGTCGTCGGCCATGGTGGACAGCAGGGCGAGCGCGTCGGCGGACCGGGAAGCGGGCTCGGCCTGGTAGATCACCAGGAGCTGGTCCTCGGCGCCTGCGACGACGAACTTGTCGTACCGCAGCTCCATCTCGCCGACCTGCGGGTGGTGGATGTGGTGGACGCCGCCGCCCGGCTGGGGGCGTACGTGATGACGCGACCAGAGCCGGCGGAACAGGTCGCTCTTCACGGACAGTTCGCCGACCAGCTCCGTCAGGCGCGGATCGTCGACGTCGGCGCCGGCCGCGGCGCGCAGGCTCGCGATCAGACCGCCGATGTTCAGTTCCGAGACGTTGAGGAGCGCCTGCGCCGCCGGGTCGAGGAGAGCGGCGCGCAGCAGGTTGGTGCCGGGGGTGTAGATCGGGGACAGTGCGACGGCCAGCCGGTTGGCGGCGAGCACGTCGAGGTAGCGGCCCTGAACGTAGGCCGGAGTCCGGTCCCACGAGGCGACCAGCCGGGCGACGGTCGGGCGCACCCGCTCGGTACGGCGCGGTGCGCGCCGTCGGCGGTGCGCCGGGTCGGCGAGGTCGTGCAGGTGCGCCGCCGCCTCGCGGTCGAGGCCGAGCGCCCGCGCGACGGCGTCCAGCACCTGGGCCGACGGGTGGCGGTCGCGGCCCTGTTCGAGCCGGGTGTAGTACTCGGTGCTGATACCGGCCAGCAGCGCCAGCTCGTCGCGGCGCAGGCCCGGCACGCGCCGGTGGCTGTTGACGGTGATCCCCACGTCCTCGGGGCGCACCTGTTCGCGCCTGGCGCGCAGAAACTCGCCGATCACATTGGCTGCCACCCCTCCACCATAGGTCGCCCCCGCCGCCGCGTGGGTGGCCCTGGCGGCACCCCCCTCAGCGGGGCGCTGGCTGCCGGGCACCCGGGCGGGCGACGCTCGGCGTATGACACGAAACTGGCTCATCACCGGCGTGAACACCGGCTTCGGCCGCCATCTGACCGAGCAGCTCCTCGCGCGCGGCGAGCGCGTGGCGGGCACCGTCCGCCGACCCGACTCGGTGGCCGACCTCACCGGCAAGTACGGCGACGCGTTCCATGCCGCCGTCCTCGATCTGACCGACACCGCGCGTATCCGGGAGGTGGTGGACGCGGCGCACGCCCGGTTCGGGCGGCTCGACGTGGTGGTCAGCAACGCCGGGTACGGCCTGATCGGCGCCGCCGAGGAGCTGAGCGACGAGCAGGTGCGCCATCAGATCGACACCAACCTGCTCGGCTCGATCCAGCTCATCCGTGCCGCGCTCCCCCATCTGCGCGCTGCGGGCGGCGGCCGGATCCTCCAGCTCTCCTCGGTGGGCGGCCAGGCCGCGTGGCCGGGCGGCTCGCTGTACCACGCCACGAAGTGGGGCATCGAGGGTTTCGCCGAGGCCCTGGCCGGTGAGGTCGCGCCGTTCGGCATCGGCGTCACGATCGTCGAACCGGGCGGTGCGCGCACCGAGTTCCGGTACGGCGGGGTGCGCACGGGTGCGCGGCTCGACGCGTACGACGTCTCCCCCACGGCGGCGGTCCACCGCATGCTGGAGGACAGGACGCGCCTGCCCGTCGGCGACCCCGCCCGGATGGCCACGCTCATGATCGACAGCGTCGACCAGGATCCCGCACCGCTGCGGCTGGCGCTCGGCAGCGACGCGTGGACGGCGATGACCACCGCGCTCGAAGGGCGGCTGGCCGCTTTGCGCCCGCAGCGTGAGTCGGCTGCTTCCACCGACTTCTGACCATCTGGCCTCAATCGTGGCGCATCATGCCTACAGGCTCGATCCCGACGGTGTGGAGGCTCCTTGATGGCGGACGCGGGCGGTACGGCGGCCGGTGCGGCGGAAGAACGGATACCCCGGCTGCGGCTCGACGAGCTGCTGGAGGAGCTGCAGGTCCGCATCAACGCCGTGCGCGGCACCCGGGACCGGGTGCACAGCCTGCTGGAGGCGGTCCTGTCCGTCGGGCGGGAGCTGGATCTGGCCCAGGTGCTGCGGGACATCGTCGAGGCGGCTGTGGTGCTGGTCGACGCCCAGTACGGCGCCCTGGGGGTGATCGGCGAGGAGCAGAGCCTGTCGGAGTTCATCACCGTGGGCATCGACGACGAGCGGCGGGCCAGGATCGGGGAGCTGCCCAGCGGCCACGGCCTGCTCGGCGAGCTGATCCGGCATCCCGTACCGCTGCGGCTGGCCGAGCTGGCCCACCACGAGTCGTCGTCCGGCTTCCCGCCGAACCATCCCCCGATGCGTTCGTTCCTCGGGGTGCCGATCCGGGTGCGTGACGAGGTCTTCGGGAATCTGTATCTCACGGAGAAGCGCAGCGCCAGGGAGTTCGACGCCGAGGACAAGTCGGTGCTGCGGACCCTGGCCGTGGCCGCCGGTGTGGCCATCGAGAACGCGCGGCTCTACGAGGCCGCGCGCAGCAGGGAGTTGTGGCTGTCGGCGAGTTCGGAGGTCACGAGCAGGCTGCTGTCGGGCGCGCCGCGCGCGCAGGTGCTTGAGCTGATCGTCGAGCGGGCGCGGGAGATCCTCTCCGCCGACGCGGGCATGGTCGCCGTGCCCGTCGAAGGCGGCGGTGGCCTGCGGACGGAACTGGCCGTGGGGCTCGACGCGTCGGCGCACGACGGCCTGTCGGGCAGCGGCCCGGCCACCGGGGAGGACGACTTCGTCGGGGCGGCGTTCGCCGGCACGGGACCGGTCGTGAGCAAGGACATCGCCGCCGATCCGCGGGTCAGGGGCGCTGCGGCCCGCTGGGCGGGGCTGGGTCCGGCGATGGCGGTGCCGCTGGGTACGGGGGCGGGCGTCCGGGGGGTGCTGGTGCTGGCCCGCGACGCTGGGCGCCCGGCGTTCGGGGCCGCGCAGTCCGCTCCGCTGCTCGGCTTCGCCGGACAGGCGGCGCTCGCGATGGAACTGGCCGAGCGGCGCAGCGACACCGAGCAGATCACCCTGCTGGAGGACCGCGACCGGATCGCGCGCGACCTGCACGACCTGGCGATCCAGCGGCTGTTCGCGACCGGTATGACGTTGCAGAGCGCCCAGAAGTTCGTCCAGCACCCGGAGGTCGCCGAGCGACTCGAACGTGCGGTGAACGATCTCGACGAGACCATCAAGATCATCAGGTCGACCATCTTCGGGCTGCGCGCGCACGAGCCGGGCCGATCGGGGGACGGCGTACGGAGCCGGCTCGCCGTCGTGGTGGAGCGGGCGGCGGTCTCGCTGGGCTTTCCGCCGGCGCTGCGGCTGGAGGGGCTGATCGAGACGGAGGTCTCGCCCACGGTCGCGGACCATATGATCGCGGTGCTGGTCGAGGCGTTGAGCAATGTGGCCCGGCATGCGCGGGCGCGGTCCGTCGACGTCCGTCTCACCGTCGCGGCGGGGATGTTGACGCTGAGCGTCACCGACGACGGGGTGGGCGTGGCCTCCGGAGCCGGCGCGGCGCGCGGCGGGCTGAAGAACATCGAGCAGCGGGCAACGGCGCTCGGCGGGACCTTCGTCCGGGACACCCCGGCCGGTGGCGGTACGCGTCTGGTGTGGCGGGTACCGGTACGGGGTGGTGCGTCCTGAGCGCGGAGCCGGTGGCGCCGGTCCCGACCGGGCTGCCGGAAAGGGCCGTTCGGCCCTCCTGCCGGAGCCGAAGAGCCGATGCGCCGGCGGGGGCGCCGGAGGAGATTGAGGACACGGACCCGAACTCCCCGCAGCACGCAAGCCCTTGAAAGGGATGTATCTCATGGCAGTTCACGAAAGCCCTCGGCCCGCAGGATTGCGCCTTCCCTCGGCGCGCAGGCACACGGCGGACACGACGACCGCAGCCGACCGGCCGCAGGCGATGTCGTGGGCGCTCGCCCGTACCGCCGCGGGTGCCCGCATCCTGCTCGGCTTCGTCTTCCTCTGGGCGTTCTTCGACAAGCTCTTCGGCTGGGGGTACGCGACGCCGTCCGCCGGCGCCTGGATCGACGGAGGCTCGCCCACCAAGGGCTTCCTCGGCGGCGTCTCGGCCGGACCGCTCCAGTCGGCCTTCCACGCGTGGGCGGGCCAGCCCTGGGCCGACTGGCTGTTCATGCTGGGCATGCTCGGCCTCGGTGTCGCCCTCACGTCCGGTGTCGCGCTGCGTATCACCGCCGTCGCCGGGACCGTGATGATGGCGCTCATGTGGGCGGCGGAATGGCCCCCGGCCAAGCACCTGGCGGACGGCTCACCCAGCATGTCGTCCAACCCGCTCGTCGACTACCACGTCATGTTCGCCGCGCTCATGATCGTCTTCGCGGTGGCGGCGGCGGGCCGCACCTGGGGGCTCGGCAAGGTCTGGCAGGAGCTGCCGTTCGTCCGTGACAACAGCCGCTGGCTGGTCTGACGCACCGCAGGTCCCCGCAAGCAGTCCCCCGAAGTACTCCCCAAGCACCGCGAAGGACGGCCATGACATCAGACGCACCGCAGGATCCCGTCCGGGTGTTCCTGCTCGACGATCATGAGGTCGTCCGGCGCGGCGTACGCGACCTGCTCGGCGCCGAGCCCGGTATCGAGGTCGTGGGCGAGGCGGGCAGCAGGGAGCAGGCCCTGGCCAGGGGGCCGGCGCTGCGCCCCGACGTGGCCGTGCTGGACGTGCGGCTACCGGACGGGAACGGGATCACGGTCTGCCGCGAACTGCGCTCCATGATGCCGGAGCTGGTGTGTCTGATGCTGACGTCGTTCGACGACGACGATGCGCTGCTGGACGCGATCATGGCGGGCGCCGCCGGATACGTACTGAAGGAGATCAAGGGCTCCGACCTGGTCACGGCGGTACGCACCGTCGCTTCGGGCCGGTCGATGCTCGACCCCGCGACCACCGCCCGGCTGATGAGCAGCATTCGCGGCGAAGCGGGGCCCGCGCAGTCCGAGTTCGCCGTGCTGGCCGAACTCACCCCGCGGGAGCGGGAGATCCTGGGGCTGATCGGCGAAGGGCTCACCAACGCCCAGATAGGCAAACGGCTTTATCTCTCCGAGAAGACGGTCAAGAACAACGTCTCCCGGCTGCTGGCGAAGCTCGGTGTCGAGCGGCGCATCCAGGCCGCCGTACTCGCCACCGCCGCCGACGGACCGGCGTCCGGTACGCGCACACGTGGCACGTACCGGACGCCGTAGGCGGGGCTGGTTCGCAGGGAGGGCTGGTTCGCAGCGCTGGTTCGCAGCGCTAGTGCGCAGCCCGGGTCAGTTCCAGGAGGTCAGTCCGGCGCCGTACGGGTAGAGCGGATTCCCGTACGTCGTCGGAACGGTTTGGCCCGCCTCTATCTTGGCGCGGATATCGGTGCGTTCAGCGGCTGTCGCCCCGAGGTCGTACGGCAGGTCCCAGCTCTCGTTGGCGTCCGCCAGGGTGTCGGCGCCGCCGGGCTTGAGCACCTGGTCGACGCTTCTGGGCATCTGCCAGGGCAGCTTGCCCCGCGGGGTGTAGTCGCCGAAGAGCAGGCTCGCCGTGGCAGGGCCGACCTCTTCACCGCCCCGGTAGGTGACCACGATGGCGTCCGCCACGTCGTTCCAGTCGCTCATGACGATGGGTCTCGGCAGCGTCAGCACGACCACCACCGGAATGCCCTGGGCCTTGAAGTTCTTGATCAGGGCGAGTTGGTCGGCGGGCAGATAGGGCTGGGTGTTGAGCCATGAGGTGGCGTGGGTGTAGGACGGCTCCCCCACCGCGACCACGGCCAGTTTCGGCGCGGGCCCGGTGTCCTGGTAGACGTTGACACCCGCTTTCGCCGCTCTGGCCTTGATGGCGTCCAGGGTGTTCAACGAGCCGTACTCCTGGTGGAAGTAGCTGGACCAGATGCAGCACGACGCGCCGTCGGTCGCCCTCGGTCCCGCGACGACGATGTTGTCTCCGGCGTTGAGCTTGACCGGCAGTACGCCGTTGTTCTTCAGGAGCGTGTTGGACTCGCGGGACGCCTGGTTGGCGAGCGCCGTGTAGCTCGGCTGGTGGAAGCGGTAGGGACCGTTCACCGGATCGCCGTACGGGTGCTCGAAGATGCCCAGTTGGAACTTGAGCGTGAGGATCCGGGTCACCGCGTCGTTGATCCTGGCGAGCGGCACCTGGGACTCGAAGCTCGCCATGGTGAAGTCAGCGGCGCCCGGGTCGGCGCCGCCCATCACGTCGGAGCCCGCGTTGGCCGCGTTGATCCAGTTGCCCGGCGGCAGCCAGTCCGTGGTGATCAGACCGGTGTAGCCGAGGTTCTGGCGCAGATACGCGAGGATCTTCGCGCTGTCGCCCGCGCCGGGGCCGCCCGGGTCGAGGAACGAACTCCCCGCGTAGCCGGGCATGATGTTGACGGCGCCCGCGTCCATCGCCGCACGGAACGGGATCATGTGGTACTTGATCGTCACCCCGTCGTAGACGATGCCGGCCTCGCCGCCCGCGCCTTCGCCGGGCCAGTGCTTGACCGTGGCGAGGACCGAACCGGGGTTCAGCTCGGGACCGCCCTGCAGACCCGCGACCAGGGCGCGGAGTTGGGCAGCGGCGACGTCGGCGTTCTCGCCGCCGCCCTCCTGGATGCGCGGGTAGATCACCTTCGTGCCGACCTCGGCGAGCGGCGAGAGCGTGCCGCGCGCGCCGACCTCCAGCTCCTCCTTGCGCTGCATGTCGCCGAGTTGGTAGTCGAGCGGATAGTCCTTGCCCGCCGCCAGGGCGCTCTGGAGCGGATACGTCGTCTGGTAGCCGGCGGTCGTGTCACCGGCGGAGACGGGCGGGATGCCGAGCCGGGTGGCCGCCGTCGACAGCAGGATGTTGTGCAGGTCGGCGGGCTGGGCGGGGCCGAAGTGCCAGCCGGACTGCGGGAACGTCTGGACGTTGTAGAACATTTGGTACGCCTTCTCCTCCAGCGTCATCCTGCCGAGGAGATCGTCGACCCGGGTGGCGACCGGCTGCCGCCAGTCCTCGTACGGCTCGACGGTGCCGTTCTTGTTCAGGTCGCGCGCGCCGTTGACGATGCCGACACCGTCGTCCGTCTTCTCGACGTCGGGCAGATAGACGCTGAACGAGCGGATGTTGGAGGTGGTCTTGGTACCGGAGCCGCTCACCGCGACGACGAACCACTTGTACGTCCAGCGGTCGGTGATGTCCCAGCTCGGCGTGTAGCTGGTGCCGGTGGGTTCGGCGACCTTGGTGTAGAGGTCGAGCAGCTTGCCGGACGCGGCGAAGTCGTAGTCGGTGCGGCTGATGTTGAGCCACACCTCGTAGTGGGCCGCGCCGCCGACGGCCGCCCAGGAGAGCGCTGGCCTGCGGGTGTTGGTCACCATCGCCTTGTCCGCCGGTGCGGACAGTGCGAACTGGTTGAGCGTGGCCGGTGCCTTGGTGGGCGCCGAGAGCAGCGGCGGGGTGGCGGTCGAGGTGTCGACCGTGCCGTAGACCTGGAACTCCCACAGGGAGTAGCCGTAGGCGGTCGCGCGGGCCGTGCCGTTGAACCGCACGTACCGGCCCTGTCCGGTGACCGGCAGTCTCTCGATGCCGCCCTTGCCCGTGGTGGTGGTGTAGATGGGGGTCCAGTTGGTGCCGTCGTCGGACACGTCGATGTGGTACCCGGTGCCGTACGCGGTCTCCCAGTTGACCACGATGCCGCTGATGGTTCCCCTGCCGCCGAGGTCGACCTGGAGCCACTGGTTGTCGCTGATCGCGCTGGACCAGCGGGTGGTGGTCCTGCCGTCGAGCGCGGCGGCCGGCGCGTTGCCGCCCTCGGAGGAGGATGCGGACACCGGCTTGTACGCGGAGATGACGGACCCGGAGAAGTCGCCGTCGTCACCGCCGGGGCCGCTGCCGGGTCCTGTGGTGTGCACGCTGAAGTCCCACAGGGAGTAGCCGTACGCGGTGGCGCGCGCGGTGCCGTTGACGCGCACGTAGCGGCCGGAGCCGCTCACGGCGAGGGTCTGCTTGCCGCCCGCGCCGGTGGTCGTGGTGTACACCGGCGTCCAGGTCGTGCCGTTGTCGGAGACCTGGATCTGGAAGCTTGTGGCGTACGCGGCTTCCCAGTTGAGGACGACCTCGCAGACGGTGGCGGTGGCGCCGAGGTCGACCTGGATCCACTGCGGGTCGCCGGGCGCGCTGGACCAGCGGGTGCCGGCGTTGCCGTCCACGGCGGCGGAGGCGGGGGTGCCGCCGTTCTCCGTCGAGGACGCGGTCGCCGGGTGGTTGAGGGCGGCGTCGGCCGTACCGCAGTCACCGGCCGAGGGGCCGCTGCCGCCGGAGCCGTAGACCTGGAACTCCCAGAGGGAGTAGCCGTATCCGGTGCCGCGCGCGGTGGCGTACAGCCGGACGTAGCGCCCGGAGCCGTGTGCGGTGAGCGTCTGCTTGCCGCCGGGTCCAGTCGTGGTGGTGTAGATGTCGGTCCAGTCGGTGCCGTTGCCGGACACCTGGATCTTGAACGACTTGGCGTAGGCGGCTTCCCAGTTGAGGGAGACGGACGTGATGTCGGCGGTGGCGCCGAGGTCGACCTGGATCCACTGCGGATCGGTGGCCGCGCTGGACCAGCGGGTGCCCGCGTCACCGTCCACGGCGGCGGAGGCGGGGGTGCCGGCGTTCTCCGTGGACGAGGCGGTGGCGGTCTTGCCTTGCGAGAGGAGGGTGTCGGCGGCCTGGGCCGTACCGGCGGTGGTGCCGACGGCGCCGCCGGTCGCGAGTGCCATGGCGAGGGCCATCGCGACCAGCGGTCTGCGCCGCCGGACGGAGCGGAGTAAACGGGACAAGCGGCTCATGTGCATCTCCATGGGCGGTGTGATGCCTGACCGCCCGTGAGACCGTCGCCGCGCTCTGTCCCGTCCGTTCCCGCACGGGCGCACGACAACGGCGTCACGGGCAGCCGCGGGTGGCTCCGGACCCTGTTCCCACAGTCCGGAGAAATGTCGGAGAGCGCTCTCTCGGGAGTTTCTTCTAATGACTGACCACTGTCAATCCCTGTGTCGACGAGCCTGTTGAGCCGCGCCCCGCTCAGCCGCGCGCGGGACGGACGAGCCAGCAGGCCGTCGCGGTGAAGGCGGCCGGTGGTAGCCAGTGCAGGGCTCCGTCGCGGAGTTCGGGGGGCGGGCCCGAGGTGACTGCGGTATCGAGGGTGAAGGCGGGGCCCGGTGGCAGGGGTACGCGGACGGGGGTGGCCGGCGGCCGGCCGAAGGCGTGCAGGACCGCGAGGACGCCGTCGCCTTCCGCGGTCGGCCGGACGAGCGCCTGCCACCCTTCGGGGCGGCGGTAGCCGGCGACGGGCGGTCCGTGGCGGTGCCAGCGGCCGGAGGCGAGCGCGGGGCGCGCCCGCTCGTAGAGTTCGAGGGCGCCCGCCACCAACTGCCACTGCTCGGGGCCGAGTTCGAGGAAGTCACCGGACAGGCAGAGCCTGCCGAGCAGCCCGGAGGCCAGCTTGTAGACCAGGGTGGAATCGCTGTCGCCGGTGCGGGGGACGGCCCAGACCAGTGAACGGGCGCCGGGCAGCAGCCGGTTGGTGTCGGCTGCGACGATCGGCAGGTGGTCGCTCTCCATCGCGTCGGAGAAGGAGGCGACGTCGCTGACGGACAGGGTGGCGGGCTCCAGGCGGTGGCCGCCGGACGCGCAGTGCTCGATCACCACGTCGGGCAGGCGCTCGCGCAGCCGGGCGTAGAAGTCGAGGGTGGCGGCGACCTGTTGGCGCAGGCCCTCGCCGACGGACTCGGCGCCGTCGCAGCCCGCGCCGAGCGGCTCGTTGTAGTCGATCTTCAGATAGCCGATGCCGTGGTCCGTGACGAGGGTGGTGATCCGGCCGAGCAGCAGCTCGGCCGTCTCGGGGCGGCGCAGGTCCCAGAAGCGGCGGCGTCCCGCGGTGACGGGCACACCGTCGCGGTGGAGCAGATGGTCGGTGAGCGAAAATGCGGTGGACTCCTCGTCGCAGGTCTCGGCCTCGACCCACAGTCCGAGCACCAGACCGTGGTCGCGTACCGCCTTCGCGGTGGCGGCGAGTCCGGCGGGGAACGCCGCCTGCTTGATCTCCGTCCAGTCGCCGTGGCCGCCGTCGTACCAGCCGGCGTCGGCCACCAGATATCTGACACAGGTGCCGGTCAGCCGCTCGGCCGTGGCCACCAGCCTGTCGTGGGTGGGACGACCCCAGGTGGTGGCGAACTCGTTCACCTGCGCGGGCAGTTCGCGTTCGGCTCCGCGGTCGTGCGGGCTGTGCGCGTCCTGCATCGCGACCAGCCGTTGGAAGCAGCCGTCGGCGGCCGAGGCGACGTCCTCCGGGGCCGCGGCGGTCGTCGTGGCCGGAGGAGTCGCTGCGGTCAGCCAGGCGCGCGGGGCGGTGAAGCCGTCGCCGGGGGCGAGGGCCTTGCGCCAGTGTCCGAAGTCGCCGTCGGCCAGACCACCGGCGACCGACAGCGCGCCGCCGTGCCGGAAGAGCTCGATCTGCCACGAGCCGGGCCAGCAGAGCTGCGCGCCCCGCACGGTGCCGGTCGCGCGGTCCTCGACGACGACGCTCGGCGCGAAGCCGCGTACCGGCATGGTGCCGAGCTGGCCGAACCGCTCGACGCCGAGCGCCTCGCGCGGCCAGCCCTCCAGATGCAGCTCCCGCAGGGTCTGGCTGACCAACTGCCCCTCGCTGGACCAGCCGCTGCGCAGCCGGTGCACGACGACATCGCCGGGTTCGCTCCCTTCGAGGTCGGCGGCGGCGCCGTCCAGGCAGAAGCTGCTGAGGAGTTGGAGGGTGAGCGGACGGTCGGTGCCGTTGACCACGCCGGTCTCGATCTCGACACACGACTCCCCCTGGCGCCAGCGCAGCACATGGGTGGCGCGTATCCCGTCCGGGGTGGCGAGTTCCACCGTGGCGGTGGTGGTGTCCGCGTGGACGTTCCTATGGTGCCCGGTCAGGGCGAGTTGCCGGGTCGTGGAGCGGTTGCGCAGTGTGACGCCGTCGGACCACTGCTCCACCGAGCGGTCGCCGGTGACCGAGAGCTGCACCAGCGGCGCCGTACCGGGCTCGGGCCGCCGCTCGTCGGCGGGTGCGGCGGGACCGGCGGGGGGAGCGGCGGCGGGGGCCAGCGTGAAGCCGACGGCGCCGGTTGCCTCGTCGTGGTCGTAGCGCGCGGTCATGTCGCCGCAGGGGACGGAGAACAGGTGCACGGTGGCCCCTTCCGATCGTCGGGACTCGCAGGTCAGAAGCGGCGGGGAGCGAAGCCGACGGTGTCCAGGTTCACGTACTCCCAGATACCGGCGGACACCGTCCGGTCGTCGTCCGGGTCGATCTGGACGGTGACGGTCGCACCGGCCGGGATCTCCACCGGTACGGTCACCATGGCGTATTCGGTGGGCAACGTGCGGTCGACGGCGGGCAGTTCGACATGGGCGACGGCCTTCGTGCCGTCGATGTAGAGGGACAGGTAGATGTCGCCGTTGACCGGGGTCTGGTAGCGCAGCATGAGCGAGGCGGCGGCCGGCACGTCGGCGTACGACACCGCGGGTGCGACCGGCGCGCCCGAGCGGATGAGGGAGGCGAGCATCCGGTCCTTCGCCCAGGGGTTCCCGTACGGCCGGGCCCTGGTACCGGCCGGCTGGGTGAACGTACCGCTGTGCGCTGCCCGTAGGGCGGTGCCGGGCGGAAAGGCGGTGGGTCCTGCCGCACCGGACGGGTGGACGGTGCCCGACGTGACGCGCCGTGGGCGGGGCAGCCGGCCGGACGGGTTCCAGAGGCGCTGGAATTCGGCGGACGCCTCGGGAAAGAGGTAGGTGTCGTACAGGTCGTGGTTGCCGTCGCTGGCGTACACGTTGAAGTACACGTTCCAGGCGACGTCGTTGGCGTTGAGCCAGTCGTACATCTGCCGGATGAAGTACGCGTTGTCGTTGCCGCCGTGCCCGGCGTTCTGCTGCCAGACGCCCCATTCGGGGACGGCGAGTCGTTTGCCGTGGTCGGCGGCGAGCCGCTGGATCTTGTCGATGCCCCAGTCGGGGTCGGTGCGCAGGTCCTGCCAGGCCCGCTCGCGCAGTTGCGCGGTCGGCGGGACGGTCGGGCTGTAGACGTTCCAGTCCTGGTCGTAGATGTCGATGCCGACGAGGTCGACGTACGGGTCGCCGGGATAGCAGGCGGCGAGGTCGACGCCGGACTGGCCGGGGACGGGGTTCCAGACGAAGGTGAAGTGCCCGCCGGGAACCGACCGGACGGCGGTGGCGAACTGCCGGAAAGCGGCGGCGAAGTCGCGCTCGCCCGCCCGCACTCCGTCGGGGTGGTTCAGGGGCGACCAGGGGTACCAGTTGCCGTTGAACTCGTGGCCGAAGCGGAGGACCGCGTTGTCCATGCCGGCCTGGACGAGGTTGGCGGCCAGCTCGGCGTAGTGGGTGTTGTACGTTCCCGCCGCGGCCTGGCCCAAGTCGCCCTGGCCGTCGGGGAACGGGTAGGCGGCCCACACCATCCGCCGTGCCCATGGGGTGTCCTGCCAGTACGACAGCCGTTCCGCGCCGGTCAGGGCCGCCCAACTGTCCCTGAGCAGGAAGTCCTCGGCGTAGTGGACCGGGCTGTTGATCCATTCGGCGAAGTCGCCGATCTGGCCGGGCTGCCGGTCCCAGTGGTAGACACCGATCCTGCGGGCCGACACATCGGTGTGCCCGTGCGGCCCGGTGCGCGGCGCGGCGAGCGCCTCGGACGGCAGCATGCCGGAGAGCGCGGTGAGTCCGGTGGTCGCGCCGGCCAGTGCGATGAACCGCCGCCGGTTGAGCGATCTCGTCACGATCAGTCCTTTCGGTAGCCGGTGGGTCAGGCGCCGGTGCCGCTGAACAGCTCCAGGTACTTCGCTGCGGAGTTCGGGAACTCGGTCGTCACCGGGTTGCCGTCGGGATCGACGCCCGGTGACAACTGGTGTGCGCCGTCGGATGCGTTGACGTCGAAGTACGACGCGTACGGGACGTTCGCCGCCACCAGGAAGTCGTGCATGTTCTGCACGAACGCGGGGTTGTCCAGGCCGCCGTGGGTGTCGCTGCGGTCGCAGACGCCCCACTCCGGGACGACCAGATACTTGCCGTGGCTGTCGGCGTAGGTCTTCCAGTAGGCCAGGCCGTGGTCGCCGCCGTAGATGTCGTTCGTCCAGGCGGTCTGCTGGGCGGCGGCGATCTGGGCGGCGGTCGAACCGGCGGGCCACGGATAGGTGTTGGCCGCCCATGACTGGTCGTAGACGTCGAGCCCGATGAAGTCCACGTAGGAGTCGCCGGGGTAGAGCTGGTCGGCGGGAATCTGCTGGTAGCCGATGGTGGGGTTCCAGATGAAGCGGAAGTCCGAGCCCGCCACCCCGCGCATCGATCCCACGATGGCCTGGAAGAAGGTCGCCCAGTGCGCGCTGTCGGAGGACGCCCGCCACGCGTACCAGCCGCCGTTGAACTCCCAGCCGATCCGCAGCCAGGCGCTGCCGAGTCCGGCGGCGACGAGGGATTCGCCGAGGGTGCGGAAGTAGCCGTCGTAGTCGCCCGCCGCACCGGCGGCGAGCGACACGGCCTGCCCCGCGCCGGTGCCCTTGGTCGGGCCGCTGAGGTCCCAGGGGCCCGGCAGCATGGGCACGGACAGGACGAGGTTGCGGCCGGCCCGCGCGCCGACCCACTTGCCCCACACGGGCAGTTCCCAGGTGGGGTTCATGATGTTGTCCCAGGTGTCGGTGGCCATGAAGTCCAGCGCCCATACGTCGGGTTCGCCGATCCAGGTGGCGTACGCGTCGACCTTGGCGGGTGCGTCGGGGGCGCCCCAGCGGTAGACGCCCAGATGCGGGACGCCGACGCGGGCGGCCGGGCGGGTCGCCGCCCCTGCGGGTGCTGACAGCATGCCGGTGGCGGCGAGTGACACCCCTGCGGCCAGACCGAGCGCGGCGCGCCTGCTGATCGGACGGGCGGCGGCTGCGGACGCGGCTGCGGCTCCGGCTGCGGCTGCGGAATGGGTGTGGGGGGAGGATGCGTCGTTCATCGTTCTCGGCCCTTTCTCGTACGGGAGGGGGACGGTCAGCCCTTGACGGCGCCGGTGAGGACGCCCTTCGTGAAGTACCGCTGCGCGAAGGGGTACACGGCGAGGATGGGGACGGTGGCGATGACCACCACGGCCATCTGGACGGTCTGCGACGGCGGCCTGGCCTGCTGCACGTCGGTGACCGTGGAGAGCTGGCCGCCTTGCAGCACGTACTCGTTGAGCACCTGGGACATCGGCCACTTGGTGCTGTCGTTGAGGTAGAGCATCGCGTTGAAGAAGTTGTTCCAGTACCCGACGGCGTAGAACAGCGCGATCACCGCGATCACCGCCTTGGAGAGCGGCAGGACGATCCGCAGCAGGATGCGCAGTTCGCCGGCTCCGTCGATCCGGGCTGACTCCATGAGTTCGGCCGGGATCTCCATGAAGAAGTTGCGCACCACGACGAGGTTGAAGGCGCTGACCATGCCGGGGAGCATCAACGACCAGTAGGAGTCGACGAGTCCGAGATTCCTGATCAGCAGGTACTGCGGGATGATCCCGGCGCCGAACAGCATCGTGACCAGGATCAGATAGAGCGCGACCTTCGACCCGGGCACGTCCTTGGTGCGGGACAGGCCGTAGGCGGTGGTCACGGTGAACAGCACCGACAGTGCCGTACCTCCGGCGGTCACCCCGATGGACACCAGCAGCGCGCGGGTCACCACGTTGCCGGAGAAGATGCTGCGGTAGGCGTCGAGCGAGAAGGCGGTCGGCAGCAGCCCGCCCGAGTTGGCGGCCGCCGGGGTGGCGAAGCTGGAGGCGACCACGTACACGAACGGGTAGAGCATCACCGTGACGATCGCCGCGATGACCACGGCCTTCATCAACTGGGTGAGCGGGGAGGGCTGTTCCATCCACACCGGGCGTTCGGTCCTGTTGCTGCTCATCTAGAAGACCCCTGCCGTTCCGAACCGTTTGGCGGTCTTGTTGGCGGCGACGACCAGGGCCGTACCGACCACGCCCTTGAAGATGCCGGCGGCGGTGGCGAGCCCCCAGTTCCCGCCGAGCACACCGTTGTAGTAGACGAAGGTGTCGACGACCTGGGCCGCGTCGTTGCCGACCGCGTTCTGCTGGAGGATGATCTGCTCGAAGCCGACGGAGAGCACATCGCCGATCCGCAGGATCAGCAGCAGTGCGATCACATTGGCGATGCCGGGCAGGGTGATGTGCCAGGTGCGCCGCCAGGGTCCCGCGCCGTCCACGACGGCCGCCTCGTACAGATCGGTATTGATGTTGGAGATCGCGGCGAAGAAGATGATCGTGCCCCAGCCGGTCTCCTTCCAGATCACCTGGGCGGTCAGCAGCCCTTTGAAGGTGCCGGCGTCGGTCATCAGATGCGACGTGCTCATCCCGATGTGCGAGACGAGCTGGTCGACGCCGCCGGTGTCACCGAGCACGTTCTGCCAGATCGAGATCACGATCACCCAGCCGATGAAGTGCGGCAGGTAGACGATCGACTGGACCAGCCGCTTGACGCGCGGCGAGATCAGGCTGTTGAGCAGCAGGGCGAGCGCGATCGGCGCGGGGAAGGCGAAGACCACCTGGAGCAGGCTGATGAGCAGGGTGTTCCTGATGGCGGTGATGGCCTGCTGGTCGGAGAAGAGGGCCTGGAAGTTGTCGAGGCCCACCCAGGGCGAGCCCTGGAAGCCGAGGAAGGGCGAGTAGTTCTGGAAGGCGGCGACGTTCCCCAGCAGGGGGACGTAGGCGAACACGACGAAGAACAGCACGCCCGGCAGGAGGAAGACGTACATCCATCGCTCACGCCAGATCCGCTTGTGCAACGGCCTTCTGCGAGGCGGCGGTCGGCCGGCCGGCCGCTCGGTGGTGGGGACGGGCGCGGGCCTGGCGCGGGCCGGCCGGTCGGTGCTGTGCAGGGTCACCGTCCGCCGCCCTACCGGCTCTTGGCCAGGGACTGCTGGAACTCCCCGCGGATCGCGTCGCCGCCCTGGCTCGCCCACCGGCCGCGTAGTTCTTTGAGCGCGCTGACCGGCTTGCGTCCGGTGACGATGCCGACGAAGGCGTCGTTGAGGTTCTGTTGCAGCGCCGGGCCCTTGGCGACCGAGGACTGCGAGATCAGGTTGACGGTGGGATCGGCGATGGTCCGCGGGATGAGCTTCTCGGCCTGCTTCTGCGCGGTGACCGACTTGTTGGGCGGCCCGGGGAGGTAGAGCACGGTCTCGGTCGGCTCGCAGAAGTACTGCCCCGCCAGCTCGGCGAGGCGGCCGGTGTTGGTGGACTTGACCGGGGCGCCGTGCGCCATGTCGTAGTTCCAGCCCTCGATGCCGTAGGTGAGGAAGGTGTTCTCCTCACTGCCGAAGGGCGCGCCGAGGTAGTTGAGGATGCGCAGCAGCTCCTTGACGCGCTCCTTGCCCTTGCCGGAGTTGCCGACCTTGGCGGGGATCGCGAACATCCCGAAGATGCCGCTGGACTGGTAGAGCGAGGCGACGCCGCCGTCGTGGCCCGGCGGGATGAGCGGCCCGAGGTCCGTGGACCAGTCCCGCACACCGGCGATCTGCGGCACGGAGCGTACGTAAGTGGTGTTCAGCGCGGCGCCCGACATGCCTATCTTGCCGGCGTTCCACAACGCCATCTGCTGGTCGTAGGTGTTGGCGGCGGCGTTGGGGTGGAAGGCACCGGCCTTCCACAGTTTGACGATGTACTCGGTGGCGGCCTCGAACTCGTCGGTCTCGACGTCCTTGGTGAGGCTGCCGTCCTTCTCCAGGCGCCAGTTGTTGGGGACGCCGAACATGTTGAGGATCGGGACCGACTGCCAGTAGACCTGGAGCGACGACAGCGCCCAGGTGTCCTTCTTGCCGTTGCCGTTGGGGTCGCTCCCGGTGAATCCGGTGAGCAGGGCGAAGAGTTCGTCGGCGTCCGCGGGCTGCTGCCGCATGCCGAGCTTCCGCATCCAGTCCAGCCGCAGGGTGGGGATGCCGCTCTGCAGCAGCGGGGTCGGCCGCGGCACGCCGTAGATACGGCCCTGGATCGAGGCGTTCTTCCAGGCGTAGGACGGGAACAGCGCCAGGTTGGGGTAGTCGCGGATCGCGTCGCCCGAGACGTACTCGGTCAGGTCGGTGAAGGCGCCCTGGAGCACCGACTGCGCTGCGGCGGGGGCCTGTCCGGTGGCGGTGTTGAGGTAGAAGAGGTCGGGGATGTCGCCGCCCGCGATGACGGTCGCGGTCTTCTGCGCGAGGTCGGCGGGGTTGACCAGGGTCGGTTTGACGTGCACGCCGAGCCGCTTGTCCAGCTCGCCGGCCCAGCGGTTGTCCGCCGGCGGCGGCGGTGTGTAGGTGATCTGGAACGTCGTCACCGTGCCGCCGCTGCCAGGCTTCTCGGTGACGGTCTTGTACGGCGCGGGGTAGCGGGTGAACGCGGCCGGTACGTCGGCGACGCTGCTGAGCACCTGCCCGGCGACCGGCTTCGGGTTCAGCCGCGTCGGCAGTTCGAGGCTTTTGACATCGCCTTTCGGTACGGCGTTCGTACCGCCGCCGGAACAGGCGGCGAGGGCGGCCATTCCCACCGCCGCGCCCGTCATGCCCAGTACCCGGCGTCTGCTGACGCCTTCCAGATCACGCCGGTCCGGTCCCGGTCCGCTCACTGCTGTCACCTCTTCCCGAAGGGGTTCGAACGTCGGCAGCGCGGGTGATGATGCGCTACATCAACGGCGGGCCTCAAAGTATGAGCCAGGCCACACAGGTGTCAACAGATGTGTACGATGACGTAACACTTCACTGAACCAGCAGCACGCTTGACCGGCCGTAACGGAATCCGTCGACCTCTGATATTGCGCAATATCATGTGAGAGAGTGTCCACGACCCGAGCAGTCTCGGCCGACCAGGGAGAGAGTCGTCGTCCATGGGAAACCCCCGATCGTCGCGCAGACCGACCCAGGCCGATGTCGCCCGCCTCGCCGCGGTGTCGCCCTCGGTGGTCTCCGCCGTGGTCAACGGCCGGCACGACGGCGCGGTGCGCGCCAGCGAGCAGACCGCGCAGCGCGTGTGGGACGCGGTCCGCACGCTCGGCTACACCCCGAACCTGGCGGCCCGCAGCCTGGCCGGCGGCCGCAACAACATCGTCGGTGTGTTCACGTACGAAGCGGTGTTCCCCACCGACCGGCTGAGCTTCTTCCACGACTCGCTGATCGGCATCGAAGAGGCCGCCGAGGAACTCGACTGCCATCTCCTGCTGTTCACCGGTTCGCGCGGGCGCGGACAGGACGACGGCAAGCGGCGCCGGTCGATCTACAAGGACGGTGTGAACACCCTCCAGGTCACCGACGGCGCCGTCCTGCTGGGCCAGGACGAGGACCGCGAGGAGCTGGCCGCGCTCGTCGACTCGGGCTTTCCTTTCGTCTACATCGGCCGCCGCGAGCTGAGTTCGGGCGAGATGTCGTACGTGACGGCCGACTACACGAGCGCCACCCGCGCCATGGTCGAGCGCTGCGCGGGGCTCGGCCACCGCCGGCTGGCCCTGCTGCGCAGCGCGGTCGCCTCCGAGGCCGTACTGGAGCGCGAGGCCGGGTACTTCGAAGCGTGCCGCTCCGACGCCCGCGTCGAGTCGGGCGCCGTCCACCTGGTGGACCCCGAAGGGGTCGGCACGGAATTGCTGGCGACGCTCGTCGACCAGGGCGTGACATGCGTGGTGACCGACGACTCGGACCACGCGGCAAGTGTGCGCGCCGGGGCGGGGCTGCTGGGTCTCCGGGTGCCGCAGGACCTGTCGGTGGTGGCGCTCGGCGACTTCGCGGGGAGCCGCCCGGACGACCCGACGATCACCTCGCTGCTCACCCCGCGCGAGGAGATGGGCGGGCAGGCGGTACGGCTGCTGGCCGACCTGCTCGCCAGGCCGCAGGACCAGACGCCCCGCAGGGCCGTCGCCGCCTGCGGTGTCCGCACAGGGGAGACCCTCCAGCCGCCGCCCGCCCGCCGATCCTGATGACCGCCCGCCGATCCTGATGAGGAGTGCCATGCGCGAAGACCGATGCGACGTCCTGGTGGTCGGCGGCGGACTCGGCGGTGTCGCCGCCGCGCTCGCCGCGGCCCGCCGGGGGTACGGAGTCGTCCTGACGGAGGCAACCGACTGGATCGGCGGCCAGCTCACCACCCAGGGGGTGCCGCCCGACGAGCACCCGTGGATCGAGGAGTTCGGCTGTACGAGCGGGTACCGCGCGCTGCGCGACGGCATTCGCGCTTACTACCGCCGCAACTACCCGCTGACCGCGACCGCCGCCGCCGACCCCCGGTTCAACCCGGGCAACGGGCGGGTCAGCCGGATCTGCCACGAGCCGCGGGTGGCCGTCGCGGTGCTGGAGGAGATGCTCGCCCCCTACCGGGCCGCGCGCCGTGTCCGGCTGCTGACCCGGCACGAGCCGGTGGCGGTGGGCCGGGACGGCGACCGGATCACCTCGGTGTCGCTCAGGGACGCCACGGGCGAGGTCGTCGAGATCGCCGCCGCGTACACCGTGGACGCCACGGAACTGGGCGAGTTGCTGGAACTCGGCGCGGTCGAGCATGTCACCGGAGCCGAGTCGGCGGCGGAGACCGGGGAGCCGCACGCGCTGGACGGCGAGGCGGAGCCGCTGGACCAGCAGGCGGTGAGCTGGTGCTTCGCGCTTGAGCACCGGCCCGGCGAGGAGCATGTGATCGACCGCCCGCGCGATTACGCCTTCTGGCGCGACCACCGGGCCGACTTCTGGCCGGGTCCCCAGCTCAACTGGGCCGAGATCAACCCCTGGGACCTGACCGAGCACCGCCGGGCGCTGTTCGAGGACTCCAGCGGCCGGCCCGACGGCTTCGGCCTGTGGGACTTCCGGCGCATCCTGGCCCGCGCCAACTTCGCCGAGTCCGCCGGGCTGGGTGATGTCACGCTCGTCAACTGGGCCCATATCGACTACTGGTTGGGCCCGGTCGTCGGCGTACAGCCCGAGGAGCGCGAACGGCATCTGGCAGCGGCGCGCCAGCTCAGCCGGTCCTTCCTGTACTGGATGCAGACCGAGGCGCCCAGGGCCGACGGCGGCACGGGCTATCCGGGGCTGCGGCTGCGCCCGGACGTCCTCGGCACCCCCGACGGGCTGGCGAAGGCTCCGTACGTACGTGAATCACGGCGCATCCAGGCCGAGTTCACCGTCACCGAGAACCACGTCGGCGCGCGGGCCCGCGAACCGCTCGTGGGCGCCGAGGCGTTCGCCGACACCGTCGGCATCGGCTCGTACCGCATCGACCTGCATCCCAGCACCGGCGGCAAGCGCGGCCCGCGCACCTTCGTCGACATCGAGACCTGGCCGTTCCAGATCCCGCTGGGCGCCCTGCTGCCGGTCCGGGTCGACAACCTGCTGCCGGCCGCGAAGAACATCGGCACCACCCACATCACCAACGGCTGCTACCGGCTGCACCCCATCGAGTGGAACATCGGCGAGGTGGCCGGCACCCTGGCGGCCCACTGCCTCGACACCGGGCTGATACCGCGTCAGATACGTGCGCGGGCGGACCGGTTGGCCGAGTTCCAGCGGCTGCTGGCCGCGGACGGGGTGGAGTTGGCGTGGCCGCGGGAGGTCAGGGGTCTGAAGCAGTACTACTGACCGGCCGGACGAGCGGTCCCCGGCCAACCTGGCCCTCATGGCCGGAGGCGGCGGCGGGGACCCGCCGCCAGGGACCTGGGCCGGCGCGTCGGCCGGGACCGCAGCCGGCTGTCGCACCAGCTCCGCCGCATGGAGCAGCGCGAACTGATCGACCACGAGGCAGACACGGATCGGGCGTGACGTCAGCGCCCGGTGTCCAGCAGCAGTTTGCCGGTGGTGGCCCGCGACGCGATGTCGGCGTGCGCCTGCCGCGCCTCGCCGAGCGGGTAGCGGCGGCTGATGTCGATGTGCAGCTCCCCGTCCCGGATCTTGTCGAACAGGTCCGCGGAGTGCTTCAGCAGCAGCTCCCGGGTGGGGATGTGGTCCGCGTACACGGCGTAGCTGAGCCGGATGCTCTTCGGCAGGTCGAACAGGTTCACCGTGGGGACGTCGCCGATCAGCGGCCCGTACCAGACGTGCGTGCCGACCCGGCGCAGGACGTCGAGCGACGGCTGGAAGGTGCTGGCGCCGCCCCCGTCGAAGACGGCGTGCACGCCTTCGCCGCCCGTCAGCCCGTTCACCCGGTCGGCGAAGTCGCCGCCCGACGAGATCAGCACCTCGTCGGCGCCCGCGGCCTTCGCTACCGGGACCTTCTCCTCGCGGGAGACCAGGCCGATCACCCGGACCCCGCGCAGCTTGAGCAACTGCACGACCGCCCGCCCGACGCCGCCGGCCGCCGCGTGCACGAGCGCCGTGTCGCCCGCGTTCAGCGGGGCGACCTCGTGGACGAAGTGGTGCGCGGTGAGGCCCTGCATCATCGTCGCGGCCGCGATATCGGTGCGGATGCCGTCCGGCAGCGGGACGGCGTTCGCGACCGGTACGACCAGGCGTTCGGCGTAACTCCCCCAGACGTAGACCCAGGCCACCCGGTCGCCGACGGCGAACTCCGTGACTCCCGCACCGAGGGCGGCGACCCGGCCGGCCCCCTCGACACCGGGGATGAAGGGGAGACGGCCGTGCGAGGCGCCCCGGCCGGCGGCCGCGGTGTCCATGAAGTTGACGCCGGCGTATGCGACATCGACCAGCACCTCACCGGGGCCGGGCACCGGGTCGGGCCACTCCCCCAGCTCCAGCTCGTCGGGTCCGCCGAGTTGTTCCACCACGATCGCACGCATATGCGGCACCTCCACTTGTCAGGTTTCTCAGCACTGCCACCGAACGTAGGCACACTTTTTTGGACCCGCAAGTCCAGAACACGTGGTACGTTCGAGGAGGTGGGACTGACGACGAAGGGCCGGGCCACTCGGCAGCGGATCATCGACGGGGCCGCAGCGATGCTGCGCGGTTATGCTCCCGGCGACATGACGCTCGACGACGTCCTGGCGGTCACCGGCACCAGCAAGGGCCAGCTCTTCCACTACTTTCCCGGGGGCAAGGAGGAGCTTCTGCTGGCCGTCGCGCGGGCCGAGGCGGACAAGGTCATCACCGACCAGCAGCCGCATCTCGGCGCGCTCACCTCCTGGGCGGCCTGGAGCGACTGGCGGGACGCGGTCGTGGCCCGCTACCGCGCGCAGGGGGCGAGCTGTCCGCTCGGCAGCCTGATGAACCAGGTCGGCGGCACCCCCGGCGCCGCCGAGGTGGTGACGACGCTGCTGCGTCAGTGGCAGGGCGACATCCGCCGGGGAATCACCGCGATGCAGGCGCGGGGCGAGGTGGATCCCGCGCTGGACGCCGATCGCATGGCGGCCGCCTTCATCGCCGGGATCCAGGGCGGTGTGCAGATGCTCCGGACGACCGGGAGCACCGCGCATCTGGAGGCGGCCATGGACGTACTCATCGAGCATCTGCGCCGCTGAGCCGCGGTCGTTGAGCCGCAGTCGTTGAGCCACGGTCGTTGAGCCGCCACCGTTGAGCCGCCACCGTTGAGCCGCCCGTCGCTGCGGCCCCGTCGCGCGGCCGCTACGCGGCCTGGACGGCGTGGAAGGTGTCCGGGTCGGCCGATTCCCAGTCCTGTCGCCAGGACGGCGGTGTGTCCGTGAGGAGTTGACGGGGCGTCAGCCAGTCGTAGAGGTCCGCGTAGCTCCGGGTGGTGTGGGCGTCCACGCGGTGCAGCAGCATATGGGGCCCCAGTTGGGCCGGTTCGGCCACGCCCATCGAGGCCATGATCTGCAGGGCGCTCTTGACGGTCGCCTCCTGGAAGCGGCGCACGCGCTGCGACTTGTCGCCCACGTCGACCGCGCGCCCCCGGCGCGGATCCTGCGTCGCGACACCGACGGGGCAGGTGTTGGTGTGGCAGCGCTGGGCCTGGATGCAGCCGACCGCGAACATCATCGCCCGCGCGGCGTTGGTGTAGTCCGCCCCTTGCAGCAGCCGTTTGACCACGTCACTGCCGGTGGCCACCTTGCCGCTCGCGCCGATCCGGATCCGTTCCCGCAGACCGGTGCCGACGAGGGCGTTGTGTACGGTCATCAGCCCCTCGGTCAGCGGCAGTCCGACGTTGTCGGCGAACTCCAGCGGCGCCGCGCCCGTACCGCCCTCCGCGCCGTCCACGATGATGAAGTCCGGTGTCACCTGCTCCGCCAGCATGGCCTTGCAGATGGCCAGGAACTCGTGGCGCGAGCCGACGCACAGCTTGAAGCCGACCGGTTTGCCGTCCGCCAGTTCACGCATCCGGGCGAGGAAGCGGACCAGTTCGCGCGGGGTGGAGAAGACCCGGTGGTACGGCGGCGAGGTGACCGTCTCGCCCTGCGGCACTCCGCGCACCTTCGCGATCTCCGCGTTGACCTTCTTGCCCGGCAGGACACCGCCGATGCCCGGCTTGGCACCCTGACTGAGCTTGAGTGAGACGCACTTGACGTTCTCGTGGCCGGCCTTCTCGGCGAACTGCTCCTCGTCGAAGCCGCCGTCCTCGGTACGGCAGCCGAAGTAGCCGGTGCCGATTTCCCAGACCAGATCGCCGCCCGGCCGCAGGTGGTACTCCGAAAGACCGCCTTCCCCCGTGTCATGGGCGAAGCCGCCCAGTGCGGCGCCCGTGTTGAGGGCGAGCAGCGCGTTGGGCGACAGCGAACCGAAGCTCATCGCCGAGACGTTCAGCAGCGCCATGTCGTACGGCTTCGTGCAGTCCGGGCCGCCGATCCGCACCCTGGGCGGGTCGGTGCGCACCGGGCGCGGGGCCATCGAGTGGATGAGGTATTCGCTGCCCACGTCGTTGAGCTGGCGCTCCGTACCGAAAGGCTCCTCGGCGTCGGTCCCCTTGGCCCGCTCGTAGACGATGCTGCGGGTGTCGCGGTCGAAGGGGCGGCCGTCGAAGTTGCGCTCGATGAAGTACTGCTGCAACTCGGGCCGCAGCCCCTCCAGCGCGAACCGCAGATGGCCCAGCACCGGATAGTTGCGCAGGATCGAGTGCCGGCGCTGGAGCAGGTCGTAAGCGGCCAGCAGCAGCGCGGCCACCAGCGGGACGCCGGCCGGCCACCACCACGGAGAGAGCAGCAGGGCGGCCAGCACCGCCGCGGCGGCCGTCACCCCCAGCAGAACAAGCGCAGATATTTTCGACACCCCAGCCACCTGTCCCCGTCCTGCGGACGCAATCCAGGAACGCGCGCCGAGAACGCCGACCGGGAGCGGTGGATCCCCCCGCCGAAGCGTTTGCGGGGGCCGACGGCACGGGGCACGGTGTGACAGATACGTCACAGCGGTGACTGTTGTGGCATTCCGTGGCGTTTGTGTCGAGTGGACAGGGGCAAGCGGCACTCCCCCGGTGCGACGACAGCGCCGGACCGAACACCTTCCCCATAGACCGAACACCTTCCCCGCAGACCGAACCCCTTCCCCACAGGAGGAACGAGTGACCGCTGAAGCGGCTGCCGCCACCGGCCGACCGGCCGGGCCCGGCACGGACCCCACCGACACCACGGGGGTACTCGATCCGGCCACGCTGCGCCAAGAGGTCGCCGCGCGGTTCACCGACCTCGTCGAGAGCGGTGGGCTCGTGGCGCCACTGCCCGGCGCCGGCAGGACCGGGGAGCGTTTTCGCGCGCTGTCGGACCTCGGCCGCGCGGACCTCTCGCTGGCCCGGCTGGGCGAAGGGCACCTCGACGCCGTGGCGATCCTCGACGAGCTGGACGGCCCGCGCCCCGGCCCCGGTGAGCGCTGGGGCGTCTGGGCGGCGCAGCCGCCGGGCCCCGGGCTGAGCGCCGAGCGGCGGCCGGACGGATGGCGGCTGTCCGGCCTCAAGCCGTACTGCTCCGGCGCGCACGTCTGCACGCACGCCCTGGTCACCGCCGACAGCGACGAGGGCCGGCGGCTGTTCGCCGTACGCGTGGCGGAGCGTGGGGTGAGTCCGGTGGCCGGCACCTGGCAGGCGGTCGGCATGGCCGGCAGCGACACCCCCGACGTCACCTTCTCCGACGTACCGGCCACCCCCGTCGGGGAGGTCGGGGAGTACGTCGAGCGGCCCGGCTTCCAGCACGGCGGGATCGGCGTCGCGGCCTGCTGGCTCGGCGGCGCGCGGGCCGTAGCGGACACACTGCTTGCCTCGGCGCGCAAGCGGACGCCGGACGCCCACACGGCGGCGCATCTGGGCTCCGTGGATGTGCTGCTCAGCACTGCCGAGACGGTACTGGCCCAGGCGGGCGACGACATCGACGCCGACCCGCTGGACGCCCTCGGCAACGCCCGGATGCGCAGCCTGCGCGTACGCGCCCTGGTCGAGCAGGTCTGTACGGACGTGCTCGGCCATGTGGGACGGGCGACCGGCGCCGGCCCGCTCTGCCACGACGCCCGGCACGCCAGGAACGTGGCGGACCTGACCGTCTACATCCGCCAGCACCACGCCGAGCGCAATCTGGCCGAGCTGGGCCACCTCGTGGCCGAGCGTGCGGAAGCCGGAGGCGACGGCACCACGCGCGAGGCGGGCCGGTGAGCGGCGCGCGGCAGGCGGCGGCCGACGCCATCGAGGCGCCCGGCACCCCGGAGGCGCGCTGGGCGTCCTGGGAGGGCCTCGACCGCCTCCCCGAGGCTCCGCTGCCCACCGCGGGACCCGTGGTGGTCGTGGCGGCGCATCCGGACGACGAGGTGCTCGGCTTCGGCGGCGCCCTGGCCACCCTCGCGGCGGCCGGCACCGAGGTCGTGCTGGTGTCGGTCACCGACGGCGAGGGGTCGCACCCACGCAGCCGCCGTACGGACTCGGCCCGGCTCGCCGAGACCAGGGAGGCCGAGCTGGCGGCAGCGCTGTCCGAGCTGGGCCTGCCCGCGCTAGCGACGCACCGGCTGCGCGTGCCCGACACGCAGGTCGACACGTACGAGCGGCGGGTGCGCTCGGCGCTCACCGAACTGCTCGGCGAGACGCACGCCGCCCGCTGTGTCGCGCCGTGGACCGGCGATCTGCACAGCGACCACGAGGCCGCGGGCCGCGCCGCCGTGGCCGCGTGCGCCGACGCGGACGTACCCCTGTGGCTCTATCCGGTGTGGCTGTGGCACTGGGCCGCGCCCGCCGACCCACGGGTGCCCTGGCACACCGCTGCCCGCATCACACTGACCGACGCGGCACACTCCCGCAAACTGCGCGCCGTCGAGCGGTTCACCAGCCAGATCGCTCCGCTCGGCGCGGGGCCCGGTGAGGAAGCGATCCTGCCTCCCGAGGAACTCGCCCACCACACAAGACCGTTCGAGGTGGTCTTCACATGAGCACGCCCGCAGGCTACTTCGAGGCGATGTACGAGAACGCGGCGGATCCCTGGGATCTCGCCGGCCGCTGGTACGAGCAGCGCAAGTACGCCATCACCCTTGCCGCGCTGCCCCGGCGGCGCTACCGCAGCGCCTTCGAGCCCGGCTGCTCGGTCGGTGTGCTGACCCGGCTGCTGGCCGACCGCTGCGAGCGCCTGCTGTCGACCGACCGGATTCCGGGCGCGGTCGCGACGGCGGCGGCGCGCTCCCGCGACCTTCCCGGGGTCGAGGTGCGCGAGTTGGCGGTCCCCGCAGGCTGGCCGGAGGGGACCTTCGACCTCGTCGTCCTGTCCGAGCTGCTGTACTACTTCGACGACACGGAACGGCAGGCCGTTCTCGACCAGTCGGTGGCGAGCCTGGAGCCCGGCGGCACCCTCGTCACCGTGCACTGGGACCATCACGTCCCCGAACACCGGTTCACCGGAACCGAGTTGGTCCCGCTGGTCGCCGCCACACCCGGCCTCCACCTGCTCACCGACCACCGCGATCCGGACTTCGTCCTCCAAGTGTTCGCCAAGCGGTACGCGGACGGCAGCCCCGTGAAGTCCCCTGCGGCGGACGAGGGACTGGTGTGAGCGGCCCGCCGGCTCCCCGCTCCGTCACCGCGTGCGCCGTCGTCGTACCCGCGCACGACGAGGCCGCTTCGCTGCCCGCCACACTGCGCACCGTACGGGCCGCCGCGAAGCACCCCGCGCTGGCCGGTGTGCGCGTACTGGTCGTGGTGACGGCGGACGACTGCCGCGACGACACCGCCGGCGCCGCTCGCCGAGGGGGCGCGCAGGTGGTCGAGGTCGCGCATCGCAACGTGGGCGCGGCGCGGGCCGCCGCGGCGGACGCGGCGCTCGGCCTGCTGGGTGCGGAGCCCGGTTCGGACGGCGGAGAGCACACCGGCGCCTCGGGGATCTGGCTCGCCACCACCGACGCCGACACGCTCGTGCCGCAGAACTGGCTGGCCCATCAGCTCCGGCACGCGCGCCGCGGCTGGGACTGCGTCGTCGGTACGGTACGGGTCGCCCCGCACCCCACCCTCGGCGCCGTGACCGTGGCGCGCCATGACGCGCGCTACTTCGCGGGGCGCCCGGTCGGCGCCGCGTGGGCGCATCCGCACGTCCACGGCGCGAATCTGGGCGTGGCGGCATCCGCGTACCTCCGGGCGGGCGGGTTCCCCGCCCTTCCGCACAGCGAGGACCACGCGCTGGTGGCGGCGCTGGAACGCACCGGCAGCACGATCCTGCGCACCGACGCGTGCCCCGTCCTCACCTCGGGCCGCGCCGATTTCCGCGCGCCGTACGGTTTCGGCGCCCTCCTCGGCAAGCTGGCGGCGCAGGAACCGACTTAGACGCTCAGTCAGAGACCGACGCGGTCGTCCCGGCATGTTGAGCATCCCGTCCGGCCTTTCTGAGTACGGGTACTCACGGCGCGGCAGCACCTCGACGGCGAGGGTAGGGGCACACCGAGCGACTGGAGAGAAACCATGGCCACGCCCCGCGTCAACCGGATCGCCTCCGCCCGCCGCCCCGGACGGGTCCGCGTCGTCGCGGCCGCCCTCGTGAGCGCCGCCGCGGTCGGCGTCCTCACCGGTTGCGCCGGCCTCGAATACAAGGAGGCCATCTGCAGCCACGGCGAGTACCCCACCCTGGCGGTAGGAAGTACGGGAGGAGCCTGCTTCTCGGACAAGGAAGAGCCCTCGGCGGGATACGCGCGCTACCCCGCAGGCAAGGTCCCCAAGCACGTCGACGACAAATGGGACGTGTACTGGAACACCCACACCCTCGACAAGGACGGCAAGATCATCACCGCCCCCGACGCGAGCTGACCGAACCGGTCACCCATGCGAAGTCGGCGAGTGTGAGGTGTTGGTGCCGACGGCACTTGCCCCGGTGTACCGGCGTGGGATTTACGCCCCTTCGGTCCGGGACACCGCGCCCGCCGGGCCGACCAGCGCCTCGATCGCGTCCTCGATCGCCGACCGCAGATCGTCGACGTCGGCCGTTGCCAGCGGTTCGACGGGGGCCATGGAGCGCAGCGCGATCACCCCGCTGAACAGGGCCAGTACCAGTTGCGCGCGCAGTTCCGTCTCGCGCCCCGAGCGCGGCGCCGTTCCTTCGGGGCCCGTGCCGCCCGCCGCGACGATCCGGGCGACCGCGTTGTCCATGGCCAGGGTGCGCAGTCCCTGGATCTCCGCGTCGACGCTGCTGTCGCGCAGCAGCAGGAGCATGGGGTGGCCGCCGAACTCGGACCAGGCGCCGGGGCGCAGACCGTCGAGGAAGTCGTCGACGATGCCCTCGGTCGAGGCCTCGCTGTCGGCCAGCGGGTCGGGGGACGCGGCCACGACCGCCTGGAACAGGCCCTGCTTGCCGCCGAAGTAGCGGTTGATCAGCATCAGGTTGACGCCGGCGTCCTCCGCGACGTCGCGTGTGGTCGTCCGGTCGTAGCCGAGGACGGCGAAGCGCCGTCTCGCCGATCGCAGCAGGGCCAGGCGGGTCGCTTCGGCGTCGCGCGGGCGGGGCTCCTTGGCGGGCGGCGTGGTGTGCATGTGACCATCCTCCCCCATGTAATCGCTTGATTGACTCACCGCGCCGCCGCTCGTAGGGTCTGTGCAGATGTAATCAAACGATTGCATCACTGATGAGAGCATCACTGTGAACGGGCAGGAAAACCGATGACCGAGACACCGGCAAGCCTCGAAAACCTCTCCCCGCCCGCGCGGGACAGCGAAGAGGGTTCGGGACTTGGCACAAACCTTCAGATCCTCGCCGTGGGTCTTGGCGCGCTCGCCGCCGCGCTCGCCCAGACCCTGATCATCCCGGTCCTGCCTGAGCTGACCGGCGACCTGCACACCTCGGTGGGCAACGCGCAGTGGCTGCTGACATCGACCCTGCTCGTCGCCGCCGTCTCGGTGCCGGTGCTGGGCAGGCTGGCCGACATGTTCGGCCGCCGTCTGGTGCTGCTGGTCAGCCTCGGCGGGCTCGCGCTCGGATCGGTGATCGACGCGCTCACGTCGAACTTCACCGTCATGCTCATAGGCCGCGCGGTGGCGGGCCTGTCGGCCGCCGCCATTCCGCTCGGCATCAGCCTGCTCGCCGTCGTCCTGCCGGAGCAGCGCCGCGGCTCGGCGACGGCGCTGGTGAGCGCGATGCTCGGGATCGGCAGCGCGCTCGGCCTGCCGCTGGCCGGGCTCATCGGGGACAACGCCGACTACCACATCCTGTACTGGATCGGTGCGGGCGGTGCGGTGGTCAGCGGGGCCCTCATCTTCGCCCTGGTCTCCGAGCCGCCGGCCGCCCGCGAGCGGCGGATCGACTGGCCGGGCATCATCCTGCTCACCCTCGGCCTTGTCTGCCTGATCCTCGGCATCTCGCAGGGCAGCGCCTGGGGCTGGAGTTCGCTGCGGATCATCGGGCTGTTCGTCCTCGCTGTCGCTTCGCTCGTCGCCCTGGCCACGGTGGAGTCCCGGGTCGCCAACCCGCTGATCGACATGTCGGCGCTGCGCCGCCCGCCGATCGCCCTGACCAACATCGCGTCGATGTTCGTCGGCTTCGCGCTGTTCGCGAGCTTCACCGGCACCACCTCGTACGTGCAGGCGCCTGAGGCGACCGGGTACGGCTTCGGCTCGTCGGTCCTCACCGCCGGGCTCTGCCTGCTGCCCAGCGGTCTGCTGATGCTCGTGCTGGCGCCCGTGGCCGCCAAGGTGATCGCGAGCTGGGGGCCCGCGCGCGTCCTGGCACTCGGCGGTGTGGTGATCGCCGCGGGGCTGGTGTTCCGTATGGTCTTCGTTGACTCGCTGTGGCAGGTCGTGGTGGGCAGCTCGATCATCGGGGCCGGTACGGGTGTCGGCTACGCCGCGCTGCCCGCGCTGATCAACACGCACACTCCCTCGTCGCAGCTCGCCGCGGCCAACGGGATCAACGCCCTCTCCCGCAGCCTGGGCTCCTCCCTGGCCAGCGCCGTCGGCGGCGCGATCCTGTCGGCCATCACACTGAACCTCGGCCCGGCCGAGCTGCCCTCCCTCAACGGCTACCGCGTCCTGTTCGCCATCTGCGCGGCTGCGGCCCTCACCGCCGCCGCCATCGGGCTCGTCGTCTCCCGGGAACCCGCGCCCGGCACCACCCTCAGGACCGCCGGGGCCTCGTCGCAGGACTGATGTGTCTATCCGCCTCGAACGCGGGCAGGCGAACAAGTAGCCAGCTCGTAGGTGTCCCACAAACGCACAGGCGGGTCGCACATCTCAAGGAGGTCCCCATGCTCAAGGCCATCGCAGACATGTTCAGGGCCGTCGGTGGTGCCATCGCCACGGTCGTGACCCTGCCTTTCCGTCTCGTCGCCCGGCTCTTCGGCGGCGCGTCGGACACGGCGCACGGACACCACTAGTTCGCTATACGGAACACTCGCTCGCGGTTGCCAGGGAATGGTTTCCACCATGTTTCCTGGCAATCGCTGCTTTCCGCTGCCCCGTTGACACTGCACTGCGGTAGTTCTACGCTCCGAGCGTTCGGCTTATGGAACGGCGACGCTCAGGAGGCAGTGCCACGTGAGGTCAGGTCTGATCGGCCGAAAGGCGAGAACGCTGGCGGTGGTGGCCGTCGTCGCGGGGGCCGCCGTGCTCGGCAACGCCGGTGCGGCGCCCGCGAGCCCCGTGGGCGCCGCACCGGCCGCCGCGCGGATCGGGGACCCGTTCGCCCCCGTCGACCCGCAGCATCCCGAAGACCAGCAGGACATGACCTGGAGCGACTACCAGGACGTGCCCGGCACGGACTGGGCGGATCCGGATCTGCGGCCCACCCGGCAGAAGCTGAGGATCGCGCTGGTCGCTGTCGACTTCCCGGACCAACCCTTTGTCATGACCCTGCCCAAAAAGAGCGATCCCTTCGGCAATCCGCAGATCGATCCCGTGGGGCGCGGCGACATCGCGACGTTCTACGCGGACTTCTACAACAAGCCCAGCGCGCTCAACCACGGCCACACCGTCAACCAGTACTGGATGGAGCAGACGAACGGCCGCATCGGCGTCGAGTTCGTCCCCCTCGGCCAGTACGAGGCGCCGCGCCCCTCGTACGAGTACGGGCTCAACGACATCGGCCAGGAGGGCACGGGCTGTCCGGGCGGCCACACCTGCGACGGCAGCATCGAGCGCGACATCGACCCGCTGTGGAAGGCGGACGTGGGCGCCGACCAGGCGAAGTCCTTCGACCGCGTGATGCGCATCTACGCCGGCTACGACGAGACGTCCGTCTGGCAGGAGTTCGGCGAGATGAAGTTCCAGACACCGGACGACGTCCCTGACGAGTGGGGCCCGCCGGACCCGGCGCTGCCCAACGCCGTACGCAGCCGCTACACCGGCTTCACCTCATGGAAGGCCGGCTCGCAGCTCTGGGGGAACTCCGGCATCCGGCAGGGCGAGAGCTCGGGGACCATCACCCACGAGATCACCCACACCTTCGACGTCGGCGACAACAACAACAATCCGTATGTGGAGCCCTTCCACCGGGCCGGCACAGGCCCCTTCGACGTGCTCGACCGCGGCTCCTTCAACGGTCCCGGCGGGCCGCACAACCGGTGGCAGGTACCGGCCACCGAAGGCGCGTCCATGCCGGCCGGGCAGACGGTCCGTACGAAGACCAAGCTCGGCTTCATCGACGACGAGCAGTTGCTGACGCTGTCCCCGCAGGCCCTCGCCGGCAACGGCCTCGCGGTGTTCGACGTGCGGGCCAGATCGGCCAAGGTGCAGAAGAACGCGCTGCAGGGCGTCCGGGTCGACCTGGGCACGGACAGGACCCCGGCCTGCGACGTCGCCAAGGATCCGTTCTGCGCGGGGCCCGGCTTCAGCGACTACACCATCGAGACCGTGCAGCGGATCGGCGCCGACTCCTTCACCCCCGACCACGGGGTGATGCTCACGAAGAACAAGCCCTTCGACGACGAGGGCGACAGTTGCGGCTACCTCTGCTTCAGTTGGATGATCGACGCCAATCCCCAGGACATCCGCATGGTCGACTTCACCAGGCCGGACGGTACGAAGGTGATGCGCTCGACCGGTGACTACCGCCAGCTCAACGACGGCCTGTTCCACGCGGGCACCGACTCGGGCAGCGCGTACGAATACACCGACAAGGCCAACCGGCTGCAGTTCTACGTCATCGGCAAGAAGACGACAGCGGCGGGCGAACTCTCCTACACCGTGGCGGTGCGCTCGCTCGACGGATCGGGGCCGCAGAAGCGCGGTGTGGCACTGACCCGCGGTACGCCGGGCGGCAAGGCGAGCGGCAAGGGCGCGGTCTGCACCTTCGGACTCGCCAACACCGGACACGCCGCACGGGGCGCTTCCGGGCCGGCGGCGGCGTACGAGAACGCGGACGTCTACCGGCTGTCGGCGAAGGCCGGGAGCAAGGGCTGGCGGGTGGCGCTGCCCAGCGCCCTGGCCACGGCGAAGGCCGGTGCGCGTACGACCGTGAACGTCGCGGTCGCGGCGGGCAAGGGCGCGGCCAAGAGCGGGAAGGTGACACTGACGGCGCGCTCGGAGAGCGACCCGCACAAGACGGCTACCGCGACCTGCACCGTACGGCGCTGACGGCGGCGTAAAGGCGTACGCGTGCGTATGACGCGGGCCCCCGAAACGGCCTGACCGTTTCCGGGGGCCCGCTTCCGCGTCTCGTGCCTCACACCGGCGGCAGCCGGCGCCGCACCGCCTCCACACTGTCGCCGCCGCTGGTGTTGAACGCGATGGCGGCCTTCGGCGCATGCCGCCGGACCAGGTTCACGACCTCCTCGAAGAAGGTCAGCAGGGGTTCCGGCTTGCGGATGCCGCCGCCGATGACCACCACGTCCCACTCCCGCTCGGACAGCGCCGCCACCACCGCGGCCTCGGCCGACGCGTCCGGTGCGAGCAGTGTCATGGCGGCGTCGATGCCGTGCTGGGCGAAGCGGGCGAGTTCGCCGTCCAGGACGGCGCGCAGGGCGTCGCCGTCCATGCCGGGCACCGTGTGCGGATCGAACCCCAGGATGAGAGCGGACGTCATACCCTCGAAGACGATCGGCCGCATGTGCCGGTTCCGGCCGGACCAGGGCTTCGGTCAGGAGCTTCGGTCAGGAGCTTCGGTCAGGAATCGAGAAGCACGCTCACCCGGGCAGCGACTAGCGTTCGTCGGTGTGCAGGCCGCCGCGACCGCGAAGCGGCGCCCGACAGATGGAGAGACGACACCCATGGCCAAGAGGACGAGCGCGCAGCCGCCCGCACCGCACGACGCCGACAGCCACGACCTGATCCGCGTGCACGGCGCGCGGGTGAACAACCTCAAGGACGTGAGCATCGAGATCCCGAAGCGCCGGCTGACGGTGTTTACCGGTGTGTCGGGGTCCGGCAAGAGTTCGCTGGTGTTCGGCACGATCGCCGCCGAGTCGCAGCGGCTGATCAACGAGACCTACAGCGCTTTCGTGCAGGGCTTCATGCCGACGCTGGCGCGGCCCGAGGTCGATGTGCTCGACGGGCTGACGACCGCGATCATCGTGGACCAGCAGCGGCTGGGCTCGGACCCCCGCTCCACGGTCGGCACGGCGACCGACGCCAACGCCATGCTGCGTATCCTCTTCAGCCGGCTCGGGCAGCCGCACATCGGCTCGCCCAACGCGTACTCCTTCAACGTCGCCTCGGTCCGTGCCACCGGTGCGATCACGGTCGAGCGCGGTACGGCCAAGACCGTACGGAAGACCTACACGCGGGCCGGCGGCATGTGTCCGCGCTGCGAGGGCAGGGGCGCCGTCTCCGACATCGATCTGGCCCAGCTCTTCGACGACTCGAAGTCGCTCGCCGAGGGCGCGATCACCGTCCCCGGCTACAGTATCGACGGCCACTGGACGCTGCGGCCCTTCACCGAGTCGGGCTTCCTCGACCCGGCCAAGCCGATCCGCGAGTACACCAAGAAGGAGATGCACGACTTCCTGTACCGCGAGCCGACGAAGGTGAAGATCAACGGCATCAACATCACCTACGAGGGGCTGATCCCCAAGGTGCAGAAGTCGTTCCTGTCCAAGGACAAGGAAGCGATGCAGCCGCACATCCGGGCGTTCGTGGACCGGGCGGTCACCTTCACCGCCTGCCCCGACTGCGCGGGAACGCGGCTCAGCGAGGCGGCCAGGTCGTCGCTGATCGGCGGAGTCAGCATCGCCGACGCGTGCGCGATGCAGCTCAGCGACCTGGCGGCCTGGGTGCGCGGGCTCGACGAGCCGTCGGTCGCGCCGCTGCTCACGGCGCTGCTGCGGACGCTGGAGTCGTTCGAGGAGATCGGTCTCGGCTATCTCGCGCTGGACCGGCCCGCGGGCACGCTGTCCGGCGGTGAGGCGCAGCGCGTCAAGATGATCCGCCATCTCGGCTCGTCGCTCACCGACACCACGTACGTCTTCGACGAGCCGACCATCGGTCTGCACCCGCATGACATCCAGCGGATGAACGGGCTGCTGCTGCGGCTGCGGGACAAGGGCAACACGGTGCTGGTCGTGGAGCACAAGCCGGAGACCATCGTGATCGCCGACCATGTGGTCGACCTCGGTCCCGGCGCGGGCAAGGCGGGCGGCAGTGTCTGCTTCGAGGGGACCGTGGAGGGGCTGCGGACCGGCGGCACCCTCACCGGCCGCCACTTCGACGACCGGGCGACCCTCAAGGAGGACGTGCGCAAGTCCACCGGGGTGCTGGAGATCCGCGGCGCGGCGGAGCACAACCTGCGGGACGTCGATGTCGACATCCCGCTCGGCGTGCTCACGGTCATCACCGGGGTTGCGGGCTCCGGCAAGAGTTCGCTGGTCCACGGCTCGGTGTCGGGGCGGGACGGGGTGGTCTCGATCGACCAGGGCGCGATCCGCGGTTCGCGGCGGAGCAACCCCGCCACGTACACGGGGCTGCTCGACCCGATCCGCAAGGCGTTCGCGAAGGCCAACGGCGTGAAGCCGGCGCTGTTCAGCGCCAACTCCGAAGGCGCGTGCCCCAACTGCAACGGCGCCGGGGTCATTTACACCGACCTGGCGATGATGGCCGGTGTCGCCACGGTGTGTGAGGAGTGCGAGGGGAAGCGGTTCCAGGCCGCCGTGCTCGAACACCACCTCGGCGGGCGCGACATCAGCGAGGTGCTCGCGATGTCGGTGGGCGAGGCCGAGGAGTTCTTCGGCGCCAGTGACGCGCGTACGCCTGCGGCCCACACGATCCTCGGCAGGCTCGCGGATGTCGGGCTCGGCTATCTCACCCTGGGCCAGCCGCTGACCACCCTGTCGGGCGGCGAGCGGCAGCGGCTGAAGCTGGCGACCCACATGGCCGAGAAGGGCGGCGTCTACGTGCTCGACGAGCCGACGGCGGGGCTGCATCTTGCCGATGTCGAGCAACTGCTCGGCCTGCTCGACCGGTTGGTGGACTCCGGGAAGTCGGTCATCGTGGTGGAGCACCACCAGGCGGTCATGGCGCACGCCGACTGGATCATCGATCTGGGTCCCGGCGCCGGACACGACGGCGGCCGGATCGTCTTCGAGGGCACCCCGGCCGACCTCGTGGCGGACCGCTCCACCCTCACCGGCGAGCATCTGGCGGCGTACGTCGGAAAGTGAGCGGGAGCGCCGGTCACACTCCTTCGCCGGGCTCCGTCAGAGCAGTGACGGCACCACGGAAACCCGAAGGGAAGACCATCATGCGAGCACGTCCCATCACGGCGGAAGTACCGGCACCGCCGCGGCTGGCCACCCGGCCCGAGGAGCTGCTGCCCGAGCTGGCGGAGGTGTCGGCGGCGCTGTTCCGGGCCACCGGCGGCCAGGCCGTGCCGCGCAGCACGATCGGGCTGGTGCACCTGCGCGCCGGCCAGATCGTCGGCAACACCTATCTGACCGTGCTGCACACCGGCCTGCTGCGGAAGGCCGGTGTGTCGGAGGAGCGGATCACGGCGGTGTCGTCGTGGCAGGACGCGACGTATTTCAGCGGCGCCGAGCGGGCCGCGCTGGCGCTGGTGGAAGCCGTGCTCCAGCCGTCCGCGCACGGCGAGCGGGTGCCCGACGAGTTGTACGCGCAGGTGTCCGAGTACTACGACGAGAAGGCGCTCGTCGCCTTGATCACCGTCATAGGACAGGTCAACTTCTTCATCCCGCTCGCCCTGATCGCCAAGCCCGTACCGGGCCGGTCGTTCGCCGACCCCTGGGTCTGACACCGGTCTCCCACCTGGCGGGTCGCGCCCTTCGCGTGGCGCCCGTCAGGTGTACGGCTGCCGGTCGCCGACGACCGACAACAGCCGCAGTTTCTCGTGGCTTTCGGTGCCGGGGGTCGCGGTGTAGACGAGCAGGGCCTGCGCCTGGTCTGCGTCGAAGAGGACCTGGCAGTGCAGTTCGAGGATGCCGAGATCGGGGTGCTGGATGCGTTTGCGGTCGTCGTCGCGGCGGATGCTGATCTCGTGGGCGCTCCACAGCCCGGCGAACTCCTCGCTCCGCGCCAGCAGGACGTCCACGATCTGCCCGGCGCGGGAGTCCGCACCCTGCCGGGAGTAGGCGGCCCGCAGTTCGGAGGCGAAGATCCGGCTGTGGGTCGGGTGGTCGGCCTCGGGGTAGATGCGCCGAGCGCCGGGATCGGTGAACCAGCGGTGGAAGAGGCTGCGGTCGAGCCCCGTGTACCTGGCCTCGTCGCCCAGCAGGGCGACGGCGGGCCGGGTCTGCACCAGGGTTTCCGCCAGCGAGGTGATGACCTGCGCCGGGGTGTCGTGGAGGCGGTCGAGGACCCGCATCATGCCCGGCGACACATGGTCGCCGCGCAGGCTCCGGGTGGGAGTGTTGTGTCCCGCCGTCCGGAAGAGGTGGTCGCGCTCGTCCAGGGACAGATGGAGCCCTCGGGCGATGGCCGCGAGCATCGGCTCGGAGGGTACGGGGCCGCGCTGCTGCTCGACGCGCGTGTAGTAGTCGACGGACATGCCGCACAGGGCGGCGACCTCCTCGCGGCGCAGCCCCCGGGTGCGCCGTCGGGGGCCACGGGGCAGGCCGACGTCCTCCGGTTGCAGCGCCTCACGGCGGGAGCGGAGGAAGTCGGCGAGTTGTGCTCGGTCCATGGCAGGATTCTCCCTCCGGTACGGCCCCGCGGACACCTCGGCTCAGAGCAGGGTGCCGCCGGACGCCTCGATGCGCTGCGCCGTGATCCAGCCGGTGCCGGGTGCGAGCAGGGCGGCGATCACCCCGCCGATGTCCGCCGGGTCACCCACCCTGCCCAGGGCGGTCTGCCCGGCGAGCTGCGCACGGAACTGCTCGTCGTCGCGCATCGCGCCCCCGCCGAAGTCGGTGCCGATCGGTCCCGGCGCCACCGCGTTGACGCTGATGCCGCGCCCGCCCAGCTCCTTCGCCAGATACGTGGTGTACGTCTCGATCGCGGTCTTGACCGACGCGTACACCGACCAGCCCTCCCCCACGAACCGGGTGAGACCCGTCGAGAGATTGATGATCCGCCCTCCGTCGGCGAGCAGCGGGAGCAGTTCCTGGGTGAGGAAGAAGACCCCCTTGAAGTGGACGTCCACCAGCAGGTCGAACGTCTCGGCCGTGGTACCGCCGACCGGTGTCACCGCGGCCACACCGGCGTTGTTGACCAGGAAGTCGAAGGTGTCCCGCTCCCAGGTGACGCTCAGCGCGTCCCGCACGGCGGCCGCGAAGTCCGGAAAGGTGCCGGACGCCGCTGTGTCCAGCTCCAGGGCGACGGCCTTGCGGCCCAGGGCGGTGACGGCGTCCACGACCGCCGCCGCCTCGTCCTTGTGCGACCGGTACGTCAGGATGACGTCGGTGCCGGCCTCGGCGAGCTGGAGGGCGGTGGCCCGGCCGAGCCCTCGGTTCCCGCCGGTGATCAGGGCAATGCTGTGCTCGCTCATCGAAGACTCCTCGTTACGTGGCAGGTGGATCGTCTGCAACGATCCCTCGCACGCGGAGGCGGATGAAGGCACAGCCGATCCAGGGACGGCCGGTCCCCCTGTCCCGGTGGCGGGCCCGGGACTCACCCGGTACTCACCCGTTCACCCGTTGCTCACCCGGTCGGTGCGAGTACGGCGGTACGGCCGCCCAGCGCGGCCGAGAACCGGTCGGTGACCTGGGCCAGTGCCTCGGCGGTGACCGGCTCGACGGTCAGGGAGCCGTCCTCGCCGACCGTGAGGTGCTTGTCGAGGGTGAACCAGCCGGGGGCGATGTGCCCGGCCCCCATGGAGCTGAGCACCGGGCGCAGCGCGTAGTCGATGGCGAGGACATGGGCCGTGGTGCCGCCGGTGGCCAGCGGCAGGACGGTCTTGTCGGCCAGCGCGTACTGCGGGAGCAGGTCGAGCAGCGACTTCAGCAGCCCCGAGTAGGCGGCCTTGTAGACGGGGGTGCCGATGACCACGCCGTCCGCCTCGGCGAACAGGGCCGTGGCGGCGACGATGGCCGGGTGCCCGAAGTCCGCGCCGAGCAGCGCTTCGGCGGGCAGGGTGCGTACGTCCAACGCGGTGACGTGGTGGCCCTGTTGGCGGAGCCGGTCGTCCAGGTGGCGCAGCAGGCGCGAGGTGCGGGAGGTGGCGGACGGGCTGCCCGATACGGACAGGATGGTGGCCATGGCAGGACCTTTCAGCGTCGGGGTTCGGGCGTGGGGACGGCGGCGGTGCTCACCACGCGCTGGTCTCCACCGCGATGAGCGGGACCAGTCCGGCCCGCAGTGTCTCCAGGAAGGTGACGGTCTCGGCGGCGACCGAGCGGTGCTGCAGGTCGTTCAGTACGTCGTGGTGGGCGCCCCGGACTACCGAAAGGCGGGCGCACTGCTGGGACTTGGCGGCGCGGACGAGTGCTTCGCTGTCGGCGAGCGGGTCGGCGTCGCCTATCAGGATCAGGGCGGGCACGGCGAGTTCGCTGTCGTAGGCGGCGGTGAGCAGGGCCTCGGGGACCGCTGTGCCGAGCGCGCCGCGCCGGACCTCGGCGTCGTCGGTGAGGGTGCCCCGGTGGGCGGGGCAGGAGGTGCGTACGTCGAGTTCGTCGTCCCAACCGCCCTCGCCGGAGGTGCTGTTGCGGCCGGGGAGCCCGGCGAGGACGACGGCGTCCGGCCGCCCGTCTGCCGCGGTCGCGTCCTGGCCGAGGAGCGCCGCGACGGCGACGGCGCCGGTGTCGGCTCCCACCACGACGACCGGGCGGACGACAGCGTCCTCGGTGGCCGTGTCCTCGACGGCCTCGGCGAGCCGCGCGCCGAAGCCGCGCAGCGAGCCGGTCAGCTCCCGGCTGTCCGGGGCGTCGACGACCCGTACGCGATAGGCGTCGGCGGCGAGCCGCTTGCCGAACCGGGCGTAGGTCGCCCTGGTCTCCCCCCGGCCGGGCACCACGATGACCGTGCCGCGGGTGCGCAGCCCCTCGGGGGCGTGGTGGTCGGTGTACTCGGTCATCTCATACTCCTGCGGGGTGGGGCACGGATGCGAGGTGGCGGCCGGGCTTTTCCGCCGGTGTCCAGCCCAGGGCCGGGGCCACCTCGGTCGCGATGAGTTCCAGGGCGCGGACCGCCGCTTCGTGGTCGGGGACGGCGGGGTTGAACTGGGTGATGAGGTCGGTCGCGACGGGCAGCACCTTCTCCTGCCGGAGCGCGGCGACGATCTCGTCGGGGTGGCCGTAGAACGAGTGGAAGCGGCGCAGTGCCTCGGCCACGTCGAGATCCTTGGGGAAGGCGCCGCTCTTCGCCATGCGCAGCGCCGCCCGGTGGACGTCGTCGCTGATGTGGCTGAGTGCGGTGCGGCGGTCCTTCGCCGGGAACACGAAGCGGGACAGCCCGATCCTGGGGCGTCTCGGCTGGTCCCAGGCGGCGAGGTACGCGTCGGCCCACGGCCGCTGGACCTCGTCGGTGGGCGCGTCGAAGCCGTACGCGGCGCGGTTGAGCAGCAGGTTCGAGCCGCCGGCCGCCGCGTACCCGGCGCCGCCGCCGCTGAAGACGCCCTGCCAGATCCGGTCGGTGAAGCCGGTAGGACGCGGTTGGATACGGAAGTCCGGTGTGCGCACCTCGTCGCCGGCCAGGGCGGTGCGCAGCAGGTCGAGGTGGTCGCTGGTCAACTCGCGCTTGCGGGCCACGTCCTTGCCGAACGCGGCGTACTCCTGGCTGTTGGCGCCGCTGCCCACGCCGATCTCGACGCGGCCCCCGCTGAGCGTGTCGACGGTGGCGACGTCCTCGGCGAGCCGGACGGGGTCCTCCAGCGGGAGGACCGTGATGGCGGTGCCGAGCCGAATGCGCTTGGTGCGCGCGGCGGCGTGGGCGAGGAAGGTCCACGGTGAGGACAGGCCGCCGCCGCCGAGCGGTACGTGGTGCTGGGCCACCCAGCCGACGTCGAAGCCGAGTTCGTCGGCGACGACGAAGAGGTCCTGGGCGTTGCGGTACGTCTGGGCGACGTCGTCGCCGCGGCCCTGGACGTGGGTGAGGAAGCAGAGCCGGAAACGCGGGGTCTCGGTGGTCATGGGATGCGTGCCTTTCGGACGGGTCCGGTCGGGTGCGGGCGCCGGTCGGGTGCGGGCGCCGGTCGGGTGCGGGCGCCGGTCGGGTGCGGGCCTCAGTCGTTGGCGAGCTGGGGCTCGCGGTCGTGCTGGTTGGCGGGGACCGGGAGGCCGAGGTTGCCGCGCAGCGTGTCGGCCTCGTACGCGGTGCGGAACAGGCCGCGCTTCTGCAGGAGCGGGACGACACCGTCCACGAAGAGGCTGATGTCGTCCTCGGTGCGGAAGGCCAGGTTGATGCCGTCGAAGGTGCCGGCGTCGAACCACTGCTCGATGGTGTCGGCGACGGTCTGCGGCGCGCCGACGAACGGGGAGCGACGGAACTGGCTCAGCCCCTCCGCTACTTGACGCAACGTCAGGTTCTCGGTCCGGGCGCGCTCGATGATCTTCGACGCGCCCGTCCTGCCGCCCTTCTCCGCGAGGTGGGCCACGTCGGGGAACGGCGCGTCCAGGTCGTGGCGGCTGAAGTCGTACGCGCCGAACGAGCGGCCCAGCAGCGCGAGATTGCGGTCGAAGTCGTTGTCCTCCTCGAAGATCTCCCGCTCGCGGATCCTCGCCTGCTCGTCGGTCGCGGCGACGACCGGGCCGCCGTGGATGAATATCTTGATGTGCTCGGGGTCCCTGCCGTACGCCGCTGTGCGCTTCTTGATGTCGGTGTAGTACGCCTGCGCCTGCTCCAGCGGCCCGCCGGGCGCGTAGATGCCCTCGGCGACCCGCGCCGCCAGGTCGCGGCCCTCCTCGGAGACCCCGGCCTGGAAGATCACCGGCTGGCCCTGCGGGGAGCGGGAGAGGTTGAGCGGGCCCGCCACACTGAAGTGCTCACCGACGTGGTCGAGCGCGTGCAGTTTGGCCGGGTCGAGGAAGACGCCCCGCTCCACGTCGGCGGGGAAGGCGCCGTCCTGGTAGGAGTCCCACAGCCCGCGGGCGACCTGGACGAACTCCAGGGCGCGGCCGTAGCGGGTGGTGTAGTCGAGATGCTCCTCAAGGCCGAAGTTCCTGGACGCGCCGGTGTCGAAGCTCGTCACCACGTTCCAGCCGGCCCTGCCGCCGCTGATGTGGTCCAGCGAGGCGAACCTGCGGGCGAGGTTGAACGGCGAGTTGTACGTCGAACTCGCCGTGCCCACCAGGCCGATGTGCTTGGTGTGGGTGGCGACGGCAGACAACAGGGTCAGCGGTTCGAGCCGGTTGAGGTAGTGCGCGGGGTAGGTGGCGTTGATGAACTGGCTGTCGACCACGAAGAGCGCGTCGAAGAGGGCGTGTTCGGCGGCCTGGGCCTGCCGGATGTAGTAGTTGATGTCGATGCTGGCGTTCTTGGCGACGCGCGGGTCCTTCCAGAGGCCGTGCTGGCCGGGGCCGCCGACGCCGTACGGGTGCAGTGCGAGATGGAGCTTGCGGGACATGGCTGTTCCTTCGCTGTGGTGGGCTGCCGGGGTTCGGGGCTGTGGCGGGTGCGGCTCGGTGCCGGGGTCAGGCGTGCAGCAGGGCGCGCAGGGCTTCGCGCTCGGCGCGGCCTGCGGCGGCGGTGTGCAGGGTCGGCGCCGAACTGACGAGCAGGCGGGTGTAGAGGTGTTGCGGTTCGTTGATGACGTCGCGGGCGGCGCCGACCTCGGCCAGCTCGCCCCGGTACAGCACCGCGATACGGTCCGCGATGCCGGCGACGGAACCGAGGTCGTGCGAGATGAAGACGAGGGCGACCCCGGCGGCCCTGAGTTCCTTGAGGATCCCCAGGATCTGCACGCGGTTCGCCGAGTCGAGGGCGCTGACCGGCTCGTCGAGGATGAGCAGCCGGGGTTCGGTGACCAACGCGCGCGCCACGGCGACCCGTTGGCGCTGCCCGCCGGAGAGTTCCCCCGGCAGCCGGCGGAGCAGTTCCTCGGGGAGTCCCACCCGGTCGAGTACCGCGCGGATCCGCTCCCCCGCCTCCTTGCGCGGCACACCCTGGATGATCAGCGGATCGGTCAGGGAGTCAGCGACGGTCAGGTCGGGGTCGAGGCTGCGCAGCGGGTCCTGGAAGACGTACTGGATCACCCCGCGGCGGCGCAGGGCGCGCCACTGCCGGTTTCCGTACGCGCTGACGTCCTCGCCGTCGATGACGATCGACCCCGCCGACGCGCGCACCAGGCCGAGCGCCGCGCGGGCGAAGGTGGACTTGCCCGAGCCCGTCTCGCCGATCACCCCGACGGTCTCGCCGGGTGCGACACTGAGCGAGACGCCGTTCAGGGCGCGCCTGCGCTTGCGGCGCAGGCCGTAGTGGACGTCGAGCCCGGTGACGTCCAGCACCGGTGCGGCGGGCCGCGGTTCGTCGGTCATGACGGCTCCTTCACCGTGCGGAACTTGTCCAGGCCGTACTGCTCGTGCTCGGCGATGAGCATCCGGGTGTACGCGTGCCGCGGCTGGTGGAGCACCGCTTCGGTCGGCCCCTGCTCGACCACCTCGCCCTGCCGCATGACGAGGACTTCGTCGCAGAGCTGGGCGACGACGGCGAGGTCGTGGGAGACGACGACGAGCGCCAGGCCCGCGCGTTCGCGCAGTTCGGCGAGCAGGTCGAGGATCTCGGCCTGGACGGTGACGTCGAGCGCGGTGGTGGCCTCGTCGGCGATGAGGAGCTGCGGGTCGGCGGCGATGGCGGCGGCGATGAGGACGCGCTGGAGCATGCCGCCGGACAGCTCGTACGTGTACTGGCCGCTGACCAGCTCGGGGTCGCTCAACTGGACCGCCCGCAGCAGCTCGACTGCGCCGTGCCGTGCTTCGCGCCGGGTCAGTCCCTTCTTGAGCCTGATGACTTCGGCGATCTGCGCGCCGACCCGGATGGACGGGTTGAGGTAGGACGCCGGGTCCTGGAAGACGGCGCTGATCGTGGTGCCCCGCAGGGCGGTCCACTGCTGCGGTGTGAGGGTGCCGATGTCGGTCCCGTTGATCGCGATCGAGCCGCCGGTGACCTCGAAGTGCGGCGGCAGGATGCCCAGGGTGGCGCGGCAGGTGATGGTCTTGCCGCTGCCCGACTCGCCGACGATGCCGACGGCCTTGCCGGGCGTCAGCTCGAAGCTCACCCCCTGGACGATCTCCCGGTCGCTGACGTGGTCGCTGACGCGTACGTCGCGCAGGGCGAGCACCGGCGGGGCGGGCGGCTCGGCGGTCTCGGGCGCCGGGAGCGGCCGGACGTCCTGCTGGGTGCGGTTCTTGGACAGCGTCGTCATCACGCACCTCCGGCGGGAGCGGGTTCGGTCTTGTCGAGTCGGTTGGCGCGGGCCTTGCGGTTGTTGACGAGCGCGCGGCCCGACTCGCCCGACACGTCGCGGATCGCGTCGGCCAGCAGGTTGCTGCCCCAGACCGTGATCATGATCAGCAGTGCGGGGGCGAAGGGCGCCCACGGCTGGTGGCTGAGGTAGCCGAGGTCGGAGGCGAGCAGACCGCCCCAGGTCGGTGCGGGCGGCTGGACGCCGATGCCGAGGAAGGTGAGGCTCGCGACGATCACGAACCCGACGCCGATGGTCTGGGCGAGCGCGACCGCGATCGGCGGCAGCACCTTGACCCAGACGTGCCGGCGCACCACCCAGCGGATGGAGGCGCCGGAGATGAGCGCGGCCTCCACGTACTGCGAGCGGGCCACCCCGAGCGTCGCGGCGCGGGACACCCGGTAGAACAGCGGTGACACCAGCGCGCCGGTGACGAGCATCGCCTGGGTGATGCCGTTGCCGAGCAGGGCGATCACGGCGACGGCGAACAGCAGGAACGGCAGGGCGACGAGGGTGTCGGCGAGCCGCAGCGTGAGCCATTCGAAGACCCGGCCGAGATACACCGACAGGATGCCGGGGACCGCGCCCACCGCCAGTGCCATCAGGGCCACTTCGACCGAGCCGAGGACGCTGACCCGGGAGCCGTCGAGCAGCCGGCTCAGCACGTCGCGGCCGAGGTAGTCCGTGCCCAGCCAGTGCGAACCGGAGGCGGCGGCCAGTGTGTTGTCACTGGTGGCCAGGGGGTCGTGCGGGGCGAGCAGCGGGCCGAAGACCGCCAGCAGGGCGATCACGGCGAGGATGACCAGGGCGATCCGGCCGGACGTGAGTGCGAGAACGCGGCGCACCATGGTTCACACTCCCCTCTGCGAAGCGGGCGTCACACGCGCCAGCACCACGTTGACGATCAGGTTGAACAGGACGACCAGGACGATCGACACCACGAGCACGCCCTGGACGGCGGGTACGTCACCGGCCTGGGCGGAGTCGTTGGCGAATCTGCCGAAGCCCTGGAGACCGAAGATCCACTCGGTCACGACGGAAGCACCCACCAGGGAGGGGAACTTGAGCCCCAGGGTGGCGAGCGCGGGACCCAGGCCGTTGCGCAGCACATGGCGGAAGAAGATCCGCCGGGGGCTCAACCCCCGTACCACCGCGCCGATCACGTAGTTCTCCTGGTAGGCGGCGATCAGACTGGTCCGCAACTGGCGGGCCACGTCGGCGATCACGTCGAAGCTCAGCGCGACGGCCGGCAGGGTGATGTGGGCGAGCCACGGGCCGAACCCCTGCTGGGCGGGGACGTAGCCGGCTGCGGGGAAGACATGGAGCCCGACGGCGAAGACCGCGACCAGCACGATGCCGACGACGAACGCGGGCATCACCGAGATGACGGTGACGAAGCCCGTGATCGTCCGGTCGATCCAGGTGGTACGGCGCAGCGCCGCCAGTGTGCCGAGCCCGAATCCGGCCAGTACGCCGATGATCAGCGCGAAGGTCGCCACCGACAGGCTCACACCGAGGCCGAGGCCGATGAGGGTGGAGATGTCGGCGCCGTTGGTCCAGCTCGACCCCAACTGGCCGTGCAGCACCCCGCTGAACCAGTCCCCGTACTGCACCAGGAACGGCCGGTCGAGCCCCCATTGGGCCTCGACCCGGGCGATCGCCTCGGGCGTCGCCTCCTCGCCCAACTGGATCCGGGCCGGGCTGAGGCCGCTCAGCGACCGCAGCGCGAAGGTCACGAAGGTCGCGACCAGGAAGACGGGTACGAAGATCGCGACCGACCTGGCGAGGGTGGCCAGGACCCGGCCCAGTGTGTGCCGCGTCCTGGCCGCGGCGGCGCCGCGACGGCGGGCGGGCGCGGCCTGTACCGCTGTCGTCGTCATGGGGTTGCCCCCTCTCATGAGTGATGGTGACGGATGGTCAGTTGCCGCCGATGGTCACGCCGTTCCAGTCGATGTGGGCCGGGTTCTTGGGCAGGTCGGAGATCGACTTGCTCTTGGCGATGAGGTTCGGTGACGAGTACGTGAAGACCAGCGCCTTGCTCGCCAGCCCCGCCCGGGTGGCCGCCTGGAGGACCTTCGGGTAGTCCGGCGCGTCCAGCGGGGTCTGCCGGACCTTGGCGATGGCCGCCTCGAAGCCGTCCGGCTCGTAGGGGGTGCTGAGGTTCAGCGGGCCGTTGGGTCCGAAGTGGGCGGTGAGGGTCTGCGCCGCGGAGTCCCGGCCGGTGGTGCCGTAGAGCGAGAACGTCAGGTCCTTGGCGAAGAACGGCGTCGCCCAGTTCTTGTCGACCTTGATCTTGACGGTCACCCCGACCTTGGCGAGCTGCGACTGGACGATCTCGGCGCTCGGGTCCTCGGCGGGGATGACCAGGTCGAGCTTGATGTCACCGGCCCGGTAGCCCGCTTCGGAGAGGAGCTTCTTCGACTTCGCCGGGTCGTAGGGGTAGTTGTCCGCCGACTGCGGGTCGTAGGCGACATAGCCCTTCGGGAACGGCTGGTTGGTCGCCTCGCCGTAGCCGAAGGTCAGCTTGTCGACGAACTCCTCGCGGTTGATCGCGTAACGCACGGCGTCGACGACCTTGGCGTTGTCGAACGGCGCCTTGTTGACGTTGAGGCTGATGTTCGACGCGTTGAACCCCGGCTGGACGAAGACGTCCAGCCCCGCCTTCTTCGCCGCGTCCGCCTGACTGGGTTCGATGTCGGCGAAGTTGTAGACGCCGGTCTGGAGTCCGGAGACGACGGTGGAGGCGTCGGGGGCGGACGTCAGCTCGACGTTGTCGATGTGGATGTTCTTCGCGTCCCAGTAGTCGGGGTTCTTCTTCAGCACGGCCTTGGTGCCGGGCACCAACTGGGTGACGATGAAGGGGCCCGCGCCGACCGGGGCCTGGTCGAGCTTCTTCGGCGCGGCCGCGGCCTTGGGGCTGGCGATCTGCAGCACCCGCTCGCCGAGCAACTGCGGTATCTGATAGTCGACTTGGCTCAGGTGGATGACCGTGTCGAGCCCCTGGGCCTCGACCGACTTGATCGAGGTCAGATCGCCGAAGAGCGCCGAGTCCTGCTGCTTCTTGGCCCGTTCGATGGCGGCCTTGACGGCGGCGCCGTCCACCGGCGTACCGTCGCTGAACTTCAGGCCGGGGCGCAGATGGAAGGTGACCTGGTCGCCCTCGGCGTTGTACTCCCAGCTCTTGGCGAGGTCGGGGACGGCCTTGCCCGTCTCGTCCGTCCGTGTCAACGAGGCATAGACGAGGGTGAGTTCGCGGAACTGGGCGCCGCTGCCCCCGACCACCGGGTCCCAGTGGGTGGGGAAGTACGAGGAGGTCCACTTGAGCGTGGAGGTGCCTGCGGTGCCTGCGGCGTCGCCGCCGCAGGCGCTGAGGGCCGGTACGAGCACGGCGGCGAACGCTGTCCCGAGGGCGGCGAGGCGCAGTCGGCCGGCCCCTCGGAGGGGGCGCGGGGCCAGTGGGCGGCGGGGCGTGGGTCGTCCGGACATCTCTTTGGCTTTCTTTGAGGGTCCCGGCCGCTGCCGGGAAGCGAGGGCCTGAATCGGAGTCCTGAATCAGGGGGTCTGAAACGGGGGCCTGGACACACCGGTGCGGCACACCGGATCACCCTGCGCGGGCATGCCGGCGACGGCTTCGTCGCACGTCGGACACACCGCACTCAGGGCATGAGGCGTCGGTGGTTTCGCGGGGTGGGCCGGAAGGCGGGAGAGGAAGGAGCCGCGAGCGGCGAGGCACGAGTGTGACGGCGAGCGAACGGACGCGGGGCGGCTACGCGGCGGGGCGGCCGGGTGCCGCGGGGGCGGTCAGATGCCTGTGGGCCGTGGGTGGCCGGCGGTCAGCGACAGAGAGCGCTGGAAGTGCGCCGCAGATCCACGTAGCGGCACACCACACCGGGGTGCGTCGTGAGCATGGTGCACATCCTGACGCGGACCGTCACCGCCTGTCAATGGACACCAATTGGTGTCTCATTGGCCGGGACGGCTGCCGAGGGCGGATCAGTGCCCGGCGGGGCCGGTGCGGGCGGTGGCGGGATGCACCGCAGCCTCCTGCGGATGCAGCCACAGCGGACCGTTGCCGGTGTCCACCCGGACCGCGTCAGGCGGCGGCCCGGACCCGTCCGTGAGCAGCCGGATCTCCGGCTCCGTCAGGCTCCGGTACCGCTCCAACGCCCTTACTGGGTCCGCCGGTTCGGGAGCCTTCAGCAGCCCAGGGGCGAGTTCGCCGAGGGCCGCCGCGTACGTGCCGAACGGCCGCAGTCCCGGGACCGCCCGGTAGCCGGCGGGGGCGCGGAACAGCAGGGTCGGCAGGGCGTAGCGGTGACCGCCGTCGGCGGTCTCCTTCGCCCCGCCGGGATGCGGCGAACCGTCAGGGGCGTCCCGTACGGCCAGCACCTCGGGAACCGGGCGGCGCGCCTCGGCGCGGTCGGCGGTGACCTGCGCCAGTACGTCTGCTGACGCGGCGTCAGCCGCCAGTCGCCGCAGGTCGAGGCCGGGCACACCGCGTACCGCCGCCTGGGCGAGCGCGCCGGTGTCCGCCGGTTCGCCCAGGACGAAGACGGTCTCCCGCAGCCGCCGCAGCGCCCGCTCCGCCACCTCGGCGCCCTGGCGTTCGGCGGCCTTGGCGACCAGCGAGGACGGCCAGGAACTCGCCGCGACCCGGCTCAGCCGGACGGCGCGCGGGGCCCCGGTGTGCCCGGCGACCTCCGCCACGTACCGCGCGTACCAGGCCGTCTCGGCGGCCGGATCGGGCGGCGGATCGTCGTCGTGGTCGAAGAGGACGGCGTACGCGCGCCGCCAGCGCACCCGGCCCGCCAGCGCCGCCCGCAGCGCGCGGAAGACGGGTTCGGAGCCCCAGGCCCACGGGCACAGCGGGTCGGTGTACTCGACCACCTCGACGGCGGGCGGCGGGTCCGGTCGGCCGGTCAGCGGGGCAGGCTCGCCGGTCATGTGACGCCGACTCCCGGCCGCCGCGCCACGGTGCCTGCCGGCACCAGCGCGGCCAGCGGCAGCGCGCCGAGCACCGCCGCCGCCTGCTCCTCGACCTGCCGCCACACCCCGGGCAGCGCGCCCGCCGCGCCGGGGTAGTCGAGCCCGGCCAGCGACTCGCCCCGCAGCGTGATGAGTTCACCGTCGACGGCGCGCACGACGTCCAGGAGGGTGATCTCCTCGGCCGGCCTGCCGAGCCAGTAGCCGCCCTCGCAGCCGCGCTGGCTGCGCACCAGGCCCGCCTTGCGCAACTCGCCCACCACGGATTTCAGGAACCGGAACGGAATGTCCTGCGAGGAGGCGATGGCCTCGCAGGTGAGCGGGCGGGCAGGCTCACACGCGAGCTCCAGAAGGGCTCGGGCGGCGTAGTCCGCCTTCGCGGAGATATGCATGTCCCCATCATGCCCGACGGCGCGGCGCCGGCCGAGGGGTCAGCCGGTCCGCGACCTACGTTGCGGCAACATTGCCGCAGGTGAAGGATAAAGGACACTTCTTGACATCCTTTTGGGGGCGGCTCTAACGTCCCCGCCATGAGCGAGCCGCCGACGACCCCGGGTGAGGGTTTCCACCCCCACTTCCACGACACCCAGGACCAGCACGCGGCGCCCCTGCGGAGCAGGCTGCACCACATCCGCGCCGACGCCCTCGACGGCGACACGGCGCAGACCGGCGGTATGCGCAGGTTCGCCGGTGTGAGCGGCAGGACAGCGGGGTCGGAAAAGCTGTGGATGGGCCAGACCCATGTGGCGCCAGCGACCTCGTCGTCCGACCACCACCACGGCGAGTCCGAGACCGCGATCTATGTGGTGTCGGGCCACCCGGAGTTCGTCTTCCTGGACGACTCGGGCGCCGAGCCGCAGGAAGTACGGCTGCGCACCTCCCCCGGCGACTACATCTTCGTACCGCCGTTCGTACCGCACCGCGAGGAGAACCCCGACCCGGCGGACGAGGCCGTTGTCGTGATCGCCCGCAGCACGCAGGAGGCGATCGTCGTCAACCTCCCGGGCCTGTACGCCCTGCCCGGAAACAGCGCCGGCAGACCCTAGACTCACCGGATGGCCAAGTACTTCGACGTCCACCCCGAGAACCCCCAGCGGCGCATCATCAGCAGTGTCGCCGACAGCATCCGGGCGGGCGCGCTCGTCGCGTATCCGACGGACTCCTGCTACGCGCTCGGGTGCCAGTTGGGCAGCCGTGACGGCATCAGCAGGATCCGGTCCATCCGCGACCTCGACGACCGTCACCACTTCACACTCGTGTGCCAGAACTTCGCGCAACTCGGCCAGTTCGTGCACATCGACAACGACGTGTTCCGTGCCATCAAGGCGGCGACGCCCGGCAGTTACACCTTCATCCTCCCCGCGACCCGGGAGGTGCCGCGCCAGTTGCTGCATCCGAAGAAGAAGACCGTCGGCGTCCGGATCCCCGACCATGTCGTCGCGCAGGCGCTCCTCGCCGATCTGGGTGAACCGCTGCTCTCCAGCACCCTGTTGCTGCCCGACGAGGAAGAACCGCTCACCCAGGGCTGGGAGATCAAGGAGCGGCTCGACCATGTGGTGGACGCCGTGGTCGACTCGGGCGACTGCGGTACCGAACCGACCACCGTCATCGACTTCTCCGGCGGCGAGCTGGAGATCGTACGGCGCGGCGCGGGCGACGTCTCGCGCTTCGAGTAGGACGGGCCGGTCAGCTCGGCGCGAGGATGATCCAGGTGCGGCCGGGGCTCAGCGGCAGCGTCCGGCCGTCGTGGCGGTAGGCCGTGCCCGACTTCTCCGACGGTCTGCTCCAACGGACGTCGTAGGAGCGGCCGTTCCTGAGCACCACGGCCGAGCCCTCGCCGACGGTCTGCGAGAACGGTACGAATCCGGTGCGGCTGTGGAACCGGGACTCCCTGATCTTCACGTGCTGGATGATCACGTTGTCCGCCGTCCAGGGTGAGCGCGCACCGTCCATGCTCACCCGGTAACCCGACCCGCTCCAGGTGAAGCTGAACCGCGCGCTGGGCATCCTCGCCGAGGCGGTCGTGTCGGGCGTGCCGCCGGCGGGGGTCGCCGCGGCGAAGGTCAGCCCGATGTCCTTCGCGGTCCCCGCGCCGTCGGTGAGCCCTTTGGTGTGCACGTACTCGTTGTGCGGCGCCGACCGGGTCGATCTGCGGAAGAAGGCGCCGGTGCCGGTCCTGGTGACCAGGTCCGACTTCTTGAGTACGGGCAGCAGCATGCTCTGGGCGCCCGAGAACGCGAGGGCCGGCCGGTCGTACTGGGCCAGCAGCTCCAGGTCCGTCTCCCGGGCGCTGCGCACCGGCCCGACCGTGCCGGGCAGGTGGTCGCTGTCGAAGACGGCCATCAGCCGGGAGAGGCCGCCTTCGACCTCGATCCCGTACACCAGGTCCGCGCTGTTGAGGCCGGTCGCGGGCCGGGCCGCGCGGACGTTGTCGATCTTCACGGCGAGCACCCGGCCCGCCGCGCCCGGCTCCCCCGTGAGCACCGAGCGCGATGCGCCCTCCTGCCGGTGGGCCGTGCCGTTCTCCGTCGGTGTGCAGCCGGCGGCCAGACCGGCGGCGAGCACCGCCGCCACACCCGCCGCGACGGCTCCGCGTCCGGTCATGGCGCTCCTCCCGTTCGATGGGGCTCCCACCGGGACCGTACCCGCCCCGCACGCCGATTCCCCGTCGCAGCGCGGTCAGACGGCGCCGAGTTCGGCGTCCCCCTCCGGCAGCGGTTCGAGCGCCTGCACGTCGACCGGACCCGCCGTGGCGCCCTTGAGCTTCGCGCCGAGCGCGACCAGCGCGGGCGCCCCGCTGTGCACTTCGAGCGCCTCGGCCGACGCCCAGTGCTCCACCATCACGAACGCGCCGGACGTGCCGCGGTGCATGGCGTACAGCAGGCAGCCGGGCTCCGCGTGCACGGCGGGTATCGCCTCCCGCAGCGCCTGTTCGACGTCGGCCTCCCGGCCCTCGGCGGGGGTGATCGTGGCGACCACGACGACGGTCTTGTCGCTCATACCGGTCCTCGATTCCTGCGGTTCGGGAACAATCAGCACAACAGTACGACCAGGCGTTCAGGACGTACGCAACCGCGTTGCAACGTTGCGGGGCGTTGGCTGGGACGATGAGTGACGAGCGGGTTCCGGACGAGCAGGCCGCGCGGGTGGAGGTGACGCCCGCTGCCGCCGAGTTGATCCGGCGGCTGCGGGCCGACCACGGGCCGCTGATGTTCCATCAGTCGGGCGGCTGCTGCGACGGCAGCGCCCCCATGTGCTACCCGGACGGCGAGTTCCGTACGGGCAACTCGGACGTGCTGCTGCAGTCCCTGCGGGTCGAGGGGGTGGCGGAGGCGGTCCCGTTCTGGATGTCGGTGAGCCAGTACGAGGCATGGAGCCACACGCGGCTCATTGTCGACGTGGTCCCCGGGCGGGGCAGCGGGTTCTCCCTGGAGGCTCCCGAAGGGGTGCGGTTCCTGATCCGGTCGCGGATGGTCGGCGCGTAACAGCCGCTCCGGGGCGGCCGCTTACGGCCGGACGCTGCTCACCAGCCCCGCGGTGGTCGAGATCCCGTCGGCGATGGTCGGCGCCATGCTCGTGCCGGCGAGGAAGAATCCGAGCAGGACGCAGACCACCGCGTGCGAGACCTTCAGTCCGCCGCTGCGCAGAAAGATCACAGCGAGGACGACGAGCAGCACCACCAGTGAGATCGAAATGGCCATCGACTACCTCCTCCGCCGCGTGACGATCGCGGCATTCGGCCGCCAGTGTGGCGGAGGAGGACGCCCGGACGGCCGACCGGCAGGCCTGCCGTACGGGTGATTGTTCCCGTCCACGGCTTCGGTTCGTCGCTCTTAGTTCGAGGCGGGCGGCCCGCTGCGGCGGCGCGGCTCCTACTGGGGCAGGTCGACCAGCTCGCCGATCGTCTCCTTGTGCCGGCCCGCCGAACCCAGGGCCACCGCGTCCGCCTTGGCGCGCTTGAGGTACAGATGCGCGGGGTGCTCCCAGGTCATGCCGATCCCGCCGTGCAACTGCACGCACTCCTCGGCGGCGTGCACGGCGACCCGGCCGCAGTACGCCTGGGCGACCGCGACGGCGAGCGCGGTCTCCGGGCTGCCGGTGGCCAGCGCGTCGGCCGCGTTGCGGGCGGCTGCGCGTGCGGAGACGACCTCGAGCCACAGTTGGGCCATCCGGTGCTTGAGCGCCTGGAAGGAGCCGACGGGACGGTTGAACTGGTGCCGTTCCTTGGTGTACTTGACGGTTTCCTCCAGACACCACTCGGCGATGCCGAGCTGTTCGGAGGCGAGCAGTCCCGCCCCGGCGAGCAGCCCGCGCCGTACGGCGGCCCGGCCCGTCGCCGCGTCGGCGATCCGGATACCGGCCGCCGGGTCGGGGGTGACGGCGGCGAGCGGCCGGGTCAGGTCGAGCGGCGTGAGCGGTTCGACCGCCACCCCCGGCCCCTCCGTCTCGGCCGCGTACAGCCCGTCCTCCCGCGGTACGAGGAGCACGTCGGCGCGTACGGCGTCGGCCACGCCTGTGACGGTGCCGGCTCCGGTCGGCCAGGGCCCGTCGGGCGGGGTGGTCAGCGGCAGCGCGAGGACGGCGACGCGGTGGCCGCCGGCGAGCGCGGTCAGCAGCCCGGCGACGTCCGTCGATTCCGTGTCGCAGCCGAGGAGCGTCTCGGTCGCCACGACCGAGCTGGTCAGATACGGCGCAGCGGTGACGGCGCGGCCCAGCTCCTCCAGCACGACGGCGGCCTCGCGGTGGCTCGCGCCCTGGCCGCCGAGCTTCTCGGGGACGAGCAGCCCGGCCGCGCCGATGCCGCCGGCCAGCGAGGACCACAGGTCGGCGTCGTACGGATCGCCCGACTCGGCGCGCAGCAGGGCGGCGGGCAGGTCGTACCGGTCGGCGAGCAACGCCCGTACGGCGGCGCGCAGATCGTCCTCGGTGTCCGTGTAGAGCAGGTTCATCGGGAGAGGTCCTTCCATGCGACGTCCTTGTCGTTGCGCGGCTCGGACGGCAGGCCGAGGACCCGTTCGGCGACGATGTTGAGCAGCACCTCGCTGGTGCCGCCCTCGATGGAGTTGCCCTTGGCCCGCAGATAGCGGTAGCCGGCGTCCCGTCCGGTGAAGTCCACCTGGTCGGGCCTGCGCAGCGTCCAGTCGGAGTACAGCAGCCCCTCGTCGCCGAGGAGTTCCACCTCCAGGCCGCTGATCTCCTGGTTGAGCCTGGCGAACGAGAGCTTCATGCCGCTGCCCTCGGGGCCCGGGTGCCCGGCGACGAGCTGCTGGCGCAGCCGCTCGCCGGTGAGGCGGGCGACCTCGGCCTCGACCCAGAGGGTGAGCAGCCGCTGGCGCAGCTCGTGGGTGCGCAGCTCGGGGCGCTCGCGCCAGGTGCGCGCCACGGGGCCGATCATGCCGCCCTCGCGCGGGATCCGGGAGCCGCCGATGGAGACCCGTTCGTTCATGAGCGTGGTCTGCGCGACCTGCCAGCCCTCGCCGATCTCGCCGAGCCGGTGCGCGTCGGGGATCCGTACGTCGGTGAGGAAGACCTCGTTGAACTCGGCCTCGCCGGTGATCTGGCGCAGCGGCCGCACCTCGACGCCCGGGTCGGTCATGTCGCAGATGAAGTAGCTGATGCCGCGGTGCTTGGGCAGCTCGGGGTCGGTGCGGGCGATGAGGATGGCCCAGCGGGCGACATGGGCGCTGGACGTCCAGACCTTCTGGCCGTTGACGACCCAGTCGTCGCCGTCCCGTACCGCCCGGGTGCCGAGCGCCGCGAGGTCGGAGCCCGCGCCGGGCTCGCTGAAGAGCTGGCACCACACCTCTTCGCCGATCCACAGGGGCCGCAGGAAGCGCTCCTTCTGCTCCTGGGTGCCGTAGCGCAGGACGGTCGGCGCCGCCATGCCGAGGCCGATGCCGATCCGCCGCGGGTCGTTGTCGGGTGCGCCCGCCGCTTCCAACTCGCTGTCGACCACGGCCTGCAGGGCGCGTGGCGCGTCCAGGCCGCCGAGCCCCACCGGGTAGTGCACCCAGGCGAGTCCGGCGTCGAAGCGGGCCCGCAGGAAGTCCTCGCGCGCCGTGCCGGCCGGCGGGTGGTCGGCCAGCAGGCGCGCGGTGCGCTCGCGCAGTCCCGCCGCGTCGGTCGCGTACCTCGCGTCGGTCATCGGGAGTCTCCTTCGGGGATGACGACCACACGTCCGGTGGTGGCGCCGTCGGCGACGCGCTGTACGGCGTCGGCCGCGCCCTTCAGCGGCACCCGCTCGCTGACGAGGGGTTTGACGACGCCCTGCGCGGCCAGTTCGGTCAGCCGCCGGTGGCAGCGCGGGATCGCGGCCGGGTCCTTCGCCGCGTACAGGCCCCAGTGCAGTCCGAGGATCGAGTAGTTCTTCACCATGGCGTGGTTGAGCGCGGGGGCCGGGATGTCGCCGCTGGTGAAGCCGACGATCACGATGCGGCCCTCGAAGGCGACGCACTTGGCGGATTTGGCGTAGGCGTCGCCGCCGACCGGGTCGTAGACGACGTCGGCGCCGCGGCCGCCGGTGGCGTCCTTCACCGCGGCGATGATGTCGTCGGTGTGCCGGTCGATCACGACGTCGCAGCCCAGCTCGCGAGCAACCGCGGCTTTCGCGGGGCCGCCGACGACGCCGATGACGGTGGCGCCCGCCGCCTTGCCGAGCTGGACGGCGGCGCTGCCGACACCGCCGGCCGCCGCGTGGACGAGCAGGGTCTCGCCCTTCTCCAGATGGGCGCGGCGGTGCAGGCCGAACCAGCCCGTCTGGTAGCCGATGTGCATCGCCGCCGCTTCGGCGTCGTCCAGGGCGGCGGGCGCGGGGAGCAGCCCCGCCGCGTCGGCGAGCGCGTACTCGCCCAGGCCGCCGTGCGGGAGGGCCGCCGTGGTGATGACCCGGCGGCCGTCCTCGGTCTCGCCGCAGATCTCCACGCCGGGGGTGAAGGGCAGCGGCGGTCGCACCTGGTAGTGGCCCCGGCAGAGCAGGGCATCGGGGAAGTTGATGTTCGCCGCACGGACCAGCACCCTGACCTGTCCCTCGGCCGGCTCGGGCCGCTCGACGTCTTCGAGTCGCATCACCTCGCCCGGCTCGCCGTTCCGGTGCACTCGCCATGCCTGCATCTCGGGGCCTCCACACACATTGGGCAGTACCGCGTCCACGGGCATACTAAGCGGTCGCTTGTGGGTGTGGGAACAGCCGCCACCGGACGGCTTCGGCCGGGTACGCGGCGCGTCAGTCGTGCAGTCCCGGGCCGACCGGCTCGGGGCCCGCGGGGAAGATCGGCATGGGCTTGATCTTGCGCAGATACGACTCGGCCTTGAGGATGGCCTCCCGCGCGGTGCGCTGCCCCATCAGCACGCACAGGGTGTACGCCACGTCCTCGAACCGCGCGCGGGTGGCGTCGTCCAGCGGATCGGCCAGTACCAGCCATTCCCACGCGCGGTATCGGCTCAGCAGGTCGGCGACCAGATGTCTGTCCGGCAGCAGCATGTCGACACCACTTCCAGCAGGCTGTGGGCAGGTCCGGAGGCGGTACCCGCGCACAGCGGAGCACCCGCCCCTCCCGGACATTCTGACCGCGACCCGGCGTCGGCGCGCGTCGAGAATTCCCCCCGGGCGGGGAATAGGGCGGCGCCCGCTCCGGCTGCCACCTCCATGAGCACTCTTGGACTGATCGGAAGCGGAAACATCGGCGGCACCCTCGCGCGGCTGGGCGTCGCGGCGGGACTTGACGTCGTCCTCAGCAACTCACGCGGCCCGGAGACGCTGTCCGCGCTGGTGGCGGAGCTGGGGCCGCGAGCGCGCGCGGCGACGGCCGCCGAAGCCGCCGAGGCGGGTGACTGGGTGGTGGTGACCGTGCCGCTGAAGAACTACCGCCAGGTGCCGGTCGCGCCGCTCGCCGGCAAAGTCGTCCTCGACACGGACAACTACTACCCGGAGCGCGACGGGCGGATCCCCGAACTGGACGCCGAGGAGGTGACCACCAGCGAACTGCTCCAGCGCCATCTCCCCGACGCGCAGGTCGTGAAGGCGTTCAACAACATCTACTTCAAGCACCTGGCGGCCCTGGCCCGACCCGCGGGCGACGCCGACCGTACGGCGCTGCCCATCGCAGGCGACTCGGCGCAGGCCAAGGAGTCGGCGACCCGGCTGATCGATCTGCTCGGCTACCACGCGCTGGACGCGGGCACGCTCGCGGACAGTTGGCGCTTCCAGCGCGACACCCCGGCGTATGTCGTTCCCTACGCGAAGAACCCGCAGGGCCTCGGCGTCTCCGGTGACGACCCGGGAGCCAGGGCCGACGCCGCGGCGCTGCGCGCGGCGCTCGACGCCGCCGTACGCCCGTCGCCCCAGGTGTGACGGACGGTCCTCGACGACCGGGAGCCGGCCGCCGTGACGTCATCGCGTCACGGCGGCCGGCTCCCGCCTGTGCGGGGTGTCAGCCGCGGGCGACCGCGATCTTGCCGGCCAGCCGCTCGCCCGACTCGTAGACCATGTAGGGCACTCCGCCCTCGGTGCCGAAACTCGGCGAGGCGCTGCGGCCGTTGTCGGGCGCTCCGCTCGACGAGTTGAAGAACACCCCCAGGTGGTCGCGGAGGGTGAAGTCGTTGCCGACCTCGGTGATCATCAGGTCGCCGCCGCTCTCCTTGTCCTTGTTGTAGACGACGTACGTGCTGCCGTCGCGCTCCAGCACGTGCGGGCCGCCCACGTTGACCGCGCCGACATCGGCGTGGCTGACGAGCGGCTTCTGGTCGAAGGTCCAGTTGCGCCCGTCGGCGGACCAGCCCCAGCAGATGTCCCGGTGGTTCGACGTGTTGTTGAGCATGAAGACCATCACGAAGTGGGCCTTCTTCGCGGGGAGTTCATGCGGGAAGACCCGGGCGTACGAGGTCTCGGTCGTACCGGACGGCATCATCGACGACGACAGGACCACCTTGTCGTAGGTGAAGTTGATGCCGTCCTTGGAGCGGGCGAGCCGGGTGGTGGTGTTCTCGCCGTGGAAGTACAGCCACATCTCCTTGGACGCCTCGATCCACATCACGTGCGGGGACGAGACATGGCTGACGGAGTAGTTCGGCGACCAGTTGTTGGAGACGATCGGGTTGTTCGGGTACTCCGTGAACGGGCCCTCCAGATGGTCGCCGTAGGCGAGGCAGATACCGCCGGGCGCGTCGTGCGGCGCGTAGTACAGGTAGTAGCGGCCGAGCGGCGCCGTCAGCCGGCCGGCCGTGCCGCGTATGCAGGGGAAGATGATCTCGCCGGTGGGGTTGTACTTGAGCTGAGAGGGCGTCAGAAGCGTTTTGACGTACTTGTAGTCGGGGAATCCGCCGGGCGCCGCGGCGACCGCGGGCGCGGCCTCCGGAGCGAGGGAGGACGCGGCGGCTGTGCCCGCCGTCGCGCCGACCGCGATGACGGCCGAGGTGGCGGCGGCGCCGCGCAGGAAGATCCGACGGCTGGGATTCTGCGGCTCGGACATGGAGAACTCCGTCCCTGGAGTGGGTGTCAGGACTGGCTGTCAGAGGTGCCGGGAGAGGGTCAGAGGTACAGGGCGGCGGTGACGCTGAAGCCGCCGAGGGCGACGAACCACACGTACGGAAGCGTGCGGGCCATCACCTTCTGCGGTGTGACGCCCGCGTACTGGGCGGCCCACACCGTCTGGGTACTGGTCGGGTCGGCGACGCCGAAGACCTGGTTGTACGAGGTGGTCAGGCCGAGCACGGCGATCGCCGGATAGACGCCGGCCGCGATGAGCACACCGGCGATACCGGCGCCGAGGCCGTACACGTTCAGCGGGCCCCGGTAGAGGCACAGCGGGACGAGGACGGTGAAGACCAGGACGAACACCAGCGGGTTCTGCGGGCTGACCGCCTTGACGAGCGGTTCCAACGCGTCGACGGCGCCCGGGAGTTTGACCGCTGCGAGCAGGATGCCGATGGCGACGAACAGCGCGATCGGCGCGGCGGCGATCTCGAAGCCCGCGTAGAGGGTGCGCAGCAGCCGCTTGTTCATGTCGCGCGGCCGGGTGGTGGTGACCAGCGCGAACAGCACACCGGCCAGCAGCGCCGGGATGATGGGTACGTCGAGGACGAGGGCGAGCACCAGCGGCACGATCGGGGTGAGCAGCGCGTACCAGGGCGCGTCGCCGAGCTGCTTGCGGCGGGAGGCCGCAGGGGCCGGCTTGGCGGAGACGGACTTGAGCGCCCAGGCGTGCTCGACACCCTTGCGGCGGGTCTCGATGAGCACGAACAGGATCGCGGCGACCAGCGCGAACGGGAACAGCTTGATCATGAAGCCGCGCACGGTGGGCACCGAGAGGTCGAGCGCGGTGGAGAAGAACTGCCAGATCGGCAGCTCGAACGGCATACCGGCGGCGATGCCCATCAGGATGGTGCCCGCCGCTGTGACCTTGGGAATCCCCACCGCTATCATCGCCGGGATCCCGATGATGCCCGCGAGCATCGCGGCGGGCGCCGACCCGGTGACCGTACCCACCAGCGTGGAGACGGCGAGCACCCCGAGGGCGACCACGACGGGTCGGTCCCCGCCGAACTCGACGATCTTGCGGACGAGTGTGCCGGCGATGCCCGTCTCGTCGAGCAGCTTGCCGAGCCAGGAGCCCAGCAGGATGGCGATCATGGTGGCGGCGAGCGCCGGTGCGCCTTCCTGGAGCACGGTCTGCAGCACACTGTTCTTGCCGCTCAGCGGCGCGCCGGAGACGAAGGCGATGACGACGGCCAGGATGACGAGTGCGAAGGCCGTGGGGAGTTTGCGGCTGAGCATCGCGGCGACTCCGGCCGCCATGATCAGCAGAATGACGACGCCCATGGCGTTACTTCTCTCTTCCGTGCGGTGAGCTTCCGTGCGCGGTGGCCGGCGGCGCCGCCGACTCGGCGAGCGCCGCCGTCAGCAGGAGCGGGGTCCGGCCGAGGCCGCAGACCTTGGCGGCGTAGGCGTGGGCGGCGATCTCGTCGGCCCCCGCGACATGCCCGTACACCCGGCGGCTGCCGAGGCGCAGGACGACATGGCCGAGCGCGCGCCGCAGCGCCGTCTTGGCCGGTCCGTGGTGGAGGTGTTCGTGGACGGCCTCGTGCGCGAGCGCCGCCGCCCTGACGGATCCGCGCGGGTACCAGTCGCGCCAGCCGAGCCGCTCGGCCAGGTCCTCGGCGGCGCCGATCGTGTCGGTGTACAGCTCGACCGTCTCGGGCCGCGAGCTGTAGCGCGCCAACAGCCCGATCTCCAGGCCACCTTCGCGCTCCACGATCCGCGCGGTGCACGGTACGGGGGCGAGCGAGGCGCCGAACTCGGCTGCGGCGTACGCCCATCGGCGCAGCAGCTCCGGGTCGCGCCCTTCGTGCGTGGGAGTGCCGGCGAGCAGTTGTACGCCGAACTCGACGTCGTCCAGCTCGGCGAGCCCGCGCAGCTTCCCCAGGCTGTCCAGGTCGGTGCGGGTGGCGGCGGTCATGTCCTCGCCTCCAGCACGGCGACGACCGGCTCGTCGGCGGCGCGCATGCGCAGTTCGCTGCGGGCCAGGGCGAGCAGCGGCTGCGGGTCGAGGACCCCCGACAGGTCGGCGATGCGGGAGCCGATCAGCAGCCGCAGCGCGGGGGCGCGTACGCCGCCGTCGCCGTACGACGTGGACTCGTCGACGAGCGTGGCGAGCACCTGGGCCGCGGAGCCGACGGTGGTGGTCTCGACGCGCGCGTCGGGCGCGTGCAGCCTGACGACGCCGTCGGCGTCGACGACCCGTACCGGACGGCGGGTCGCGCGGAACCTGCGGTGCACCTCGGTGCCGTACACGGTGTGCGAAGGGGTGCCTGCCAGCACCGTGACGTCCGCCGGGTCGGCCTTCAGGCTGGCGGCGGCCGCGCGCAGCCGCTCCTCGTCGTCGGCGCGGTGCGAGCGGTCCTGCGTGCGCAGTTCGGTCGCGCCGGTGGCGACGGCGCGCACGGTGTTGGTCTGCGGGTCGACCGTGACCTCCACCTCGACGCCGTCCGCCGCCGCGCCCTGCGCGATGACGGCCTGCTCGGCCTCGGCCCGTACGGCGAGGATCTGCTCCTGCCCGGCGCCCGGGATGATCCGCTCGATCTGCTCGCGGACCAGGGCGAGGGCGACCCCGATGGGGCTGATGACCTCGTTGTGCCGGGCGATCCTGCCTTCGTGCCCGGAGACGGCGGCCAGATGCGGGGTCACCGACGCGGCGCCCCCTCCCCCGCCGACCAGCACCGCGGTGTCCTTGTCGAGGCGGTAGTCGCTGATCATCGCGTCCACCACGGTCTTCACCTGCTCGGTGCCCGCGTCGAGCACGCGGGCCGCCGCCGTGGCGACGTCCACACCGAGCGCCGCGGCGAGCGGGGCCAGCGCCGCTTTCGCCACGTCCTGGTCGGAGCGGGCGAAGTCGCCCTCGGGGACCCGGCCGAGCGCGTTGGCGGCGCAGGTCATGGTGATCGCGTACCGGCCGCCGGCCGCGTCGATGACCGCGTAGTCGGCGGGGTCGCCCGCCAACGGGCTGACGGTGGCGAGCTTGGCGTCGCGCAGGTCGTCCGCCGTCGCGTAACAGGCGTACGGCAGGCCCGCGATGTGCGCGCTGCGCGGCCCGACGGCGGTGACCTTGCCGCCGTCGGTCCGCACCATCGACCCACCGCCGACGCCGACGGTCCGTACGTCGAGCGCGGAGAGGTACGAGGTCTTGCCGAGGATCGTCGCGTGCCGGACGGCCACCTTGCCGCGCCGTACGACGCTGATGTCGGTGGACGTGCCGCCGGTCTCCAGGAACAGCCCCTCGCTGATGCGCTCCTGCATCAGCGCGCCGGCGACCCCGGCCGCGGGCCCCGAGAGGACCGTGAGCAGCGGCCTGCGCCGCATCTCGTCCAGGGACATCACACCGCCGTCGCAGCGCATCACCATCAGCGGCGCTGTCACGCCCGCCTTGGTGATGGAGGCGTCGACCAGGTCGGCCGTGGCCAGCATCCGGGGCAGGATCGCCGCGTTGACCACGGCGGTACGGGTGCGCTTCTGCAGCCCGTACAGCGAGGTGATCTGGTGCGCGGCCGTCATCGGCAGCCCCCGGCCGGCGGCTGCCGCGAGTACGGCGTCCTCGCCCTCGGGCCTGTCGACGCTGAACGGCTGGCTGGCGACGAGGACTTCGGCGCCCTCCCTGACCACCTCGTCGACGGCGCGGCCCACTTCGGCGGCGTCGTCGGGGTCACCGACATGCGCGTAGGCGAGCGGCAGGTGCTTGCCCGGGGTGAGTTCGAGCTTGCGGAAGGCCGCGAGCCGGCGGGTGAGCGCCGCGCCGGGTCCTGTGCCGATGCCGATGAGTCCGACGGTGGCGACGTCGCCCTCCAGCAGGGCGTTGGTAGCCTGGGTCGTGCCGTGGGCCAGGAAGGCGACGTCCTCGGGGGCGTTTCCGGTCTGCTCCAGCAGGCGGTCGAGAGCTTCGACGATGCCGTGGGCGACCCCGTCCTCGTGGTGGTGGCTGGTGGGAACCTTCACCTGCCCCAGTAGTTCCAGGGTCGCGGCGTCTACGGCCACGGCGTCGGTGAAGGTTCCGCCCACGTCGATGCCGACGCGGATGCGGTGGGTGGTCATGGTCTGGGCACCTCCTTGTGCAGTGTTGGCGGGTACGCGGGCGGTGGGGCCGGGCGGGGCAGGTGGAGCTGCTCCCGTCCGGCCGGTACCGCCGTGGGTGCGCGGACTGTCAGTAGCCGCGTACGTCGGGCCAGTGGCGCTGGACCCCCGAGCGGTCGAGGACGGCGGCGAACTGCTCGAACCGCTTGTCCTCGGCCTGCACCTGACGGGGTTCCACGCCTTCGGTGAGGCAGTGCGCGGCCAGGGCACCGGCGACCTCGCCGATGTTCCATTCCACCGGGTGGAGCCGGTAGCAGCCGTTGGTGATGTGGGTGGTGCCGATGTTCTTGCCCGCGGGGAGCAGGTTGCGGACCCGGCGCGGCACGAGCGCGCCGAGCGGGATCTCGAACGGCACGGAGCCGATGTCGATGTAGTTGTCACCTCCGGTGGACGGGTGCAGATCGATGCGGTAGCCGCCGACGCCGACCGAGTCGCGGTACTTCGTGCCGCCGTGCGGGCCGACCAGGTCGATCGCGACGTCGTGCTCGGTGATGGTGGTGACGGCCTTGATCCGGCGCGATTCGCGGATGTACGGCGCCTTGGCGAGGCCGTCGGCGGTGCCGGTGACATCGGGCCGCAGCTTGAGGCCGGGGAATCCGGCGCCGCCGTCTGCGCGCGGTGCCTCGGTCTGCAGCCAGTACAGGACGGACAGCGAGAGCTGCCTGGCCTCGGCGACCGCCTGCGCCGTCGTCTCCTCGCCCGCGCCGATCAGCGGCTTGAGCCAGTAGTCGTTCAGCGGCCAGTTGACGAGGGTGATGTCGGAGTCGAAGGCGCCGGGACGGTGGAGTTTGCGGGCCAGCACCCGGCGGAAGCCGAACAGCTCCTTGTCGCCCGCGTCCGCCGACTGGTCGGCGGAGACGTCGAGCGGGTCAAGATCCGGATTGGGTACGAAGGTGCGCGGCACGGCCTCCAGCGTGCGCGGGTCGGGCGCGAGGAAGCCGAGCAGCGGCCCCGGCCAGAAGTCGGGCCGGTAGGAGCGCCAGAAGTCGTAGTCGGCGGGCTTGTCTGTCGTGTGGTCCTCGCCCTCGTGGTGGGAGAGCGCGAAGCAGACCGTGATGCCCTGCTGGTTGAGCGGGTCGGCGGTCTCGGGGGCGTGCGGCTCGCCGAACTCCTCGCGTGACTCGGCCCCGACGGCGTACTCGACCCCGGCCAGCTCCAGCAGCTCACCGGTCTCGGTCGCGTCGATCACGTACCGCGCGGTGACGGTCCGCCGGCTGCCGTCGCGCAGGCTCTCGACGGTGACGGACCGTACGGTGTCGTCCGCCGCCTCGGCGGCGACCGGGCGGTGCTCGGTGAGCAGGGTGAGCAGGCCGGAGGCGCGGTGCGGGGCGATCATCGCTTCGAGGACGGCGAGGGCGACGCGCGGCTCACCGCACAGCTTGCTGACCCGCCCGGCGCCCGGGTTGAGGTCGGTGAGGGCGAGCGCCTCCGAGCGCAGCGGGTACCACTGCCGGTAGTACGTCCTGATGGACTCGCGCAGCTTGCGGTACGAGGCGGTGGTGCCGAACTGCTCGACCCAGGGGTGTTCGTCCGGGGGGACGGCCTGTGAGGTGAGCTGGCCACCGATCCAGTCGGTCTCCTCGGTCAGGACGACGCTGCGCCCGGCGCGGCACGCGGCGAGTGCCGCTGCCACGCCGCCGAGTCCGCCACCGACGATGAGAATGTCCGGTTCGGGTGTCACGAGTCTCCTTGTGGTGCTGAGTGGTGCTGTGCGGTTCGTGTGCGGTTGGTGTACGGCCGGGCGCGAGGTCAGCCGTGCCCGGGGGGCGGGCCTGTGCTGGCGCCGGGTCTGAAGGCGCAGGGAACCAGGGGTTCGGCGGCTTCCTCACCGGCCACGAGCGCGGCGAGCATGCGTACCGCAGCCGCGCCGAGCTGGGGCCGCGGGACGTCGAAGCCGGTGGGCACCGGTTCGCCCGCGAGGTCGGGGGGCGGATTGCCGAGTACGGCCAGTGAGGCGTCCTGCGGGCAGTCGAGCCCCGCGGCAGCGGCGGCGGCGTGCAGCGCACGCCAGGCGCCGCCGGTGTCGGTCTCCTCTGCGACGAAGGCGGTCACCCCTTCGTCGAGCCAGCCGCGCAGCCGCTCGGCGGTCAGCTCGCTCTCGGGGGCGGCCGAGCGGAAGACGGCCTCGGGTCCGGCCGGCAGTCCGGCCGCCTCCAGGCCCTTCAGGAAGCCGTGTTCGCGGTCGGTCGACGCGGGCGCCTCGTCGTCCTCCCGTACGAGCACGATCCGCCGGTGGCCCAGCGCAGCGAGCCGGGTGACGACCTCGCTGCTGGCGCTGACGTAGTCGGCGCCGACCCAGGCCAGCCCTTCCAGCTCGTCCCTGCGGCCGACGTGGACCACCGGGAAACCGTCGCTGACCAGCCTGCGCAGCTCCTCGGCCGGGGCGTGCCGGCCGAGGAAGACGCAGCCGTCGGCCAGCCGGACCCGGCTCAGCGCGTCGGGCCCCGCGGCGCCCGCGCCGCCGGAGCTGGAGCCGGTGAACAGGACCAGGTCGTAGCCGCGTGCGGCGGCCTCCTGCTCGACACCGACCAGGAAGGGGTAGTACGAGTGCTGCACATCGGTGGGGAAGGTGGCGGTGAAGCTGAAGACCCCCAGCAGGTCGTTGCGGGCGGCGGCGAGCCGCCGCGCTGCCGGGTCGGGGACGTAGCCCAGACTGCGGGCCGCTTCGAGCACCTTCCGCCGGGTGTCGTCGGAGATCACGGCGCCCTGCTTCTTGCCGCCGAGCACCAGCGAGACCGTGGCCTGCGAGACACCGGCGAGCCGGGCGACCTCCGCCTGGCGCGGGCGTGACGTACGCCCCGCCGGCGCGGGTGCCCGACCTGGCCGGGATCGCTTCCTGGGTTCGTCCACCTTCGCTCCTCAGAGTTACTAATGCGCATTAGTAATGCGCATTAACGAGTACTGTGGGCCTACCGGCCGTGCGCGTCAAGAGGCTTGGCAGACTTTCTGGGAACTCGCGTCGCGGCCTTCTGCCACGGAGTATCTCGCCGTACGGTGTGACCTTTGCCCCGACGATCAAGGCGGTCCTGCCATGGCCCTCTTCGACCTGCCCCTCGACGGTCTCCGCGCGTACCGCAGCGCGTCCCGCGAACCTGCGGACTTCGACCGGTTCTGGGCGGACACCCTCGCCGAGACCCGGAGCCATGACCTCGCCGCCCGGTTCGAGCCGGTCGGTACGGCGCTGGCGACGGTGGACGTGTTCGATGTGACCTTCGCCGGGTTCGGCGGGCATCCGGTCAAGGGCTGGCTGATTCTGCCGGCCGGGACGAGCGAACCGCTGCCCGCCGTGGTGGAGTTCGTCGGGTACGGCGGCGGGCGCGGGCTGCCGCACACCCATCTGCTGTGGGCCTCGGCCGGCTTCGCGCACTTCGTGATGGACACCCGCGGCCAGGGCGCGGGCTGGGGCGGCGGGGACACCCCCGACCCGGTGGGCAGCGCCTCGGCCGTGCCCGGCTATCTCACCCGGGGCATCGACGATCCGCACGGCTTCTACTACCGCCGGGTGTTCGCCGACGCGGTGCGCGCCGTCGAGGCGGCCCGCTCGCATCCGCTGGTGGACGCCTCGCGGACCGCCGCCGCCGGGATCAGCCAGGGCGGCGGGATCACCCTCGCCGTCGCTGGGCTGGTGCCCGATCTGCTGGCCGTCGCGCCCGACGTGCCGTTCCTCTGCGACTTCCCCCGGGCGACCACGCTCACCGACCGCGAGCCGTACCGCGAGGTGGGCAGATACCTCAAGACCTTCCGCGGCCGGACGGAGCACGTCGCCCGTACGCTCAGCTACTTCGACGGGGTGCACTTCGCGGCACGCGGGCGGGCGCCCGCGCTGTTCTCGGTGGCTCTGGAGGACCAGACCTGCCCGCCGTCGACGGTCTTCGCCGCCTTCAACGCGTACGCGAGCGACGACAAGGCGATCGAGATCTACGACTTCAACGACCACGAGGGCGGCGGCCCCTACCAGCAGGCCAGCCAACTGAAATGGCTGCCAGGCCTGTTGAATCCCTGACTTGTGGAATCCCTGACGGCACAAGGGTGCGCCGGGCCGGGGCGGCTCAGCGGAGCACGACGCACCCGCGCCGGGCCAGGGCCTCGTCGAGCCGTGGCTGGGGCTCCAGGTCGTTCCAGCGCAGATCCAGTTTCTCCAGCGCGGGCAGCCGGTCCAGCCACTCCGGCAGCCGGCGGAGCCGGTTGGCCCGCAGGTCGAGCCGGCGCAGCAGCGGTAGCCCCGCCAGCGGTTCGGGCACCTGCGGGAGTTGGTTCTCCCGCAGGTCGAGCTGGCGCAGCTCGGTGAGTCCGGCGACGGAGTCCGGCAGCCGGTCGAGCGCGTTGCCGCGCAGCCACAGTTCGCGGAGCCGGTCGAGCCGGCCGACGCTGTCGGGCAGCGCCGTCAACCGGTTGTGCTGGGCGCGCAGTTCGACCAGTGAGGTCAGCTCTCCGATGGTGTCGGGAAGGGTGCGCAGGCGGTTCTCACCGATGTTGAGGTAGCGCAGCGCGGTGAGCCCGCCCAGCGCGGCCGGGAGTTCCGTCAGCCGGTTGTCGTGCAGATAGAGGTAGTCACTGAGGGCCGGAAGGTCGCCCAACTCGTCAGGTACAGAGGTGAGTTCGTTGTGCCCGAGGTCGAGGGTGCGCAGCTCGCGCAGCCGTGCGACGTCGGCGGAGACCTCCGTCAGCCGGTTGCCGGCGAGGATCAGGACCCGCAGTTCGGTGTCGTGCCACAGCGACGGCGGCACCTTCCCCAGGTCGCGCCGCCAGAGGTTGAGTGTGGTCGCCATGGCAGGCAACCTACCGGGTGGGTGCCGTCATCCGGTCGACGAGCCGCTCCGTCGCCGACCGGCGCGTGGTGACCCGTTCGGGTACCTCAGGCGTTGTGCTGCCGGTCCTCCCGGTGCTCCCTGTGGTCCGGCCTGCGCCCCGGCGGCTGGTCGGGGGCCGGGCGGGAGGGGGCGTGCGCGATGTGCCGGGTCTCCGGCGCCTTGCCCGAGACGGTGAGCGCCTCGCCGTGGTGCGAGATCTCCATCGGCGGCCCCGACACCAGCGTGTACGTGGCGGCGTCGTTCTTGATCTCCACCTTCAGCCGCCGCCCCCGCAGCTCCATCGTGAACGCCAGCCTGCTGAACCGCTCGGGCAGCCGGGGGGCGAACGCCAGCGACTCGCCGGTGTGCCGCATCCCGCCGAAGCCGGCGACCAGCGCCATCCACGTACCGGCGAGGGACGCGATGTGCAGTCCGTCCCGGGTGTTGCTCTCCAGGTCCTCCAGGTCCATCAGCGCGGCCTCGACCAAGTAGTCGTAGGCCAGGTGCAGATGGCCGACCTCGGCGGCGATGACCGCCTGGCTGCACGCCGAGAGTGACGAGTCCCGTACGGTGATCGGCTCGTAGTAGGCGAAGTTGCGGGCCTTGTGCTCCTCGGTGAAGAACTCACTGCACTTGTACATCGCCAGCACCAGGTCGGCCTGTTTGACCACCTGCTTGCGGTAGAGGTCGAAGTAGGGGAAGTGCAGCATCAGCGGGTAGTCCTCGGGGCGCATGGCCGCGAAGTCCCAGTACTGGTGGCCGGTGTAGCCGGCGGCCTGCTCGTGCACCCCCAGCTCCGCGTTGTACGGGACGTGCATCGCCTCGGCCGCGTCCCGCCAGGCGGCGCTCTCCTCGGCGTCCGCCCCCAACTCGGCGGCCTGGTGCGGATGCCGCTCCACGACGTCGGCCGCCGCCAGCAGGTTCGCCCGCGCCATCAGGTTGGTGTACGCGTTGTCGTCGGCGACGGCGCTGTACTCGTCGGGTCCTGTCACCCCGTCGATGTGGAAGGCGCCGTGCGGGTCGTGATGGCCGAGCGAACGCCACAACCGCGCCGTCTCCACCAGCAGTTCGACAGCGCACTCGCGCTCGAACCCCTCGTCCCCGGTGGCCGCCACATAGCGGATGGCGGCGTCGGCGATGTCGGCGTTCACATGGAAGGCGGCGGCGCCGGCCGGCCAGTAGGCGGAGCACTCGGAGCCCTCGATGGTCCGCCAGGGGAACGCGGCGCCCTGGAGGCCGAGTTGCACCGCTCGGTCCCGCGCGGCCGGCAGCGTGCTCTGCCGCCAGCGCAGCGCCTCGGCCACCGCGCTCGGCGCGGTGTAGGTGAGCAGCGGGAGGACGAAGGTCTCGGTGTCCCAGAAGGAGTGGCCGTCGTAGCCGGACCCGGTGAGCCCCTTCGCCGGGATGGCGCGCTGCTCGGCGCGCGCACCGGCTTGCAGGACGTGGAACAGCGCGAACCGTACGGCCTGCTGGATCTCCTCGTCACCGTCGACCTCGACGTCGGCGCGCTCCCAGAAGTCGTCCAGATAGGCGCGCTGTTCGTCGACGAGCCCCTGCCAGCCGGTGCTCGAAGCGCCGGCGAGCGCCGCGTCGACCTGGTCCCGCACGCCGGGCAGCGAGCGGATGCTCGACCAGCCGTAGGAGACCAGCTTCTCCATCCGCAGCTTCTGCCCCGCCTCCAGCACGGAGGTGACGGTGAGCCGGCTGACGTCGGCGCCGCTCTCGCTGCTGGTACGGGTCGGCGCGGGTCCTTCCACCACATGGTCGGCAGCGGCGGCGACCCGCAGCCCGCTCTTACGGGTGAGGTGGACCAGCCGCAGCCGGTTGCCGTCCGCCAGGTCCTCCTCGGCGTCGAGCGACGATTCGAGCGCCACGGCGGTGCGCGGGTCGCCCGCGGTGTGCGGGAGCTGTTCGTTGGCGACGAGCTCCGACTGGATGACGATCCGCACCTGCGAGTCGACCGCCTCGACCTCGTAGGCGACGGCGGCGATGGCGCGCTGGCTGAAGGAGACGAGCCGGGTGGAGCGCACCCGTACGACGCAGCCGGCCGGCGAGGCCCATTCGACGGTGCGGCGCAGCACACCGCCGCGCAGGTCGAGCACGCGCTCGTGGCTGATCAGCCTGCCGTAGCGCAAGTCGAACGGCTCGTCATTGACGAGCAGCCGGATGATCTTGCCGTTGGTGACGTTGATGACCGTCTGCCCGGACTCGGGGTAGCCGTATCCGGCCTCCGCGTACGGCAGCGGGTGCAATTCGTGGACCCCGTTGAGATACGAGCCGGGCAGCCCGTGCGGCTCCCCCTCGTCGAGGTTGCCTCGCCAGCCGACGTGCCCGTTGGAGAGGGCGAAGACGGACTCGCTCTGCGGCAGGACGTCCAGGTTGAGGCCCGTCTCGCGCAGGGCCCACGGCTCGACGGCGTACGAGGTGTGCGTGATCATCCCTGCGACTCCAGCTCGGCGAGGTCCTTGACGACGATGTCAGCGCCGTGGCTGCGCAGGGCGTCGGCCTGGCCCACCCGGTCGACGCCGACCACGTAGCCGAAATGGCCGGCCCGGCCGGCGTCCATGCCCGCGAGGGCGTCCTCGAACACGGCGGAGGCGGCCGCCGTCACGCCGAGGTCCTTGGCCGCCGCGAGGAACGTGTCGGGGCGCGGCTTGCCCGGCAGTCCGCGCTCGGTGGCGACGACGCCGTCGATCCGGACGTCGAACAGCGATTCGGCGTCGATGGAGCGCAGGATGTCCTGGCAGTTCGCGCTGGAGGAGACGACGGCGGTCTTCAGACCGCTCGCCCGGACGGCCTTGACGTAGCGCAGCGTGCCGTCGTACGCCTCGACCCCGTCCTTGCGGATCTTGGCGAGCAGCAGGTCGTTCTTGCGGTTGCCGAGGCCGTGCACGGTCTGCCGGTCGGGGCTGTCGTCGGCCTGCCCCTCGGGCAGTTCGATGCCGCGCGAGGCCAGGAAGGCGCGCACCCCGTCGGCGCGGGGTTTGCCGTCCACGTATTCGTCGTAGTCCGCGCCCTTGTCGAAGGGGCGGAAGCCGTCCCCGTCGCGCCGGCGCAGGAACTCGTCGAACATCTCCTTCCAGGCGGCCGCGTGCACGACGGCCGTCTTGGTGATCACACCGTCGAGGTCGAAGAGACACGCTTCGATCTCGTTCGGCAAACCGAGCTTCGTCATGCAGGGCACCTTCCCAGGGGCGGGACACTGCTGGTCCGGTCATCGTAGGCCGGGGCAGGTGGCCCGGCCCGTCAGCCCCGCCCGGCCGGGCGAAGCGACGGGTACGGACCGCGTCCAGTGTGATCGTCCTGTAACGGTTGCCCGGCGACGGCCTTACGACTCTTTCCGTCCGCCGCGGCCAACGGATACTGGCCTCATGCCGCGCGTTCTGCTGATCGAGGATGACCATGCCGTCCGACAGGGGGTGGAGCTGGCCCTGCGACGGCACGACCACGAGGTCATCGCGTCGGCGACGGGCGAGGAGGGCCTCGACCAGCTCCGCTCGTTCCGGCCCGACGTGGTGGTGCTCGACCTGATGCTGCCCGGTATCTCGGGCCTCGACGTGTGCCGCCGGATCCGGGCGCACAGCCAGATACCGATCATCATGGTCACCGCGCGGGGTGACGACATCGATGTCATCGTCGGCCTTGAGGCGGGCGCCGACGACTATGTGATCAAGCCGGTCCAGGCGCGGGTGCTCGAAGCGCGGATACGGGCGGTGCTCCGCCGGTTCACCGACCAGCCGCAGCAGCGGATCGAGACGCACGGGGACCTGACCATCGACCGCTCGGGCCTGGTGATCACCCTGCGCGGCGAGCAGGTCGCCCTCGCACCGTCCGAGCTGCGGCTGCTGCTGACGCTGTCGGCGGCGCCGGGGCAGGTGCTCAGCCGGCAGCAACTGCTGGAAGCGGTCTGGCAGCACAGCTACCACGGGGACGTCCGGCTGGTGGACGCCTGCGTCAAGCGGCTGCGGACCAAGATCGGCGAACCGCCGGGGCAGCCCCGCTACGTGCGGACCGTCCGCAGCTTCGGCTACCGCTTCCACTCCTCATGACGGCCTTCACCGCCCTGCGCGGTCTTCGTTTCCGGCTGCTGGCTGCGTTCGCGCTGGTCGCGGCCGTCAGCGCGGCGGCCACCGGCGCGCTGACCTTCCGCGAGGCCCGCACCGGTGTGCTCCAGCAGAGCCAGGACACGGTCGTCAAGCAGTTCCGGGACACCGTCGACGCCGAGGCGCCGCAGGTCACGATGCCGCTGACCGAGGAGCGGCTGGCCGAGCTGGTCACCGCGGTGTCCCGGGCGAACAGGTCGCAGCACTGGCGGGTGCTCGGCACGTACGGAGCGCTGCGGGCCAGCTCCGAACCGGGCGACGACTTCGAGGAGTTGACGCCCGAACTGCGCGAGTCGGCGCGCAGCCGCCCGGTCGCCGCCTTCCAGCGCGTCGCGCGGCAGGACGGGTCCGTGCTCGTGGTGGGGCTGCCGGTCACGTACAGCACGGCCGACCAGCCCACGTCCGGCGGTCCCGCTTCGGGTCTGACGCTGTACCTGGCCGTCTCGCAGAACACCGAACAGGCGTATGTGGACGCGCTGATCACGGCGATCGAGCGGGCAGCCGTACCGGCGCTCGGGCTGGCCGTGGTCCTCGCGCTGCTCGCGGCGCGCGGTGTGCTGCGGCCGGTACGCGCGCTGCGCCACGCCACCCGCAGTATGGCCGAGGGCCGGCTCGACACCCGGCTCGCCGTCAACGGCAGGGACGAACTGGCCGATCTGTCGGCCACGTTCAACGACACGGCAGCCGCGCTGGAGCAGTCCGTCTCGGAGCTGCGCCGGATGGAGGCGCAGGCGCGCCGCTTCGCCTCCGACGTCTCGCACGAACTGCGCACGCCGCTGGCCGCGATGTCGGCGGTCACCGACGTACTGGACGAGGACGCCGCGCAGTTGACGGGCGAGACGGCGGACGCGGTGCGGCTCGTCAGCGCGGAGACGACGAAACTGGTCCGGCTGGTGAACGACCTGATGGAGATATCCCGCTTCGACGCGGGGGCCGCCGAACTGGGCCTGGATGAGATCGATCTGGCGGAGTCCCTGCACCGTACGCTCGCCTCGCGCGGCTGGCTGGACGAGGTGGAGCTGGTGCTGCCGGCCGGCGGCACCCTGCGCGGGCTGGTCGATCCGCGCCGGATCGACGTGGTGGTGGCCAATCTCGTCGGCAACGCGCTCCGGCACGGCGCGCCTCCGGTGGAGCTGCGGCTCGCCGCAGCTCCGGACGGGCAGCGCGGCACGGCCGGCGCCCCGGTCGCGGTCATCGAGGTGGCCGACCGCGGCCCGGGGATCCCCGAGCGGGACATGCCGCATGTCTTCGAGCGCTTCTACAAGGCGGACACCACCCGCGCCCGCAGCGAGAGCAGCGGGCTCGGCCTCGCCATCACGCTGGAGAACGTACGTCTGCACGGCGGGACGGTGCGGGTGGCCGACCGGCCGGGCGGCGGGACGGTGTTCACCGTCCGGCTGCCGCTGGACGGCCCACCGCCCGGACGGCCGGCGGACCGTGGGGAGGATGTGCGGTGAGGGCGACCCTGACGAGCCCGGCAAGATCCAAACGACGAGCCCTGGGCCTGGCGCTCGGCGCCGCGACCGTACTCATGGCGTCGGGCTGCCGCATCCCGCCGTCCGGAGTCGTCCAGGCCGGTGAACCGGCGAACGGCCTGCGCGCGCTCGTCACGCTCTACTGGGTGGACAACGGATCGGCGGAGCGCGGCGCCCTGCACCCGGTCTCCCGCCCGAGCGACGGGGTGACCGGGGTGGCGGCGGCCGTCGCCGCACTCGCCGCCGGACCCACGGAGTCCGAGTGGCAGAGCGGCCTGGCCACGCGACTGCCGTTCCCGATGGCGGCGCCCCGGGTCACGGCCGAGGACGGCGCGGTGACCATCCAGCTCCAGCCGGGGTTTCCCCGGCTCACCGGCACGGCGATGGACCAGTTGGCGTGCACGGCGACGGCTGCCTGGCGCGGCGGCGGCCAGGCAGCCGCCGGTACGGACGTGCAGGTCACGGTCAGCTCACCCGCGGCGAAGGACACGGGGACGGAGGCGGAAGCGGGACCGGCGGCGACGGCCAAGGCGTCGGGATGGCGGGTCCGGTGGCACGGGGCCGACTGCCCGGCCGGTCCCGCGCCGACCCGCGCCGACCCCGCCCCGGCCCCACCCGCCGGTGGGACCGCGGGCGGAGTCGGCGGCGGGGGCGACGGTGTCGTTCCCCCGACCGCGCACCCGGCCGGCTGAGGTCCCGACAGCCCTGCTCAGCCTGCCAGTTCGCCCAGGAGCGCCCAGGTTCGGCGCCGGGCGGCCTCCCCCGCGACGTCGGTCCCCGAGAACACCACTTCGGTGGCTCCGGCGTCCCGGTAGCGCCGCACCTCGGCGGCGACCGTCTCCTCGTCGCCGATCACGGAGACGTCCGACGCCCGCTTGCCGCCGGAGAGTTCGATCACCCGGGCGTAGGACGGGATCGACTCGTAGAAGGCGAGTTGCTCCGTCACGGTCTCCCGTACCGATTCGACGTCGTCGGTGACCACACCGTGCACGAACGCCACGATCCTGGGTGCGGGACGTCCTGCCTCCGCCGCTGCCGCCGTCACGGCCGGGACGATGTGCTCGGCCAGCGCGCGCGGTCCGGCGAGATACGGCAGGATCCCGTCGGCCAGTTGACCGCTGACCCGCAGCGCCTGCGGGCCCATCGCGGCGACGAGCAGCGGCACACCGCCCTCGGCGCCCGGCACCCGCGCGGGCAGCGGTGTGACCGCCGTGAGCAGTTCGCCGTGGAAGTCCGCAGCGCCGGTCTCGGTCAACTGCCGCAGCACGGTGAGGAATTCACGCAGCCGCGCGATGGGCCGCTCGTGCGGGATGCCGAAGCCGCTCTCGACAAAACTCTTGGCACCGAGGGCGAGTCCGAGATGGTAGCGGCCGTGGGTGGCCGCCTGGGCGGTCTGCGCCTGGCTGGAGACGATCAGTGGATGGCGTCCGAAGATCGGGACGGCCGAGGTGCCCACCTGGAGGGCGGGCACCTCGCGCCCGACGATCGCGGCGAGCTGCGGAGAGTCGGCGCCGAAGGTCTGCCCGAACCAGGCCGACCGCAGCCCGGCGGCTGCGGCCTCCCCGGCGAGCTGAACGGTGGCGTCGACCTGGTTCTCGCTGTCGGCTTGGTGTAGTGCGACTCCGATAGTCATGCCGTGGAGAACCGGCGGTGGTTCACCGCGCATTCCAATTCGCCTGTGACAGCTTCATGTCGGTCGTGTGACACGTCGCCGGACGGGCTGCGGCTTACTCAACGGCCTTGCAGGGCCTTGACGTTGTTGCCGAAGGTCCAGTTCTTCGAACCGTCCCAGTTGAGCGACCACGTCATCAGGCCCTTGAGGGCGCCGTTGTACTTGTTCCACGCCTGCGCCACGAGGTTCGGGGCCATGTAGCCGCCGCCGGCCCCCGACTGGGCGGGAAGTCCCGGCACTTGCTTGTCGTAGGGCACCTTGACGGTGGTGCCCTGGACGACCAGGCCCTTGTTGAGGCAGTCCGTCTGCGCGGTGAATCCCGCGACCGTCCCCGCCTCGTACGAGTCGGCGGCGCAGCCGTACATGCTGCCGTTGTAGTACTGCATGTTCAGCCACCACAGCCGGCCGTTGTCCGCGTACTTCTTCACGATCGGCAGATACGCGCCCCAGATCGAGCCGTAGGTGATGCTGCCGCCGGTGACATAGGCCGTCTCCGGCGCCATGGTCAGCCCGAAGCCCGCCGGCATCTGCGCGAGCACACCGTCGATGATGCGGATCAGGTTGGACTGGGACGCGGAGAGCTGGTTGATGTTGCCGCTGCCGGTGAGGCCCGTCTCGATGTCGATGTCGATGCCGTCGAAGTTGTACTTCTTCAGAATCGGCACGACCGTGGCGACGAACCGGTCGGCCACGGCCGTGGAGCTGAGGTCGATCCCGGCGGTGGCACCGCCGATCGACATCAGTGTCGTCAGCCCGGCCGCCTTGGCCTGGCACATCTCGGCGGGCGTCGGCACCTTCACCGTGGCGTCCATCCCGTTCTCCCACAGCACCGTGCCGTCCGAACGGATCACCGGGAAGGCCAGGTTGGCCACGTTGTAGCCGTGTGCGGCGATCCTGCTGTCGGTGAGCGGGATCCAACCGAGCGGCGGGTGCACGCCGTTGGCGGCGCCGTCCCAGTTCTCCCAGTACCCCTGGAGCACCTTGCCCGCGGGCTTCGGTTTGAGGGCGCAGGTGTCTGCCTGGGCACCCGCCGGGGCCCGCCCAGGTCCGGGCGCGGGCGCGGCGGAGGCGGAGAGCTGGGGAAGTTGGACCGCGAAGGCGAGGGTCAGGCACGCTCCGAGCGTGCGCAGTTTCCGGCTGATCATGCGGTGCTCCCTTCTCGGCGCGGCTCACCGGAGGTAGCGGTGCGACGCCCGTGGGGGGTTGGGGACACACGTGAAAGGGTGCGCCACAGGCTAGATTGGTCCAGACCTTTCGTCAATGGGTTCGCGCCTGAAGGGAGTTGCACCGGACATCACGCAGGGGCCGACCGCCGTCAGGCCGGCGGGCCCTGTTCGACGCGGCGCAGTACCGGGCCGAGCTTGTCGAGTCCCGCGCCGCCCTGGAGCTGCCGTTCGTCCCACCAGGTGGCGCCCGCCTCGATCAGCGGCCCGAGCAGATCCTGCGCCTCGCCGGTCCCGGTGGGGCTCGCACCGCCGAGGACGATGTCGAAGGGGGCGTCCTGCGGGGCGGCGCGGTGCTCCCGTACGTACGCGACCAGGTCCCGCACCTGGTCGATCGGCGGCGCCTCGCCGTGCCGTGCCGTGGCGAACAGCGGTACGGCGCCGTCCCAGCGCGCGGCGCGCCGCATCGGCGGGCGGCTCGGCCAGAATCCGCCGATCCACACCGGCGGCCGGGGCCGCTGCACCGTGGCGGGCAGCAGCGTCACGTCCCGCACCTGGTGGTGTCTGCCCTGATGGGTGACCTGCTCGCCCGACCAGTAGTGGTCCAGCAGGTCGAGGCCCTCGTCCAGAAGCTCAGCGAGGACCACCGGATCGGTCGGCTCGCCGAAGCTCCCGTACTCGTCGTCGATCGGCCCGCCGAGCCCGGCGCCGAAGATCACCCGGCCGCCGCTGAGCGCGTCGAGGGTGGCGACCTGCCGGGCGAGCTGCTGCGGGCGCCGCCGGGCGACCGGGGTGACCAGAGTCCCCAGCTTGATCCGCGACGTCGACAGCGCGGCGGCCGTCAGCAGCATCCACGGGTCGGCGAAGGGCACGCCCCGGCGCAGCCGCTTGTCGTGCACCACGTGGTCCCAGACGAACAGCCCGTCCCAGCCCGCCTGCTCCGCCGCCGCGGCCAGCTTCGCCACGGTCCTGACGTCGGCGAAGTCCCCGAAGTTCGGAATGTTGATCGAGAAGCGCATCCGGGCATCCTGCCCGGCCGGTGCCGGAGTGGCAATCACCTTCAGGGCCGGTCGGGCGGGGTGTGCCTCTCATAATGGGAGGACCGAACTGCAGACGTTACCGAGAGGGGACGGTCTCCCGTGGCCGATGCGAGCGGCGAACGCCGACCGGCGGGCGAACTGGAAGCGAGCGTGCTGGCCGTGCTGTGGGCCGCCGAAGGGCCACTGACCGCCCGGCAGGTGCAGCGGGCCGTGCCCATGGCCCTGGCCAGGACCACGGTCGCCACGATCCTGTCCCGGCTCCACGAGAAGGGCACGGTCCTGCGCGAGCGCGCGGGCCGGGGTTACGCCTACTCCGCAGCGCAGGACGCGCCCGGTCTCACCGCGCGGCGCATGCACCGCGAACTCGACAAGGACACCGCGCGTGACGTGGTGCTCGCCCGTTTCGTCTCGCAGCTCAGCGCCGACGACGAGCAGGTGCTCAGGGCGCTGCTGGAGGCGGGCGACCAGTGATCGCCCTGCTCCTCGTCCCGCTGCTCGTGCCGTTCGCCGCGCCGGTCTTCGCGTACCGCGTCGTCGACCGGCTCCCACCGGTCGCCGCGCTGTGGACCCTGACCCTGACGAGCGTGGTGCTCGCCACGAGCTGCCTGGCCTCGCTCGGCGCGCTGCTGCTGCCCGGCGCGCTGCGTGTCCCCGTCCTCGCCCGGTTGGGCGAGCTGGTCCGCCCGCTGCACGTGGCGTCCAGCGCCGTCCTCGGCCCCACGGCGCTGCTCGGCCTCGGCGCCTTCGCCTTCGGGGCCCTCATGTGCTGCGCGGGTACGGTCGTACGCTCCGTACTGCGCCAGTGGCGGCTGCTGCGTACCGCCCGCTCGCAGGCCGCGACGCGCGGCCCCGCCGCCGGTGATCTGAGCGTCGTCGACGACGACAGGGCCGACGCGTACGCCCTGCCGGGCAGGCCGGGCAGGATCGTGGTCACCAGCGGCATGCTGCGCGTCCTCGCCCCTGCCGAGCGGGAGGCGCTGTTCGCCCATGAGCGGGCCCATCTGGCGGGCCGCCACCACTACTTCCTCGGCGCGGCGGAACTCGCGGCGCAGTGCCACCCGGCTCTGCGGAGGGTACGGGGCGCCATCGCGCTCGCCGCCGAGCGGACCGCCGACGAGGCCGCCGCGCTGGCCACCGGCGACCGGCGGCTGACGGCGCGGGCGATCGGCCGGGCGGCACTCGCCTCGCGCGCCACGCCGCCCGGCGCGCCGCCCGACCGGCCGGCCTTCACCGCCGCCGCTGCGACCGGACCTGTCCCCCGGCGCGTCGCCGCCCTGCTGCACCGGCCGACGGCACATGGCCGGCTGGCGCCCGCGATCGCCCTGGTCCTGCTCGTATGCGCCGGTGTCTCGTCCGGTGCGGCGGCAGCCGGGGCGATCAGTCTGCACACCAGCGTGGAAGTCGCCCAGGGCGAGGCCCGCGCGCACCACTGAACCGTCGCCGACGGCAGTGCGGTGTGGCCAGAGGGCGCGTGGTGTGACCCGAGGGGCCGTGGTGTGACCGAGCGCACAGGAACTGCCGGGGCCGTGCGGAGAGTAAGTGGTGTGAGGCATACAGAACAAGAGGATCCGATGCGGGCGCGCATCCGCGCGGGCGACCGCTCCGCGTTCGCCGAGCTGTACGAGGAGCACGCGCGGACGGTCTACAACCACGCCCTGCGGCTGACCGGCGACTGGTCGGTGGCCGAGGAGGTCATGTCCGAGACGTTCCTGGCCGCCTGGCGTACCCGGGAGCGGCTGGAGCCGGACGGCGGGTCGCTGAGACCGTGGCTGCTCGGCATCGCGACGCACAAGGTGCACAACGCCAACCGGAGCCGGCGCAGGCGGCTCGCCTTCCTGGCCCACCGCCCGCCGCCGCCCGCGGTGGCGGACTTCGCCGAGGAGACAGCGGGCCGGATCGACGACGCCCGTACGCTCGCGGCGGTGCAGAACGCGCTGGGCCGGTTGCGCCGCCAGGAGCGCGAGGTGCTGGCGTTGTGCGTCTGGGGGGGGCTGGACTACCCGCAGACCGCGCAGGCGCTCGGCATTCCGGTCGGCACCGTCAGGTCGCGGCTGTCACGCGCCCGCGCCAAGCTCAGCCGGCTCACCGAAGAGACCGCGAAGAACACGCAGAACACGGAACCGCGGCGCGACCGCGGAGAGGTAGCGAGTGAGGCCGTGTTCGCGGCCCTGCCCCTACGGGAGGAAACCCGATGAGCCCGACCACCCCGACCGGCCCCACCGACCCGACCAACTCCCATGCCCGGACCGCCGAACCGGAGTCGGACGTCGCCGTGTTGACCCGGCTGCTGCCCACGCTGCCCGAGCAGGACCTTCCGCCGGGGCGCCACCTCCACCACAGGAACGTACTGCTGCGGCGCATCGACGACGAACAGCACACCGCACGGCCGCGCCGCCGGCTGACCCGCCCCGCGGTGGCGCTGCCCGCCGTGGCAGTGGCACTCGCGGCGACGCTCGTCGTCACACTGGCGCCGCACAACGACACCGCACCCGCCGCCGGTTCGGACACCGGGCGCGGGGCCACCGTCCTGCTCGACCGGATCGCCGCCGCGTCCATGGCGACCGACACGAAAGCCGTGAAGGACAGCCAGTTCGTCTATGTCCGGAGCCTGGTCCGGTCGAACGAGGGCGTCCTCGACGGCCCGGTGAAGCTCACCCCTCCGTACCAGCAGGAGATGTGGCTGTCGCAGGACCCCACCCCCGTCACCAACATCGGCTGGACCCGGGAGTCCGGCAAGGGCGCGTTCATGCCGGGTGAGGACGTGCCGATCGAGGCGTCGGCCCCCGACGGTTCGGACGACACCGGCGCCGTACCGGCGGGCATCGACCGCCCCACGTACACATGGCTGGCGTCCCTGCCCACCGACCCCGACGCGCTGCTCGCCCTGCTCCGGGCCCAAGTGCGGCCCGCCGAAGGGGAGACCGAGGACCAGGCCGTGTTCCTCAGGACCGGCGATCTGCTGAGCCAGACGGTCATGCCGCCGGAGAACGCCGCCGCGTTCTACCGGGCCGTCGCGAAGATCCCCGGCGTGACGGAGATCCCCGACGCGGTCGACGCCGCGGGCCGCCACGGCATCGGCATCACCCTCCAGGACACCGGGACGGCGACGCGTGAGGAGTGGATCTTCGACGAGCGCAGTCTCGCCTTCCTCGGCTCACGCTCGTATCTGACCAAGGACCACAAGCCCGGCAAGGCCGACGTCCTGTTCGGCAGCCAGGCGATCCTGCGACGCGCGGTGGTCGACCAGCACGGCATGGAACCCGCCGCAAAGAACGGCTGACGCGGTCCGGCCAGTGCCGGTGGGGAATGAAGCGCCGTCAGCCGCCCCTGTCAAGCCAACAGGCACCGACGGGCGGCTGACCGGCGGTGACGGGGTGCTGAGGGCCTGGTGAACATCGGCGACGACAGTCGCGTCCCCGGGGGGCGGTCGCCTAGCGTCCTGACCGATCCCCCCTCGGAGGTGCCCATGTCAATCCGGCGAACCGTACTCGCCTCACTCGCCACCGCACTGGTGTGTGCCGCCGCACTGCTGGGCTCGCCCGCCCAGGCGCAGCCCCGCGCCGCGGCCCCGCGCGCGGCGGTCAGCGACGCCGATCTCGCCTACCGCTGGGCGCCGGTCCATTACCAGGACACCTCGTCCAAGTACTACACCGCCGACTACCTCGCGCCGGTGAACTACGACGGCGACTGGCAGACCCTGAACAACTGGGACGACCTCGACGCCAACACGGCGCACCTCACCGGCACCGTCTACTACTCGGTCGTGGAGACCAGCACCGACTGGTACCTGACGTACGCCTTCTTCCACCCGCGGGACTGGAAGGACTACCCGCTCAACCTCTTCTCCCACGAGAACGACATGGAGGGTCAGGTGGAGGTCGTGCACAAGGACGGCAGCGAGTACGGCACCCTGCGGGCGGTCGTCTCCCTCGCGCACGACAACTTCTACTCGTACGTCCCGGCCGGCAGCCCGTACACCGACGGCCGGGAGAACATCGACGGGAACCTGATCCTGCAGAGCTACGACGGCGCCCAGCACCCCACGAGCTTCCAGGAGGACCGCGGCCACGGCGCCTACGCCTGGAACGGCGGCGCGTTCCCCGGGGGCGACGGCATCGTGTACTACCCGAGCCGGGGCGCGGGCACCGTGCCGACCGGGGGCAACGACCGCAACGCCTCGTACCGGTTGGTCGACATCTTCGGCGCGGACGGCCTGTGGGCCCGTCGCAACAACACGGAGACGTACCGCGGTTGGGGCGCCTTCGCCGGTGACAACGGCCAGGACGACGCCGCCCACGCCCCCTGGGCCTGGGACGACACCACCGACGGCAGCGAGCTGCAGGCCGGGGCCATCGCCACCGACCCCGCGTACCTGATCTCCCGGTACTTCGGCAACACCGCCCCGCTGGACCTGAATTACACGCGCAACACCTACCGGCAGTAGGAGTCCCGGCGCGGAACCGCCGGCCCGGCCTGAACCGGGCCGGCGAACCGCGCGATGATGGGGCCGTGTCGAGCGCCCCGGACGAGATCGAACTGAGCCAGCACGAACTTCGCGAGATCACCGGCTACGCCGCCGCCTGCGCGGGCCGGGTCCTCTCCCTCTACGAGCAGGCCGTGCCCGCAGACCCGCGCCCTCGCGAAGCGATCGACGCGGCGCGCGCCTTCGCCGAGGGCGGCCGGCGCACGGCCGCTCTGCGGCGGTGCGGGTGGGCGGCGTTCAAGGCGGCGGGAGAGGCGGCGGCCTCGCCTGCGGCGGCCGAGGCGGCGCGCGCGGCGAGCCATGCGGCCGCCGCCGCGTACCTTCACCCCAAGGCGAGCGCCCATCAGGTGAAGCACATCCTCGGTGCGGCGGCGAACGCGGCGCGGGCGGCAGAGCTGGCCCCCGCGAGCGACGGGCGCGCCGCCGCGGAGACCCTCGACTGGGCCCGCCACCACGCCCCGCCGGCGGTCACCGCGGTCCTGTCCCGACTACCCGCCGCCCCGGCCGGCGGCGGTCGTGTGGGCCGGCTCGTCCGCGACCTCGACACCGCTCTCCGAGACTGAGCCGGGCGGTGAACAATCGAACTGCCGGGTCCATCGAGCAGAGTTCGCGTCAGGAGATCACTGTGCCCCTCGCCCTTCCTCCGCTGTTCCACGTCGGCATCGTGGTGCCGGACTTCGACCGCGCCGTCGCCGACTACGAGCGGCGGTGGGCCGCCACGACCGAGCGGGTCACCGATCTCAGCTTCACCGGCGCCCGGCTCCATGGGGAAGACGTCTCCTGTTCGGCCCGCTACGGCTTCATCAACACCGGAGCGTCCGAGATCGAGCTGATCCAGCCCCTGTCCGGCCGCTCGCCGTACGCGGAGTTCCTGGAGGCCAACGGCGAGGGCGTGCACCACCTCGCCTACGTCGTCGAGAGCGTCGACGCGTATCTCGACGCGCTGCGCGAGGCGGGCGAGGAACCGCGCGTGGTCTTCGACGCTGCCGTCGCGGACGTCACCCGCTTCGTCTACCTGGACGCTCTGGCGCACGGACCGGTCGTCGAGCTGATCGAGACCTATCTCCCGGGCGCCTGAATCGCCGCGCGACGCACGGTCGGCCGATCGATGTACCCGCACCGCACGTCCTCCTCCGTGCGGAGGAGCGGGCACGGGCCGAAGGGCGGGGAGTCGGTGCGGCGCGGGTGGTACCCGCGGACGAAATAACCCCGAGGCCGGGCCGTCGGGAGCCCGAGTACGTGTTTGGTGAGTGCTGCGGGGCGCACCGCCTCGTCGCCGTGCTCGCACACGGCCGACCAAGAGGAGCCACTCATGTCGAAACGCGCACTCACCCTCACCGCCGGGGCGGCTCTCACCGCCGTGCTGGCGCTCTCGGCGTGCGACACGAGCGCGAAGGAAGTCGCTGACGCGTCGCTGCGTACCTTGGTCTCGAAGCTGGGGGAAGCCTCGTTCGAGGAGGAGAACCACCCCATAGACGGGGAGTTGACGTGTGCCACCTCGAACGGGCGGTCCTACACGATCACGTGCACCGGGCGCGACACGTCGAAGAAGCCGGTACGTCTGGTGGTCAAGGCGGACAAGAAGAAGGACGTCTCGACCGGCAAGTCCGATCGCATAGAGGCCACGAGTGTGATCGGGACGGTCGACGGCAAGCGGGTGTTCAGCCGGAAGTGCCTCGGCTCAGCCTGCTGACACGCAGGGCCCGCGGCCTCGACGTCGGCCAGGGGGATGTCCCGTGGACATGCCTGGCCGACCCCGAGGGCCGCGAGTTCTGCGTCCTCGCCCTGTCCTGACCGGGCTACTTGGCGATGACGGCGACCGGTGCGTCCCACGCGTTGCGGTCGACGGTCAGGGTGACGCCGCCGTGGATCTCCTTGCTGTTGGCGATGTACTGGTGGGCGCGGCGGTGGCCGGTGTACAGCGACGTGCTCCAGCGCCAGTCGGTGGTCGTGGTCTTCTTCTTGTCCCACAGCGCGTACCAGAGGGCGTCGGGGAGATCGGTGCGGTCCTTGGCGGTCGCGACGGCCGCCGCGCTGGAGGACGTGAAACCGTAGTAGCCGGACCAGTACTTCTTCGCGTGCACGGCGCGGGTCCAGGCGCGGACGTAGGTGAGGACCGCGGTGTTGCAGGAGGCGTTGGCGGTGTCGTACGGCTCCATGTCGAGGTAGAGCGCACTGCCCGCCGTCATCTTGAGCGCGCTCGCCTTGGCGACGGCGTCGTTGCCGTCGCGGGTGCCCTGCGCCGCCGCCGTGGAGGCGACGATCCGGTCGGTGTTGCGGCTGGTCTGGCACGGCGGCTGCGCCGCCACGTACAGCGGTACGAGCTTCCAGCCGGAGGCGGAGACCGATTTAACCCAGGAAGCGGTCAGTTGCGGCTGGGCGCAGCCGCGGTTCTTCCCGCCGATGTAGACGGCGGCGGCGCCGTAGAACTTCGACGCCTTCCACGCCTTCATCGCGGCGAGCGAGGGCGCGGTGCAGGTGTCGAACGCCCGGCCCGCGTAGAGCGAGGGCGTGGGCAGCTTCATCGGGGCCGCCGTACCGGTGACGGCGTTGGCGGTGACCGCCCCGCCTGCTGCCAGCACGACGCCTGCGGCGCCCCACGCCAGCACGCGGTTGCGCTTGGACATACGGTGCTTGGACATTCTCTGTTCCCCCCACATGCCCGTCGGCAGACCCTGCTGCGACGGGCATCGATCCAGGGCCGTTCCGCACGGCCGATGGGGAGATCAGACCATTGACCCGCGGCGCGCGCCACAGCGGGTGGGCACAGCCGGGCAAACACCCGTGCGGCGCCGAACGGGTGGATTCGCGAGAACACGTTCGGAGGTGGGTCCCTCGCAGTGGGTTCCGGTGGTGATCTGACCGCCCGAGCCCTGACTGGAAGAGGTGCCACGGCATGCGACGTACGCCCCGCCGCCGACTGCTCGCCGCCACACTTTTCGTGGCATCCGTTGTGATTCCGATGACGGCGGCTCCCGCCACGACCGTCCAGGCCACGACCGCCCGAGCCACGACCGCCCAGGCCACGGCCGCCCGTACCACGACCGCCGAGGGGCACCCGGGGAGCCGGAGCCCTGCCGGTGGTCTCGGCCCCGTACTGACCGCCCGGCTGGACAAGGCGATCGAGGACGTCCGCCGGCAGGCGGACATTCCCGGGGTCGCGGTCGGCCTCTGGATGCCGGGCAAGGGGAGCTACGTCCGCGCGACCGGCGTCGCCGACACCGCCACCGGCGAGCCGATGACCGTCGGCCCGTACGTACGGATCGGCAGCGAGACCAAGACCTTCACGGTCACCGCGCTCCTCCAGCTCGTGGACGACCACCGGATCCGGCTGGACGACCCGATCTCCCGCTACGTCCACGGCGTGCCGAACGGTCACCACATCACGCTGCGCCAACTCGCCGAGATGCGCAGCGGCTTGTTCCCGTACACCTCCGACGCGGACTTCAACCAGGCCCTGTTGAGCGACCCGGAGCGCTACTTCACCCCGCACGAGGTGCTCGCGTACGGCTTCCGGCACCCGAACACCGCAGCTCCGGGTACGCAGTTCGAGTACTCCAACACCAACCTGGTGCTGCTCGGGCTCGTGATCGAGAAGGTCACAGGGCATCCGCTCGCCGACGTCATCGACCACCGGGTGCTGCGCCCCGCCGGCCTGCACGACACGCTGTTCCCGCGCGGCGCCGAGTTCCCCGAACCGCATCCGCACGGCTACACCGACCAGACCCTGAGCGGAGCGGTCGGCGACGCCACCGACTGGAACCCCAGTTGGGCCTGGGCGGCGGGGGCGATGATCTCGAACCTGCACGACCTGCGCCGCTGGGCGGACGTCGTCGCCACCGGAGAGCTGCTCAGCCCGCAGACCCAGGCACAGCGCCTCACGACACTACCGACCGGCTTCCCCGGCACCACGTACGGCCTCGGCATCTTCGAGACCAACGGCTGGATCGGACACAACGGCTCCATCCCGGGGTACGAGACGGTGACCGTCTATCTGCCCTCGCAGAAGGCCACTCTGGTGATCATGATCAACACGGACATCACCACTCAGGGCGCGGAGCCGTCCACCCTCCTCGCCCGCGCGATCACGGCGGTCGCCACCCCCGACAACGTCTACGACGGCTCGGTCGTCACCCGGTAGGACATCCGGAGCGGGTCGCGCCGCTCAGCGGGTCGCGCCGCTCAGGCCAGGACGCCCGCGGGGGTGCGTACGGCCCGACGCAACTGGGCGGCGTCCTGGCTCGGCGGGGCGCCGAACTGGCGGCGGTACTCCCGGCTGAACTGGGAGGGGTTGTCGTACCCGACCCGCTGGCCGACCCCCGTGACGTCGCCCGGGTGGGTGGCGAGCAGCAGCCGGGCCTCCTGCAACCGGATCTGCTTCTGGAACTGGATCGGGCTCATCGCCGTCACGGACTGGAAATTGCGGTAGAAGGCGGAGACGCCCATACCGGCCTGCCGCGCCACGTCCTCGACCCGGAAGGGCTGCGCGTAATGCTCTCGGATCCAGCGCACGGCCCGTGAGACATGGCTGAGACTGCTGTCGGCGAGACCGAGCTGGCGGACCGCCGCACCGTGCTCGCCGGTGATCAGGCGCCACAGGATCTCGCGCTTGATCAGCGGAGCCAGTACGGCCCGGTCGCGCGGCTCGTCCAGCAGCCGCAGCATCCGTACCACCGCGTCGAGCAGCGCGTCCGGGGCGTCGCTGACGGCGATCCCCGAGGGCGCGCCGCCGCCGACGGGGCGGGAGGTACGGAGGGTCTCCGCCGCCCCGGTCCCGAGCAGCAGCTCGGCGATGGCGGACGGTTCCAGGACGAGGCCGAACCCCAGCGCGGGCTGCTCGGGGTCGGCCTGGGTGAACTGTCCCGTGACAGGCAGGTCGACGGAAGCCACCAGATACTGCCCAGGCCCGTACTCGAACACCCGCTCCCCCAGGGCGAGCCGTTTGGCGCCCTGGACGATGACCGCCAGGACCGTACCGGACATCGAGGGCGCCGGCGGATCAGGGCGGTCGACCTTGGAGATGAGGACACCGTCGACGGCGGTGGTCCAGTCGGGCCGCGCGTGGCGGGCCAGCAGGGTGCGGTGCTCATCGAGGTTCATACTCCCATTGCAACACTATTGCGCCCCCTGGCCTCGATGGGCGAGAGAATTGTGCAAGAACGAGGCAGCATCATCTGCCTGCCGGCCGATCAGCTTGCCGGGCCCGAGGTCAGTCCGACCGGCCCGGGGCAGTTCCCTTCCTCCCCGACGACAGATGAGTTTGGCGGCAGCCGGGAGTCTGCATGAGCAGACGGGTCGAACGCGCGCCCGCAGGCGCGTCGCGCAGCGGCGCCGACCGGAGAGGACAGCGAACGTGACCATGCCCGAGGACGAAGAGCAGATCCGCGCCCTGATCGAGCGGTGGGCCGTTGCCGTGCACCAGAGCGACATGAGCGGTGTCCTGGCGGACCACTCCGACGACATCGTCATGTTCGACGTCCCACCGCCGTACGAGGGCGTCCACGGCATCGACGCCTACCGCGAGACATGGCCGCCCTTCTTCGAGTGGCAGGCGCAGGACGCCGTGTTCGAGATCGAGTCGCTGGACATCACCGCAGGGGACGAGGTGGCCTTCGCCCACGCCCTGCTGCGCTGCGGGACGCCGAAAGACCTCGCCGAGCAGCCGGCGAACCGGCTGCGGCTCACTCTCGGGCTGCGCAAGGAAGACGGCCGGTGGATCGTGGCTCACGAGCACCACTCGTTCCCCCACACCGGCGACGGGGAGACGGCAACCGCCCCCGCCGCCGAGCACGAGGTGCAGGCGGTCCACCAGCAGTGGTTCGACGGCACCGCCGCCAAGGACCTGGACGGGCTGATGTCCCACATCGCCGAGGACGTCGTCTCGTACGAGCACAGCGAGCCGCTTCAACACCTCGATCTGCGCAGCATCCGAGAAGAGTGCGAGCGCGGGCTCGAAGCGACGGCCGGAACCGTCGAGTGGGACGTCCCGGACCTCAGGATCCTGGTACGGGAGGACATCGCCGTCGCCTGGGGCCTCAACCGTATGCGGGCGGAGCAGCCTGACGGCGAGAGCGCCGAAAGCTGGTCACGGGGCACGCGGGTGTTCCAGCGGAGAGGCGGCGAGTGGCTGATGATCCACCAGCACGTCTCCTTCCCCTTCGACCCGGAGACCGGCCAGGCGAAAACCGATCTCCGCCCGTAGTCCGTCGTTCGTCGCCCGCAGTCCGTCGCCCGACGGGTCCGGTCAGCGCTCCATCATGCGCAGGCCGGCCTCGTCGTGGGTGGCGCCGGCGGCCGGGGGGAGGCTGGTGAGGGCGGCGAGTTGCGCCTCGCTGAGGTGGACCTCGTCGGCCGCGGTGTTCTCCTCCACCCTGGCCACCCGCTTGGTGCCGGGGATGGGTGCGATGTCCTCGCCCTGGGCCAGCAGCCAGGCCAGGGCGACTTGGGCCGGGGTGGCGCCGATCTCCCCCGCCACGGCGGCGACTTGGTCGGCCAGTCGCAGGTTGTGCCGGAAGTTCTCCTCGGTGAACCGGGGATTGCCGGCGCGGAAGTCGGTGGGGTCGAACGCGTCGGTGGAGCGGACCGTACCGGTCAGGAAGCCGCGTCCCAGCGGCGAGAAGGGTACGAAGCCGATGTTCAACTCGCGCAGCACCGGCAGGACTCGGGCCTCGGGGTCGCGGGTGAACAGCGAGTACTCGGACTGCACGGCGGTGACGGGGTGGACGGCGTGCGCGCGGCGGATGGTGTCGGGGCCCGCCTCGGACAGACCGATGTGCCGGATCTTGCCTTCGGTGACCAGGTCGGCCAGGGCGCCGACCGTGTCCTCGATCGGTGTGCCGGGGTCGACGCGGTGCTGGTAGTACAGGTCGATGTAGTCGGTGCCCAGCCGCGTGAGGGAGCCCTCAACCGCCTTGCGGATGCCGGCCGGACTGCTGTCCGTGCCGCCCTCGCGGCCGGTGTGGGAGATCAGGCCGAACTTGGTCGCCAGCACGACGCCCGCCCGGCGGCCCTTCAGGGCGCGGCCGACCAACTCCTCGTTGGTGTAAGGGCCGTAGACCTCGGCGGTGTCGAGGAAGGTGACGCCCAGTTCGAGAGCACGGTGGATGGTACGGACGGACTCGGCGTCGTCGCTTCCGGCGCCGGTGTAGCCGTGGGACATACCCATCGCGCCGAGGCCGATCCGGGCCACGTCCAGGTCACGCAGTGCGATGTGCTTCATTCGCTTCGCCTCTCCTCGTAGAACCGCTGCTACACCTCGGGGTCGCGCGCGATCCAGCCCGGCGAGTCGAGCCGGATCGCGGCGTCCCCGACGAGTGACCGGAGCGTTTTCTCGACCGCGGCGAGTGCGGCCGGGCCCACCTGCTTCTCCCACTCCGCACGCATCTCGTCGAAGATCGCTTCGCCCTCCCGCAGCATCGCGAGTCCGCGCTCGGTGACGCGCAGCCGCGTCCGCCGGCGGTCGGCCGGGTCCGGTTGGCGCGCCACGAAGTCGCGCTCCTCCAGCGCGGCGATCGTCTTCGCCGCCGCCTGTCTCGTCACCGACATCCGGCGGGCGAGTTCGGTGGCGCTGTCGGCGCCGGACAGGATCGAGTGGAGGGCGAAGTCGTGCACCGGCCGTACGTCCTCGTACCCGCGCTCGGCAAGCTCGGCGGTCGCTCGATCCGCCAGCGTTCGGAAGCCTGCGAGCAGGAGCAGCGCGAGATCAGCGCCTGATCTGGACATGCGGCCAGCATACGACCACCTTTGACAAGAGCAACCTGGTTGCCTATCTTGGTAAGCAACCAGGTTGCCTATTTAGGAGCTTCCCATGACCACCGTCACGCCCGCCGGCGCCACCCTTCCCGGCGTCACGCACCACCTCGCCGACCTCAACGGAACGCGCCTGCACTACGTCTCCGCCGGCACCGACGGCTCTCCGATCCTGCTGGTGCACGGCTGGCCGGAGACCTGGTGGGCGTTCCGCAAGCTGATCCCGCTGCTCGCGCCGACCCATCGGGTCTTCGCCGTCGACCTCCGCGGGTTCGGCGACTCCGGCAACGCCGACACCGAGTACGGCGAGGCGGCCTCGGCCGAGGACCTGCACCGTCTCGTCGCATACATCGGCGCGGGCCCCGTCCACCTCCTCTGCCAGGACATCAGCGGCGGCACCGGCTTCCGCTTCGCGGCGACGCACCCCGAGGACGTCATCAGCTTCACCGGGGTCGAGACGACCCTGGCCGGCTTCGGATTCGAGGCTCTCGCCGACGTGAACAACCACGGTTCCTGGCATGTCGGCTTCCTCGGCGCCCCGGGCATCGCCGGAATGCTCCTTCCTGGCCATGAGCGGGAGTTGCTGACCGACTGGGCCTTCCCGCTGATGAACGGGACGGCGGGCGCCATCGGCGAGGACGACGTCGACGAGTTCGTACGGAGCTACGCGCGCCCGAACGCCTGGCGGGGCACGGAGGGCCTGTACCGAGGCGTCCTCACCGACCGGGGCGCGACCAAGGCGCTGGCCGACGCGCACCCGATCACCGCGCCGGTACTGACCGTTGAGGCCGCCGGCCATGGCGGCATCACCGAGTCGACCTTCCGTCAGGTGAGCGCCGGCGAGGTCACCGCCGTACAACTCGACGGAGTCGGCCACCTCGTCGCGCAGGAAGCTCCTGACGCACTCGCGGCCGCCCTCCTGGAGTTCACGGGAAGCGTCGACGACGGGCGGGCCTGACCACCGGCCAGGACAGGTCACCTCGACGAGTGAGGCCGGACACACTCGCGCGTATCCGGGGCCGATGCGGGTACATGCCGGAACACATCACGCAATGACGCGCGAAGCGAAGCGATGCCGCGCGACCGAGCAGCAGCAATCGACGGGCGAATACCCGTCCCGCCGCTGGGCGCCGGCCCCGAAGTGACCATTGAACGTGAGGAAAGTGCCGTGCTGACACCCCACCCTCAGGACCTCCGAGTGGCCCTGGCTCGCTACGCCGACGCCCGCATCGCGGACGACCGCCACCCCACCGACGCCACCGCCCGCGCGGTCGAGGACGCCACGTACACCCTCTGCGTCATGACCGGCACCAAGGACATCCCGCAGGCCCTCAGCGCCGCCGACGCATGGCTCGGCCGGCAGAGCGCTTCGCTCCGCTCCAGCCGTCACGCGGTGCCCGCCCCGGGCAGCAGCCTGCAGACCACCTGACCGGAGAAGATCATCCGCGGTTCCGAGTGAGCGTGGGCGTTGCCTGTCACAGATGAGACGGCTGTTCTGTCTCTCCTTGTGCAACGCCCATGCGATCGGTGCGTACGAAGCCCGCGCCGCAAGGCGGCGGGCCGCACCGCGAAACGCTCCGGAAGGAACCCTGATGAAGATCGTCGTAATCGGTGGAACCGGCCTCATCGGCTCGAAGGTGGTCGCCCAGCTCGGCGAGAACGGTCACGAGGCGGTCCCCGCCTCGCCGAACACGGGGGTCAACACACTCACCGGTGAGGGGCTGGCCGGCGCTCTCGCCGGAGCCTCGGTCGTCGTCGACGTGTCGAACTCCCCGTCGTTCGACGACGACGCCGTCATGGAGTTCTTCCGCGTCTCCACCACCAACGTACTCAAGGCCGAGGCGGACGCCGGGGTGAGGCACCACGTCGCCCTCTCCGTCGTCGGTACCGACCGCCTGCAGCAGAGCGGCTACTTCCGCGCCAAGCAGCTCCAGGAAGACATGATCAAGGACGCGGGCCTGCCGTACACGATCGTGCACGCCACGCAGTTCTTCGAGTTCGCGAAGAGCCTCGCCGACTCGGCGACCGAAGGCGACACGGTCACCGTCGCGCCCATCCAGATCCAGCCCATCCACTCGGGCGACGTGGCTGCCGCCGTGAGCCGCGCGGCCGTCGGTGAACCCGTCAACGGCACGGTGGAGGCGGCCGGTCCCGACGTCTTCGAGCTGGCGGACTTCATCCGGCAGGGCCTCGCCGTCAAGAACGACCCCCGTACCGTGCTGACGGACCCGCACGGCCTCTACTGGGGCGCGGAACTCAAGCCGTCCGACCTCCTCCCCGGCCCCGGCGCGCACATCGCCGCGACCCGCTTCGCGCAGTGGAGTGCGCAGCAGCGGTAGCTGTATCGGAGCGTCGACGCGCCAGGCCGCCCGGCCGGGATCACACCGGCCGGGCGGCGAGTGCCACACGTCTTCCGTGGCCCGCGGGTGGTGCTACCTCTTGCGCGCCTTGCTCACCAGGAACGCCACCCCGACGATGACGACCAAGGCGATGGCAATGATCCAGAAGGACGGGGTGCCCTGCCCGGCTCCCTTGGCCAGGAAGTGACCGTATGGCATGTTCTTCTCCTGTCGCTCGTCACTGTTTGTCGGTATCCGGTTGTCTAGTTCAGGACACTGCTCGCGGCCTTCTCGCCCAGTTCGCCCGCGCCGTATCCGACGCCGAAGCAGGTGGCGCCGACCGCCAGCCCGCCCACGCCCGCCGTCGGTGCGCTGACGGCGGCGGCGACCGCGCCGCACGCGGCCTCGGCGGCGGCGCCTGCCGCCATGCCGACGGCCGAGGCCAGCGCGTCCTTGTAGTTGCCCTCGGACACGTCCTTGGCGATGCTGGCGATGTCGTAGAGGTCGAAGGCCTTGCCGACCCCGTCGAAGAAGGCCAGCCCGGTCGGGTCGATCCGGTTGACCGGGTCGGCGCCGGCGTAGAGGTAGGCGTTGTCCTCCTTGCCCGAGGGGTCGGGCTGGGAGAACCGGCCGAGGTTGGGGTCGTAGTAGCGGGCGCCCGTCTTGTACAGCCCCGACGGGTCCAGGTAGGTGCCGGTGTAGCGGTAGGGCTGCGACGTGCCGGTGTTGGTGCGCGGCTCGCCGTAGGGACCGTAGGAGTACGTGGCGGTGCGCTTGCCCGTCGCGTCGACCAGGCCGATGACGGAGCCCTGGACGTCGGTCAGGTAGTACTGGCTGCTCCCCCCGGTCCTCATGGCCACCAGAGTGCCCGAGGGTTCGCGGACGAAACCGGTACTGGCGCCGGCCGCGCTCTGGTTGCTCAGCCCGACCGCCGCGTTGGTGAAGGTGGTCGTGTCGCGGGTCAGGCGCTGGGTGTTGTCGGTGCCGGCGTAGGTCTGGTTCGTGGTCGCGCCGGACTGGGTGTAGGCGCCGAGCTGGGTGAAGGGGGTCCACGTCCCGCCAGTGCGGGTACCGGTGGGGCTGGCGGCGCTCGTCTCGTTGCCGGCGCCGTCGTAGGAGAAGCCGGTGTTGCCGTTGAAGGAGGTCAGCTCGCCCGCGTCGTTGTACTCCGCCTTCTGGGTGGCGTCGTCGCAGCTCGCGGGCAGACTGGTGCCGGATGAGCGGCCGGTGCGGTTGCCCGCCTTGTCGTAGCAGTAGGCCCAACCGGCGGTCGTGGTACCGCTCTTGGTCTCCACGGCCTTGGTGAGACGGCCGGCGGTGTCGTAGGTGTAGGCGGTGGCGGCACCGTCCGCTGTGCGCTTGCGGATCTTGTCGGTGTCCTTGCCCGCGCTCGCGTAGTCGTACGAGATCGAGGACAGGGTCGTCGTACCCGACACGGCCTCGATCTTCGTGGCCCGGCCTGAGTCGTCGGGGGTGACGGTCTGGGTGGTGCCACCGGGGAAGGTGGTCTTGGTGCGCTCACCGTTGTTGTTGTAGGCGTACGTGGTCTTCGCGCCGCCCGGTTCGGTGACGGAGGTGAGCTGGTTGGCGTCGTCGTAGCCGTAGGTCACCGTGCCGCCGGAGTCGGTCGCGGTGGCCAGGTTGCCGGTGGCGTCGTAGGTGATCGACGTGGCCGGGGTGCCGGGCAGGGTGCGGGTGCGTTCCCGGTTCTGCTCGTCGTAGCCGAACGTCGACGTGCCGGCCGGGGTGGTACGGGTCTTGAGGTTGCCGTCGGCGTCGTAGGTGTAGGCGGCGGTGGTCGAACCGGCGGTCTGGGTCTTGACCCGGTCGCGGTTGTCGTAGGTGTAGGTGGTGGTGATGCCGCGGCCGTCGGTCACCGTCTTCTGGCGGCCGAGGTCGTCGAAGGTGTACGTGCTCGGCTTGAGCGGGCTCGGCGGGGTGACCTTCGTCAGGTTGCCCGCGGAGTCGTACGCGTAACTGGTCTTCTTCTCCCGCGGGTCGGTGGCGGTGCAGCGCTGGCCGGGCAGGCCGCCGCACGTCATCGTCCCCGTCTTGGGGTTGTAGGTGTACGTCCACTTCGCGGCGGTGCCGCCGGAGGTGGAGTCCTGGGAGGTGAGCAGGTTGCCGGAGGTGTCGTAGCCGTTGGTGGTCTTCTCCGCCGAGGCGGAGGTCGCCGTCTCGGGGAAGTAGCCGCTGCCCTTCTTCACCCAGGTCGCCGTGGCGGAGGCGCCGGTCGGGATGGCGACGGAGGCCGGGTTGAAGGCCGAGTCGTACGTGTAGCTGGTGACGTTGCCGTCCTGGGGCGAGGCGCCCATCGCGTCGGTGGCGGTGGCGATGTCGTTGTCCGGGCCCCAGGACTTCGAGCGCTTGTGCCCGAGGGGATCCTCGGTCTTCTTGGTGCGCCAGTAGCCGTCGACCGTCTTGAGGGTGTTCTTCCCCCGCGGGTCGGTGATCTGGACGAAGCCTTCGGTTTCGGTGTTCTCCGGGCCCAACAGCCAAGTGAACACGGTGGTGTTGCCCGCCCCGGTGGCGTTGTTGACCACGCGGGTGAGGGAGGCGACCTTGGCGCTGTCCCAGGTGAACTTCGTCTGCCGCCCCTCCGCCGTCGTCACCTTGGTGAGGCGGTTGGAGGAGTCGTAGTCGAACGTGGTGGTCCTGGAGTCGGCGTCGGTGAAGGTCTTGATCAGGTCACCGGAGTAGGTGTAGCCGATCGACCGGCCGGTGTTGTCGGCGACCTTGGTGATGTGGGTGCCGTCGTTGGTGAAGGTCAGTGTGCGCCCCGACGCCGCGGTGATCTTGGAGGTGAAGCTGCCGGAGTAGGTGACCGTGGTGGCGTTGCCGTTCTTGTCCTCCACCTTCGACACCCGCGCGGCCCCGGTGGTGCCGGAGCGGGTGAAGGTGGTCTTCTCCCCGTTGCGGCGGCTCGTGAGGGTGAAGGACTTCTTGTCCGAGGCTTCGGTCAGGTCCTGCTTGTAGCCCTTGGCGGGGGTGAAGCCCGAGCCGTCGCGGGCGAAGACGGCGACGGTGCCGGACGGGCCCTCGACGGAGACTCCGTCGGGAGTGGGTTCCTCCACGTGCAGGTCGGCGCCCGAAGTGGCGTTCCAGCCGACGCTGTTGAGGCTGTTGAAGGTGTTGCCGTAGGACAGTCCCGGGCCGCCGTCGGCGATGTCGAAACCCCCGACGGTCAGGAGCAGGTTGCCGTTGCCGTAGTTGACCTGGGCGCTGACACCGTCGGAGAGCTGGGCGGAGAAGAAGTCGGACCAGGGGACCTGGCCGATGCCGAGGGCGTAGAAGCCGGGGTCGGCCGCGGCGGACTCCACCACCGGCCGGCCGGCGGTTCCCACCGCCTTCAGCGGGGTGCTCGCCGTCGCCCTCGTCACCCCCAGCGGCGAGGGCTTCGGCTTGGCCGTCGCGCTCGGCGCGGCCGGCGCCTCGACCGCACGCGGAGCCGCGACGGGCCGGGCGTTCGCGGGCAGGGCGGCGGTCATGGTGGCCGTCGCGGTGACCACGGTCAGGACGGACAGCGGCAGCCAGTGTCTGCGGCGCCGCATTGCGGGCATGCGAGGATGCATGAAGGTCTCTCCGATGCGTGAGATGGCGAAGGAGCAGGACCTACTGGGGCGGCACCCCTGCACGGGTGCCGCCCCGCCCTGTTCCTCGCGGGAAGTGATGTGAAAGACGGCGTACGGAAAGCCTGGTGACGGATCGTCAGCAGCGCTTGGACGTACGGGTGCTGAGCGGCGCGGGGTACCCCGGGATGTTGATCGTCCCGTCGGCGGAGGTGCACTCGTCGCCCGTGTCGGCCGCGTCGCTCCAGAACTCCTGCGCGTGGGTGTTGATCACCACGCGCTCACCGACCAGGGCGCCGCGCTCGTACGCCCACACGCCGACCGTCAGGTTGAAGTTGGTGTTCTGGTCCAGGAAGGACTTCCAGGCCCAGACGTAGCCGTAGTTCCTGTCGCAGCTCGGTGAGTAGAACTGCTTGACCGAGGCGATCGTCTCCGTACCCCGGTAGATGTACTCCGTCGTACCGATCTGGGCGGCGTCCGCACACACCTCCGCCGCCTTCGCCGCGGCACTGAGCGGATTGCCGGCCTCCGTACCCGCCGCCCCCGCCGCGGCGTTCGCGGCCCGCTGCTGCGGCGTCGGCGCCGGTCCTGTGCCCGCCGAAGCCACCCCCGTCCCCAGCAACGACAACGTTGCCCCGGCGACCATCGCCGCCACTGTCATGCGCGCACGTCTCACGTGCACAACCCCCTTGAACAGCGTGCGCCCGGTCACCCCGGAACGGGCCCGGGTAACGCACACATTGGAAGGCGCACCGGCCGGTGCGCCTTCCAATCCTCTCCGCAAGCCCCGCCGGAACGGCAAATTCCATCGGGATCACTACACCCTGTACATCTTATGACGCAACGTCACCCCACGGATTCGACGAACGCCCCCCTTTGCATCAGCGGCAAAAACGAAGCCTCGCCTCGCATCCCCAAGCCGCCAACGCGCATGGCTGACCAATGCGCAAGACGGGCCGTCAGGTGTGATGTACGCAACATGCATGACACTCCGCCAGGCGGGCACTCGTAGCAGTTTGCTCACGCCTCACGGCGTGAAGAGCACCTTGACCGCGCCGTCCTGCTTCTGCTGGAACATCTTGTACGCCTCCGGCGCCTGACTCAGCGGCAGCCGGTGCGTGGCGAAGTCGTCCACACCCAGCGGATCGCTGTCCGTGAGCAGGGGGAGGATGTCGTCCACCCAGCGCCATACGTTGGCCTGGCCCATGCGGAGCTGGATCTGCTTGTCGAACATGGTCAGCAGCGGCAGCGGGTCGGCCGCGCCTCCGTAGACGCCGGAGAGGGAGATGGTGCCGCCGCGGCGGACCAGGTCGATGGCCAGGTAGAGCGCGGAGAGGCGGTCCACGCCGGCGCGCTGCATCAGCTTGGCGGCGAACGCGTCGGGGAGCAGCGAGGTCAGTTGCTGCATGCCCTTGGCGATCGGAGCACCGTGCGCCTCCATCCCGACGGCGTCGATGACGGAGTCGGGCCCGCGCCCGCCGGTGAGGTCCCGTACGGCGTCGGTGATCTTGTCGCCGTACTCGTTGAGGTCGAGCGTGTGGACGCCGCGGGCCCGGGCGCGCCGGAGCCGCTCAGGTACCAGGTCGATGCCGATGACCTTTTCCGCGCCGCGGTGCAGCGCGATGCGGGTGCTCATGTCTCCGATCGGCCCGAGGCCCAGGACGGCCACCGTGCCGCCCGGCGGCACCGCCGCGTACTCCACCGCCTGCCACGCGGTCGGCAGGACGTCGGACAGGTAGACGAACCGGTCGTCCGAGGGGCCCGGAGGTACGGCGATGGGCAGCGTGTTCCCGAAGGGGACGCGCAGGTACTCGGCCTGGCCGCCGGGCACGTGGCCGTAGAGCTTGGTGTATCCGAAGAGGGAGGCGCCGGTGCCGTGTTCATGGACCTGGGTCGTCTCGCACTGGGACTGGAGCCCCTGCTCGCACATGAAGCAGGTGCCGCACGAGACGTTGAAGGGCACGACCACGCGGTCGCCCACCCGCACCGCCGTGACCTCGGCGCCGACTTCTTCGACGATCCCCATCGGCTCGTGGCCCAGAATGTCGCCGGCGTCGAGGAACGGGCCGAAGACCTCGTACAGGTGCAGATCAGAGCCGCACAGACCGGTGGTCGTCACCTTGACGATCACATCTGTCGGGTCCTGGATGACGGGATCGGGAACCGTCTCCACCCGCACGTCGCCCTTGCCCTGCCAGGTCAGTGCCCTCATCGTGCCTCCGTCGTCGCGTGGTCCCGCGGCCGTTTCGCGCTCGGCCCGGCGTTTTCTCCGTCTGGCCCGTCCTACCGGCTTCATGTCGGTACGACGTCCCGACGACACGTCGGAGGAGGTGGAACAGATGTGCGGCGCGGAGGTCAGGTGCCGCTCGTGTGCAGTCCGGCGAGTGCCGCGTCGATGATCGGCTGCCGGTATTCCGGGGTGCCGGGGATCTTCGCGATGGCCACCACGAGATCGAGGATCTGGTCGAGGTCGAGATCGGCGGCGATCTGGCCTGCGTCCTGGGCGGCGGAGAGCAGCGGCCGGCCCGCCGCGAGCAACCGGCCCCGGCTGTCGAAGACGGGATCGGTTCTGTCGGTGTGCTCCAGCAGCCCGAGGACGACCGGCCGCTTGGTGGTGACGTACTGGAAGAACCGGCGCAGCCAGGTCGTGAGCCTGTCCCCCGGGCTGTCGCCGTCGACCGTCGCGGCGGCGGCGCAGACCTCGTCGACCTCGTCGACGAGCAGCGCCTCCAGGAGTTCGTGGCGGGTCGCGAAGTTCCGGTACAGGGTCGCCGGGCCGACCCCGGACCGCCGGGCGATCTCGGCCATTGACGTCTCGACCGACGTCTTGGCTCCGGTGGCGGCGAAGGCGGTGCGTGCCGCGTCGAGGATCCGCTGGCGGTTGCGGGCGGCGTCGGCCCGTTTGGAGGGCGGCTGGTCAGTCATTCACGCGTCCTTGCATAACGGCCTTGCGTAAGTGGACAGGGTCTCCGTATATTGATGCGGACAGCCTCTCCGTTTCCACCGTAGACTCTATCGAACCTGTTCAAGGATCCGCCATGAGCGCAGCGAACACCCCCGGGCCGACGGCGACGACCGGCCCACCGCGTCCCGTTCACCGCCGGCTGGTGCTGGCGATCTGCTGTCTCAGCGTGTGCGTGACCGGCATCGACCTCACCATCGTCAACGTGGCGCTCCCGTCGATCAGCAAGGACCTGCACGCGTCGGACAGCAGCCTGCAGTGGACGGTCGACGCCTACTCCCTGGTCATGGCCTGCCTGCTCCTGCTGTCCGGCTCGATGGCCGACCGCTTCGGCCGCAAGCGGATGTTCCAGCTCGGGCTGTCGCTGTTCGCCTTCAGTTCGCTGCTCTGCGGCCTGGCGCCCACCGCCGGCTGGCTGATCGCCTTCCGCGGCCTGCAAGCGGTGGGCGGCTCGATGCTCAACCCCGTCGCGATGTCGATCATCGTCAGCGTCTTCACCGACCCCCGGGAACGGGCACGGGCGGTCGGCGTATGGGGCTCGGCGATCGGCGCCACCGTCGCGGCCGGGCCCGTGCTCGGCGGCCTGCTGGTCAGCGGTATCGGCTGGCGGTCGGTGTTCTGGGTCAACGCCCCGATCGGGATCGCCGCCATCCTGCTCACCCGGAGATTCGTCCCCGAGTCCAAGGCCGCCCGCGCCCGCGCCTTCGACCCGCCCGGCCAGGCGCTGATCGTCGTCCTGTTCGCGTCGATCATCGCCGCGACGATCGAGGGCCCCCGCATCGGCTGGGCAGACCCCTGGATCGTCGGGCTGTACGTACTCGCGGCCGTGGCCCTCGCCGGGATCCTCGTCGTCGAGCCCCGGCGCTCCGAGCCACTGATCGACCTGCGGTTCTTCCGCAGCCCTCCGTTCTCCGGCGCGAACACCATCTCCGTGGTGATGTCGGCCGGTCTCGGCGGGTTCCTGTTCCTCAACACCCTCTATCTCCAGGACGCTCGCCACCTCAGCCCCCTGCACGCCGGACTGATGATCATCCCGCTGGCCGTGGGCCAAGCGGTCGCCGCCAACCTCTCCGGGCGGCTCCTCGCTTCCCAGGGCGCCCGCCTCCCCCTCACCCTGGGCGGCGCGCTCCTCGCCGTCGGCGGCTTCCTCCTCGTCCCCCTGACCGCGCACACCGCGAGCGGCTACCTGCTGGCCGCCTACGCCCTCTTCGGCCTCGGCGCGGGCATGATCACCCCACCGATCACCAACACCGCCGTCTCCGGATTGCCACCCGACCAGGTCGGCGTCGCCGGCGCACTCGCCGCCAGCGCCCGCCAGTTCGGCATCTCCATAGGCGTCGCCGTCACCGGCTCGCTCGTGGCGGGCACCGGCGCCGACTTCATCAACTCAAGCCGCACCGCCTGGGCCGTCCTCGGAAGCTGCGGCCTCGTCGCACTCGCGCTCGGCGCCGTCTCCACCAGCACCTGGGCCAAAACCGCCGCAACCCGCAACGGCCGACGCCTCACCACCCCGCCGATCCCCGAACGCGGCGTCACCGAACCGCCTCCGGTTCCTGGGCCTCCGATTGGTGGGCCTCCGGTTGGTGGGAGGTGGCGGCCATGACCCTGTCGATGGTGAGGATGGGCAGGACCACTGACGACCCGCATGAGGTGAAACACGCGCTTGAAGCACGTGACGCACAGCGGGGGCTCCTCAGCCGTTTGCTCAGACCGGAAGTTGGGTGATGCCGAGGGCGAAGTCCAGGTTCCCCACTCCGTTGTTGGCGAGGCCCACCGTGACCAAGCCCGCTCCTTCCAGCCAGTGCGCCATCTTCAGGCCGCCGACGTCCAGCGGGCGCAGTCCGAGGCTCTCGACGAACGCCTCCACGCGTGCTTTGGCCCGTGCGTTGTCGCCGGCGATGAAGACGTCGGGCCGCCCCTTCTCCAGGACATGGCGGAAGACGGTGTTGAACGCCTTTACCACACTGGCACCGGCAGGGGCCGCCTTGGCGACTTCCTGCGCGATCGAGGTCTCCTCGCGGTGGGCCAGCCCGTCGAACGTGGCATTGAAGGGATTGCTGATGTCGACGATGACTTTGCCCGCGAGGGCGTCTCCGTACTGGGTGACCACGGGCACGACTCCGTCGTACAGCAGGGCCACGATGACGATGTCCCCGGCCGGGGCGGTGCCCCATTCTCCTGCCGTGGCGCCGCCGCCGAGGGCCTTGGCCAGGTCGGCGGCCTTGGACTGATCGCGGCCCATGACCTCGACGGTGTTGCCGCCCGCTGTTGCCCGCGCGCCGATGGTGCGGGCCATGTTCCCGGTGCCGATGATGCTGATGCTGATGCTGATGCTGCTCATGATGTGTCCTGCCCTGGTGGTGTGATGTCCGGTTCAGATGGCGGTGGTGCCGCCGTCGGCGACGAGTTCCATGCCGTTGACGTAGCTGGAGTCGTCGGAGGCGAGGAAGAGGGCGGCGGTGGCGATTTCGTCGGGGCGGCCCATCTGGCCGCGGGGGATGAGGGATTCGAACTGGCGCTTGGTCGCCTCGTCGAAGAGTTCTGCCTGCTTGGCGGTGGCGACCTGGCCCGGCGTCAGGACGTTGACGCGGATGCGGCGGTCCTTCAGCTCGTTGAGCCAGACCCGGGCCCAGGCCTGCTGGACGGCCTTGCTGCCGGCGTAGACGCTCCAGCCGGGGAAGGCGCCGAGGGAGGCGTTGGAGCCGGTCATGAGGATGGAGCCGCCGTCGTTGAAGAGCGGGAGGGCCTTCTGGACGGTGAACAGCGTGCCGCGGGCGTTGAGCCAGAACGCTTCGTGGAAGTGGGCCTCGGTGATCTCGCCGAGCAGGGCGGGCTCGCCCATGCCGGCGCTGGCCCACAGCACGTCGATGCTTCCCTTCTCCCGCTTGACCGTGTCGTACAGGCGGTCCAGGTCGTCCAGGTCGGCGGCGTCACCCTGGACGCCGGTGACGTTGCGGCCGATCTGCTGCACGGCCTCGTCCAGCGCGTCCTGGCGGCGGCCGGTGAGGAAGACGTGCGCTCCCTCGTCGACGAACAGCTTCGCGCCGGCCAGCGCCATGCCGGTGGTGCCGCCGGTGATGACCGCTACCTTGCCGTCGAGCTTTCCCATGGTCGCTCCCTTGGGTCGGTGGTGCCGTGTGCACCTGGGGTGACGGCTTTAAGTACACCGCCCTGTGTGCTTACGGTACGGGGCGGGCGACCGGGACGCAAACTATGTACACCGGTCGTTACCAGGCTGAGGTAGGCTGGGCTCATGACAGAGTTGGAGAAGGGCCCCACGGGCCGGCGCCGCGGCCGGGGCGCCCGGGAGCGCATCCTCGGCGCGTCCCAGCAACTGTTCCGCGAGCAGGGCATCAACCGCACCGGCATGGACCAGCTCTGCGCGGCGGCCCAGGTGTCCAAGCGCACGGCCTACCAGCACTTCGCCGGCAAGGACGAACTCGTCGCCGAGTACCTGCGCCGATTCGACCCCTCCGTGCTGTCCGGCGTGTTCGACCGCACCGACCTCACGCCCCGCGAACGGCTCCTCGCCGCCTTCGACGTCCCCTCCACCACTCCCCTGTGCCCCTACATCGGCGCCGCCGTCGAGCTTCACAATCCCGAGCACCCGGCGTCCCAGTACGCACGCGACTACAAGACGGCCGTCGCCGCACGGCTCGCCGACACGGCCCGCGAAGCCGGCGCCGCCGACCCTGAACAGCTCGGCGAGCAGCTCGCACTGCTCATCGACGGCGCCGCGGCCCGCACCCGGGTCCTCAACGCGGACGCCTTCCCCACCGCCGCCGCCATCGCCGCGGTCCTCATCGACAACGCCATCCCCGCCATCCCCGCCGCAGCCGGCGACGACGACCGGCGGCGGGAGGACGTGCCGAGTTGACTCGGCACTCCGCGGCGGGGCTTGGCGCGCTGCGCGAGCCACGCGGGCAAACGGTTCGCGGGGGCGGCTCGCCTGCCGACATCGGCTGCTGTGATTCGCCAGGTGCCTCACGACTCCGGCCCGCACACCCGGACTGAGCACAAGGGTCGCGATTCCTGGTTTATCCGCCTGTTTCCGGGAACCCATGATGGTCCAGGACCGAAGAGAGGCGCCATGGCGGACAACGGACAGGGCCGAGAAAATCCGGTGGACAAGCATCCGCAGCCGGAGTTTCCCCAGCAGGACCAGCAGCACCCAGGCTGGAGCGGCCCCATGGATCCGCCGCCGGACCATGGCGAAGAGTCCTACGAGGGGCACGGGACGCTGAAGGATCTCAAGACGGTCGTCACAGGCGGTGACTCGGGCATCGGCCGTGCCGTGGCTCTGGCGTACGCCCGGGAGGGCGCCGACGTACTGATCACCTACCTGCCGGAGGAACTCGACGAGGCCCGCGAAACCGCGCGCCTGGTCGAGGAAGCCGGGCGCAAGGCGGTGGCGGTGGAGTGCGACATCCGCGAGGAGAGTGCCTGCCGGGCGCTCATCGAACGGGCGGTCGACGAGTTCGGCCGGATCGACATCCTCGTGAACAACGCCGCCTACCAGATGTCCCAGCCCGAAGGCATCAGCGCCATCTCGACCGAACAGTTCGACCGCGTCGTGCGCACCAACCTGTACGGGATGTTCTGGCTCTCCAAGATGGCGCTGCCTCACATTCCACGGGGAGGCTGCATCATCAACTCGACGTCGGTACAGGCGTACAAGCCCAGCCCGCACCTGCTGGACTACGCGATGACCAAGGGCGCCATCGTCACCTTCACCCAGGGCCTGGCCCAGATGGTCGCCGAGGACGGCATCCGGGTCAACGCGGTGGCCCCCGGCCCGGTCTGGACTCCCCTCATCCCGGCGACCATGCCCGACACCGCCTCGTTCGGCAAGCAGGCGCCGTTGGGCCGCCCGGCCCAGCCGGCGGAAATGGCACCGGCCTATGTCTTCCTCGCATCGCCTCAAGCCAGCTACATCACGGCGGAAATCCTCAACGCCACTGGCGGCACGCCCCTTCCCTAGCGTGATCGCCTCTACGAAGAAACCTGGTCGGGCCCGGACAGTACGTTCCGACTGCGTCCACCGGCCTGCACATTCCCGCCGGTAATTTCCGGCAAAGCTCCGACAAGAATGGACGACGAAACCACCATGGCCGCTTCAGCACCGAAGTACACCGTTCCAGGAATGTCCATCAAGGAGGGCGGCGACGTCATCCAACTGCTTCATCTGCGTCTGCACGCCCTGAACGACCTGGCCCTCACCCTCAAGCACATTCACTGGAACGTGGTCGGTCCGCACTTCATCGCGGTACACGAAATGCTCGACCCGCAGGTCGAAGCAGTGCGCGCCATGGTCGACGAGACGGCGGAGCGCATCTCCACCCTGGGAGGATCACCCCACGGGACACCGGGCGCACTCGTGAGCGAGCGGACCTGGGACGACTACGCGGTGGGCCGGGCCGGCGCCATCGAGCACCTCGGGGCGCTCGATCTCGTGTACACGGGCATCATCGAAGAACACCGCAGCGTGGCAGAGGCCACCGACGAACCCGACCCCGTCACGCAAGACATGCTTATCGGTCAGCTACGACAGCTTGAACTGTTCCAGTGGTTCGTACGCGCCCACCTGGAGACCGCCGGCGGCGCGCTCAGCACAACGGGCGCGACCACTGAGCGCAAGGCGGCAGCGCAAGCCGGCAAGAAGGCCAGCCGAAAGCGCTGACCCCGTCACTACGATGCCGAGACCGGCTGGCCGCCTTCTCTGACGTGGACCGGAATGCCGCCCGCAAGGGTGCTCAGGTCGTTGTGCAGGGCGGCCGACCGGGCACCCTGAGCGGTGGTGGTGACGTCGATGCCTGAAGCGTCGTTGGCGGGACCCAAGGTGTAGATGGGGAAGCCGGCGACGGTGGTCTTCTGGCTCATCGTGTCCACCGCCCCCAGAAGGGTGCGCTCGGAGTAGCGGCTGCGGTAGACGTCCAGACGGCCGAGGTCGATGCCGGGGTGGGCCTTCTTGGCCGCCTCGGCCATCCGGTGACCCGCGGCCGGGTCGGTGAAGCACAGCGCGACGCGTCCGACCGGGTAGTCGACCACCAGATTGCCGTACGTGGCCGCGTACTCGGGGTACGAGTGCGGGTCGAGGGCGACGGCGAGGGCCAGGGCTTCAGGGGTTGTCTTCGCGGCCTTCGGCCGGTTCTGCCACGTGTCGCCGGACGGACAGGGGGCGGATGTCGTGGCGGACGGGACGGCGGCCCGAACGTCCGGCGTGGAAGTGTGCGGCGCGGCGCCGATACCTGCCCGACCGTGCTGTGCCGCGGGATCCGCACACCCCGCGATCAGGGCGACCGCGGCGGCGGTCGTACAGGCGACGAAAGCGGCTGAGCGGCGTAGGGCGTTCATGTCGTTCTCCTCTTCGGCACACGGCGAGACGGCCGTCCGTCTCTCCCCCCGGTGCCGGTGCAATGCCAGTTCGACGCGCCCGCCTTCCTCCCGGTTCCCCTGTCCACCAGATAGCGGACCGCATCGAGCCGGATCCCGGTCTGCTGCTGCCAGTTCGCTGTAGCCGCGGCGCGCCCCTGCCACAGCGCCACCTCTCCGACACGAACCACCTCAGCCGTTCAGGCTTCATTGTCAGCGAACCTGTTTGATCCTGGCCGGAGTTCCGTCCGGGGCGAACGAGTCGTGGAAGGTGAACGCGTGCGGCGCGGCGCCGTGGTCGTGGAGGTGCTCCAGTCTGGAAACCCCGTCCCGCCAGGTGGGTATCGCGTCGTCGGAGACCCACCAGCACACGTAATTCGGGTTTCCTGTCCGCTCGAACCAGTCGTAACGCCTGTTCAGCGCCTCACGGTGCAGACCGGTGTAGATGGCGTCGAAGGCGGGGCGCAGGCCGGTCCAGAGTGAGAGCGTCGTGGCCAGGGCGGTGGTTTCCACCGCACGGCCCTTGCCGTACCAGGTCGGTACGGCGAACTCTCCCCAGGCACCCCAGTCCGCCTCGAAGAGCACGCCCCGGTCGCTGTCTGCCGGTTCAGCACGCGCGAGGTATCCGGGGTGCCGGCCGATCTTCCCGTAGACGGCCTCACCGATGTCGTAGAACTCATGCGTGAGAGGTCCGGGATCGGCGAGAGGGGACTTCAGGACGCCGAATGTGTACAGCGCAAGGTGGGGCATGGGTCTCCCTGGTCGGGGGTGCCTGGTGTGGACCCCGTTCGGTGGCTTACGCACGGGCGAGGATTCATGGGGTGTGACCCACTCATCCCGTCGCGGGTGGCTCAGCCCGAAGGAACTCCCGCGCGACCGTGGGCGATCGCCGAGGACCAGGTGAAGGTAGCTGCCTCTGCGGGCCATGTCGAAGTTGCGATTTCCGTGTCCACGTGGCCTCTTGCGCCGGTCATTGCGGGGGGGGGCCGGCGCGGTGACGGGGCGCGGCAGGCTGTGGGGTGTCACCCGGCGGACCTGCCTGGGGCTCAAACGCCGTCAACGCTGCGGCCGCCCCGCCCCGTTCATGTCGTCGACCGCGCGTCGCCCCCCCCCCCCCCCAGGGATTCTCGCCAACGTGCCCGACCCGAAAGGGGCGTGCTCGCTATTTCCGGTCGGTGGCGCAGAGTTCCTGGTCCATCAGGGTGCGTTGTGCTTTTTCGGTGGAGAGGTCGGCCGCGCCGTCGCCGGTCGTCTCCAGTACGACCACGCGTCGGCCGTCGGCGCTGATGCCGTCGCGGGTGGTGTAGCCGGGGAGGTCGCCTCCGTGACCGTAGTAGGCGCCGCCGCAGGACAGCGAGATCTTCATCAGGCCCAGTCCATAGCCCGCGTCGGGCCCCAGGACGTCCAGGTCGGGGGCGCGTACGGTCGTCTTCATCTCGGCCAGCTCCGCCGGGCGCAGCACCTTGCCGCCCAGGAGCGCGGTGTAGAAGCTGGTGAGATCGGCGGTCGTGCTGATCATGTTGCCGGCGGCGTCGGCCGCCGAGGGGTTAAGGCCCGTGACGTCGATGGTGGGGCCGGTCTCGTAGAAGTTGGAGTAGCCGTGCAGGTGGGCGCCGGAGATGCGGGGGTCGGTCGTCGGGACGACGGTGTGGCTCAGGTGGAGGGGCTGGAGGATGCGCCGGGTTACCTCCTGCTGCCAACTGTGGCCGGTGGCCTTCTCGATGATCATGCCCGCGAGAATGTAGTTGGTGTTGGAGTACTCCCAGCCGGCGCCCGGTGCGAAGTCCGGCTTGTGGCGCATCGCTATCGCGACGAGTTGCTCGGGCGTCCAGGTGGTGTAGCGGTCGGCCTGGTATCCGTCCACACTGCTGACCTCGGGGAAGTCGCCCAGGTAGTCGAAGAGTCCGCTGGTGTGCTGCAGTAGCTGTCGTACGGTGATTTTGGTGCCGTCGTTGCCGTTTCCTGAGACCACTGCGGGCAGCCAGTGGTCGACGGTGTCGTCCAGCGACAGGCGTCCCTCGCCGACGAGTTGGAGTATCACGGTGGCGACGTACGTCTTGGTGGCGCTGCCGATCCGGAAGCGGTCGTCGGGGCGCACGGCGGTTCCGGTGGCCTTGTTGGCCGTACCGGCGGTGGCGTAGCGGGTTCCGTGCGGCCCCGTCGACTGGGCCAGGACTCCGACCGACCCGGTCCGCAGGATCGTGTTCACGTTGTCCTGCAGTGTGTTGTGACTCGTGTTCGAGGCGACCGCGGTTCGGTCCGGGGCGCCTGCCGGTGCCTGCTGCGTGGTACCGGCAGCCTGCCACGCGAGCCCTACGCCGGCCAGTGAGGCCACCAGTGTCGCTGCGGCGATGCGGGAGATGGTCCTGGTGCTGTGCATCATGGTGGGCAAGTTCCTTAAGCGGTGGGGGTATTCGGGATGTGGAACCACTACTGCGGGTTGCTGATCACATTAGGAGCAAGTGATCACGTCCCACCATGAGGTCTACGGGTCGATCATGGGTGGTGCTACCCCCCGGACGCGTGTGCGGCGGTCCCCACAACGGAGCGCCGACCACGGCAGATACCACTGACACCACCGCGCGGCGGCGGCCGGCGCCGCAGCTCTGCGGGTCAGGCGTGCAGGGTGACTTCGTAGGTCGCCAGGTGCTGTGCCGTGAGTCCCGTCGGCGCTGAATTGTGCTGTTCCCGGATACCGGACGGCCCTCCCCCGGCTGTGACTGCGTCCATCTGTTCACGGGTCTCCCACAGCGAGATGATGACGACCTTGCCGGTCTCGGCGTCAGTGAGCAGGTAATAACCTTGGAACCCGGGCATCTGGCGGGCGCCGGGCATCTGCTGCTCGGCACGGCGGACGGTACCGTCGAAGCCCTCGGCCCCTGCCTGGGCTGTGATCACACGCGCGAACATCGCTCTCCCTCGGGTCTGCGGCGTGTCGCCGCGGCGGCGAACGGGCCCGCGATTTCGCATTTCGACGATCAGGGAAGCAGCGGTGCCCGCGGCACGCCCAGGCTACGCAGCAGGCATGCCGCAGCCTCGTAGGCGGCGCGGTGGTGGCGTGCGGATGCCGCGCTGTCCGTCGGACATGGGCGATGAGCAGGGGGAGATCACAGAGCCGCGTCACCGGAGCCGACGCCGTCCGGGCGAGCAGGGCAGCACTGCTCACGTCAGCCGCCCCTCGGCCTCGCCGGCATGCCGTTCGAGCCAGTCGATGACGCGCCGGTTGACGTCGAGGCGGTGTGAGGGCGGGCCGTCGAGCGTGAACAGATGCGAACCGCCCGGGTAGAGCACCAACCGGGTCGGTACGCCCTGCTCGCGCAGCGCGGTGTGCCACTGCTGGGCTTGGCCCACCGGGCAGCGGATGTCCGCAGCACCATGGAGGATCAGCGTCGGCGTCCGTACCTGATCAACCCGCGTCAGCGGCGACATCGCGGCATAGCGGGCCGGGTCGGCCCACGCCGGGGTGCCGAGTTCGTAGGCGCTGATGAAGTGCCCCTCGTCCGACGTGCCGACCATGCTGGCCAGGTCGCTGACCAGTCCGCCGGCGACTGCCGCGGCGAAGCGGGAGTCGCGGCTGGTCAGGTAACAGGTCATGAACCCGCCGTAGCTGTAGCCGGTCACGGCGAGTCGCTTCGGGTCGGCGATCCCCTCGGCCACGAGCGTGTCGAGCGGTTCGAGGAAGTCTTTCGCGTCGGCCGTCCCCCAGGCGCCGATCGTCGCGTTGTAGAACCGCTCGCCGTAGCCGTCGCTGCCGCGGGGGTTGAGCAGCAGGACCGACCAGCCGCGGGCGACGAGATCCTGGTGGTAGAGGTGGACGTCGTCGGCGGCGGCGTTCCAGGCGTTGTGCGGGCCGCCGTGAATATCCAGCAGCAGCGGCTGCCGGCCGCCCGAGGCGTCCGGCTCTCGCATCAGCCAGCCTTGGACCACGGTGCCGTCGGAGATCGTGAACTCCCGCTCCACCCGCCGACGCATCGTCAAACCGGCCTGACGCGCGCCGTGGGACGAACGGACCGCCTCGGCCGTCGAACGGATGTCGACGGTGGCGATCTCGCCGAAGGAAGTCGGGCTGCTCACCACGACCGCCGCCCTCGACCCGCGCACTGACAGGCCCGACACGTTGCGGCCCTCCCCGCCCAGGATCAGTCGGGGCTCGCCGCCGCCGACGCCCACGGCGTACAGGTGGGAGCAGCCGCGATCCCGCACACAGAACAGCACGGTGCGCCCGGCGTCGGTCAAGACCGGCAGCGCCCCGGGGTAGGCCGGGGCGCCGGGCATGACGTTACGGTCCAGCGGCGCGGCCAGGTCCGTCACTTCGTCGATGTCGCCGCCGGTACGTTCACCGGCGCGGAGTGGGACGCGCAGCAGCCCGGCATGACCTACCGGCGCGCCGCGATGGCCGACGACCAGGAGCGCACCGCCGTCCGCGGTCCAGATGAGCGGGCCGGCCACCGAGTCGGCCGGCCCGACCGCGACCGGCGTGGCGTTTGCCACGCGCAGGTCCAGTACGTGGGCGGGGGTGCGCAGCGTCATGTCGCGGTCCGGGGCCATGCCGGCGGCGAAGGCCAGCCTCGTTCCGTCCAGTGACCACGCCGGCTCGCCCGCGTTCCAGTCCCCATCGGTCACCTGACGGCACTGCCGCGTACCGAGATCGAGCACGTGGACGTGTCGGCGGACGGAACGCAGCAGCCCGGTGCCGTCGGACTGGTAGTCCAACCGGTCGGCGACCACCGGAGCTGTGCCGTGTCCGGCCGCTGTTGCCTCGTCCTCACCCGTCCCTGCGGCCTCGACCGGGCGGGGCGTTTCGACGGGGCCGGTGAAGTCGACGGGGCCGGTGACGTCGACCGGGGCGGTGAAGGCGAGCTGGGTGCCGGTCGGGCTCCACCGCGGCGCGCCGGCCCCGAGTGGGAGCCGCGTGAGCTGCTCGGGTTCGCCGCCGTCGGTGGGCAGCAGCCACAACTGCCCCGGGTCGCCGGCTTGTGCGCGTACGAAGACCAACCGGGTCCCGTCCGGGGACCACTGGGGCGAGGTGTCGTCGCTGCCGCTGGTGAGTTGCCGCGCTGCGCCGTCGACTGCCCCGACGAGCCAGAGCCGGCGAATCGTCCGGTCGTTGTCGGCGTCGGCCGAGCGCAGCACGTAGGCGATCTGCGTGCCGTCCGGGGACAGCGCCGGCTGCTCGGGAACCTCGATGCCGGTGAGATCGGCGATGCCGAGCTGCCCCCGGCTTACGCCTGCCGCCACGGCCCGCTCCTCCTCGTCGAAGGTGCCGTCATGAGTGGGGTCCTTCCGTACGGGTGCGGTCAGGACCGGCCTGGGAGGCAGACGTCCTGGCGGTCGCTCCTGCCAGGTCGGCGGCGAAATGACAGGCTGCCCGGTTGCTGTGCTCGCTGGTGGGTTCGACCGTGCGGCAGATGTCGCGGTCGGGACGGGTGAGCGGCCCGATCGGGCACCGCGGGTGGTAGCGGCAGCCCGCGGGTGGGTGGTGCGGGTCGGCCGGTTCGGCCTGGGCGGCCTCGACCGGTGCGGGGTCCTGGTCGTCACCGGGGAGTGGACCGAGCACCGACAGGTTGGCGTGGCCGGGGTCGGGCACCGCGGCCAGCAGGTCGCGGGTGTAGGGGTGCTGGGGATCGTTCAGGACGTCGGCGGTCGGGCCGTGCTCGACTATCTGGCCGAGGTACATGACGGCGATGCTCGTCGCGACGTAGCGCACCACGGCCAGGTTGTGCGAGATGAACAGCATGGAGGTCCCCGTCTCGCGCTGCAGGTCGCGTACGAGGTTGAGCACGGCGCCCTGGACCGAGACGTCGAGCGCGGAGGTGATCTCGTCGGCGATCACGACCTCGGGGGCAGCGCCCAGCGCGCGAGCCAGGGCCACTCGCTGACGCTGTCCCCCGGACAGTTGTGCGGGATAGTCGCGGGCGCGGGCGGGCTCCAGTCCGACCATTTCGAGGAGTCGGGCTATCTCGCGGCGCCGGTCCACCGGCTCGCCGCCGGGTCGGCGCCGCGGGACGGTCTCGGCGATGGTCGCCCCGACGGTCATGCGCGGGTCGAGCGACGAGTAGGGGTCCTGGAAGATCATCTGCAGGGGCCGGCGGCTGCGGCCGCGGTGGCGCATCGGTCGGCCGTCGAGCAGAATCCGGCCGCTGTGCACCGGGGTCAGGCCGACCGCGGCTCGGGCCAGGGTGGATTTGCCCGAGCCGGACTCCCCGACCAGGCCGACGACCTGGCTGTCCGGGATGGTCAAGCTCACCCGGTCCACCGCGGTCACCCCGCGCCGAGTCTGGCCGTAGCGGACGGTGACGTCCTCGAAGCGGAGTTCACTCATGCCCGGTCTCCTGCCGTGTTGGCGGCGTGCCGACGGTCGGGGCGCTCGTCGCCGTTGCCGCTCGGAATCGGTTCCCCGGCGTGCCAGCAGGCCACCCGTCGGCCCGCCTCGTCGGTGGCCAGTGGCGGGTCGGCCCGGGTGCAGTGTGCGTCGGCCAGCGGGCAGCGCGGCGCGAACGCGCACCCCTGCGGCACGTCGGTCGGTAGCACGGGGCGGCCGGGGATCACCACGAGCGGCCGGTCCAGGTCGGTGTGCATGTCAGGGACGGCCGCGACAAGGGCACGCGTGTAGGGGTGGCGGGCGGCGGTGGTGAGTTCGGCGGCGGGCAGGTCTTCCACGATCCGGCCGGCGTACATGACCATGATGCGGTCGCAGAGCTGGCTGACGACGGTGATGTCGTGGCTGATGAACACGATCGCGGTGTCCTGGGCGGCGCGTACGGATTGCAGCAGCTCCAGTACCTGGCGTTGCACCGTGACGTCGAGGGCGGTCGTCGGTTCGTCGGCGACGATCAGGGCCGGCCGGCCGGTCAGCCCCATGCCGATCATGGCGCGCTGGCGCATGCCGCCGGAGAACTCGTGGGGGTACTGCCGCGCGCGCCGTTCGGCGGCGGGCACCCGCACCGCCCGCAACCTGTCCACAGCTCGGGCATGCGCTTGGCGTCTGGTCATGCCGTGGTGGTGGCGGGCGGCCTCGGCCAACTGCGGCCCGATCCGCTGGGTCGGGTTGAAGGAACTCGTCGGGTCCTGGAACACCATGCCCAGGGAGGTGCCCAGCAGGTGGCGGTGCGTGCGGGGCGGGCCGGTGAGCAGGTCGGCGCCCAGGAACCGCAGCCGTTCAGCGTCGACCCTGCCGGGTTCTTCGATGAGCCGGGCGACGGCGAGTGCGGTCAGGGACTTGCCGGAGCCCGATTCCCCGACCACTCCGACGGCCTCCCCGCGGTGCACGGTGAAGCTCACCCCCCGGACCGGGCGTACCGGCCCCTGACTGCCGCCGAAGGTGACCGACAGGTCGTGGACGTCGAGCACGATCTCGGGGGTGACCGGTGCCGGCCGGGTCGCCGGGTGGGGCAGGCCGGGCTTCTGTCGGACCGGCGGAATGCGGCTGGTCGTCGTGTTCAGCCCCATCGCCTTGGCCGCTGCCTCGCCGAACAGGTTGAACGCGAGTCCGGCGACGATGACCGCGATGCCGGGGGCCAGCGCGGCCACGGGTTGCGAGTAGATGCCGGTGAGCCCGTCGTTGAGCAGCTTGCCCCAGTCGTAGTGCGGGTCCTGCACGCCGAGGCCGAGGAACGACAGGCTGGCGAAGGACAGCAGCGCGCTGCCGGCCCCGATGGTCGCGTTCACGATCAGCGGTTCGGCGATGTTGGGCAGGACGTGCCGATACAGCACGCGTAGCCGTCCGACGCCGGCCACGCGGGCGGCGGCCACGAAGTCCTGTTCGCTCACGCCGGCCACCAGCGTCTGGACCAGCCGGGCGAACCACGGTGCGCCGGCGAAGCCGATCGCCAGCACCGCCCCTTTCATACCGACGCCGAAGATCACGGCGAAGAACAGCGCCAGCAGCAGTGCCGGGAACGCGACGGCAAGGTTCACCACCGCGGCGAACAGGCGTGCGGTGCGGCGCCCGGCCAGACTCGGTGCCGCGCCGAGGGCCAGGCCGGCCAGGACAGCGATCGCCGTCGCCAGGAGGGCCAGCTCGACGGAGAGCCGGGTGGCGACCAGCACCCGGAAGAACAGGTCGCGCCCCAGGTTGTCGGTGCCCACCCAGTGCGCGGAGGACGGGCCTTGCAGGATGTTGCTGGTGTCGATCGCGTTCGCCCGGTGCGTCCACACGATCGGGGCGATGATCGCGAGGACGAGCACCGCGGCCAACAGCAGGCCCGCACCGGCGGCGACGGGCGTGCGCAGGACAGTCAGCCGGCGCGACGCGGCGTCGCCGCGCGGGCGGCGGGGCCGGCCGACGGGGGTACCGATCGTGGATGTCGCTGCCATCGGTCAGCTCTCCCGGATTGTCGAGCGCGGGTCGAGCAGCGCCAGCGCCACATCGACGGCCAGGTTCACGGCGAGGACACCGATGCCGTACGCCAGCACGATCGCCTGTACGACCGGGTAGTCCTTGGCCAGGATGGAGTGAACGATCTCGCTGCCCAACCCTGGCCAGGCGAAGACGTTCTCGACCAGCACCGTGCCGGCGACCAGGGCGCCGAGCAGCAGTCCGGCCAGGGTGAGCACGGCGGTGAGCGCGTTCGGGAGGGCGTGCCGAAGGTAGATGGTGATCGCGGGGAGCCGCTTGGCCCGCGCCGTGCGTACGAAGTCGGCCTGCAGCACCCGGACCATTTCCACCCGGAGGATCCGCGACAGGATCGCCGCGGGTCCGATCGCGAGCGAGAGCACCGGCATGATGAACGAGTCGACGCCGGACTTGCCCGCGACGGGCAGCCAGCCCAGCCGGACACCGAACACGTAGACGAGCAGCACGCCGAGCAGGAAATCCGGGATGGCGCCCAGCACGACGCTGGTCGAGGTGAACGCCAGCTCGGTGCGGTGAGCGCGGCCGCCGCGGGTCAGTACGCCCATCAACACTCCGAGCGGGACAGCCAGTGCGACAGCGACCGCGAACGCCAGCACCGCGAGCTCCAGCGTGGCCGGTATCCGCGTACCGATCACCTGTGAGACGGGCATCTGCAAGGTGATCGACGTGCCGAGGTCGCCGCTGAACACGCCGCGCAGATAGTGCGTGTACTGCTGCCACAACGAATCGTTCAAGCCCAGTGCCTGGCGGCGCGCGCTCACCAGGGCGGCCGGGGCTGTCGGGCCGAGCGCCGCCCGCACCGGATCGCCCGGGATCAGATGGATGATCAGGAACGACGCGGTGATCAGTAGCCACACCGAGGCGACCAGCCGGCCGGCGCGGCGCGCCGCGAACCTGACCCATGGGTTGTCCATGACGCCCGAGACCGCTCGCGGTGGTATCGCGCTGACGTTGACTGCCACGTGTTCCTCTCCCACTTCTCGGTCTTCGCTGTCCGGCGGGCGACGCTCGCTCGCGGTGCTACCGGGCGAGCATGCGGATGCTGGTGGGGATCAGCGACAGGCTCTGGCCGAACCGGGCTCCGCTGCCGAAGGTTTTGACGATCTGGTTGGCGAACGGGATGACATCGGCGGCGCTGACCGCTTTCGCCTCCGCCTTGAGCCAGTCGGCGCAGCCCGCCGTACCGGATACGGCCGACGCCTTCGTGACGGCCGAGCTGTAGGCGGCGTTGGTGATGCCGGCGAAGTTGTTGCCGTTCGGTGGGGTGGGGCCGGAGAGGAAAGGCACAAGCTGATCAGGGCTGCTGACCCCGACCGGCTCCCAGGCGATGTCCCAGTCGCCGGTGCTGAACAGGGTGGTGCCGATCGCGGTCGAGTCCTGCGGTTTCGCGGTGACCTTCACCCCGAGCTGCTTCCATACGGAGACGGCGAGTTCGGCGGCGGCCGACCCGGCGGAGCCCGCCGCGGTGTCGTAGACGAAGGTCAGTGACAGGCTCTTTCCGTCCTTCGACCGGACGCCGCCTGAACCCTTCGTCCATCCGGCGTGATCCAGCAACTGCCCGGCCCTGGCGAGGTCATGGGCCGGGAGTGCGGCTCGGACCGACTGCCCGGGGCAGGCGACCGGCGGGCTCGCCGCGAGCGTCGTCGCCGGTGCACCGGTTCCCGCGGTGAGGACCTTCTGGAGTTGGGCCAGATCCAGCGCCTGGGTCAACGCCAGCCGGACGGACCGGTCGGCGGCTTCGTGGCCCTTGGACTGGTTGAACCACATTTCGCCGATGAGGTTCGTCTGGTCGCTGGAGAACAGATGGGCCGCGCCCAGTCGTTGAGCATCGGCGCCGTAGATCGTCGCCGCGTTCAGCCCTCCGGAGAGCAGCAGGTTCGCGGCGGTGGTCACGTTCGGGATGATCTTGAAGACGACCTTGGCCGGTAGCCCCCGGGTCGCGGTGCCGGCGCCGCCGGGACCCCAGGTGTAGTCGCCGCGCTTGGTGTAGGTGTACTGATCGCCGGGCGAGGCTTGGCTGAGCTGGTACGGCCCCGTGCCCTCGGTCCGGTGCGCGAGCGTGGCACGGTTCTTCATGCCCGCCGCGCAGACCATCGGAAGGTTGGCAAGTCCGTTGAGCAGGAACGGCGAAGCGGTGGGCGTGGTCAAGGTGACCGTTGCCGCGCCGGCGTCGGCCGTGGCATGCGCGCCGGTGGGCAAGTACAGCCCGAGGAAAGGGCTCTTGGACTTCGGGTCGGCGACGTAGTTGATGTTCGCCGCCGCGTCGGCGGCGGTGAAGGCGGAGCCGTCGGAGCAGGTGACCGCCTTGTGCAGGGTCAACACCGCCTGGTTACCCGTCACTTTCCAACTACGCGCGAGGCCGGAGACGATCGTGCCGGTGGCGGTCTCGTTGACCAGCGGGTCGTAGGCGAACGGGCTGATCTCCGTCACGTTGCCGGTGAGTGCCCCCTGCGGATCGAGGTTGCCGGGATCGGCTGTCAGCGCCGCGGTGAATGTCGCCCCGTCGACCGGCTTCGCGCCGGCGGAGGAGTCGGTCTTGGTGTTACCGCTGCATCCCGTGAGGACGAGTGCGCCGATACACGCCCCGGCGGCCGCTGCAATCAGTCTCATACCGCTCTCCCGTTCGTTGATTGCGTGAGGTGGAGGCGGGTCGCCGCCAGTTGCTGGTGGTACTTCTCGACGCTGCGCAGCTTGATCGATTCGTAGCCGCGGATACCGTCGGGCAGGTTCGCGAGCTGGACGACCAGGTGGGCGTTGTCCGGTCCGAGACCGGTCAGGGCCGCCTCGATGACGTCGCGGTACTCGGTGACGAGTCCGCGCTCGACCCGTCTGACCTCGGTGTGGCCGAAGGGGTCCAGCCATGTTCCGCGCAGTCGGCGCAAGATGACGAGCGCGCGGAAAGCGGGGGTGAACCAGGCGCCGAGGCTGAGCTTGCGACGCAGGCCGAGCGCCCGCAGCAGTGGCGGGTGCAGCCGGTAGGCAACGGCGATGTCCGGGCCGAACTGCGCCGCGAGAGCCTCGCGGACGTCCGGCGCGAGAGCGAGCCGGGCGATCTCGTACTCGTCCTTGTAGGCCATCAGCTTGTACAGATGTCGGGCGACTGCCTCGGCGACAAGGGTGGATCCCGGCGTGTGCTCGGCCTCGGCCCGCCGGACCCGCTCGACGAACTCCGCGTAGGTCCGGGCGTAGCGGGGGCTCTGGTAGGCGACCAGATCCGGAACCCGGACGGTGATCAGCCGCGACAACTCGCTTCCCGGCGGCGCGCCGACGAGCCGCACCAGCGTCTGCGTCGAAGGCGTGAGCGGCGGCGCGGCGACGGTGTCGGCGGCGGTGGCGGTGGCGGTGCCGGCGGCGGCGGTGGGGAGCGGTCCGGTAGCGACGCCGAAGGCGCCGGGGTCGCTGATGAGCTGGCGCCCGCGCCGGAACGCCTGGATGTTCGTCTCGACCTGGGCGGCGTTGAGTTCGACGGCCTGCTCGATCGCCTCGGCCGGGATCGGGACGAGCCCGGACTGGTAGGCCGCGCCCACCAGCAGCAGGTTGGCGAACTGGTCGTGCCCGAACAGGGCGACGGAGACGGCACGGGCGTCGAAGAAGACGTTCCTCGTGGCGTCGGTGCGCGCGCTGATCAGCTCGGTGAGCGCGGGGACCTCGGGGAAGGCCGCGGTGACGTCGGCGACCATCGTGCCGGTCGGCACTTTGGCGGTGGCTACGACCGCGACGGTCCGGCCGGGGTCGGTCGCACCCAGATGCGCGGGGTCGGCGGCGACGAGCAGGTCGGCGCCGAGGTAGAGGTCGACCTCGCCGGCGGCGGCCTTGTTCGCGCCGTGCAGCGCGGCGCGGCTGACCTTGATGTCGGACACGACCGCGCCGCCTTTCTGGGCCAGCCCGGTCTGGTCGAGTGACTGGACGTGCAGACCGGCCGCCGTGGCGGCGGCGCCGAGGATCTGGGCGGCGGTGACCACGCCGGAGCCTCCGATGCCCAGAATCCGCGTGGTGTGCTGCCCCTGCGCGGACAGTGGTGATCCCGGCGGGGCCGGCAGCGACGCCTGATCCACCCCGGACCGCGCTCGGGTGTCCGGCCGGACGGCGGACGGCATGGTCGTCGCGGTGGTGGCGCGTCGGGCCGATCGAGGCGTGCGCGGGGTGACGGTCATGAACGACGGGCAATCGCCCTTGAGACAGGAGAAGTCCTTGTTGCAGGAGGACTGGTCGATGCGGGTCTTGCGGCCGAACTGGGTGTCCACCGGCTGGACCGACAGGCAGTTGGACTGGACCCCGCAGTCGCCGCAGCCTTCGCAGATCCGTTCGTTGATCAGGACCCGTTGCGCCGGGTCCGGCGCGAGGCCGCGCTTGCGTTTGCGGCGAAGCTCGGTCGCGCACTCCTGGTCGTGGATGAGCATGGTGACGCCGCCGATCGCGGCAAGCGTCTCCTGCGCCTGCACCAGACGGTCGCGGTGCCACACCTCGACGCCGCGCGGCAGCGCCCGACGCTGCCGGCTCGGACGGCGGTAGGAGCGGGGGTTGTCGGTGGTGATGATGATCTTCTTGACGCCCTCGGCGGTCATGGCGTGCGCGATCTCGGCGACGCTCATCTGTCCTTCGGCTTGCTGACCGCCGGTCATGGCGACGGCGGAGTTGTACAGCAGCTTGTAGGTGATGTGGGCCCCGGCGGCGACCGCGGCGCGTACGGCGAGGCTGCCGGAGTGGTGGAAGGTGCCGTCGCCGATGTTCTGCAGCAGGTGGGTGCGGGTGAGGAACGGTGCCATGCCCAGCCATTGGGCGCCTTCGCCGCCCATCTGGGTCAGTCCGGTGATCTCCCCCACGAGGTCGGGGTCCATGAGCAGCGCCAGGCCGTGGCAGCCGATACCGGCGCCGACCAGGGACCCGGCCGGTGTCTTGGTGGAGCTGTTGTGCGGACATCCTGAGCAGAAGTACGGGGTACGGACGGCCAACGGCAGCAACGTCCGTGGCGCGGGCGAGCGGTTGCCGTCGCGCCACGCGGCGACGCCGGGCGCGTCGAGGTGGGCGAGGATGCGGTCGGCGAGCGCGGCAGCGATCGGCTCGGGGCCGAGTTCGCCGTGGGCCGGGAGCAGCGCGCTGCCGTCGGGCGCCTGTTTGCCGGTGATCTGCGGGGGGTCGGGCCGGTGGTAGAGCAGCTCTTTGACCGCGGTCTCCAGGAAGGGCCGCTTCTCCTCGATGACGACGATCTCGGTCAGCCCGGAGGCGAACCGGGTGATGATGTCGGGTTCGAGCGGCCAGATCATGCCCAGGTGCAGGAGGCGGATGCCGCGCCGGGAAAGCTCGTCGGCGTCCAGGCCGAGCATGCGCAGGCTCTGGCGGAGGTCGGCGTAGGACTTGCCTGCCGCGATGATCCCGATCCGGGCGTCGCCGGTGGCCCCGGTGATGGTGTTGAGGGCGTTGAGCCGGGCGTAGCGGCGGGCGAGTTCGAGGCGGGGCCCGTTGCGGCTGCGTTCGAGTTCCAGCAGGGCGGGTCCGGCGAGTTTCGCGGTGACGGTGTGGGTGAAGGGAACGCCGTCGATCTCGAAGCTCGGGGGTGTGCGGGTCAGCCGGTCCGGGTCGACCCGGACGGGGCCTGAGCCGTCGGCGACGTTGGTGACGATCTTCAACGCCGCCCACAGGCCGCTGGCGCGGGACAGAGCGACCGCGTGCAGGCCGAAGTCGAGGACCTCCTGCGGGTCGGTCGGGTACAGGGTGGGGATGCCCAGGTCGGCGAGCAGCATCTCCGAAGCACCGGGCAACGTCGAGGACTTGGCGGTCGGGTCGTCGCCGACGAGGGCCACCGCGCCGCCGGCGCGGTGGGTGCCGCACAGGTTGGCGTGCCGCAGCGCGTCGGCGGCGCGGTCCGCGCCGGGTGACTTGCCGTACCAGAACCCGGTCACGCCCTCGACGCGCTTGTCGCCGCGGGTCGAGGCGAGCTGGGTGCCCTCGACGGCGGTCGCGGCCAGCTCTTCGTTGACGGCCGGGCGGAAGACGATGTCGTGCTCGTCGAGGAGCCCGGCGTGTCTGCCGAGTTCGAGGTCGTAGCCGCCGAGCGGGGAACCCTCGTAGCCGGAGATGTAGAGCGCGCCGCGGTGGCCCGCGCGCGTGTCGGCGCGGCGTACGTCCAGCGCCAGCCGGGTCAGGGCCTGCACACCGCTGAGGTGGACGGTGCCCGATTCGGCGAGGTACCGGTCGGCGAGGGAGCGCAGGTCCGGTGAGCTGCTACGCGCAGGCCGGGAAGGGCGGTGTCGTGCGGCGGGCGCCGCCGCGGGGGAAGGTGGCTCGTGATCGGTCATGACGGCGGGCCTGCCGTGCGTCGGGCAGCCTGGTCGCCGACCCGCAGGTAGTCGGTTCCGTCCGCCAGCCGGTAGTGGACGACCGGCAGCCACCCCGGGCGACCCGGGACCTGGGTGAGGTAGGACTCCGGGGCGAACGGGACGAGGGGGGCCTCAAGCCGGTCGGTGCCCAGTGACGTGGCCAGGACCCCGCTGGGCCGTGCGGTCAGAACCAGCTCGCCGCCGCGATCGTGTACGTCGAAGCTCATCAGCGCGCGATCGTAGGTGCCGATGATGTCGGCAGATCCGCGGGATACCGGCTGCGTCGGCGGTCGCAGCGGCGCCGGCATGGTGATACCCGCGTGTTCGGCGAGCAGTTCGCCGAACAGGTCCTCGTAGAGCTGGTGGGAGTCGTTGCCGTTGGTGAGGAGCGCGACAGCGACCGGCACCGCGCCGGGCACGACCCGCAGGTACGCGGTCTGACCCAGCGTCTGCCCGTCGTGGCCGAACACCGGTCGGCCCCAGTCGTTCAGCATCCAGCCCAGGCCCACGTGCGATCCCGTCGTCCAGGGTTCGACCAGGGATGCCTGGGGCTCCCGCATGGCCCGTGCGGACCCGGCCGACAAGACGCGTGCCCCGGACGGGCCGACGCCGTCGGCGAGGTGCATGCGGGCGAAGGTGATCAGGTCTTTCGCACGCGCGTGGATCAGGCCGGCCGGCCCGATCGCGCGCGGCAGCCCCCACTGGTCGGTGACCTCGGCGCCGAAGTGCCCGACCGCGCTGCCCCACAGCAGCGCTTGCTCGGGGAGGGTTCCCGCCCTGCTGAGGCCGAGCGGTTCGAGCAGGCGTTCGTGGAGCACCGCGTCCCAGGTGTCGCCGCGCAGAACTTCCACCAGGCGCCCCAGTACCACGAATCCGGAGTTGCTGTAGCTCTGCGTCTCGCCCAGGGGGTGGCTTGCGGGCAGGTCGGCCATCTGGGTGACGTAGCGGGCGACAGCGTCGTCACCGCGGCCGGTGTCGGCGAAGAAGTCTCCTGCGATGCCGCTGGTGTGGTTGAGCAGATGACGGGCGGTCACCCCGGTGGTGATCTGTTCGTCGCGTACGCGAAAGTCGGGCAGGTAGGTGCTGACCGGAGTGTCCAGGTCCAGGCGGCCCTCGTCGACGAGTTGCATGGCCAGGGTGGCGGTCCAGACCTTGGTGATGCTGCCGATCTGGAACACACTGTCGCTGCCGGCAGGTGCGCCGGTACGCAGGTTGAGCACGCCGGTCGCGGCGAGCGCCGTGTCGTCACCGACGGCGAGGGCGAGGCTGGCTCCGACGACGTGGTGTCGGTCGGCCAGGGCGGTAAGTCGCTGGTGCAGCGCGGCGGCATCCATCATGACGCCGGGACGAAGATGCCGACCTGGTCGACGACGATGCGGGCCACGGTGTCGTCCGGGCCCAGCTCGGCGGTGACATCGATGCCCGGCAGGGTCGGACAGCGGAACGAGGTGCCGCCGCTGGGGGTCAGGACGAGGTCTCCGAGGATGCTGGAGGTGGCGGCAAGCTCGTCGCCGCGGCGATGGATGACCAGTGTGGTGGGGCCCATCTCGTACTTCCCGGCCATCGCCTCCAGCAGTGTCACCGCCACCGGCTCGGGGCGGCGGACGAAGACTGCCGGGGCGACCGCGGGTTCGAGCGTGGCGGCCAGACCGGTGATCTCGCCGTTCGCGTCTTGGGTGAAGACCAGCGGGCAGAGGCTCTCGTCCGCGATGAACTCCAGGTCCCATGCGTCGTGGCCGCGGTGGATCAGCCGGATCCGATCTGCGGGCACGTCGTGGAAGTCCGGAACGAGCCGGTCGCCGTCGACACGTACCGTCAACTCGCCGTAGGCCGGGTGGAGGTAGCTGCCGGCGAACTCGGCGAGGGCGCGGGAGACGGGTGCGGCGGAAGCGCGCGCCTCGCGATGGGCGCGGGCATCGTCGTGGCCGGCGCTGAGCGCGGTCTGCAGGTGATGAATGCGCTCGCCCCAGCCCGCGTCGGTGTCGCCGTGGAGCTGATCGATGATCGCGTACATCAGCGGCAGCCGGAGGTAGCTGCTGTCCATGTTGGTCAGGACAGCGATACCGATCCCGGACCCGGGAACGAGACAGACGTCGGAAGAGAAGCCGACGATGTTGCCGCCGTGATGGACGATCCGGCGCCCGCGGTAGCTCTCGACCTGGCAGCCCAGGCCGTATCCGAGGGAGGTGATCTCGTCGAACATCTCGATACTGATGCCGCCGAGCATGGCCGGTCGGTGCAACTGGTCCACGGCCGCCGCGGTCAGCACATCGGGGCGCCGACCCAGGCGGGCCAGGAGCCACTGGGCCAGGTCGGCGACGGTGGACACCAGACCGCCGGCCGGGCCGGCCTTCTCCGCGGTCGCCCGCGCCGGCAGCGCCTGCCGGACGAACCCTTCCTCGGCGGTCTTGTAGGGCTGAGCGAGCTGCGTGATGGCCGGATCCTGCACGGAGAAGACCGTGCTGGTCATCTCCAACGGCGCCAACAAGCGAGCGGTGACTGTGTCCTGCCACGAGGCGCCGGTCACCGCTTCGACGAGATGCCCGGCGGCTATGTAGCCCAGGTTGTTGTAGTCCCACTCGGTCCGCAACGGCCGCGACAACGGCAAATGCCGCAGCCGGCGGGTGATCTCCTCCAGCGACATCGGATTGTCGCCGAACCAGACCAGGTCATGGCGGGGCAGACCGGTGCGGTGGCTCAGCAGGTCGCGCGGCGTGACCAGTTCCGTGGCGTGCCGGTCGTGCATCTCGAACCAGGGCAGCACCTCGCGGACCGGGCCGTCGAGGTCGAGCAGCCCCGCGTCGGCGAGCAGGCAGACCGTGGCTGCGGTGAACGCCTTGGTGTCGGAGGCCAGCGGGAAGTGCGTGTCGGCGGTGACCGGTTCACCGCTGTCGAGGTCGGCGCGGCCGAATCCTTCGCACAACGTCACGGCGTTGTCCTGGACCACAGCGACGGCCACGCCCGGGACGGCGAATCGCTCCTGCTCGGCGACGACGAGCGCACGGATCGTGTCGATATCGCCCATCAGCGTGCCGTACCGGGGCGCCGGCAGCCGCGGTGGCAGCGAGTAACGTAGTCGGTCATGCGGACACGCTAGAGCCACCTCCACACCGCCGTCTTAGTGCCGAAGCGCAAACTCGGCGGTGCAGTTTGGTGGCCAGGCACCACGCCAGGTCGTGCCAGGCACGAGAGTGTGCCGGGGGAAGGAAGGTGGCGTTGTGCCGTTGGTGCATGATCTTGTGACTCGCCTCGGCTCCGACCTGGTCAGCGCACCTGTCGCGCCGGCCGGTCTCGCCGTCGAGTTCACCACCGTGGTGATCTACGACCCTCTGGAGGAGCCGGCCTTCCAGGCCGGTGAACTCGTGCTCGCCGTCGGTGTGAGCGCGGCCTCCGCACTGGCCGTCAAGCTGGTGGCGGCCCGGCCCACCGCGCTGCTCCTGCGCCATGACGGCCAGTTGGGACAGGCCCTGCTGGCCGAAGCGCTCAGCGCCGACGTGGCACTGCTCGTGGTGCCGAGCCGGTGCGGTTGGTCGAGCGTGCATGCCATCGCGACGTCGCTGCCCGCACGGGTCCCGACCGGCCGGAGCGGATCCACGACTGGATCGGCGGCCAGCTCCGTGACCGGCTCCGAGGTGATCAGCGACCTGTTCTCGGCGGCCAACGCGCTCGCCGACGCTCTCGGCGCGCCGATCACCGTCGAGGACAACCAATCGCGGCTGCTCGCGTACTCCGCCCGGCAGGGTGAGGTGGACGTGGCCCGAGCGGCGACGATCCTCGGTCACCAGGTTCCGGACACGTTCCGCGACCACGTACGCCGACTCGGCGTCGGCAAGCGAATGCTGACCGAAACCGAGCCCTTCTTCCTGGCCTCCTCCCTTCCGGAGATCAACTCCCGCACCGTGGTCCCGTTGCGCGCGCACGACGAAGTGCTCGGCTCGATCTGGGCCGTCACCGACACCCCCCTCGACGCGCGCCGCACCGCGACTCTGGCCGAGGCGGCCCGCTCCATCGCCGTCCGGTTGGCGCACCACCGGCTCGTCACCGATCTCCAACGTCAGCAGCAGGCCGCGACGATGACGCTGCTGCTGCGCGGGGATACGGCGGCGGTCGAGGCCGGGCGGCGGATCGGCATGCACGGCGCCGCCTACCGGTTGGCCGCCGTCGCTGCCACCCAACTCGACGGGTCCAGCAGCGACGCGCTGCTGGACCGCTGCGCGAGCGCGCTCGTTCGACAGCTCGCGCTCACCCCCACGGTCGGCGCGACCGCGCGCATCCACGACGTGGTCTACGCGGTGATCCCAGGACCTGCGGATCCCGCCGAGAGCCTGCGGTCCATACGCGGCCTGCTGCTGGCGGCCCGGACGGCGGCGCGACCGGACAACCCTGAACAGATCGCGATCGGCATCAGCGGGCCGGTGCTCAATCTGTCCGAACTGGCCGAGGCCCGGGAGGAGGCGGACCGGGTTCTGCAGGTCCTGGCCACTGCCCGCACCCGCGACGGCTGCGCCGAGGTCGGTGAGGTCGGGCTCGCGGTGAGCGTGCTCCGCCTGGTCGACCTGGAGTCCGGCCGCCGCGCGGGCCGGCGCAGCATCATCGACGACATCGATGACTACGACAGGGCGCACGCAGTGACCTACGGCCCCACCCTGCGGGTGTACTTGGCCTCCTTCGGCGACCCGAGCGTCGCCTCCAAGGCCCTCCACATCCACACGAACACGCTGCGCTACCGGCTGCGCCGACTGCACGAGATCTTCGGTCTGGACCTCACCGACGCCGACACCCGATTCGCCCTGATGGTGGACATCCGGCTCAAGACCCCCCTACAGGGAGAGCCGGGCCCACGCCGACGCACGGAGTCTCCCGGATAGCCGGAATCACCGGAGCCGGAATCACCGGAGCCGGAGTGACCGGACAGCCGGGTCAGCGCCCTCGGCGCAACCGCCGGCCCGGTCGGGCCGACAGCACGCGCCCGTCGGCCAACACCGGCTCACCGTTGACCAGGACGTGCCGCATCCCGGTGGCGTACTGGCGCGGGTCTTCGTAGCGGGCAAGGTCACGTACTGCGGCCGGATCGAAGATGATCAGATCGGCGAATCCGCCCGGGACCAGCCGACCGCGATCGGTCAGCCGCAACGTGTCCGCAGGCAGCGAGGTCATCTTGCGGATCGCCTCGGCGAGCGGAAACAGGCCCAGATCGCGGCTGTAGTGGCCGAGGACCCGGGCGAAACTGCCGTAGGCCCGCGGATGCGTCAGCTCGTCGGTCGCCGACCCTGGACCGACGGCCTCGGCGTCCGAGCAGATCGACACCCACGGCTGGACCAGGCCGAGTTGGACGTTGCGCTCGGACATCACGAAGTAGCACACCTGCTGGGTCGGATCCACGCGCACGATATCCAGCAGCGCGGCGGCCGCCCCGGCGGCCCCGCGGGCCGCGGCCACCTCGACCAGCGTCTGCCCGGCCGCCGGCGTGCCGTCGGCCAGATCGCGCAGGAAGACGATGCCGCGCCCCCGCTCAGCCCCGACGAACAGGTTCTCGAAGTCGCCGGAGTCCGCCTCCAGCTCAGCGACGATCTGGGCTGTGACGGCCGGATCGGCCAGCCGGGCCAGCAGCGCGGCCGGCCCGCCCGCGTGATGACGCGGCGGGATCGCCGCCGCCAGATCGGTGCAGGCGGCGACGTACGGATACATGTCGGCGCTGACCTGCTGGCCGCCGGCCCTGGCCGCGTCGATCCGCTCGATCGCCGACGTCATCTTGTGGTGATTGTGGGTACCGCCGGCCTTCAGGTGGTAGGCCTGCACGCGGCACTGCGCCGCCGTCCCGATACCGATCAGCTCGTCCAGGCATTCGAGGAAGCGGTCACCCTCGGAGCGCAGGTGAGAGATGTAGAGGCCGTCGTGCCGCCCGACCACCGTCGCCAGTCGGGTCAGCTCTGCCGTGGTCGCGTAGTTCTCCGGCGCGTAGATCAGCGACGTCGCGATACCGAGCGCGCCGTCGGCCATCTCGTCCTCGACGAGCTTGCTCAGCATGCTCAACTCGTCCTCGGCCAGCGGCCGATCGTCACCTCCCGCAGCCAGCATCCGCAGATTCTGCCCGCCGATGAACGAGGCGACGTTCACGCTTGTGCCCTGGGCCTCGATGTGGTCCAGGCCGTCGCCCAGCCGGGGGAAGTCCAGCCGCGCACCGGACCGCATGGGCACCATGTCGAGCAGTTCCGGACTCGCCGGGCCCAGCGACACGCCCTCGCCGAAGACCTCGGTCGTCACCCCCTGCACCAGATCCGACTGGCAGCTCCCGTCGAGCTGGATCGCTTCCCACGCATGGCTGAGCACGTTGATCAACCCGGGAGCGACGACGAGACCGGTCGCGTCGATCTCGGGGCAGTCGGCGACAGGAATGTCGCCGACCGCCACGATCCGGTCCCCGGCGATTGCGACGTCGGCCGGTCGCGGCTCCCCGCCCAGCCCGTCGTGGACCAGCCCATGACGGATCACCCGCGACAGGTTCATCGCGCGTCCCGCGGGAAGGGGACGTTCACCGAGTGCTCGTGGCGGCGCGGCGGGGCTGTCGACAACGGCGGGGCTGTCATGTCGGACTCCTCAGTGGCAGGTTGCTGGCGAGAGGTTGAGGGGAGTCAGTGTTCAAGGGCGATGTGAGTCCGGCGCGGGTCGATGGCCGCGGCCAGTGCCGCATCGGTCAAGCTGCCCGTCCGGAACAGTTCGGCGCCGACCTGGGCCAACGCCGGCGCCATCTGGATGCCGTAACCTCCCTGGCCGACGAAGCTGAACAAGGCAGGCTCGTCCGGATGCGGGCCGACGACCGGGGCCCGGTCCGGGGCGAAGGTCCGCAGTCCCGCCCAACTGGTGTGCACGCTGCGCAATCCCAGCCTGGTCACGGCATTCACCCGCTCCAGCACCGAGGCTACATCGAGCGGATCGGGCTTGACATCGCCGGGCGGCACCTCCGTCTCGTCGCACGGCGACAGCAGCAGCGCCCCGCCCTCGGGCTTGAAATACCAGCCCTCAGCGGCGTCTGCCACGACCGGCCAATCAGCCGGAATCGGGCGCGGGGAGCGGGCGATCACCACCGTGCGCCGCCGCGGGGACAGCCCATGCCCGGCACCGGCACACATCTCGGCCACCTCGTCCCCCCACGCCCCCGCAGCGTTGACCACCACGTCGGCAACCCACCTCCGGCCGTCCGAAGTCCGCGCCTGCCACTGCGACTTGACCCGGTCGGCCCCCACCAGCCGGGCTCCCGTCGTGATCTGCCCGCCGCGTTGACGAAGTACCGTCGCATAGTAGGCGTGCAGAGCGCTGACATCGATATCCCGCGCGTCTGGGTCAAACGCGCACGCGATCATGCCGTCCGCCCGCAGCATCGGACACAGCACCCGCGCCTGGTCGGCACTCAACGTGGTCATCGTCGGCTGGGCGGCGACGAGAGCCGCCAGAGCGGCGGCACTCGACTCGTCCCACGCGGTGAACAGCCCACCCCGGGGGGTCAACGGCGCGGGGACCCCGGGCAGCGTCGACAGCCGCACGAACTCCGCTTCACTGCGCTGGGTCAGCTCCCGCACAACTGCTGGACCGTACCCGGCCAGAAACAGCGCAGCCGACCGCCCCGTACTGTGCACAGCCAGCGACCGCTCAGCCTCGACGAGCACCACATCGTGATCGCGAGCGAGTTCACAGCCCAACGACACACCGGCCATCCCCCCACCCACGACAAGAACCCGCTGACGTGTCATGCCAAGATTCTGTAAGCCACCGCACCCGCAAGGCTTGTGCGTGAAGCGAAAATCGCGGCGCCCCGCATCAGCACTCCCAACAAGCGACCACCCCCGACCGGGCAGGCACGACGGCCCCGTCAGCGCACCCGTCCGAGCTGATCGCGGGGAACGAACGGGCTCCCGCGAACTGCTCGACCTCACGGTCGAGTTGTCCCGACGCCTCTTCTGAACTGCCAGAAGCCGGGCCCACCCCCGCGGGCGCGGGGAGCAGGAGGTCGCCCCCTGGACCGGCACGGTGAAGTCGGGTCCATCCCCGCGCGCGCGGGGAGCAGCCGAACGGCAGCCGCCTGTTCGCAAGCTCGGTGGGGTCATCCCCGCGCGCGCGGGGAGCAGAACGCCCGCACCCTGCCCCGCGTGGCCGGGCAGGGTCCATCCCCGCAGGCGCGGGGAGCAGTGGGCTTCGAGGTCTGCTTCGCCGGTCAGGTCGGGTCCATCCCCGCGGGCGCGGGGAGCAGGGCCGCGCGGCCACGGCTGACGAGATTCCGGAGGGTCCATCCCCGCGCGCGGGGAGCAGCATGTCGACGATGTTCGCCCATCTGGTTCGGCCGGTCCATCCCCGCGCGCGGGGAGCAGCTCCGCGACAACGCCGGGGTCAAGATCGAAGCGGGTCCATCCCCGCACGCTCGGGGAGCAGACAGCGGCCTGCACCCGTTCGCCCGGCTCCTTGGGGTCCATCCCCGCACGCGCGGGGAGCAGGCGTCGCGCACCCATGCCGGCCGGATGTGGAAGGGTCCAGCCCCGCACGCGCGGGGAGCAGGTGGCGCGCCAACGCCGGGCCGGGGGCTTGTTGGGTCCATCCCCGCACGCGCGGGGAGCAGTCGAGAAAAGAACTGCGACACACGCGGCGGGAGGGTCCATCCCCGCACGCGCGGGGAGCAGACCCAATGGTTATGGGGTGGTGACTGCGGATTGGGTCCATCCCCGCACGCGCGGGGAGCAGATCTGCGCGGCGGCGTGCATGGAGGCCTCGTCCTGGTGACCGCAGAGCAGATGCGCCGCCTCGTGCAGGAGGATGTGCTGTTGGTGGAACGGGGTGGTGTCGGCCGCGTACATCACGTGGTCGGCGGCTGCCGCGGTGAGCAGGAGTCCGCACGGGAGGTCCGGCCGCGCGTGGACGGGTGAGAGTTCGACCGTTCGACCGCGTCGCGCCCCGACGGCGCGGACGAACGTGGCGGCGTCGAAGGGATCGGGCAGGCGCAGGCCGTCCACGCGGCGGCGGCAGTCCCGCCACATGTCCCGCCGGACGCGCCCCGTCCCGGAGCGGTCGGCCGTCACGGCGGAGATCCTCCGCCCCGCTCCCTGCGGGCTATCACGTCGATCATGTCGCTGATGGTTCCGACCGCCTCGGGTGACAGGTTCACCGCGCGCAGCGCCATGCTCCGCACGCTCGCGTCCCGCAGGGCGCCGAGGAGTTCGAGTTCCTCCGCGATCGCGGACGCCTGGGCGCCGTCGAAGAAGTAGGTGACCGGCACCTCGAAGAACTGGGCGAGCGCTTCGAGATGACGCTTGGTCGGATTGTCGCGCCGACCGGTCCGCAACTGCCACAGATACGTCGCCGAGAAGCTTTCGCCCGTGGCCTCGCGGCACGCCTTGGCCACTTCTTCGTGGCTGTAGGGCTCGCGGTTGGGACGGCGTACGACACGGAAGAGCGCGTCGATCTTCCCGGCAAGCGTGTGCGGCTGCGCCGCCTCCGTCTCCGGCACGCCGCACCTCCGCTCCGGTCATCGGCAGCTCAAGCGTCCTGTCGCTTCGCCTCCATTCATTCTAGCTGTGCCGGTAGGGCGCAGGGATCCAGCGTCCCCTGCGCCCTGAAGCCCCTGCGCCCTGAAGAGAGGCCGGTCCGATCAGGCGCCCATGTCCTCAGGCGCGGCCCATGTGGTGTTCGAGTCGCAGAAGATCACGCTGAGCGAGCTGTCGCTCGTGGTGATCGTGGGGGGCAGCAGGCCGGCTGATTCGTCGGCCGCGCTCATGGTCTGGAGCTGCAGTACAGGGGGCATGGTGTCCTCCGGACAGCGGGGATGGGTGAACGAGCGTCGGCAGCCTACATGTACCCAATGACCGACGTCATTCACTTCAGTTGACGAGTTCTCCGTCATGGGCCATCGTGGTGGCGCACCAGCCGACTCGTCTCAGGAAGAGGGCAGATGCGGACCCCCTACACCTTCACGGTCGCGGACCCCGACTTCTACGAACCTCTGGACGCCACCCCGCCGGACGGCGGGGAACTGCGTCCCACCTCCGTACGAGCGGGCTGGCACGGCACGCCCTCGGGGATCTGGACCATGTGGCGGCACGACGACCTCACGGTCGCGCCGGCCGGCTGGAAGGTCCATGTCTCCGCGCGGCCGGGGCGCCTCACCCACGTCCTGGACGTGGTGGCCGGCATCTGCTGCGACCAGGATGTCGCCTTCAAGCACCTGTCCACCCGCCTCTTCTACGGCTGGACCCACCAGAAGCACGCGTCCCGCCCGCAGAGCGGCAAGTTCTGCGCCGCCTATCCCGGGGACCCCGAGGCCGCCCGCCGACTGATGGAGTCCCTCAGCGAGGCACTGGCGGACGAGGAGGGTCCTTACATCCTCAGCGACCGGCGGTTCGGCACCTCCCGCACGGTGCACTACCGGTACGGATCCTTTCTGCGCCGGCAGCAGGTGCGCGCCGACGGCACACCGATGCTGCTGGTTCCCGACGGCGCCGGGCGGCTGGTCGAGGACAGGCGCGGGGTGTCGTTCCACCTGCCCCCCGGCGTCGAGGACCCCTTCCTGGCGGAAACCCCCGCACTCGCGGGCGGGACCAGTTTCGGTGGCTACACCTTCGAGGCCGCGCTGCGCCACAGCAACGGCGGCGGCGCCTACCGCGGCCGCCATGAGGCCACCGGGAGGAAGGTCTTCATCAAGGAGGCCAGGGCGCACACCGGTATCGGCGCCGGCGGCGCCAACGCACAACAGCGGCTGCGCGCCGAGTGGGAGACGCTGCGGGAACTGCACGCCGCCGTCCCGGGCCTCGCGCCGGAGCCGCTCGCGTACTTCTCCGAATGGGAACACGACTTCCTGGTCACCGAGTTCGTCGAGGGTGAGTCGCTGAACGGCTGGACGGTGACGCACAACCCACTGATCCGCCGCGACGCGGAAGCCGCCGAATTCGCCGACTACTACCGCCGCTGCGAGGCGATCCTGGAACGTACCGACGAGGTCATGGACCGGCTGCACCGAGCCGGTTATCTCTTCGTCGATGTCAGCCCCGGCAACCTGCTGGTCTCGGACGACGACGAGGTCCGGCTGATCGACTTCGAATCCGCGCACCGCGTCGGCACCCCGTTCGTCGCCTCCGGCACCCCCGGATACACCCCGCCGGCCGCCCTCGTGGGCGACGACCCTGCCATCTACGACGCCTACGGGCTCAGCGCCCTGGCCCTGTTGATGCTGTGCCCCCTGCACCAGGTGGTCCAGCGTGCTCCGGCCGCCCTCAGCTACATACGCCACGGTCTGAAGCTGCGCGGCTGCGACATCCCGCCGGACCTGTGGCGGCGCGCCACGCGCTTCCACCACGACGACACCGACGCCGGGGGCCACGCCCCGGCCGGCGGACCGCTCGCCCTTCCCTCACCGGAGCGCGTCGTCGACGCCCCCGAGGAGAGCCTCGCAGCGCTGCGCGACCGCGTCGCCGACGCTCTGATCGCGATGGCCGATCCCGGGCATCCGCGCCGGGTGTTCCCCACCGTCCCCGAGGGCCATCTGGCCAACACCCTGTGTCTGGCCTACGGCACGGCCGGCGTGGTGCATGCCCTGCGCAGGTCGGGCAGGGCGCTGCCCGACACCGTCCTCGAACGGCTGCGCACGGACACGCTGCGTACCGCTGACACCCTCGGCCCCGGGCTGCAGACCGGACTCGCCGGCATCGCGTGGGTGCTCGCCGACTGCGGACACACACAGGAGGCCGTCGATCTGCTCGACACGGCCGACAGCCACCCGTTGACCAGGACGGACGTCACTCTCGCCGGTGGCGGGGCGGGCGTCGCTCTCGCCCGTCTCGCGCTGTACGGGCACACCGGTGACGCCCGCCACCTGGAACGGGCGGCCGAACTGGCCGACGGCATGTCCGGGGCGCCGCACACGCTGACACCCCGGCTGGGGCCCGACAACGCCACCGGACTCTGGCACGGCAGGACCGGTGTGGCGCTCATGCTCCAGCAACTGGCCGCTGTCACCGGCGACAAGAGCTACCTCGACCAAGGCCTGCCGCTGCTGCACGCCGAGTTGGACCGGGAGTGCGACCCGACAGCCGTCCACATGTCGTTCCCCGTCTCCACCACCGATGTGCGCCGCATGCCGTATCTGTACTGCGGCTCCGCCGGCGTGCTGCACGTCGCGACCCGCTACCTCCGGGACACGGACGACGAGCGGCTGGCCGGGGCGACACCACGCCTGTTGAAAGCGCTCACCACCAACTACACCGGTATGAGCGGCCTGTGCCAGGGGCTCTCCGGACTCGCGCTCACGCTCGCCGAACACGCCGAGCTGACCGGGTCCCAGGAGAGCCGGCGTCTCGCGGTCGAAGCGGCGGCCGGGCTGTTCGCCCACGCCGTGCCGCATCCCACCGGCGTGCGCTTCCTCGGCGACCAGATGCTGCGGATGAGCGCGGACCTGTGGAGCGGAAGCGCCGGTGTACTGCTCGCCCTCGACGAAGTCCTCGCCCCCGCGCCCGATCCGCTGTTCACCGTGGACGCCGTCGCGGCCTCCCGAGCCTGACCTGCCCCCCCGCACTCCCGGCCGTCACAAGGCGACCGGGTTCGTCCCACCGCACACACCAGAGGAGTTCACCATGCAGCAGGTACTCAACCTCCAGGAGCTGGAGACCGAACACACCGTGGACGAGAACGGCGTGATCATCGCGAGCGATTTCAGCACGTTCGCGTGTGACAGCAACGTCAGCGTTGTCGTCTGCTGACACGCGCTCCGGCCCGGCCGGGCCACGGCGGCGGCCCACCCCAGGACGGGTGAGCCGCCGCCGGCTTCGCCGCCCCCGCCCTGAGAGGGACCATGACACTCCGCTGTCCGGACGACGTTCACGATGCGCGCCCCGGCGCCCGCAGCACCGTGGCACATCTGCTCGCCCACGGCCCCGCCGGACCCGCTCGCCGGTCGCTGCTCCGTGAACTCGGCGCGGGAGAACCGGAGTGGGCGGCGCCCCTGTCCGCCCTGCCGGACGCCGCCCTGCGCGAACTGGCCCGCACCGGCCTGTGTTCACCGGCTCCGGTACCCGCCGCCGGCTCCCGGTGGCTGCGGGAATCCGCCGCGCTGACACCGGAGCAGACCGCCGCCAGCCAGTACGCCGCTGTGCTGGGCGCCCCCTTCTCCCCGACCCTGCTGACCGCGGTCAGCGGCCGGCCGCTCCGGCACGTTCTCGCCGTCCTCGACGAGCTCGTCGCACTGGGCGTCGTACGCGAGGACGAGTCAGGGGCACCGCTCTTCCGCTTCCGCCACCCGCTGACCCGCGTACTGACCTACGCGCGCGTCCCGCCCGGCCGTCGCATCACCGTCCACGCGGCGGCGGCCGACGCTCTCGCCCGGATCGGCGCCCCGCTCCCCCAGCAGGCAGCCCACCTCGCCCGATGCGCACCTCCCGGCGACACCGAGGCGGCGAGTCTGCTGTGCCGCGCCGCCCACCAGATCCTGGACACGCGGCCCGAGGACGCAGCCGACTGGCTCCGCGCCGCGCTGCGCATCCAGCCCGCCGACGAGGACGGCGCCGCCACGGTCCTGCGTATCCGGATCCTGTTGTGCGTCGCCGCGTCACGGTCCGGCCGGCGGGCCGAAGTACAGCGCCTGATGCCTCTGGTGCTGGCTTCGCCCGCCCTGCCCCCGGCCGGACGCGGCCGGCTCGTCGCCATGTACGCGCGCATGGAGGACAGCCTCGGCCGGCAGCGCGAGGCACGCGCACTGCTCGACACCGAACTGTCCGGCGCCGGAACACCCACCACCGGCCGGACGACGGTGTGCCCCTCCGTGACCGACACCCTGCGACTGCGGTCGGCGGCGCTGAGCGCGGCCACCGGCGACCTGCCCGCCGTACGCGCCCAGTTCGCCGCCGTCTCGGCCGGTCCTGCCGCCGGCGACATGGTCCGGCGCATGACCACGGCGGCGACCTGGGCACTGGGTACGGTCCTCTCCTCCGACAGTTCCGACCGGGAGGACGCGGTCGCCGACGCCACCCGAAAGGCCGACCTGCTCGCCGACGCGGCCTTGCAGGACGTCCTGGACGCGGCCGTCCGGCTCGGCCTGGCACAGAACTCGACGGGTCGTCACACAAGCGCCTCGCACCTGCTGTCCCGGGCACTGCGGTGCGCCCGCTCCGGCGGACGCACCGCCGACCTGCCCCGGTTGCTGCTCGGCCACGCCTGGGCCGAGGCCGCGCTCGGCAGACTCGCCACCGCGTCGGCATCGGCGGCCGAGGCGGAGGAGACCGCCCGACTGCTGGACTGCGTCGAACTCGCCCACCAGGCACGGCTGGTACGCGGCTGGGTCGTGCTGTGGGCGTCGGGCCACGAGGCGGCTGAGCCACTGGTACGCGACCTGCCGTACCGGAGCGACCTTCCCGACGGGATCCGGCGCTCGGCCACGGCGCTGCTGGCAACGCTCCATCTTGAAGCGGGGCGACCGGAGGAGAGCCTGCAGCTCATGCTGTCCGCCACCGCCGACACCCCCGTACTGACCGACCCCACGACACGACCGGCCCGCTGGTGGTCACTCGCGTCCCGCGCCGCGACAGCTTCCGGCCACCTCACCGCCGCGCGCAGGTGGGCGTCGACGGCTCGTGCCGCCGCTGATGCCTCGCGGCTCCCCGCCGACCGTGCCGCCGTACTCCTGGCCGAAGCGGCGCTCGCCCCCGATCGGGACGCGATCCCGTTGCTGACGGACGTGGTCGAACAGCACGCGCACGACGGGTCCCTGCTGCTGGAATGCCGTGTCCGCCTGCTGCTGGCCCGACGGCTGATCGGCACGGACCGCCTGTCGGAGGCCGCCTTCCACACCGGGCTCACGAAGCGCCGCGCCGAGCAGTGCGGTGCGGAGTACCTACGGCACCTGGCCGTCGACGTCCAGCGTGCGATCGGCGCCCGTCATCCGCGCGTGTCAGGTGACACGGACGGCGAGGACGCCCCGGAGACCGGTCTCTCGCAGCGCGAGCGCCAGATCCTGCGCATGGTCTGCCGCGGCCTGTCCAACCGGGACATCGCGGGCGCCCTGTTCGTCTCCGTCAAGACCGTCGAAGCCCATCTCACCCGTGTCTTCCGTAAGACGGGCACCCGGTCGCGAGCGGCACTGGTGGCCAGGTTCGCGACGGCGCGACCGGCCTTGGCCCGGTCCGACAGCCGGGGTCCTTCCGACCTCGGCCTGCGATCCGCGCCCCGAAGCTGATCGGCGTCCCGCTCTGCTCGGGCCGCCCGCTCCAGTCCTCACCCCGGCCGCTCCGCCGGGTCCGGCACGGTGGCGAGTACGGGGCGCGGGCGCGGAACGTGTGGCGCCGTGCCGTCCCAGTGGCCCACAAGCGCGGCATAGCCGGGCTCCGTGCCCAGCAGTTCGGCGTGCGTGCCGCAGACCACCCGGGTGCCGTCGAGCAGCAGTACGCGTCGCCCGCGCAGGGCTGACGCGAGGCGGTGGGCGACGACGACGAGCGTGCCGGGCCTGGCGGCGAAGGCCGCCTCCACCACTGCCTCACTCGCCATGTCGAGATGGCAGGTGGCCTCGTCGAGCAGGACAACGGGCGCGCTCGACAGATAAGTACGCGCGGCTGCGACGAGTTGGCGCTCGCCACTGGACAGCGAGGCCGCCGGATTGTCCAGCAGTACGTCGTAGCCGCCGAGCCGGTCCACCACGGGCCCGAGACCCACCGCGAGTGCCGCGGCGTCAACGGCCGCCGTATCCGCTTCGGGGGCGAGATAGCGGAGGTTGTCGCGGAGGGTTCCGCGGAAGACGTACGCCTCCTGCGGCAGCAGCGCGACGACGCCCGGACGCTCGGTCTCGGGGAGGTCGTCGACCCGCCGCCCTCCGATCAGGACCTCGCCGCCGGACGGCCGTTCCAGACCGGCGAGCAGCCCGGCCAGGGTCGACTTGCCGACACCGCTCGCTCCGACCACGACGAGATGGTCGCCCTCCGCGATGGTCAACCGCACATCCTTCAGTACCGGTTCGGCGTGCGGCCCGTAGGCGAACGTCAGATTCTCGACCCGCACGGCGTGGCCCGTCGGCGCGTCCGCGCGTACCTTGTCCGGCGCCGGGTCGCCGGACGGTACCGTCACGGCGGCCAACCGTTCCAGTACGACATGGAGTTGGCTCCACAGTCCGGCCACCGTGCCGGTCAGCATCTGCAGGGCGGGCACCAGGCTGCCGCTGACGTACAGCGTCGCTCCGACCACCTCACCGGCGCTGGCCGTCCCGCCGGTGACCCATACCGGGCCCACCAACAGAATCAGAAGGAGCGGCAGTTGGCCGCCGAGCAGGACGATGGGAACGCGCGCCGCGGCTGCCCAGGCCACCGCGACGGACGCCTGGGCGCTGGCCCGGACGCTGCGCTCGGCGCTCGCGCAGGCGAATTCCGTCGCGCCGATGGCAGCGATGTCCCGGCCGGCGGCCAGCACGGCCCCGGTGGACGCTGCCACGTCCTCCTCGGCGATGACCGCCGTTCTCCTGCGCCGGCTCACGGCCCTCATGGAGATGAGGAAGGCGACGAGCGCGGCGACGAGCGGCAGTACGACCACGGCGGCGAGCACCGGGGCGAGCGCGGCAAGACCTATGAGCGTGGCGACCAGGGTGACCGCGAGCGGACGGGCTGTCCGCATCAGCGCGCCCACGACGAGTCGCACCGTGTCGACCTGGCTCGTCATCCGCGACACACCGGCCGCGTCCGCGACACTGCCGTCCCGGACGGCCTGGCTGAGTGTCGCGCCGACCACGGTGGTCACGAGCGCGTCCCGCATCGGCTCGATACAGGCGGCGAGCGGGTCGAAGAGCGCACGCTCCGCCACGGCCCTGGCGACGTACAACAGGGCGAGAAGCCCGATCCACATCAGCCCCTCGGCGGGTTCACCCGCGAGGAACCCCCGGTCCAGCGCTGCGGCAAGCGTCCAGCCCGACGCCAGGGCAGGGCCTGCCTCCAGCACCGACCAGCAGGCGATCCGCCGCAGGGGGCGGCCTGAGCCGCGCAGCGACCGCGCGGACAACTGTGCCGCGGGGCTGCGGAGCGCCCTCGCGCGCAGTCTCGTGCTCACACCGGTGAAGGCCACGGCACCTCCCGCTCGGTCGCCGGATCACCGTCGGCCGAGAAGACCGCGCGGTAGTCGGGGTCGTGCCACAACTCGCGGTGCGGTCCCACCGCGCGGATCCGTCCTTCGTGCAGCCAGGCGACGGCGTCGCAGCGTGCGGCCGTGGTGACGCGGTGCGCCACGACGAGCCGGGTCCGCCCGGACAGCGCGCCGGTCACCGCCTCACTCACCTCGGCCTCGGTGACCGTGTCGAGCCCGGAGGTCGCGTCGTCGAGTACGTACACCCGGGCGGGCCTGACCAGCGCCCGCGCCAGTCCGAGCCGCTGTCGTTCCCCGCCGGACAGGGGCGCGTGGGCCGACGGCGTGTCGTAACCGGCGGGCAGCCTGCGGATGAAGCCGTCGGCCCGTGCCGCCCTGGCGGCCTGCTCCACCGCCCGGCGGCTCACCTCCGGTCTGCCGTAGGCGATCACGTCATGGACGCTCTCCCCGATCAGCGCCGGGCGCTCGAAGGCGTACGTCACGGCGTTCCGCAGTTCGTCGAAGGTCAGGTCCCGCACGGGGACTCCGTCGAGTACGACGTCTCCCTCGTCGGGGTCGCCCAGTCGGCCGAGCAGCCCCGCCAGCACGCTCTTGCCCGCGCCGGTCCTGCCGACCAGGGCCGTCGACCGGCCTGCGGGCAGGGCCAGGTGTGCCCGGTCGAGGACCAGGGAGCCGCTGGCGGAGCGGACGGTGACGTCCTTCAGCAGGACGGTCCCCGGCCCCGTCGTCCCGGTGACCGGGCCGGCAGCGGGCAGGGGATGGGCGAGGGCGCCGGCGATCCGGCCGGCGGCCGCGCGGGCCTGCGCGAGCGACAGCAGGGCGTCCACCTGCTGGAGTGCGCCGATGGCGAGTTTGACGTAGCCGGCCACGGCCAGGAGCTCTCCCGGGGACAACCGGCCCTGTGCGACGCCGAGTCCCGCCACGGCGAGTGCCAGCGCCTCGGTGAGCGACACCAGGAGCCCGAACTGCCATACCGTCGACTTCTGCAGGCGCCACATCGCGTGTCCGGCGGCCGACACGGCACCCAACGGGGCCAGGACGCGTTCGGTCTCCGTGGCCAGTGTTCCCGAGGCCCGGATCGTCCTCGCCCCGGCCAGCGCGCCGAGCAGCCGGGTCGCGAGGTCCGACTGCGCACCCAGATAGGCGCTCTGCGCCTCGGTGACCCGGCCGACGAACCGCCGGGCTATCAGCACCGACAGGGGCACGCCCAGGGTGAAGGCAGCCGCGGTCCGCAGGTCGATCGCCCAGAGCGCGCCGAAGCCGGCGAGCGCCCCCGCCAGTGAGACCGCGGACTGCGCAGCCGCTGCGGGCAGCGCGCCGGCCTGCGGTGCGGCCTGGGTGATCTGGGTGACCGCCTCCCCGGGGGAAAGCGGCGAACGTGGCTGGAGCGCGAGCAGTTGCCTGATGATCCTTCCGCGCAGCAGGCGCGTTCCGCGCCCTGTTCCGGCGGCTCCCAGCGGGCCCATCACCGCGTCGCACAGCGCGACGGCGGCGACGGCCGCGCCCCAGAGGAGCGCCCGGCTCCCGTGCCCGGCGCTGTCGCCTTCGAGCACCGCGTTGACGGCCTCAGAGAGCAGCGCAGGGACGGCGATCGAGATCCCGACGCGAGTGACCATCACCAGCACGAGCAGCGTCAACGGCCGCCGCGTGTCGTGTGCGACGTCCTTGAGCAGCCGCCCGCCTTGGGTGGCGGGGTCACGCCGTTCGAGGGTGGTCACCGCTCGCCTCCCCGGTGCGCGCGGACAGCACGCGTGCGGCGTACCGCAGCGTACTCAGCAGGGAGGGCATGCCGGCGGAGACCGGTGTGCCGTCATGTGCGGAGACCGCGGGTGCCATCGGGACGACATGATGACCGTCCTGCTCCAGCAGTTCCAGGTTGCGGCGGACCGACGGGCGGGCCAGGGCGCCTTCGGGGATCGCGGGGGCGAAGAAGGTGGGTGCGGAGGTGCAGATGACCGTCGTCAGGGCCAGGCTGTCGGTCATCCCCGCAGCGCACTTGGCGATGAAGTTGGTGGTCGCGGGAGCCACGATGACCAGGTCGGCCCACGCGGCCAGCTCCTTGTGCGGCACCACGCCCTGCGACGTGTCCCAGTCGGGGCCTTCGACCGGCGACTGGGCGACGGCGGCCAGCGCCTGACGGGACACCAGGGACGCCGCTGAGTGGGTCAGGCACACCCGCACCGACCAGCCGTACCGCGTCCGCGCCAGCATGACCCACTCGGGCAGAGCGGTGACGGAGATGCCGCCGGCCGCGACGAACAACAGGTGCCCGCGTGGCAGGACGAGCGGTGGCAGCCCGTCGCGTCGTGCGCCGCGTAGCTGTGGCGTGGGGTCGGTTGTCACCGTTGCTCTCCGCTCTTCTCCGGTCCGGTGACCGGTGCGCTCCCCCTGGCCGCACCGGTCGCCGGCCTCACGTCAGGTCAGTTGGTGACGTTGCAACTGATGGCACAGGTGCTGCCGCCGTTGCAGGTGTGTCCCTCGCAGAGGATCAGCGACTGCTCCTGGGCCTCCTCGCCCGTCAGCAGTTGCAGGGCATCGAGGTCGCTCTCCATGTCTTCTCCTTCTGGGGTGGTTCTCGGTCGGTGGGCGTGGGTGCCCGGTCAGCCGGTCAGCCGGTCAGCCGGTCACTGAACAGGTGCCGCCGGGAGAGCAGGAAACCCCGCAGGTCACGGTGCAGGCGATGGCGGTTTCCTCGGCCTCGGCCGGCAGTAGTTGCAGCGCTTCGAGCTCTGTTTCCATGAGTGGTCTCCGTTCCGGTGGAGGGCACCGCGGACGCGGTGTCCGGTTCGACGGGCCGGCCGCTCCCTGCGGCTCAGCGGGGGGTGTGAGCGGATTCGGCAGGCAGGTCGGCCATCCACGGCCGTGGTCCGCCGTGCGTGAGGCGCAGCAGGAAGGAGACGGCGCCGGCCAGGCCGGTCTGCGCGTCGGGGCGTACCGTCGTTCCGGACTCGTCCGGTACGACGAACAGCCCGTCGCGGAGCACGGCGCGCAGCCGCAGGACCGAGGCCAGGTCGCAGGCCCAGTCCCGGTAGGGACCTTCGGGTACGGCGTCGGCGAGGTCGAGGAGGAAGTCCCCGTCGCCCGCGATTCCGTGGCAGGCAGCGGTCGAGGCGGTCGAGCGGACGGCATGCACCGCCGCACCGGCCTGCTCCGCGAGGCGCAGGTGGGCGCTGTCGCCCGTCGCACGCCACAGGCGCAGCAGAAACGTGCCGATCCCCGACGCGCCGGAACACCAGTGGTACAGCAGGCCGGTCCCTGGCTCGTGATCCAGGTCGGAGCGCCAGCGCGCCCCCCACGGGCCCAGTTCGGCTTCCGCCGCGAGGGTGGCGCCTGCGGCGACGGCCAGCTCCGTGTACTCCTGGCGCCCGGTCGCCTGGCCCGCCCCGAGCAGGAAGGAAGCCACACCGGCCACGCCGTGCCCGAAACCGAGGTGCCGGATACCGGCGAGGACCGAGTCGAAGTCCTGGGGTACGGGCCAGACCGTCCGGCCGCGCACGGTCTCGGCGTGAGCGGTCAACCCGTCGGCGCAGGTGATGACGCGTTCGAGGAAGGCGGGCTCGCCGGTCGCCTGCCAGAAGTGCAACTGGGCCAGGCCCGCCCCGGCGGCGCCGTGGCACACATCGGGGTTGGGCCACTGTACGGGCACGGCCAGCGCCAGGTCGGCCGCCCTGCGGGCCATCGCCGGATCGTCCAGGCGGCGGGCCGCGTCGTACAGCGCCCAGGCCGTCCCCGCTCGGCCGAAGTACAGGCCTGGCAGCAAGCGCGGCACGTCTTCGCGCCGTTCGTCGGTCCACTGCGCCAACCACCGCAGGGAATGCCGCAGTTCGTCGCGGTCGAGGAGTTCGGATGCCCGGCCCAGCACGGCCAGCACGCCCGCCGAACCGTGCTGGACGGCACACGGGTCGGTGGTGTCTCCGAAGGAGCCGCTTTTCCAGAGCCGTTCACCGGGGTGCGGACGGAGTGCGTGGACCAGGTAGGTGAGGCCGTCGTCCAGGAGTCTGGGTACGTCGGGAAGGGGAGCGCGGACGGGTTCGACCGCTGGGCGGTCAGGTGACGCGGCGGTTGCCTCTGCTGTCGGCGTCCGACCGGTCAGGTATTCACTCAACCGCTCTTCGTTCCAGCGCAGTTCGGGGTCTGCCACCATCAGGCCGAGGATCGCGGGCGCCAGTGCCGGCACGGCCGGGCGCTCCGGGCGCATCAGGGCCAGCAGGGCGCTGACGCGCTCCTCCGGTGAGCGGGCGGCGCGGCTGTCCTCGGCCCCGTCAGCCGTGTCGTCGTCAGCCGTGTCGTCGTCAGCCGTGTCGTCGTCCGTCGTGTCGTCGTCCGCGACGAAGGCCGGTGCCACACCGGTGGCGAGGTAGCACAGGATGGCTCCCAGTGCGAACAGGTCGACGGCGGGCCCGTGGGCGGGTCCGATGCGCGGCGCCGCACACTGTTCCGGCGCTCCGAACCCCGGTGTGTAGGCACGATAAGTCCACTCGTCCGGACTTCTCGCCCACTCGGGGTCGATCAGCCAGAGCCGCTCGTCGTCGCCCACCATGATGTTGTTCGGGCTGAAGTCCTGCAGGACCAGGCCGCGTCGGTGCACTTCACCCAGCAGCCGGGCCAGCCGCGCCGCCATGGAGAGCGCCGTCGCCGGGTCCACACCGGGCGCGGCGTCGGCGTACCGGTTCCGGACCCACCGGGCGAGCGTCTCTCCGCTGATCAGCGTCTCCACCAGGAAGGCGTGACCGTCCTTCTCGAACTGATCGACGACATCGGGGCAGAGCCCGTTCAGCGCGGTCAGCATGGCGGCTTCCCTGCGGAGCTGATCCCGTGCGTCACTGCCCGTCAGCCCTCCCGCGACGTGGGCACGGGCCTGCTTGACGATCACCTCGGCCCCGGTGTGTTCGTCAAGCGCGCGGTACACACCGCCCCGTGCCGAGTGCCGAACCGCTTCCTTCACCACGAACCGGTCGGCCAGCAGCACCGACGAGGGCGCCGCCGGCGGCGCCGGAGCACGACCGGGCGTGCCTGCCAGGGGCAGTTCGGCCCAGGCCGGCGGACAGAACCACGGCTTGCGCGGATCGGGTACGGCGGCCCCGCCGGGCTCCCGCAACCGGGCCTCGAAGGAACCGTCGTTGGTGAGCACGGGAACGCCCCGGAAGGCGCCGTACCGGTAGTGCACGAGACTGCCCTTGCGCAGCGGCCGGTCGGAGAGGATCGCCGGTCCGGGCAGTCCGGCGGTCGCGGCGTCGATACGGTGGGCCAGCTCGCGCAGGTGGGCGTCGTCGTCGGGGTACGCGGTGAGGAACTTGCCGCACTGCGCGCGGTCGTAGGACGCCGAGGTCATCTCCTCGACGAGTTCAAGACTGCGGGCGTATTTGAACGAGCAGCCGCCCGCCGCGAGGATCCGCGCGGCCCGGTCGAGGACGTGCGGCGCGGACAGCGCGGTCGCCGAGACGTGGAGCTTCCACCCCTGGACGCGCTCGCCCGCCGAGGGCCGCGTCACCCGGCACCAGAAGTCCTCTTCCTCGACCGCCCATCCGGTCGCACCGACATCGTCGAGAGCCGCTCGCACCACACGCCGGAGGGAAAGGGACGACACGGCGCGGCCTCCTGTCTTCTGCTTCGGCGGTCCCGGGGAGACCGGGCCGTCCCACAGTGGCCCTCGGCGCGGGAGACGAGCATTGGGGAAACCCCTACATTGCGGCGTGCGACGCTTCGACCCCGAGACGTCTCAGTGGGCCGGCCGCCACCTCTACAAGATCCGGTACCGCGACGCCACGCAGAAGCAGACCGAGGAGTCCGGCTTCACCAGCAGGACGCCGCCATCGAGCGGCTCACCGAACAGCGCCACCTCGCCGACGGCTCGCCCCGTCACGTTCGAGAGCCGGCGGATGAGCAACTTCGACTACAAGGTCGAGTTCCACGGGGACAATCCTGTGGCAGGCGTCGTACCCGTCGCGGCCTCGGGGTGGCTTCAGGCGGTCTTGTCACGAGAGGCGGGGAGCGGGTGCATGCCGTAGCGGGCCCACAGGGTGCGCTGTACGAGGAGGGTGAGGGTGCCGGCGATGAGCATGCCCGCCAGGTTGACCCCGAGTTGCTCGAACGACGCGCCGACCTCGTGCCAGTGTGCCAGCGCGACGGCCACGGCGATGTTGCCCGCCGCGGGAACGGTGGTGACGGAGATGAAGACGCCGATCAATGCGGACGATTTCCCGGCTGTCAGGGAGAGGATCCCCGCTACGCCCGCGAGTACGGCGACGATGAACGACCACTTGTCCGGGTGGATGATGAAGTCGGTCAGGGGACGGTCGTCCAGCATGCCCGGCGTGATCCAGCCCAGCAGCCGGCTGACGGACGCGCATGCCAGCGTGATCGCGATGGCCACGGTGAAGCCGATCACGAGTGCCCGCACGGCAGCGCCGATCAGCCGCCGGTCGCCTCGCAGCAGTCCGAAGCAGATGGCCGCCACGGGGCCGAACTCCGGTCCGAGGACCATCGCTCCGACGATGAGGATGGGCTGGTCCAGCAGTGCGCCGATGGCCGCGATCTGTGTCGCGAGGGCGAGGAATGCCAGGAAGCCCCAGGTGACGCGGGTATCGGTGGCGGTCCGGGCGGCCAGTTCCTTCCAGACGACCGCGTCGTCCGGGTCTCCGGGGGCCACGTCCTCGGCCACCTCGGACGCGGTGGAGATGGACAGGTCCAGTTGTTCGACGGTGATGGCGCCGGTGTCCTTGAGGCCGAGGGCACTCAGTTGGTCGAGCACGCCGTTGGCGGCCTCCCGTGCGACGTCGAACTCCACGAAGTCGCCCTTGGGCGCGTGGGCGGCACCAAGTATCTTGACCACGTTGACGATCGCCGGATGGTCGTCGGCGATCCGCAGCACCTCGTCGGTACTGACGGCAGGACTGATCACACGTACATGCAGCACGCGGGCCATTGTGCCGTCACTGTTGCCGGTGCCGGACGCCGGTACGGCGCAACGCCACCTGGCAGAGGATCTGCAACGGGTCGTACGGTCGGACGGACTCAGGCGCGGTCGGGCGGGGTCTGGTAGACGTCGGGGATGCCGTCGTGGTCGGCGTCGACGGTCTCGGCCTCGCACAGCCGGCGGTACACGCCGTTGCGCCAGCGCAGTACGACGGCGGCCAGGACGGCCGCGGTCAGCGAGCCGAGCAGGATGGCGGTCTTGATGTGGTTCTCGCGGTCGGTACCCGGGTCGAAGGCGAGTTCGCCGATCAGGAGCGAGACGGTGAAGCCGACCCCGGCGAGCAGCGAGACGCCCAGGACGTCCCACCAGGACAGCTCGCTGTCCAAGGAGGCGTGGGTGAAACGCGCCAGCAGATAGGTCGAGGCGAACACCCCGACGAGTTTGCCGACGACGAGACCGAGGCCGACACCGAGTCCCGCAGGGTCGGTGAAGGTCGCTCCCAGGCCGCCGGAGAGTGAGACCCCTGCCGAGACCAGGGCGAACAGCGGAACCGCGACCCCGGCCGACACCGGCCGCCAATGGTGCTCGAACCGCTCGGAGAGGCTGACCTGTTCCCCGGAGCCGGCCAGCGCGGGGACGGCGAAGCCGAGCAGCACCCCGGCGATCGTCGCGTGCACTCCGGAGGCGTGCATCAGGGCCCAGGCCACGATTCCCAGTGGTCCCAGCAGCCACCAGTGGGTGACGCGCCGACGGGCCAGGAGGCCGAAGACGGCGATCACCGCGAACGAGCCGAGCAGCGGCCACAGGCTGATGTGGTCGCTGAACGCCACGGCGATCACCACCACCGCGAGAAGGTCGTCCACGACCGCCAGCGTCAGCAGGAACGACCGCAGCCCTGCGGGCAGGTGGGTGCTGATGATGGCCAGCACCGCCACGGCGAACGCGATGTCGGTCGCCATCGGCACCGCCCAGCCCTCCAGCGTCCCCTCGCTCATCACCGTGTTGACGATGACGTAGACGACGACGGGACCGATCATCCCGCCGACCGCGGCGATGATCGGAAGGGCCGCCCGGCTCGGGGAGCGCAGGTCGCCGGCGACGAACTCCCGTTTGAGCTCAAGGCCCACGACGAAGAAGAAGATCGCCAGCAGGCCGTCCGACGCCCACTGGGCCACGCTCAGATGCAGGTGCAACCCGTCCGGCCCGAACGTCGCGTGGGTGAAGGAGGCGTAACCGGCCTTCCACGACGAGTTCGCCCACAGCAGCGCGACCACGGCACCGGCCAGGAGCAGCAGACCGCCGACGGTCTCGCTGCGCAGCGCGGACGCCGTGGCCTGCGCACTGCGCCAGCTACTGGGACGGGCGAAGAGCCGTGTCACGGACCGGCGCGGGGGAAGCGGGCTGGCGGGCATGGATGACTCCCGAGGGGAAGAGGGCAGGCAGAAGCACTCGCCGACCAGACTTCCCGGCACACCACGATCAACCTAACGCATCCTTGGCGCTTCACCCCTGTCGAACGCCGCACGGTCCTGGTCGTCGACCGGATGGCGTTCGGGCCGCATCAAGAGGCAGGCCGGAGGACATAATCGAAAACGTAGCGGGACTTCGCGCAGGCAGCGCACGGAAGGGGATGTTCGGTGGGGGTTGGCGGCAAGGCGCTGGGCAAGGTCGAGGTACGGCTCAAGTGGGACCCGAGTCCGCTGGGCGAGCCGGCCCGTCATCTGGACATCGTCGCCGCGACGTATTCCACGGACGCCCCCTTCGGCACGCCGGTCTACCTCGTGCACTACGACAGCCGCTCGCCCGACGGCACCATCAACATGAGCCGGCACAGCCAGACGGGTCAGGGCTTCGGGTTCGTCGAGGAGATGTCCTTCGAGTTCGACCGCCTGTCCGATGCCTACACAAGGGTGGTCGTCGGCGTGGTCATCCACCAGGAACCGGTTCCCAGGACCTTCGGCGACATGTCGAACGCCGGGGTGGTGATTCTTGAGGGCTACGAGGAGTTGCTCACCGACGACTTCTCCGGCGTGGCCGGCGCGACCGCGACCACGCTCGCCGAGTTCACCCGTACCGACTCGGGCGAGTGGAGAATGCACGAGATGATCCGGGGATCCGACCGCGACCCGGCAGGCTTCATGACCGAGATGGGCAGCGTCCGCCACACCTGACGGCCGGCGACGCGATCGACCGCCGGCCAACACCGGCCCTTCGCGATCTGTGCGGGCCACGCACGACACGTCCCTCCGCACTTCATCAGGCTGCCGTGTCCGGCGGCCGATGCCGAGAGCCGAACGGCCCTGCCCGTTCACGGAGCCGGGCCCCAGGATCGAGTCGCCGCTGCTCGTGTTTGCGAGTCCCAAGATTCACGAGACACGCGGGGGCATCGAACAACGCCGGTGGGAGTGTCGGTCGGCTCAGGCAGGCTGTCCGTCACCGGCCTGAGCCAACCATCTTGGCAACGCGGGGCGTTGTGATGCGCGGGGTGTCCGTACCCGTGCCTGGTCGCTTACGGGGCGGGGATTTCCCTGACCAGGCGCGAGGTCCAGTCGCACCAGATCCTGCCGGGCAGGAAGGGGCCACCGACCTCGTCGAGGTGATCCTCGACGTAGGGGATGGAGGCGTCGCAGACCTCGATGGCGTAGTCGAAGAAGCTGGTCGAGTCGGCGTCGGCCTGGAAGCTCCAGCGCCCGTTGTAGGGGGCCTGACGCTTGATGATCCGCGTGAGCACATGGGGCCGTTCGTCGGTCGCGCCGCTGACGAGGTCGCGGGCGTGCTCGATGTCGTCGCTCTTCGTCAGCTTGATGACGAAGGTCTCCCTGGTGTTGTCCGTCATCTCGAAGTATGCCGGGCCCTCTGCGGCAGCTCGGGTCGGCGGCTGCTGCTGGGGAGTGCTGGCCTGAGAGGGCTGTGCTGCGGCCAAGGCGAGCATTCCGACGGCGGCCAGGCCTGCCGCTTTGGTGATTACACGTCGCATGAGGGTCCTCTCCTCGATATTGGTCGTCGCGCCCATCACGACGACTACGCCGAGTATTCAACCAGTAACTTGGAGTGATTCAGGCGATGTCGGTGTTCGGGTCGCGGAGGACGCTCACCGTCGTGACGCGTGCCGCCGCCGGACCGGCCGGGGGGATCAGCAGCGGCTTCGGAACGGAGTCCTGGCTCATTGCCGTACCCACCCGTGGGCAGGAACGCGGGTGGGCAGGACCGTCGTGCATCACCCCCGTAACAAAGTGATCTGTTTCCTTGTGCGGGCCGTGTCCACTCCCGTGCAGTGGGCTGATGCACTTTCCGACGGCAGCCGGTCGGCCCTTCCGCCACCTGCGCAGGTGGCATGTCGTGCCGGTCTCCCTCGTAGCGGTGGTGGTGATGGCGTTTCTCGTCCTGCTGCCGTCCGAAAGCGTGCGCTCGGTGCCCAACAGCCCCTGCCGGGCGGCAGATTCGACGCGCGTTGACACACCAGCGACTCCCGACCTCGACGGGGACGGCTTTGCCGATCTGGTGTACGAGAACGCCGACACGGAGAACTTCGACGTGATCGTCGTGCCCGGCTCCGAGCACGGTCCGGACCATGACCGTACGACCGTCCTCACCCGCGACGAGCTCGGTGTGCCGGATCGCATCCAGACGGGCGACGACCCGTGGCAGCCCACGGTCGCCGACCTGGACGGGGACGGCCACGCCGATTTCGTCGTCAGCGGCGCCGCCAGTGTGCTGTGGGGAGGCCCCAAGGGCCCGCGGGCCGAGATCCTCTCGGAGTGGAAGACCTATCTGGGCACCCGCAACTTCACGCTGCTGCACCAGATCCTGGATCAGCTCCGCGAGATCACCGACCCCTACGCCCGGTAGTCCCCGGCCGCGCCGAGCCGTCCGCCCCTGGATCCCGCACCCCCGGAGCCGACCGTACCCACAGGCTAGGACTGCACTGTTACGTAGTCAGCTTCATTGACCAACTCGTCAATGATCCTGACTCGGTCGGCGCGCGAGGGGCGCGGCGGCGGGCGTACGGAACGTCAGGATTCCGTACGCCCGGCCGACGCCGTGAGCAGAGCGAGGGGTGTCGCCGCTGCCCACGCCTGGGGGGAGTTGGCATGCGGGTAGGGGACGGCGCTTCGCGCCTCCTCGCGTCCGTAGCCGGAGATGACCTCGGGCAGCCGATGACCGTGCTGGGCCGCGACGCCAAGCAGGCCCCGGGTCACTGCAGCCGCCTCCGCGTGCAGGCCGCTGCGCGCCATCCCCAGGACGATGACCGCGTTGTCGTGCGGCCAGATGCTGCCGCGGTGATACGACAGGGGGTGGTACGATGTCTGGCCAGCCGCCAGGGTGCGGATGCCCCAGCCGGAGAAGAAATCGGGTTCCAGCAGGCGCCGGCCCACCGTTCGGGCGTCGTCGGTGTCCAGGATGCCCGACCACAGCAGATGCCCGGCGTCCGAGGCGAGCGCGTCGGCCTGCCGCCCGTCGCCGTCCAGGGCGAGCGCGGGGAAGTTCCGGGCCGGCATCCAGAAGTCGCCGCGGAACCGCTCGCGCAGCCGGGTCGCCGCGGACTCCAGTCCGTCCGCGTACATCGTGTCCTGCCATACCGTTCGCGCCAGAGCCGCGGTGCGGCGGAGCGCGTCGTAGGCGTAACCCTGCACTTCCGCCGCGGCGATGGCACCCGATGCCTGAGTTCCGTCGGCGAAGCAGACGGCGCCGGCGGAGTCCTTCCAGTTCTGGTTGAGGAGACCCTTCTCGTCGGCCTCGTAGACGAGATAGCCGGCGCTGTCGAGCCCGCCGTCGCGGAACATCCACTCCACGGCCGCGCGGGCGTGGCGCTCCAGTTGGAGGGCGAGTGCGGTGTCAGCCGTCCGGTCGACGTAGGCGTGGAGCAGCACGAGAAAGAGCGGGGTGCTGTCGACGGAGCCGTAGTACCGGCCGTAGGGGACCTGGCCGAAGTGGGCGAGTTCACCGTGCCGTAGTTCGTGGACGATCTTCCCGGGCTCGGCGATCCGGCCGGCGTCGTACGCCGTCGCCTGTGTCGCCGCGAGGGCGAGGAGTGTGGCGTGGGCGAGCCGCGGCCGGTAGGGCAGGGCGAAGTACGAGGTCAGCAGCGAGTCGCGGCCGAACAGCGTCAGAAACCACGGCACACCCGCTCCCGGCACGTGCAGGGTCTCACCGTCCGGGCCGGTGGCCGGGACACTCAGCCGGGCGAGGTCGGTCAGTCCTTGGGAGCAGGCACGGGCCAGGTCCGGGTGGGCGCCGGGTGCGATGAGCGCTTCCTCGTCGGCCGGCTCCCCCGCGGCGGGGCGGTCTCGGTCGTGGCCGGCCGTGGTTGGGGCGGGTGCCCGGCCGTCCGTACGGCCGGTGCCGCCCGCCCGGGGCGCGACGGTCACGGTGAGGTCCGCGCTGCCGTGTCCGGGGAGTGTGAGCTGCCAGCTCAGCAGCCTGGACGTGCCCTCGGGCGTTGGCGCCGTGATGACGGGTGCGGGCTGTGCCGTGATCGTTGTGGCCGCGTGCCATGCCTCGCGCCGGTAGGCGAAGGTGACGCCGTCGGGGCCGTCGCTGACCGTTCGGGCGGCTCCCGGTTTCGGGTAGGTCCGGCGGTCGGTGCGCAGCTCGAACTGGTCGGCGAAGTCGGCGTCGACACCGAGGGTGATGAGCGTGTCCGTGGTGTGGGCGACATTGCTCAGCACATGGATCCGCTCCGTCAGGATCCCCTCGCGCAGGGTCTGTTGCCGGAAGAGGGTGCAACGGGGCGGCTCGTCCCGGGTGCCGGCCGGCGTCAGGACGACGGGGGTGTCCTCGTCCTGTCCTGCCGCCACCAGTGTTCGCGGCGCGGCGCCGTCGACGCTGAGCTCCCAGCGGCTGAGATGTCTGGCGTCGTGGACGAACAGCCCGTCGGGTGAGGTCCCGTGGCCGCCGTGCGCGTCCCCCTGGGCATCGAGCACGGCGAACGTGCCCGCGTGGACCAGCAGCCGCCCGTGTTGTGTCATCGGTCTTCCTCCGTTGAGCGGCCCAGCAGATCGAGGACGACGGCGGCTGTCCAGCCGAAACTGGTCGTGCCGCGCGCCTGGCCGGTACGCGGGTCCACGTACTCGGCGAATCCCGACGCGGCGGACGAGGCGAGGACGGCCCGGGTCAGTGTGTCCGCGCTGTCGACGGCGCCGTACTGGCGCAGTCCGCGCTCGATGACCCAGTTGATGTTGAACCAGGCGGGGCCGCGCCAGTAGCGTGCCGGGTCGTACGCCTGCCCCCGCAGGTCGTAGCTGGGGACGAGCGCGGTGGTGGAACCGAGCCCGAAGTGCTCCCCGGCCGCGGTACGTTGCAGCGCCTCCGCGATGCCGTCGGGCAGTCCCGGGACCAGCAGAGGCAGCAGGCCCGTCACACTCTTCGCGTCGATCAGGCCGCCTGCCCGCACGTCGTAGCAGAGGAACAGCTCGTCCTGCGGGCTCCACAACCGGTTCACCAGGGCCCTCGTCAGCTCTTCGGCGCGCACCCGGTGGGGACGCGGGTCTTCGCCGAGCGCCCCGGCGATGGCCGAGAGTGCGTGTTCGGAGGCGATGAGCAGCGCGTTGAAGCCCGGATCTTCGACCGCGAACGGGTGCGGTGTTCCGGCGTCCCGGTAGCCGTTGTTCCGGTAGGCCGCCGCGAGACGGACGTAGCGCCCGTAGTCCAGGTCCGTCGGCCGGTCCGCCGCATCCGAGTGGACGAGGTCGGCGCGGCGGAACGAGGAGGCGGGAGCCGGCTCGACGCGGGACAACGGACCGTCCCAGCAAGGGCTGTTGTCCATACCGGGCTCCCACGGATGGATCACCGACACCAGACCGTGCCGCCCGATGTCCCGGTTCTCCACGAGATAGGCGTGCCACGCCGTCAGCTTGGGGTAGATCCGGCGCAGGAAGCCCCGTCGGCGCGAGGCGTCCGGGTCGGCCTCGTGGACGAGCCAGGCGGCCAGGGCGTGCACCGGGGGTTGCACGATGCCCGAGGTCTCGACCCCGCGCGGCGCCCCCGCTTCGGCACCTGCCGTGGACGAGCGCCAGAAGTCCGGGCTCGGGAAGTACGAGTCGAGGGGGACCGAGGAGTTGAAGACGATGTGCGGGACGCGACCGTCGTACCACTGCGCGCCCAGCAGCGTCTCCAGCTCCAACTGGGCCCTGCGCGGGGAGAGATGGCGTAGCCCGATCGCGATGAAGGCGGAGTCCCAGCTCCACTGGTGCGGGTAGAGCGTGGCCGAGGGAACGGTCGAGGCACCTGTCCAGTTGGTGAACAGGACACGGGCCGCGTCGTTGCGCAGCGTGCGCCGTTCGGCACCGGTGAGTGGATGTGCGGGGGGTGTCATGAGGGTGCCGGAGAGGGTCGTCGTCACGCGCCGGACCTGTGGAGGAAGGCGGGAACGGAGCGGACGGCCTCGACGGGGTCGCCGGTCAGCCTGCATTCGGCGGCGAGGTAGCCGTCGTAGCCGGCGGTGTGCAGAGCGCCGAGCCAGGCCGGCCAGTCGAGGTGCCCGGCGCCGGGCTGGAACCGGTTGGAGTCGCTGACCTGCGCGTGCCCGATGTAGGGCGCGGCGGCGATGATCGCGGCAGCGGGATCGCTCTCCTCGATGTTCATGTGATAGCTGTCGATGCCGATCTTCACCGAGTCGAGGCCGACGGCACGGATCAACTCGGCTGCCTGCTCCAGCCGGTTGACCATGTGGTCCTCGTACCGGTTGAGCGGTTCGAGAAACAGGGACACGCCCTCGCGCCGCGCGTGCTCGCCGAGTTCGGTGAGTCCCTCCAGCAGCACCGTACGCTCCTCCTCGGCGCCGCGCGGCGGCTGGAACGGCGGCAGACGCGTGGAGAACATCCCGTAGGACGCGGGTGTCTGGGCGCCGAGTCCGCCCAACTCGGCGATCACGGTGAGCTGGGACTTCATCTGGACGATCGCGTCGCGGCGCAGGTCCGCGTCGAAGGCACCGAAGAAGTGGAGCATGTCCACGCAGACGGTCGGCATGACCACACCGTCGGCGCGGGCCCGGCGCAGCTCGGGCAGCCGGCTCTCGAAGTGGAGATTGCCTCGGGCGCGCAGCTCGACGGCGTCGAACCCGGCGGCCGTCGCGAACTCCCACTTCTCCTGGAGGGTGTCCCCGGGCAGCAACTGCTCCTGGCAAGCGGTCTTGAGCATCAGAGATCAGGGCCTTTCAGAATCTCAGAATTCCAGGATGACCTGGAGGGCGTCGGCGGGACGCTCGTCCAGCAGGACATAGGCTTCGGCCGCTTCGTCGGCCGGTACGACATGGCTGACGAGTGAGGTCACGTCGACGCGGCCTTCGGCGACGAGTGCCAGGAATGTGCGCTGGAGACGCTCCACGGTCCAGCGGCCGGAGAGCTGCGGTGGCACACCACCGATCTGGGAGCAGATCAGTTGTACGCGGTTGTGGTGGAACTCGTCACCGAGGCGCAGGCCGACGGCGTCCCCCTGGTAGAACCCGGAGGCGACGACGCGGCCGCCGACGGTAACGGAGCGCACCGCCTCGTGCAGGGCCGGGTACACACCGCTGATCTCGATGGCGACGTCAGCGCCGCGCCCCTCGGTGGCGGCGCGGATCGACTCGGCGACGCGCCCGGTGACGGCGTTCAGGGTGGTGGTCGCGCCGTACCGGCGTGCGGTGTCGAGCCGCCCGTCCAGCGCGTCGACCGCTGTCACGCGACCGCCGTTGAGCTGGGCGAGCCGGGTGGTGAGCAGTCCGATGACGCCCTGGCCGAAGACGGCGACGTCCTCGCCGACGTGGATGTCGGAGGCCAGGACCGCGTTGTACGCGATGGCGCCGACCCGGGCGAAGGTGCCGGCGAGCGGGTCGAGGCCCGCCGGGAGCGTGTGCCCGGCCATCCGTTCCGCCGGGACGATGCCTTCGCTGCGGTGGCCCCAGATGCCCCAGACCATGTCGCCGACGGCCGGCAGTCCCGGTGCGCCGGCGACGTCGTCCGAGATCTCGGTCACCTCGCCGATCTCCGAGTAGCCCCAGCCGGCGACCGGATACTCGATGCCGGCGGCGCCGTCCCGGAAGATCCGTGCCTCCGGGTCCCAGGTGCGGGTCAGATAGGGGTTGGTGCCGCGGTACGCGGTGAGTTCGGTGCCCGCCGACACACCCGAGTAGCGCGTACGCACCCGGAGATGGCCCCGGGGCAAGGGGGCGCTGTCGTGCTCGGCGACTTCGACCTGTCGCGGGCCGGTGAACTGGACGACGCGTTCCACGGGGGGCTCCGAGAAGTTGACGCTGAGGGCTCGGCTGGGCTGCCGTACCACTTGACTTAGGTCGAAGATATCCCAGAGTTATGTCTTGTCAACACGCAAAAGTGATGCTGTGATGCGTGCATACGAAGCATAAGTAGCGTGAGGATGAGCCATGCGTACGTGGATCCGTCGGTCGACGAAGACCGCAGCGGGCGCGCTGGCGGCGGTGCTGGGCGTCGGCGTACTCGCCGGCTGCTCGACAGACACCGGCGCGGCCAAACCGGACAACAAGATCACCGTGTGGTCACAGGAGAACCTGCCGCCGCAGATGGCGGTGACGAAGAAGATCGTCGCCTCGTTCGAGAAGCGGACCGGCATCAAGGTCAAAGTGGTCGGGGTGGACGAGAACCAGCTCCCGCAGTTGATCATGTCCGCCGCGGCGGCCGGCACCCTGCCCGATGTCATCGGTGCCGTCCCGATCGGCCAGGTCTGGCAGATGTACACCAACGGTCTGCTGAACACCAAGATCAGCGGCCAGATCGTCGACAGCCTCAACCGCACGACATTCGACGCCAACGCGCTGCGGCTGACCAGCGACAGGACGACACAGCTCGCCGTGCCCTCCGACGCCTGGCTGCAGATTCTCGTCTACCGCAAGGACATGCTGGCCAAGGCGGGGCTGCCGGTGCCCGACACCTACCCCAAGCTGCTCAAGGCGGCACAGACCCTCAAGACTCCGAGCCGGTCAGGGATCTCGGTCGCCACCGACCCCAGCGACGTGTTCACCCAGCAGAGCTTCGAGGATCTCGCGCTCGCCAACGGCTGCGAGCTGGTGAACAGCGCCGGCGACGTCACCCTGGACTCCCCCGCCTGCCGGGACACCTTCGGCGTGTACAACAAGCTCGGCAGTACCTACGGCGCACCCGGCACCCAGACCGTCGACTCGACCCGCGCCACCTACTTCGCCGGCAAGTCCGGGATGGTGCTGTGGTCGACGTTCCTGCTCGACGAACTCGCGGGGCTGCGGAACGACGCACTGCCGAGCTGCGCGCAGTGCAAGAGCGACAAGCAGTTCCTGTCCGACAACAGCGGTGTCGTCACGGCCCTCTCCGGCTCCGCGGGCAAGGAACCGGCCCAGTTCGGCGAGGTCGCCTCGTGGGTCGCGACGAAGACGGCCGAGACCGCGGCGTCGACCACGTTCATCCGGTACATGATGGACCAGGGGCTCCAGGACTGGATCGGCATGGCTCCCGAGGGCCAGATCCCCGTACGGCACGGCACCGTGTCCGACCCCGACAAGTTCCTGACCGCCTGGCGGCACAGCACGATCGGCGTCGACGACCGCAAGCCGCTCGACCAGGTCTTCCCCGCCCAGCTCCTGGACCAACTCGTGGCCGGCGTCAGCAACATGCAGCGCTGGGGCTTCAAACAAGGCCAGGGCGCCCTCGTCGGCGCCACCAACGGCCAGCTACCCGTGCCGAAGGCGATCAGCGCCATGACCGGCGGCCAGATCTCCCCCGACCAGGCCGCCAAGGAAGCCGGCGACGACGTCTCCGCACTGCAGAAATCCCTCCAGTAAAAGGCCGTCGGCCGCCCCCGTCGAGGAACCCACATGAGCTCATATCCGCAGGCCGCGAAGAAGCGGCCTCCACTCACCGCCGGCCGCCGGGAGAACCGCGCAGGTCTGGCCTTCGTCACACCGACCTTCGTCGTCGTGCTGATCGTCGTCGTCATCCCGATCCTCTGGACGGTCCTGCTGGCCTTCCAGAACGCCAAACTGGTCGACATCCAGGGCATGGGGGTGTTCGGCAACTGGTCCTTCCACAACTTCGTCGAGGTGTTCACCTCCCCCGGCTTCTGGTCGAGCCTGGTCACCACACTCGTCTACACCGTCGGCGGCACCCTGGGCTCCGTCGTACTCGGACTGATCGCCGCCCTCGCGCTGCGCAAGCCGTTCCGCGGGCGTGGCCTGGTGCGCAGCACCATGCTCCTGCCCTACGTCGCCCCCGTCGTCGCCGTCGCCTTCGTCTGGCAGGTCGCGCTCAGCCCCCAGTACGGCATCGTCAACCACTGGGGCGGCGAACTGCTCGGCTGGGACAACCCCATCGCGTTCCTCTCCACCCGCAGCTACGAAGTGAACCTGTTCGGCGCGCACTTCGGGATACCGCTGGCGCTGCTGACCGTCATCGCCTTCGAGACCTGGCGGTACTTCCCGTTCGCCTTCCTCTTCCTCCTCGCCCGGCTCCAAGCCGTACCGGACGGACTCGAAGAGGCGGCCCGCATGGACGGCGCCACCCCCACCCAGCGGTTCCGGTACATCCTGCTCCCCCAACTGATGCCGGTCATCGCACTGCTGAGCGTGCTGCGCTTCATCATGACCTTCAACAAGTTCGACGACGTCTACCTGCTCACCGGCGGGGGCTCCGGCACCGACGTCGTGGCCGTGCGCGTGTACGACTTCCTGACCGCGAACTTCGACGTCGGCGCGGCAGCCGCACAGGCCCTGGTGCTCGCGGTCGTGCTCATGGTCCTGCTCGGCATCTATTTCAAGTTCTTCGCCAAGAAGGTTCAGGAGGAGGCGTGATGACCCGCACTCAGTTCGAGGAACGCCTCTTCGGCGTCCTGCGATGGGTCACCATCGTCTGCCTGGCGCTGATCACGCTCGTGCCCTTCTACTACATGCTGCTGCTGTCGGTGAAGCCCATCGACGCGCTCCTGCTGGACCCCGGTTCCCTGTGGGCCTCCGGCAAGGACTTCACCCTCGACACCTACAGGAACGTCCTGAAGTCCACCGACGACGGCGGCCAGGGCTTCCTGCGGATGATGCTCAACTCGGCGCTGGTGTCGCTCGGTACGGTAGCGCTCACCCTGGCCGCCGCCGTCCCGGGCGCGTACGCCATCAGCCGGCTGAAGTTCTTCGGCAGCCGCCACGTCAGCGCACTGTTCCTGGCGGTCTACCTCTTCCCCGCCACACTCCTCGCCGTTCCGCTGTTCGTGATGTTCGCGAAGATCGGACTCTCCGGGAGCCTGGTCGGACTGGCGATCGTCTACATCGCCCAGACCGTGCCCGTCTCGATCTACATGCTGAAGAACTACTTCATCACCATCCCCGTGAGCATCGAGGAGGCCGCCGCTCTCGACGGTGCGTCACGCTGGCAGACCGTACGCCGAGTGGTACTGCCGCTCGCGCTGCCGTCGTTGATGGCCACCGGCCTCTACGTCTTCATGATCGCCTGGAACGAATTCCTCTTCGCCCTGCTCTTCCTGGCCGCCGACCCCGACAAGTGGACGGTCTCCCTGGGACTGCAGCAACTGGCGAACGGCATCGAGGTCCCCAAGACGGTTCTGATGGCGGGGTCGGTGGTCCTGACCCTCCCCGTGGTACTCCTGTTCTACGCGGCGGAGCGGCTGCTGACCGAGGGCCTCACCAGCGGTGCGGACAAGGGCTAGTGATGAGAGCGGGAGCAGGGACGACGATGCCGGTGAACCGGGCGAGTGCGGGGCATCTGCTGCGGCTGATCCGCACGGGTGAAGCAGTGACACGCGGCGAACTCCAGCATGTGACGGGGCTGTCCCGGTCCACCGTCAGCAACAGGCTCGACCAGCTCTTCGCCGCCGGATGGCTGCGGGACGCGGCGGCAGGCGCCTCGACCGGCGGACGGCCCTCCGCGCGGCTGGAGTTCGACTCCTCGCACGCCGTGGTCCTCGCCGTCGACCTGGAGACCCGGCACAGCCGGGCCGCGGTGCTCGCACTCGACGGCACCCTCCTCGCCGACCGCTCGGAGCCCTTGCTCATCTCGGACGGCCCCGACCGGGTGCTCGACACCGTCGCGAGCTGGTTCCCCTCCCTGCTGGAGAAGGCGGGCACCGACGCCTCCCGCGTCTGCGGGATCGGTCTGTCCGTACCCGGCCCCGTGGACTGGACGACGGGACAGCTCGTCCAGCCCCCGATCATGCCGGGCTGGGACCAGTACCCGGTCCCCGTCCGGATGCAGGAGGCGTACGCCCGCCACGTCCCGACCCCCGGGACGCCGGTACCCGTACTCGTCGACAACGACGCCAACCTCATGGCCTACGCCGAACAACGCCTCTTCTACCCCGACTGCTCGGCGTTCGTGCTGGTCAAGGTATCCACAGGCATCGGCGCCGGCGTCGTCGTCGACGGAGAGCCCTACCGAGGCATCGACGGCGGCGCCGGCGACATCGGCCACATCCGGCTGCACGACAGGACCGAGGCGCTGTGCATGTGCGGGTCCTACGGCTGCCTCGCCGCCGTGGCCAGCGGCCGTGCGATCGCCGAGCAGTTGGCCTCCGCCGGCATTCCGACGACATCGGGCTCCGACGTACGGGAGCACCTGGCGGCGGGCCGGCCGGACGCCGTCAGGCTGGCCCGCGAGGCGGGCCAGCGGGTCGGAGAAGTACTGGTCACCGTCGTGACCCTGCTCAACCCAGGGGTCCTGGTCCTCGCGGGCGACCTGGCCGGCACCCCGTTCCTGACCGGTGTGCGCGAACTCCTCTACCAGCGCGCGATGCCGCGAACGACCGCCCATCTCAACGTGGTGACGTCCCGCCTCGGCGACCAGGCGGCGCTCAGTGGCGCGGCCGCCATGGTGGTCGAGCACCTCTACGCGCCGGACAGGGCCGACATCCGGCTGGCCGCACTCAACAGCGGCTGACACCTCCCGCCGACCGGCCGCTCCCCCGGCACCCGTACACACCAGTACCCCCATGGAGCCCCCATGCCACTCGACCCGCCGTCCGAACCCCCGCCCGGCCCGCACACCGCCGACCAGCCACCCGTACGCGTGGGCCTGGCAGGCGCCGGCCCCTGGGCCCGGACGATGCACGCCCGGATGCTCGCCGCAGGACCGGAAACCCGGCTCGCCGGCGTATGGGCGAGGCGCCCCGAGGCCGCCGCCGAGACCGCCGCACCGTACGACGCCCCGGTCGCCGCCTCGTTCGAAGAACTCCTCGACCTCAGCGACGCGATCGCCTTCGCCGTACCACCCGCCGTCCAGACCGAGTTGGCGGTACGCGCGGCACGGGCCGGCAAACCGCTGCTGCTGGAGAAGCCGCTGGGCCCCGATCTGGCGTCAGCACGCACAGTCGCCGACGCGGTGGCGGAACACGGAGTCGTCTCCCAGCTCGTCCTGACGAAGCGCTACCACCCGGTAACACGAGAGTTCCTCCGACTCGCCGCCCACACGGAAGTGACAGGGGCCCGCTCCTGCTACCTCCACGGCGCCTTCCTCGGCGGGGAGTTCGCCACACCGTGGCGCCTGGAACAAGGCGCCCTGCTCGATCTCGGGCCCCATCTGCTGGACCTGCTCGACGCCGCTGTCGGTCCGATCGCGTCCGTACACGCGACCGGAGACTCACGCCGCTGGATCGAACTGACCTGTGAACACACCAACGGTGCGATCAGCCAGGCCTCCCTCTCCGGCACCGTCCGCCTCCCCACGGCCCGCACACGCATCGAGCTCTACGGACCCGGCCAAGAGATCGTCTACGACACGGCGGAACTCGACCACGAGGAGTGCTGGCCCGTACTGCGCCGCGAATTCGCGTCCGCCGTCCGCTCGGGCGTTCCCACCCCGATGGACGCCGCTCACGGCCTGCACATCCAAGAACTCCTGGAAATGGCCGCGGCCGCACCTTCTCGTTGAGTCACGGGCCGGTGGTGAGTCCGTCGAACGCGTTCGCGGGCCCGAAGGCGAAGACCTTCTCGGTCGCGTGAGCTGCCCTGAAGTCGCGAACCACGAGTCCTTCCGGTCGAAGCACACGCGATCGGTCATGTGCGGTAAAGCTCGGTGAGAAGCTCCAGCACGGGGCGGGTGGCCGGGTGCGGGTCGTCGCGCCACCAGACCAGTCGTACGGCGATCGGTTCGGCGTCGCGCACCGGCAGGTAGACGATGCCGGGCCTTGGATACTGGTCAACGACGGACTGCGCGGTAACTCCCACGCAGCGGCCGGTGGCGATGACCGTGAGCCAGTCGTCGATGTCGCGGCTCTCCTGTGTCACCGGGCGCGCGTCCGCGGGCCACAGTTCCGCCTGGGTCGAGCCGGTGCGCTGGTCAACGAGCAGGACGCGGCTGCTGAGATCGGCCAGACGCACCGAGCGGCGCCGCGCCAGGGGGTCGGAGGCGGCCATCGCGCACCAGCGTGTTTCCAGACCCACGATGGCGCCCTCGAAGCGGCGGTCCTCCAGCGGCCTGCGCATCACCGCAAGGTCCGCGGTGCCTTCGGCCAGGCCGGCGCTCGGGGAGTTGATGCGCAGCAGGTGCAGTCGCGTTTCCGGGTGCGCTTCCCGCCACCGGTGCTGAAAGGCGGGTGTGAGCCGGCCGAGTGCCGACCAGGGGTGGCCGATACGCAGTTCGACGTGGCCCGATGTCGCTTCCTGAACCAGGTTGTCGACGTCGGTCAGCACGCGCCGGGCGTGCGCCACGACACGGAGTCCGATCGGGGTGGGCGACGTTTCGCGGGACGTACGCCTCAGCAGCCGTACGCCGAGGCGCTTCTCCAGCGTCGCAAGTGTGCGGGAGACCGCGGCCTGTGAGACACCCAGAGCGATCGCGGCGTCGGTGAACGTGCCCTCGTCCACGATCGCGACGAGGCAGCGCAACTGGCGCAGCTCGACATCCATAACCGAATCGTATAGCGGGCGGACTCCATGCATTTTGCGCATGGTCAGGCGCGGCACAGGATCGACGCATGCCAGCAGCCCCCACCCGCCCGGCCGACCGCGCCGCCCTGCCCGCGAAGCACGGCTCCGTGCCCATGGCCGGGGTCTGCACGATGCTCGGCAGCGGCCTTTCGACCCAGCTCGGCGCCGCGGTCGGGTCGCTGGCCTTCCCCGTGCTCGGCCCTGTCGGCGTCGTCGCGGTCCGCCAGTACGTCGCGGCGGCGGTGCTGCTCATCCTCGGTCGGCCCCGCCTTCGGTCCTTCACCCGGCGCCAGTGGGGGCTGGTGCTGCTGCTCGCGGCCGACTTCGGTGTGACGAACCTGTCGCTCTACACCGCGATCGACCGGGTCGGTCTCGGCCTGGCGGTGACCCTGGAGTTCCTCGGCCCCCTCACGATCGCGCTGGCCGGCTCGCGCAGACGCGTCGACCTGGGCTGCGCCGTACTCGCCCTGGCGGGAGTCGTCGCACTGATGCGCCCGCGCCCCACCGCCGATTACCTCGGCATGGGGCTCGGTCTGCTCGCCGCCGCCGGCTGGGCCGCTTACATCCTTCTCAACCGCTCCATCGGGCAGCGCATCCCCGGGGCACAGGGCACGGCCGCCGCAGCGGTGCTGTCCGCCCTGGTCTTCCTGCCCGTCGGAGCCGGCGTCGCGGTACACCACACACCTTCCGCCGAGGCGCTCGGTGCGGCTGTCGCGGCCGGATTCCTCTCTTCCGCTCTGCCGTTCCTCACGGACCTGTTCACACTGCGCCGCGTTCCCGCAGAGGCATTCGGATTGTTCATGAGCGTCAACCCGGTACTCGCCGCAGCCGTCGGTGCGCTCGTTCTGGGACAGCGACTCGACGTGGCCGCCTGGCTGAGCATCGCGGCGATCATCGCGGCCAACGCCATCAGCATCCTCGTACCGCCGAGACACACGTGACGCGGCGACGGTGCTTGACGCACGCCGAAGCAACGCCCGTAGCAAAATCACACCACTGCCGCAAAGGAGCCTTCCATGCCCGGTATCACGCTGACCGATCATCTCTTCGCCCTCCCCCTCGACCATGACCGGCCGGACGGCGAGCACATCGAGATCTACGCTCGCGAGGTCGTGGCCGCCGGACGCGAGCGCGAGGGGCTTCCCTGGCTGCTGTTCTTGCAAGGCGGCCCCGGCATGCGGCCGCCGCGGCCGGTCGGTCGGGACTCCTGGCTGGACCGCGCACTCGACGACTACCGCGTCCTCCTGCTCGACCAGCGCGGCACGGGCCGCTCCAGTCCGGTCACCCGTCAAACGCTCCCGGCCCGCGGCGAGCCCGCCGCTCAGGCCGACTACCTCACCCATTTCCGCGCCGACGCCATCGTCCGCGACGCCGAACTGATCAGGCGCGAACTCACCGACGAACCGTGGTCGGTGCTCGGCCAGAGCTTCGGCGGCATGTGCACCGTCACCTACCTCTCGTACGCGCCCGAGGGCCTGCGCGAGGCAATCATCACCGGCGGTCTCCCCGGTCTGCGCATTACCGCCGACGACGCCTACCGCGCCGCCTATCCGCGCGTGCGACGCAAGAACACCGCCTACCACCGCCAGTACCCGCAGGACGCCGCCTCGGTCCGCCGCATCGCCGCGCACCTGATCGAACACCCTGCGCCGATGCCGGACGGATCCCTGCTCACCGTCGAGGCCTTCCAGTCGCTCGGGATGATGCTCGGCATGAGCGACGGCGCGGACGCGCTGCACTACCTGCTCGAAGACACCTGGGCCGGAGCGGAGCTGTCCGACAGCTTCCTCGCCCGCTCCACGGCTCTCCTCAGCTACGCCCAACTGCCGCTGAACCCGCTCATGCATGAACTCACCTACGCCCAGCGCGGCACCGGCGCCACGAACTGGGCGGCTCAGCGGGTACGCGGCGAGTTCCCCCAGTTCGACGCGCGCACGGCGTTGGCAGGGGACGACCCGGTGCTGTTCACCGGCGAGATGACCTACCCCTGCCACTTCGACCAACCCTGTCTCGCACCCCTGCGCGAGTCCGCCGAGATGCTGTTCGCCCGCGCGGACTGGCCCGACCTCTACGATCCTCAGCGCTTGGCCGCGAACGACGTCCCCGTGGCCGCCGCCGTCTACCTCGACGACATGTACGTCGACGCCGCTTACTCGCTGCAGACCGTCGAGGCCATCAGAGGGCTGCGGCTGTGGGCGACCAACGAGTACGAGCACGACGGGCTCCGCGTCAGTGGCGGACGCGTCCTCGACCGCCTGCTCCGCATGCTGCGCGGGCAGATCTGACGCGGAGCGCCGACCGGCACTCGCCGGCTGGCCGGCTGGCCGGCTGGCCGGCTGGCCGGCTGCTGGCTGCTGGCTGCTGGCTGTTCAGCACACGGTGAGCAGGCCGTTCTCCTGCACGACGTCCAGGGACAGCGTGCGGTAGCCGACCGTTTCGAACAGCACGGTCAGACGCTGGTCCTCCTCGCTCATCACCGAGCCCTCCCCCCAGTGCTCGTGCCGGACCAGAGTGCCCGGCTGGAAGGAGTGCCGCCCGTCGGCCCGGGAAGAGTCGCGGGGCGCGGGGATCGGGCCGCCGGTGCCCGACAGGACCGCCGGGCCGCCGCCGCCACCCTGCTGGGCCAGCTCCGCCGCTACGCACCGGTCGCAGGATCCGCATCCTTCGGCCCGGTCCTGCGCCTGGCCGAAGTAGCCGAGCAGGAACTGGCGGCGGCAGCCGGTGCTCTCCGCGTAGCCCCGCATCATGTCCACCCGCGATCGTTCCAACTGCTGGTGGGCATCGGCGAGTTCGACAGCCTGTTGCGCGGCGCGGGCCGCGGTCTTGGCACCGGTCGGCTCCAAGTCGCCGTCGTCGGTGGTGCGGACGGCGTCGACCTGCTCCAGGAGGTTGACGACCGCGGTCAGCCGGCTGGCTGTCAGGTGGGTCTCGTCCCGCAGATCGCTGGGCGGTACGGGCCCGTCGTGGCTCTCCAGGGTGCTCGCCACCTGGGTGACGGTGTCCGGGTCAGGGCGGCCCGCAGCGAAGAAGCGCTGCATGCCGAGATCCTTCGGCCGGTAGGCGAGTATCGCGCGCGAGGGCTCACCGTCACGCCCGGCCCGGCCGATCTCCTGGTAGTAAGCGTCCAGTGACCCGGGGACGGAGGCATGGAGGACAAAACGTACGTCCGGCTTGTCGATCCCCATGCCGAACGCGGAGGTCGCCACGACCACGTCCAGCGAGCCCGCCATGAACCGGTCGTGCACCGCGCCGCGTTCGGCCCCGGGAAGCCCGGCGTGGTAGGCCGCCACATCCAATCCCAACGCACCGAGTTCTTCCGCGTACTCCTCCGCCTCCCGGCGCGTCGCCGCGTAGACCAGGCCCGGTTTGGGCTCCGCCGCAGCCCGCTCGATCACCGCCCGCTTCTTGGCCGCGGCGTCCTGGAAGGCGATGACCTCCAGATGGATGTTGGGACGGTCGAAACCGGTGACGACCTCGCGTACGTCGCGCATGCCGAGCTGGGCGACGATGTCAGCCCGTACGGGGGCGGCGGCGCTCGCGGTCAGGGCGAGCACGGGAGGCCGCCCGAGACGGTCGATGACCTGCCCCAGCCGCAGATATTCAGGACGGAAATCATGACCCCAGGACGACACGCACTGCGCCTCGTCCACCACGAACAGAGCCGGCTCCGCCGCCGCGAGCTGCTCTATCACGTCGTCCTTCGCAAGCTGTTCCGGCGCCAAGAAGAGGAAGTCGACACCGCCCGCGCTGATCCGGTCCCACACCGCCGCGTTCGCACTGCCGCTCTGCGTCGAGTTCACCGCCGCAGCGTCCGGGCCCTCCCGACGCAACAGCCCCTGCACCTGGTCCCGCTGAAGGGCGATCAGAGGCGACACCACAACGGTCGGACCCGGCATCAGCAGACCGGGCACCTGGTAGACGGCCGACTTGCCCGCTCCGGTCGGCATCACCACCAGCGTGTCCCGCCGCTCCATCACCGCTTCCATCGCCAGCAACTGCTCCGGGCGCAACCGCTCCCAGCCGAATACCTTCCGCGCGCTGCGCCGCAGCCGCCGCGATGACGAAATGACCATGATGCTCCTCGAACTCGGACCCCGACGCAGACCGCGACAGCAGCCACGGGTGACATCCCCTCTGCCCCCGCGATCACGCGTTAGCCCCCCGGAAGCCGACCGGTCGGAATCCCTCGACGACGCCCGGTTTTCCCGACCCCGCGCCTCCGCCTCAGGACGAGCTCGACCGCGTCCGACGGCGTAAGGATCGCGACGTCACGCACCTCCACCACCAGGTACGCCGACCGCGGGAGTCCGCCTCAGGAGTCCGCCTCAGGAGTCCGCCTCACAACTTCAGCGCAGCCAGCGGAGAGCCGCGTCGGCGCAGTCCTCCGGGGTGGTGTCGAAGGCGATGGCGGCGTCGGGAGCGTGTCGGCGGACCGTGTTGATCAGTCTCTCGAAGAACATCAGCAACGGCTCGTACGTCCGGATGCCACCCCCGATCACCACGCAGGTGTACTCCTGGCCCGCCAGGGCTTCGACGATCGTCTGCTCCGGGGCGGCGTCGAGGTCGACCAGACACCAGTCGGCCTCGATCCCCATCTCGACGAATCGGGCCCGCCCTCGTGCGATCCCGGCCAGGACCGGCTCCGGGTCCCACCCCGTGAGTTTCGCGGGATCCAGGCCGACGACGAGTACCCGCCGCGTTGCCACCATTTCACCTCGTACCAGACAGTCGATCGTCCGTTCTCTGATACCCCATGATGCCGCCACTTCGGAATCTTCTGACGATTGCGGCAGTTCCCTGCCCGCCGCGGCCTGACCACTCAACCCGGTGAGCCTTCCCGGTCACCGCGCACGCCGCGGGCCGGGACGTGACGGAGCCCGGGAGCATGTCCAGCTCCCGGGCTCCAGCTTGCCACCCATTTGCGCACACCGGCGGCGTTTAAGAGCCGCGGGTCATGTTGAGACCGACGTGTTCTGCCTTTGAACTACAGCGCCACGGAAGAGGCGCCGAGGGGACTTGAACCCCCATCCGTCGGTGTTCGCCCACGTTCGGTCGATCCGGTGTTCGGCGGCGAATACTGAGACTGGAGCGAGAATCTGAGTTTGACCGGGGCCGCCTCTGCCAGGCTTGGGCCACCCCCGCACGTGGTGCGGGGAGAGGGATTCGAACCCCCAACTGACACCCCTTCATCAGCTTCAACATCAGTTTCAGCTTGCGCTCATCGCGCACCCTCCGCTCGCGACGGAGGGCGTATGTGGGGCTACCGGAAGAGGTAGCCGAACACCGCGTCGCCGACCCGCTGGTCGGTGACCTCGGTGCTGTTCGCCTCCTCGCGGGCGAACTTGACGGACTGCTGGAGCTTCTCGACGCGGTCGAGCAGCTCGTTGACCCGGCGGGCGGGCAGCGCGCCGGAGAACTTCACCGTGGTCCAGTAACCGACCGGGACGTCCTCGTAGTACACCTCGACCTGCGCCGGGTGCTTCTCCGTGGCCTCCGCCTTCACGTGGTTGCGCGGGACCTTCTTCGTACGGATGGTCCGCACCGGGTCCGTCTTCCACGAGTCCGTCGAGGGGTCCAGGTTCCACGACTCGGAGGCGTCGAGCACCGGCAGCTTGCGCACGAAGGTGTGCAGGTCCGTGAGCTGCTTCTCCAGGAACAGCAGGTACGGGACGGGCACCTGGGGCAGCAGCACCGTACCGTCGACCACCACGTCCGCGACCGCGGACCGGTTCGCCCAGTCCTTCGTCGCGGTCACGTCGAAGAGCCGCGTCAGCGTCCCGGCCGTCGCCCGCAGCGCGTCCTCGGCCTTGATCTGCACCCGCGTCGACTCGGGCGGCAACTGCTCGCCCTCCTCGTCCTTGGGCTGATAGGTCCGGGAGATGCCGGCCAGCAGGGCGGGCTTCTGCACGTCCTGGTGAGCCTGGGTGAGCTCCTGGAGGGCCTTGGACTTGACGCCCTTTTCGACGGCGATGATCTGATTCAGCTTCGGCACACCGCGAATCTAACAACCCCGCGCCGCACGCACATCCGAATTAACGCCCGCCCCATCCCCTCCGGCCGAGAGGGCAAGGCGGCGGGTTGTACAAGCGCTGCGCCGCCCGCCTCTTGTTCCGACATCGCGCGCACGCTTCGCCTGTTCAAGCAGACGCCCGGGGGACCAAACCCCGGCTTCGCAGCTCGGACACAGGGGACTGTGCGCCATGACGTGCTGGATCACTCCGCATGGTTCAGCGCTTCCTTCTGCAGTTGCACCGCAGCCAGCAGGCTCAGTTTCGGCTCTGCCTGGCGCAGCGCCTTCACCGCCGCAACCGAGGCGATGTCTCCGGTGAAGCCGACGGCTGCCCACCGGGAGCGGACCCAGCGGGCCCGCATCTGGCCCTCGGTGGCTGCGGCGGTGGACTCAACGAGCGCGGCGGCGCGTTCCAGACCTGGGCGCTCCTCGGGCGATGCCTCGGCCAACGCCTGACGGAGGGCTGTCGCGATCACGTCCGCGTCCCGGATGACCGGCACGACGTTGTGCTTTTTGCTGAGTCCCGCGATGGCTGCCATGTGGATCAGCGTGACGGCCGTGCTTGCCGTATGGCAAGGCACTTGAGGATCTCCAGAGGCTGAGCGCGAGCGATGCCTCGCGCTCGACGACCGCTCGACGACCGGGATCAGAGCGTTGAACGACAAGCTGAGCCGTCCCCGGTCCGGCCGGCACCGTGAGTTCACTCCCACGCGGGTCTTCGCGGCGGCTGTCCTCAGGCGCGAGCACCGCGATCCGGGCGCTGTGCGTCGCCGTCCGCTACACGGTGAGCACGCCACTGGGCGACGTACCGGCCTGATGGTCGGCACCGACCTGGTATCGGCCCGGCTACTTCGCGGCGAGCACGTCGACAGACACGATCTCAGGGCTCCGAGCGAGCAGATCGGGAGTCGCTTCGCCCAGCGCCTTGGCGATTTCCCCGGCGAGGTGTGCCTGTCGGCCGTCCTCGGTCTCGAAGGTGTCGAAGATGCCGAACCCGCTCGGTCCCGTACGGAACGCGTACCAGGTCACCGTCCCGGACTCCTGCGTCGCGAGCGCGCGGCCGGCCTTGAGGAACGAGGCGAGTTCGTCTTCCTTGCCGGGCTTCGCTTCCATCTGTACGAGCAGTCCGACCGTAACGGTCATGGTGTCCACCTCGAAAGTCGTCGAAAATCGCCGGTTGACGGAGCATCCGCAGCAGGCGCTGGTACCGCCGCGAGGTGCCCTGCGCCAGGGTGCTGACAGCAGTATGGATCCGCACCGCCCGCTGTCGTTCCCTGTCCCATGAGTGTTCGCGCGCGTCCCTCGGACGGCGGTGCCGCCGCCGTCGGCGCCGACGGTGGAGCCGGTGGGGTAGCGGGATGCGCGCCGGTTCCGCCGGGTAAGCGGCCGTCCGGGATGTTTGTTCTAGTCCGTATAGGATTCTTCGCTGAAAGCCGGGAGACAAGTGATCGTGCCCGGAAGGGCGCGGGCTCTTGCCGCCTGACGAGAAGGAGATTCGGTGCGGGACAGGACGGACTCGATACGGGACGACCGGCCGGGGCGCGGGCTGTCGTGGCCGTGGTTCCTGGTAGTGGTGATCGTGTACGCGGGCATCATCCAGGGGCTGGGCCACCTGATCGGCGTGGACACCAGCTACTCCGACAGCCAGTTCCCCACCGCTGAGTCCCTGGTGCGCAACGCACTGATCCCCATCGGCGCCTCTATCGTGTTCGCCGCTGCCGTCGTCACCTGGCTCGGCTGGTGGGGCGAGGTCCTGCACTACCGTGCGCCCGTGCGGCGCTGGGTGCGCTGGGTACCGCTCTCGATGATCGCCGTCGCCCTGGTCGGCCTCAACTACGGACACCTCGCCGACCAGAGCGCTTCGCTTGTGGCGTGCCTGCTGCTCCTCGGGGTGTTCGTCGGCGTCGGCGAAGAACTCATGTTCCGGGGCATCGGCGTCCATGTCTTCCGCCGAGCCGGACTCGCCGAGAACAAGGTCGCCCTGTATTCCTCGCTCGTCTTCGGTCTCGTGCACGTCAGCAACGCCTTCGGCCAGGGCGCGCAGGCACTCGCGCAGGCCCTCGTCGTGTCCACCTCGGGCTACTTCTTCTACCTGTGCCTCCGCGTCGGCGGTGTCATCCTGCTGCCGATGCTCGTCCACGGACTCTGGGACACCAGCCTGATCTCCAACCTCGTCGGAGACGAACCTCAGGCGTCCTTGGGCATGGTCCTCGTCATCCTCCTCCAAGTCGTCCTCATCGTCGTGTTGCTCGTCAAGCGCCGCACGATCGAGACCGCGTCCCCGGCGATCCCGAACTGACCGCGGCACCCCCCGGACAAGCGGTGGTCGAGCACAGCCAGAAGCCAATGCTACGCAATTGGCTGGGCTGCGGGCCAAATAGCTTCCAACGCCATTTCCTGGCAGTAAGCTCATCGTGGCGGGCCCGAGAATTCTCGGGTCCGCCACGAATCACCCTGTGGACGAAGGAAAATAGAATGCCTAGACTCGGCTGGTCTCTGGAACAGCGCGCAAAAATGAAAGGTTGGTTTATATTCGTTTCGATATTCGCAGTACTGGGAGTTATTCTGTCCATTTTCCTAATTTCCGCAGGGAATGCGGGAGGTTGGGGTTTGCTTGGCCTGGTGGTGCTCCCATGTGCCGCAGCGTTTATTTATCTCAGAGGCATGAGGAAAGAGCAACCGTAATCGTTGAACGAATGAAACGCTACCCCAGGACAGGCTCACGAAAAGAGGTCTGGGGGCTGCGAGTGATATGCGCGAGCGGCAGGGTCGGAATGATGTTCATGGTGGCACCGGTGCACAATGAGACCCAGTTATGCAGGCCGCATGACCAATGGAACTCAACGACTCGCGTATGCGTTATTGGCGATCTGAGGTCCGGCTGCCGCCCAATGCGCCATCACCGCCGGCTGGTCCCGGCACGGGCGCCTTACCGCGGACCGGAAAGGCGCCCCCCTCTACGGCAGCGCGGGCTGGTGTGCACCGTCGAGTACAGGCTGAGCGATTACGTCGTCCAGGCCGAACTCCCGGATCACCGTGTCCTGGTCATCTCTCCGCCCCAGGAGCCTGCCACGGACCATCCGCCGGACTACCCGGAAAGCTGGCTGGTCATCCGTCGCCACCCTGACGACCTCACCGCCCCCCAAGTCATTTACAACTCCGAGCCTGGGGGGTGGACGCCCGCTTCGGCGGAAGCACTTCCACCGCGCCGGCTACATATGCGAAGTCACCTACGGCCTCGGGGTTTCAGTGGGGTCGGGGGGAGGTCGGGGGCCGGGAGGCGGGGGGCGGCGTAGCCGTGGACCTCGCCGAAGCGGGTGCCGGACATCCAGTCTTCGCGGGCCTGTTTGATCTCGTCGTTCGTTCGCGCGACGAAGTTCCACCACATCACGATCTCCTCCTCGAACGGCTCGCCGCCCAGGAGCATCAGGCCCGCGTCCGTCATGGCGCGCAGGGGGAGTTCGGAGCGGCCGCAGCCCAGGTAGAGCATCGAGCCCGGGAGTACGGGGACGCCGTCGACCGCCGCTTCGCCGGACATGGCGAGGACCGCGTACTCGAAGTCCGGGTCGAGGGGCAGTCGCAGTCCTGCGCCCGCGGTGAGGGACAGGTCGGCGGCGGTGAGCGGGGTGTAGGTGGTGCCCGGGGATGTGGCGCCGTCCAGGTCGCCGAGGATGACCGTAGCCGTCAGGCCGGGGGCCGTGACCTCGGGCAGGGCGGCGTGGTGTTCGAAGTGCGGTTCGGTGGCGCGGTGTTCGTCGGGGAGCGCGACCCAGAGCTGGGCGCCGTGCAGCAGGCGGGCGTGTTGGCGGGGGCTCTCCTCGGAGTGGGAGATCGCCCGGCCGGATGTCATCAGGCCCAGCTCGCGCGGGCGGACGGTCTGCAGGCTGCCGAGGCTGTCGCGGTGCAGGACCTCGCCGTCGTGCAGCCAGCTCACCGTTTGCAGGCCCATGTGCGGGTGGGGCGGCACCTGCATGCCGGGCTCGTCCGCGATGTCGTCGGGGCCGTAGTGGTCCACGAAGGCGAACGCCCCCACCATGCGGCGGCCCAGGTTGGGCAGCAGCCTGCGGACCTCGGTGGACTCCCCCAGTCGCACGCGGCGCGGGCTCAGCAGTTCACGTACCGGCTCGGCGACCACAAACCCGCGTCCCCCGGAGACGGCGAGGGCGGCCCGACGATCGAGATTGCTCATGGGGCCCAACCTAAGCCCGCCGCGCGCGGGCCGACAGTCTCCGGCGGCGACCGGTAGTGGAATGTTCAACCAAAGGGCGGTGTTATGGCGGGCAGGAAGATCGTGAGGAGGACACGTGGAGACCACCTACTACGAGTACGGAACGGCCGCCGAGCGCTGGGACCGTGCGCGGTTGTTCTTCGACGCGAAGGAGTACGGCACCGCCGCGCGCATCCTCGGCGGGCTCGTCGAGGAGGCCCCTGAGCAGGTCGGACCCCGGCTGCTGCTGGCTCGCGCGTACTACCACTCGGCGCGCCTGGTGAAGGCCGAGACCGAGCTGCGGGCCGTGCTGGAGCGCGATCCGGTGGAGCACTACGCCCGGCTCATGCTGGGCCGCACCCTGGAGCGCCAGGGCCGGGACGACGAGGCGGCCACGCACCTCCGGCTGGCCGACGCGCTGGCGGGTACGTTCACCGCCACCGCCTGACGCAGTCCTAGCGCAGTCGTGCCAGTCGCTTGCGCGCCGGGCCCAGGGCCCGGCCGCGGGCCGGTACGTCCGCCCACGGGTCCGTGCGCGCCTGCTCCAGGACGTCCGCCACCGTCCAGCGGCGGGCGGTGACGGCGGGGTCCTTGAGCTGGTCCCAACTGATCGGCGTGGCGACGGGCGCCTCCTGCCTGGCACGTACGGAGAAGGGGGCGACCGCCGTCTGCGCGTAGCCGTTGCGCTGGATGTCGAGGTAGAGCCGGCCCTCGCGCGCCTCGGTGCGCACCTCCGTGGTGAGCCGGTCCGGGTCGCGGGCCGCCAGGGTCGCTGCGACCTCGGCTGCGAAGTCCCGTACGTCGTCGAAGCCGGCGCGGCGGTCCAGCGGTACGACGACGTGCAGGCCCTTGGAGCCGGTGGTCATCAGCATGCTCGGCAGTTTCAACTCACCGAGCAGGTCGCCCAGTTGGAACGCCGCTCTGCGTACCGCCTCGAAGTCGTCGGCGGCCGGGTCGAGATCGAAGACCAGCCGGTCGGGCGCGTCGGGGCGGTCGGCGCGGGACTGCCAGCGGTGGAAGGTGAGACATGCCTGCCCTGCCAGGTACAGCAGCGTCGCCTCGTTGTCGCAGACCGGGTGGGCCACCGTGCCGCCCCTCTTGGTGACTTCGGCCCTGCGGATCCAGTCCGGATAGCTGTCCGGGGCGTTCTTCCGCATGAAGCGCGGGCCGCCCACCCCGTCCGGGTGGCACTCCAGCATCAGCGGCCTGCCCTTGAGCTGCGGCACCATCCAGCGCGCGACGCTCCGGTAGTACTCCAGCACGTCGGCCTTGGTGAGGCCGAGTTCGGGAAACAGCACCTTGTCGGGGCGGTTGACCTCGACGGTCCGCCGTCCCGACCGTACGCGCAGGGCGTCGCCGCTCATCGCCGGCCCGCTTCCCTGATCGCCGCTTTCCTCATCGGCGCTTTCCTCATCGCAGGTCCGCTTCCCTCGTCGCCGCTTTCCTCCGTCACCGGGTCCGCTCTGCTCAGCCCGTCCACTTCCAGTCGGCGACCTCCGGCAGGTCCGTGCCGTGCTCGCGGATCCAGGCGTGGTGCCTGGTCCGCACGTCCGCCATCGCCTGACGGACCGCCACCGCCCTTACGCCCAGGCCGGGTACGCGGTCGATCACGTCCATCACCAGCCGGTAGCGGTCCAGGTCGTTGCGTACCACCATGTCGAAGGGGGTGGTCGTCGTCCCCTCCTCCTTGTAGCCGCGCACATGCAGGTTGCTGTGGCCGGTACGGCGGTAGGCCAGCCGGTGGATCAGCCACGGGTAGCCGTGGTACGCGAAGATCACCGGCCGGTCGGTGGTGAAGACCGCGTCGTACTCGGAGTCCGTCATCCCGTGCGGATGCTCGTCGTGCGGCAGCAGCCGCGCCATGTCGACCACGTTGACCAACCGGACGGCCAGCTCAGGCAGATGGGTGCGCAGCAGGTCCGCCGCCGCCATCGCCTCCTGGGTCGGTACGTCCCCGGCGCAGGCCAGCACCACGTCCGGCTCGCGGGTGCCGTCCTCGGTGCCCGCCCAGTCCCAGACGCCGGCGCCGCGCGCGCAGTGGGCACGGGCCTGGTCGAGGGTGAGCCAGTCGAAGCTGGGCTGCTTGCCCGCGACGATGACATTGACGTAGTCCCGGCTGCGCAGCGCGTGATCGGCCACGGACAGCAGGGTGTTGGTGTCCGGCGGCAGGTAGACGCGGACGACCTCGGGGCTCTTGTTCAGGATGTGGTCGACGAAGCCGGGGTCCTGGTGCGAGAAGCCGTTGTGGTCCTGGCGCCAGACGTGCGACGTGAGCAGGTAGTTGAGCGAGGCGATGGGGCGCCGCCAGGGCAGTCGGCGCGAGGTGCGCAGCCACTTGATGTGCTGGTTGACCATCGAGTCCACGATGTGGGCGAACGCCTCGTAGCTGGAGAAGAGGCCATGACGCCCCGTCAGCAGGTAACCCTCCAGCCAGCCTTGGCACATGTGCTCGGAGAGCACCTCCATGACCCGGCCGTCGTGCGCCAGATGCTCGTCGGTGTCGAGTGTGCGGGCCTGCCAGGCCTTGCCGGTGGCCTCGTACAGCGCTTCGAGCCGGTTCGACGCGGTCTCGTCAGGGCCGACGACGCGGAAGTCCCTGCGGCCCGCGGTGGCTTCCATGATCGCTTCCAGCATGCCGCCCAGCACCCTGGTGGGTTCGTTGAGTACGGTGCCGGGCTTGTCGACCTGGACCGCGTACCGCTCAAGCGCCGGGATGGGCAGTTCCCGCAGCAGCAGACCGCCGTTGGCGTGCGGTGTCGCGCCCAGTCTGCGGGCGCCGTCCGGCACGCACTCCAGCACCTCGGGGCGCGGCGCGCCCGTCGCGTCGAAGAGTTCGTCGGGACGGTACGAGCGCAGCCACTCCTCCAACTGCGCCAGATGCGCCGGGTTGGTGCGCACCCCGCTGAGCGGCACCTGGTGCGCGCGCCAGGTGCCCTCGACCGGAAGCCCGTCGACCTCGCGCGGCCCGGTCCAGCCCTTGGGCGTACGCAGCACGATCATCGGCCAGTTGGCACGCTCGGTGGTGCGGCCCTCGCGCGCCTCGTGCTGGATCTGCGCGATGCGGTCGACGGCGCGGTCCATCGCCTCGGCCATCGCCCGGTGGACGGCGAGCGGCTCGTCGCCCGTGACATGGAGCGGCTCGTGGCCGTATCCCCGCAGCAGCGAGTCGAGTTCGGCCTCGGGCAGCCGGGCGAGTACGGCCGGATTGGCGATCTTGTACCCGTTGAGATGGAGGACGGGCAGGACGGCCCCGTCGTGCACCGGGTCGAGGAACTTGTTCGAGTGCCAGGAAGCGGCGAGCGGCCCGGTCTCCGCCTCGCCGTCCCCGATCACGCAGGTCACCAGCAGGTCGGGGTTGTCCAGCGCGGCGCCGTAGGCGTGGGCGAGCGAGTAGCCCAGCTCCCCGCCCTCGTGGATGGAGCCGGGGGTCTCGGGGGCGACATGGCTCGGCACACCGCCGGGGAAGGAGAACTGCCGGAACAGCCGCGCCATCCCCTCCCCGTCCCTGCTGACGTCCGGGTACGTCTCCGAATACGTGCCCTCCAGCCAGGAGTTGGCCAGCACGGCGGGTCCGCCGTGCCCCGGCCCCCACACGCACAGGGCGTCGATGTCACGCGCCTTGACGATCCGGTTGAGGTGCGTGTGGACGAGGTTCAGGCCGGGCGACGTGCCCCAGTGGCCGAGCAGCCGGGGCTTGATGTGCTCGGCGGCCAGCGGTTCCAGCAGCAGTGGGTTGGCCATCAGGTAGATCTGGCCGACGGCCAGGTAGTTGGCGGCGCGCCAATGCGCGTCGAGCGCCGCCAGTTCTCTCTCGTCGAGCCCCGCCCACGCCTCGTCGGTGTGCACCTCGTACATGCTGGTCTCCTCGCCCCGCGCCTGTCCCGGCCGCCGGTCAGCTCTGGTCGGGTTCGGCGCCGTGCCACACCGTGGTCACGTTGCAGAACTCGCGGATGCCGTGTCCCGACAGCTCACGCCCGTAGCCGGAGCGCTTGACGCCGCCGAAGGGGAAGGCGGGGTGGGATGCCGTCATACCGTTGAAGAACACACCGCCGGCCTGGAGGTCGCTGACGAAGCGCTCCACTTCCGCGTCGTCGCGTGTCCAGACGTTCGAACTGAGCCCGAACGGGGTGTCGTTGGCGATCGCCACGGCCGCGTCGAGATCGGCGGCCCGGTAGAGCGTGGCGACCGGGCCGAAGGTCTCCTCGCGGTGGATCCGCATGTCCTCGGTGATGTCGGCGAGCACGGTCGGCTCGAAGTACCAGCCCCGGTCGAACCCGGCCGGCCGGCCGCCGCCGCACAGGACCGTGGCGCCCTTGGCGACCGCGTCGTCGACCAGCTCCGCCAGATCCGTACGGCCCTGTTCGCTGGAGAGCGGACCGACGTCGGTGGACTCCTCCATCGGGTCGCCGACGGTCAGGGCCCGCACCCCCGCGGTGAACCGGGCGGCGAAGTCGTCGTACACGTCGGCGTGCGCGATGAAGCGCTTGGCGGCGATACAGGACTGGCCGTTGTTCTGGACCCGCGCCGTCACCGCCGTCTTCGCCGCCCGCTCGATGTCGGCCGACGGCATGACCACGTACGGGTCGCTGCCGCCCAGCTCCAGCACCGTCTTCTTGACCTCGTCACCCGCGACGGCGGCGACGGACCGGCCGGCCGGCTCACTGCCGGTGAGCGTGGCGGCGGCGACCCGGTCGTCGCGCAGGATCGACTCGATCGCGCCGGAGCCGACCAGCAGCGTCTGGAAGCAGCCGTCGGGGAAGCCCGCCCTCAGGAACAGCTCCTCCAGGTACAGGGCCGTCTGCGGAACGTTCGACGCGTGCTTGAGCAGTCCCACGTTGCCCGCCATCAAGGCGGGGGCGGCGAACCGTACGACCTGCCAGAGCGGGAAGTTCCACGGCATCACGGCGAGGACGACACCCAGCGGCCGGTAGTGGACGCGCGCGTACGAGCCGCCGGAGTCCTTCACGTCGGCGTCCGACGGATGTTCGTCGGCGAGCAGCTTCTCGGCGTTCGCCGCGTACCAGCGCATCGACTTCGCGCACTTCAGCGCCTCGGCGCGGGCCTGCGCGACGGGCTTGCCCATCTCGGTCGTCATGGTGCGGGCGATGTCGGGCGCGTCCTGCTCCAGCAGCTCGGCCGCGCGGTTCAGCAGCCGCGCCCGCTCGTCGAACCGGCTGTCGCGATAGACCCGCGCGGTGCTGTGGGCCGTCGCGATACGGCGCTCGATCTCCTCGGCCGTCAGCGGTTCGAACGTCCGGAGCGTCTCTCCGCTGGCGGGATTCACCGTGGCGATGGGCATGGGGCGATTCCTCTCGATTCGACAGTCAGACCTTTCCGCGACCTGCGGGGCCTCGCAACACGGGACGCCGGCCCGCCGGGCGCCGGTCGGTCCTGCGCCGCATCCTGCGCCGCTCGTCCTCGTCGGTGCCGCCCCAGACGCCGGTGGTACGGCCGGTGTTCAGCGCCCATTCGAGGCACTGCGCCTCCACCGGGCAGCCGTGGCACACCTCCTTGGCGCGCTTGGCCTGCGCGGCGGCGGGCCCGGACTCCCCCACCGGGAAGAACAGCTCGGGATCGGCGTCGGTGCAGGCGGCGTGCCGCAGCCACTCCCAGGTGTCGGGGTCAGGGACGAAGCCGGTGAGGCCGGCGTCGGTCTGGCTGTGGCCTGTCGGCATACGGGTGGTCATGCGGTTCAGTCCTCTCCTCGCGCTACGGGCTTTCTGATCGCGTACCCGTTGGCGCGCGGCGAAACGGTAAACGGCCCGCTGTCTGCGTCCGCGTCCGTAACCGCACCGCGCCGGCGTTCCGCGGCAGCACCGCGCCGCCCGGCCCGGCGGTCCGGGACAGGCGGCGCGGTGAGCGGTGGTTCGCAGGACGGAGAGCAGCCGCGGGCGTCAGTGGATGATCTTCTCCACCAGCAGCCGCACCCCTGCGGCGATCGACTCCGCGTCGATGCCCGCGGCCCGTAGCTGCTCGTCCGGCGTCGCCGAGCCCGGCATGTTGCCGACCGCGAGCCGCACGAACCGCTTGGGCGCGGGCCGGCCGTCCGAGAACGCCTCGGCCACGGCGTCCCCGATACCGCCCTCCGGGTGATGGTCCTCGACCGTGATCAGACAACCGGTGTCCTCGGCCGCCGCCTGGAGCGTCCGCTCGTCGACCGGCTTGACCGAGTACAGGTCAATGACCCGGACGGGGATGTTCTCCCCGGCGAGGAGATCGGCCGCCTTCAGGCACTCGTGGACGGTGGCTCCTGCGCCCACGAGCGTCACCTGGTCGGCGTCCGAGCTGCGCAGCACCTTGCTGCCGCCGACGGGGAACCGCTCGTCGGGCCCGTAGATGACGGGGGTCTCGCCGCGCAGCGTACGCAGATAGCGGATCCCCGCCAGTGAGTGCATCGTCGCGGCGAGCTGGGCCGTCTGGTTGGCGTCGCACGGGTGGAGGACCGTGCTGCCGTGGATGGCGCGGAACAGCGCCAGGTCTTCGAGGCCCATCTGGGACGGCCCGTCCTGGCCGATCGAGACGCCGGCGTGCGAGCCGACGACGTTGATCGAGGCGCGGCTGACGGCGGCCATCCGCAGGAAGTCGGCCGCGCGGGTGAGGAAAGCGGCGAAGGTCGACGCGTACGGGACGTGGCCGAGGGCCTGCATCCCGACGGCGGCGGCGATGAGCTGCTGCTCGGCGATGTAGCACTCGAAGAACCGCTCGGGGTGCTCGTCGGCGAAGAACTTGGCGCGGTCGGAGTCGCTGACCTCGCCGTCCAGGGCGACGATGTCGCCGTGCGCGTGGCCGAGCGCGGCGAGCGCCTTGCCGTAGGCGTCCCGGGTGGCGACCTCCTCGCCGAGGTCGAACGCGGGCAGCTTACCGCTGCCCTGCTGACCGGCGTCAGGGGCGGACTTCTCCGTCGCGGCCTGTTTGCCCTGTTCGCCGGGCTTGGCGGGCTTGGCGGGCTTGGCGGGCTTGTTGGCGTGCACCCGGATCGAGCGGCGGCCGCCCAGTTCGGCGATGGCGCTCTCCGCGTCGGGCAGCGGCTTGCCGTGCTTGCCCTCCTGGTCCTCGACGGCCGCGACGCCCTTGCCCTTGAGGGTGCGCGCGATGATCGCGGTGGGCCGGCCGGTGGTGGCGAGGGCCTCCGCGTACGCCTTCTCGACGGCCTCGATGTCATGGCCGTCGATCTCCACGGTGTGCCAGCCGAAGGCGCGCAGCCTGCGACCGTACGCGTCGAGGTCGTGCTCGTGGCGGGTGGGGCCGCGCTGGCCGAGCCTGTTCACGTCGATGATCAGGGTCAGCGCGTCGAGTCCCTGGTCGGACGCGTGCTCGACGGCCTCCCAGATGGAGCCCTCGGCCATCTCGCTGTCACCGGACAGCACCCATACGCGGAACGGGCTGCGCCCCAGGCGCTTGCCGGCGAGCGCCATGCCGACGCCGACGGGCAGGCCCTGGCCGAGCGATCCGGTGGCGACGTCGACCCACGGCAGCCGGGGTGTCGGGTGGCCTTCAAGCCGGCTGTCCAGCGTGCGATAGGTGGCGAACTCGTCCTCGTCGATGGCGCCCGCCGCCAGATACATCGAGTAGAGCAGCGGGGACGCGTGCCCCTTGGAGAAGATCAGCCGGTCGTTGCCCGGGTCGTCCGGGTGGTCGAAGTCGTAGTGCAGATGGTTGGCCAGCAGCACCGCCATCAGATCGGCCGCCGACATCGAGGACGTCGGGTGCCCTGATCCCGCCGTATCGGCGACACGTACCGAGTCGACCCTTAACTGCTGGCCGAGTTCGGTCAGTTGTCCGCTCTTCATGCCTATCGCTCCTTGCTGGGTGCACCGGGCACCCTGGCGAGTTCGGGGGAGGACGACTCCAGGGGCACCGTCCAGGACCGGACGAGGCCGAGTTGCACGGCCTGCCGGGGCAGCACCGCGTCGAGTGCCCAATCGGCGGCCACCCGCACCCGGTTGCCCGGCATGGCCGCCAGGTGGTAGCCGCGGGTGACGGCGCCGGCCAGCGGTCCTGCCAGCGGCACACCGAGGGGGTTGGCGGCGGCCTTGACCCCGCCGAGGTCGACGACGAAGCCCAAGTCGTTGTGCTTGTAGGCCCGTCGCTGCCCGATGCCGATCGAGGCGGCCACGTTGGCGCCCGCGACCTTGCCCTGCCGTCCGGCGTGCTGGGCCGTCATCGGGGTGATCTCGCCCGGCTTGGTGAGATCGGGCACGGCGGCAGCGTCGCCGCAGGCGAACACCTCAGGATGGCCGGGCACGTTGAGGTACGGGTCGACGACGAGCCGGCCCTTCTCGACGGGCAGGCCGATGTCGGAGACCAGCGGGTCGGGGCGTACGCCGACACACCAGATGAGCGTGTGCGTCTCGATGAACTCGCCGTCGACGAGGGTGATTCCGGCCGGTGTCACCTCCTGTACTGAAGTACCGGTCCGCACGTCGACGCCGCGGCTGCGCAGCACCCGGTCGGCGGTGGCGGAGAGATGGCGGTCCAGCTCGGGCAGCACCCGCGGCGCGATGTCGAGGAGCAGCCAGCGCGGCGGCCTGCTCAGCCGCCAGGCGGGCTGCTGGCGCACCAGCGCGTCGGTGAGCAGTTGGCCCTGGGCGGCGACCTCGGTGCCGGTGTAACCGGCGCCCACCACCACGAAGGTGGCGCGGGCCGCGGCCTCGGCGCTGCCCCGTACGGTGGCCAGCTCGATCTGCCGGGTCACGTGGTCCCGCAGGTACAGCGCCTCAGGTATGCCGCGGAAGCCGTGGGCGTACTCGGCGACGCCGGGGATCGGCAGCAGCTTGTTGACGCTGCCGACGGCCAGGACGAGCCGGTCGTACGACAGCTCGCCGCGCCCGCCCTCCGGGTCCGTGTAGGCGACCGTACGGGAGTCCAGGTGGACGCTGTCGGCCTCCCCGAGCACGAGCCGTACCCGGGGCAGGGTCCCCGGCAGCGAGACCGTCACCCTCCGTGGCTCCAGGATCCCCGCTGCCACCTGCGGCAGCAGCGGCAGGTAGAGGAAGTAGTCGGTCGGGTTGAGCAGGACGATCTCGGCCTGGCCGCGTACCCGCCGGGACAGTACCCGGGCGGTCTGGTAGCCGGCGAACCCCGCTCCCACGATGACAATGCGTTCTCGGCTCACGTTCGACTCCGGACGGTGACTTTGGGGTCGTACGGATGGACCCACCAGGTGCCCAGTCGGATGAGCCCCAAACACCGGATTTGTCCCGGCCCGGGGCGGCCGGCCTGTCGGTTGACAGGCCGATGATTGGTGGGAGGGTGGATTCAGCGGGTGCGAAGCCCCGCGCCGGCTCGTCTCCCCCAGGCCGTGTCCACCAGGCCGTGTCCACCAGGCCGTGTTCCTGGATCCGGTGGACGCGGTTGCTTGCCGACCGCCTCGGCGGGTAGCGGCACTGGCACGTCCGTACGGCGGTTGCCGTGCGGACGGCTGAGACGAACGATGCGAGGAGAGCGACGTGAGCGGCGACAGCAGTGAGATGGCCGACGATGTCTACCAGCCCGACGGTTCCGAAGTCATGGACGACGAGGGCATTCTCGACACCGAGGACACGCTCGTCGACCGCGGCTCCGACCCTTTCGACGAGGGCTGGTCGCCTCCGGAGCGCCCGCTCGGCGTGGAGCACACCGGTACGACTGCGGCGGAGCAGCACGAGGGCGAGACGCTCGACCAGCGACTCGCCGAGGAGATCCCGGACCGCACGGACGACGAGGACCCCGACTGGGACGGCATCGGCGATCTGACGCCCGGCGAGGGCGAGGCCCTGGACGACGAGGTCGGGGACGCCAGGGCGGGCCGCCTGGTGGCGCCCGACGAGGGCGCGCACGAAGACGCGGAGAAGGACATGATCGCCAGCGATGTCGGCATCGACGGCGCGGCCGCCTCGGCGGAGGAGGCCGCGATCCATCTCGTACCGGACTCCGACGACGAGTGAGCACGGACGAGTGAGCACGGACGACTGAGCAGCGCCGCGGTTGCGCGACGACCGGCCCGCTTCGCGCGGGCCGGTCGCGTGCTGCCGGAGCGGGTGTCAGCCCCGGACGGGTGTCAACCCCCGGGACGGGTGTCAGCCCCGGGACTCGGTCAGACGAGCGCCGCGGCCGGTTCGCGCGCGGGGAACGGCGCGAGCACCGGAAGGAACTCCCGGTCGGGGCCGGGGTGCCGCTGGGCCGCGCCGACCAGGGTGAGCGGGATCGTGGGCACCCGCGGGACGCTCTGCGGAGCCTCCACACTGCGGGTGAACCAGATGACTTTGCCCTCGGCGGTGGCGCAGGTGCCCCAACTGTCGCTGACAGCGGCGACGCGGGCGAGCCCGCCGCCGCCCGCCGTCAGCAGCCGGGGCATCCTCGGCCCGTTGTCCTCGACGGACGTCGTGAGATGGCGTCCGGTCCAACGCAGTTCCACAATGCACCTGTTGTCGTCGCCGACATGGCGGTGGACATTGGTCAGCAGTTCGTCGATGCCCTGGGAGACGGGTGCGACGTGCAGGTCGAGTTTCCAATAACGAAGGTGAGCGGCGACGATGCGCCGGATCTGCGATACGCGCTCCGCGGAGGCGTGCAATTCCACCTCGTAGTGCCGGTCGAGTGGAACTGTCATGTTTGAGGCTCCTCACAGAGAGGCCCACATGCTTCACGGCGTTGTACCAACGGCGTAGCAACGACCCCCGAACACGAAGCGTGAGCAACAGCCACTTCTGGGTCACCAACAGACTGACCCCGTTGCGCCGGATGCGCAACACAAGCGGCTGTCGCCCCGCCGCAGGACCCGTCAGCGGTGGCTTTCCAGCCGCAGCGTGACTTCCTCCTCCTGGTCGCCGGCCGCCGTGCCCACGACCCGCACTGAGAAGGCCGAGGCGAGCGCGGCGCGCAGCGCGTCCACCGCCTTGTGGCCGCCCTGGAGGGTGGCGGTGACGGGCGAGGACAGCTCGGCGGGCGCCGCTTCGCCGCGTACGTCAGCCACGTCGAAGGTCGCCGTCCACACGGCCTGCCGGTCGGCCGGCACGTCCTGGGGTACGTCGTCGGCGGCGCGGTCGGAGGCGAAGGCCGTGCCGAGGACGGCGAACACCGTCTGGGCGTCCTCCTTGACCTGCCCGCCGAGTTGCACCGCGACCGCGGTCGCCGACTGTTCAGCGTTGTTCATGGGGGTTGTTCCTCTCTGGGCCGAAGCTGTACGTGGAAGCCTGGGAAGGGATCGCTCCCAGGCTCTCCCCCGGGCCGTCGGAGTGCGACCGGAACCGGTCGGCCGGACGAAGCGCCGGCGGCCCGGGTACCCGCTGGGCACCGGGCCAACCACCGGCCCTGCCACTGGGCCCCTCGACGGGCTCCCGCATCTGTGTGCCCGTCAGGGCCGGGGGTACACGGTCGGCATGACCGTCGCCAAGACCAGCGTCCTCGTCCTCGACTGTGCCGAACCCGCCGACCTCGCCGAGTTCTACGCCACCTTCTTCGAAGCGGAGATCAGGATCGGCGCCGATCCGGACTTCGTGGAAATCGTCGGCCACACCGGCGTCCATCTGGCGATCCGCCGGGATCACGGCTACGCGCCGGCGAGCTGGCCCCGGCCCGAGACCTCTCAACAGGCCCATCTGCGGATCCTCGTGGCCCGCGAGGACATCGACGAGGCGGAGCGCGAGGCGATCAGCCTCGGCGCGCGCCCGCTGGACACCAAGGACAACGGCGGCCCGCGCGACACGCGCGTCTACTCGGACCCGGCGGGGCACTCCTTCACGCTGGCCGTCCAGCCGTAGCGCCGGTCCTGCCGTAACCGCCTGTCCTGCCACAACCCCTGCCCTGTCCTGTCATCACCCCTGTCCTGCCATAACCCCTGTCATGTGTCATGACGATGTCCGGCGCCCCGCGGTGGCGGGGCGCCGGACCGAGCCGAGCCGGCGCGGGGCTCAACCGCCGAACTGCTGGATGAACGCCTCGCAGAACGCCTTCAGATCGTCGGGCCTGCGGCTGGTGATCAGCGGGCTGGGCCCCGCCGTGCACACCTTGACCTGCTCGTCCACCCACGTGCCGCCGGCGTTGCGGATGTCGGTCCGCAGGCTCGGCCAGGACGTCAGCGTCCTGTCGCGTACGACATCGGCCTCGATGAGCGTCCACGGGGCGTGGCAGATGGCCGCCACCGGCTTGCCCGCGTCGAAGAACGCCTTCACGAAGGCCACCGCCGCCGGATCCGTCCGCAGCTCGTCGGGGTTGGCGACGCCGCCGGGCAGCACCAGGCCGTCGTAGTCCTCGACGGCGCTCTGCGCCACCGTGCGGTCGACGGGGAAGGTGTCCGCCTTGTCGAGGTGGTTGAACGCCTGCACCTGGCCGGAATCCGTCGAGATCAGCTCGCGCTCACCGCCCGCGTCCCCCACCGCCTTCCAGGGTTCGGTCAGCTCGACCTGCTCCACGCCCTCGGGAGCAACGAGAAATGCCACTCGCATCCGGATCACGTCCTTTCTCGTCATGCACGGGTGTGTTCGTCTGCCCGACGACGGGTCCCCGACACCGGACGGTGCGCGGGCCTCCCCGGCCGGCCCCGCACGATTCTTGCCGGAATGTGCTGGGCGGGCATGTCGAGGGGCGCCGGGGACGCCGGGACACGCCGACGGACGGACGCGTACGGCGTGAGCGCGCAGGGGGTGCACTGTGGCGTCACGGGGGTGACGGGCGGTACCGTGCCGATGACATGACGAGGGTGTGACGGAAGTCCGGTGAGAATCCGGCACGGTCGCGCCACTGTGGACCCGCGGTTCGCCGCGGGGAAGTCAGACCCGCCACCTTCGTCTCAGGCACCACGATCGGGACGCGTGTTCCCCAGGAGGTTCGGCCATGGCACAGTCTGCCGCCCCCACCACCGGCTCCGCAGCCGTCGCACCCATCTCGCTCAAGGCGATAGCGCCCTGGGCGGTCTTCTTCGGCGTACTGATGCTGTTCCTGCTGTACTTCGTCGGCGCCGAGCAGGGCGCCACCTCGGTCTTCTCCGGCACGGACATCCACGAGTGGGTCCATGACGGACGCCATCTCCTCGGCTTCCCCTGCCACTGAGAGACCGAGGAAATCCGTTCATGAACTCCATATCCGTCAGGGCCCTGTTGGTGCGCGGCATGCTCGCGGGGCTCGCCGCAGGCGTGCTCGCGCTCGTCGTCGCCTATCTGCTCGGTGAGCCGAGGGTCGACTCGGCCATCGCGTTCGAGGACGCGCACAGCCACGAGCACGAGATGGAAGTCGTCAGCCGCTCGCTCCAGTCCACCGCGGGGCTCGCCACGGGTGTGCTGGTCTTCGGCGTCGCCGTCGGCGGTATCGCCGCGCTCGCGTTCTGTGTCGCGCTCGGCCGGATCGGCGCCTTCGGGCCCCGGGCCACGGCGATGCTGCTCGCGGGCGGGGCGCTGCTCACCGTCTACGTCGTGCCGTTCCTCAAGTACCCGGCCAATCCGCCGTCGGTCGGCGATGCGGGCACCATCGGCAAGCGCAGTACGCTGTATGTGCTGATGATCGTGCTGAGTGTGCTGCTGGCCGTGGCGGCCGTCATCTTCGGCAAGCGGCTCGCGCCGCGGTTCGGCAACTGGAACGCGACGGTCGCGGCCGTCGTCGGCTTCGGTGTGATCGTCGGGCTCGCTTACGCGTTCCTGCCGGCCATCAACGAAGTGCCCAAGGACTTCCCGGCGCCGCTGCTCTGGCAGTTCAGGGTGGCCTCGCTGGCCATCCAGATCACGCTGTGGAGCGCGTTCGGGCTGATCTTCGGCCATCTCGCCCAGCGGCTCCTCGCTCCGGAGACCGTCCCGGCGGCGCGCCGGAGCAGTCCGGACGACCGGGTCGGCGCCCCGGTGAACTGAACCCCGACCACCGTCAGAAACCCGCCGGGACCTTTCCCGGCGGGTTTCTCCGTGAGGAGAAGCAATGGAGTACGTACGTCTGGGCCGGACCGGTCTCGAAGTGTCCAGGATCGTCCTCGGCTGCATGAGTTTCGGTGATCCGCAGTCAGGATCCCACCCCTGGTCCCTGCCGATCGAGGAGTCGAGGCCGCTGGTCCGGCAGGCCGTCGAGGCGGGCATCACCACCTTCGACACGGCCAACGTCTACTCGCTCGGGTCGAGCGAGGAGATCGTCGGGCAGTTGCTGGGCGAGTTCGCCAAGCGCGAGGAGGTCGTGATCGCCACCAAGGTGAACGGCCGGATGCACGCGGGTCCCAAGGGCGCCGGCCTGTCGCGTGCGGCCATCCTCAGCCAGGCGGAGGCGAGTCTGCGGCGGCTGGGCACCGACTACATCGATCTGTACCAGATCCACCGCTACGACCCGAACACGCCCATCGAGGAGACGATGGAGGCGCTGCACGATCTCGTACGCGCCGGGAAGGTGCGCTACATCGGGGCGTCCTCGATGTGGACGTGGCAGTTCGCGAACGCCCAGCACACCGCCGAACTGCACGGCTGGACGCCGTTCGTGTCGATGCAGGACCAGTACAACCTGCTGATGCGCGAGGAGGAGCGGGAGATGCTGCCGTTCTGTCTCAACCAGGGCGTCGGGGTGCTGCCGTGGAGCCCGCTGGCCCGTGGCCGGCTGACCCGCGACTGGGAGGACGACAGCACGTCGCGTGCGCGCAGCGACCAGTTCGGCTCCACCCTCTACCGGCAGGCGGAGGACTCCGACCGGGCGACGGTGCGGGCCGTGGCCGAACTCGCCGCCGAGCGCGGCGTGTCACGCGCGCAGATCGCGCTGGCCTGGCTGCTGCACCAGTCGGCGGTCACCGCGCCGATCGTCGGCGTCACGAAGGAGCGGCACCTCAGCGACGCGGTGGCCGCGGTGGAACTGCGGCTGGACGACGACGAGATCGGCCGGCTCGCCAAGCACTATGCGCCGCGCGCCCCCGAGGGCTTCTGACCGCCCCCCGCGGGGCGGCACACGGCCCAGGCCAGCGCGAGGGCCAGCAGATCCTCGGCCACGGCGCCCGGCCAGTCGCTCCCCGCCCTGTCGTGCGCCGTCCGGCGCCACCACGCCCCGGCGAAGGACCCGCCCACGGCGCCCGCGGCGCCCACCGCCGCGGCGAGGGCCGGGGGCGGGCCGCCGGGCCCGCGCCCGGCGAGCGCAGCGGCTGCCAGCCCGCCGAACAGGATCCGGGGCACCAGGCCGGCCGGGGCGAGTCTGCTCGGGGTCTGCGGGAGCTTGTCGCCCACCAGCTCGCCCACGGCGCCTGCGGCGGCGAGCGCCGTGGCCCGCCGGGAGGCGAGGAGAGCAGCCGGGCGCGACGTCTCCCCCGGCTCGGTCGTCAGCGCCACCGCCGCCGTGCCGAGCTGGCTGCGCAGCCCGGACACCGCTCCCACCAGTACTTCGCGGATCATGCGACACGTCCCCTCTCATAGGTGTGTGATGCGGGTGCATGGTGCACGAGTTCTATGTGGCGGTATGACCCGATTTTTCGGGGTACTCGCTCACCATGAACACGATGAACTGGGATCTTGCGTCCTCCCCCGGCGTGACGGCCATTCTCGTGCCCATCGTGGGCCTGATCGTGGTCGGAGTGCTGATCGGCGCCTTCCTGTGGGGACGCAGGATCAGAGACCATGAGTCCGTACCGCCCCGGCCCGACGAGCAGACGAAGCTCCCGGACGACGGCCCCGTCCGGGAGATCCTGGAGAACCGCGAACCGGACGCGGTACCGGAGTCCGACGAGCGGCTGATGCCCGGCGAGCTGAAGGGCAACGGCACGATCGGTTCGCGGTCCGCGCCGCTCAAGAAGACCCCGAAGTGGAACGAGGACTCCGGCGGCAGCTTCGGCAGCGGCGGGTTCCGCTGAGCGAACCACCCGCCACCGCACCGGCCCCGGGTCCCCGGGCCGCGCGGTCACGGCGACCCGTCGTCGTCCGCGACGATCCCGTCCAGGATCTCGTCCCTGATCCGCGAGCACGAGCCGCTGATCAGCCGGGACACATGCATCTGCGACATGCCCAGCTCCTCGGCGATCATGCTCTGGGTCATCCCGCAGAAGAACCGCAGATACAGGATCCGCCGGTCCCTGTCCGGCAGCGAGCCGAGTCCGGGCCGTACGGCCTCGCGGTCGACGACCACGTCCAGCGCGGGGTCGGGGCCGCCCAGCGTGTCGGCGAGCGAATGCGCGGCGTCGTCGCCCTGGCCGCGGAACTCCGCGTCGAGCGAGAGGGCCGCGAAGCTGTCGATGGCGCGCGTGCCGTCGATGACCTCCTGCTCCGTCAGCCCGGTGTGCGCGGCGATCTCGGCGGCCGTCGGCATCCGCCCGCCGACGCTCTGCGCCAGCTCCTGCCGTGCGACCCGGACCCGGGCCCGCAGCTCCTGGACCCGCCGGGGCACGTGCACGCTCCACATGTAGTCCCGGAAGTGGCGCTTGATCTCGCCGTCGATGGTGGGGATCGCGTAGCTCTCGAACGGCTTGCCGCGCGCCGGGTCGTACCGGCGCACCGCCTTGACGAGCCCCAGCGAGGCGACCTGCGTCAGATCCTCCAGGGACTCGCCCCGGTTGCGGTAGCGGCACGCCACGCGGTGCGCCAGCGGCAGCCACGCGGTGGCGACCTCCTGCCGGACGCGGACCTTCTCCGCACCCTCGGGAAGCCGCGCCAGCCGCCGGAAGGCGTCCGCCGTATCGGGGGAATCGTCATGCGGATGATTCGAGGTGACTTTTACACGCACACGAGAAGGCATTCACATACCCTCCTGTCGGAGCACGCCGAAATGTTTGCCCGAAGCGCGCCGATCCAAAACGCGGCCGGGATCCGTCCCATGATTAATCTTGGCAGGTCGGGGCACTCGGCGCGTATGTCAGAGACTTTTCCCCAGGGAACAGCGGGCCGAGCCGAACCGGAATTGCCGACGAGCCGGGGAGAAATCTCGGCCGCCGTCATCGGACTGCTCCGCAATTCGGGGGCGGCGCCCTCGGCGGAGGCCGTGTCCGCCGCCGATCCCTACGGAGACGATCTGCAACTCGCGCTCTATCTCTGCTACGAACTGCATTACCGGGGATTCGCCGGTGTCGCGGCCGAGCGCGAGTGGGATCCCGCGCTGCTCACCGTCCGGGCGGCGCTGGAGGAGCGGTTCCTGGCGGCCCTGCGCCGGGACGCGACCCGCCACGACGACCTCGGCGAGGCGCTGGCGGAGATCCTGGTGGAGCCCGTGGACGGCACGGGCGTCTCGCACTTCCTGCGCGACAAGGGCGAGCTGTGGCAGCTCCGCGAGTACGCGGCGCAGCGCTCGCTCTACCACCTCAAGGAGGCCGATCCGCACATCTGGGTGCTGCCGCGCCTCCGGGGCCGGGCCAAGGCCGGCATGGCGGCGATCGAGTTCGACGAGTACGGCGGCGGCCGGGCCGAGCGGATGCACCAGCGGCTCTACGCCGACCTGATGAGCGATCTGGACCTGGACCCGGCGTACGGGCGCTACCTGGAGGCCGGTACGGCCGAGATCCTGGCCACGGTCAACCTGATGTCGCTGCTCGGGCTGCACCGGGCCCTGCGCGGCGCGCTCGTCGGCCACTTCGCCACGATCGAGATCACCTCGTCGCCCGGCTCGCGCCGTATCGCCGAGGCGATGGAGCGCGCCGGGGCCGGGCCGGCGGCGGTGTTCTTCCACAGTGAGCATGTGGAGGCCGACGCGGTGCACGAACAGGTCGTACGGCACGAGGTCGTCGAAGGGCTGCTGGCGGACGAGCCGCATCTCGCCCCCGACATCGCGTTCGGCATCGACGCCACCGTCTACCTGGAGGACCGGCTCGGCGAGCGGCTGCTGTCCGCCTGGCGGGCGGGCGGCACGTCGCTGCGTACCGCACTGGAGTGAGCGCGCCCGCGCGCCCGCTGCCCGACGTCCCACGTCCGACGTCCCACGTCCGAGGAAGAGTTGGTGGTCAGTCATGACGTACGACCCCGCAGGCGAGCGGCCCCGTCCCGTCAGTGTCCAGCGCAAGGGCCCCACCCTGGTGGAAGGCCCGGTGGAGGTGCTGCTGGAGGACGGTACGACGGTCAGGTCCGACCGGTTCCGCGTGGCGCTGTGCGCCTGCGGGCGCAGCAGGCGCTACCCCTGGTGCGACACCAGTCACCGCAGGTGACAGCCGGTGCCGGAGCGTGATGCGAGTACGCTTCTCGGCGTCACCTCGTTGATCACACATGCTCCGGAGCCCTCGCATGACCACAGGCAGACCCAAGGACCAGGTCGACACCAGCAAGCCGCATCCGGCGCGTGTGTACGACTGGCTGCTCGGCGGCAAGGACAACTACCAGGTCGACCGGCAGGTCGGCGAGAAGCTGCCCCAGGAGGCGCGGGAGAACGCGGCGCGCAACCGGGCGTTCATGCACCGGGCCGCCGCCTGGCTCGCGGGTGAGGGCGTCGACCAGTTCCTGGACATCGGGACCGGCATTCCGACCGAGCCGAATCTGCACCAGATAGTCCAGAAGATCAACCCGGCCGCCCGGATCGTCTACGCGGACAACGACCCGATCGTCCTGCGGCATGCCGAGGCGCTGCTGATCAGCACCCCCGAGGGCGGCACCGACTACATCCAGGCCGATGTGCGCGACGCGGCCGCGATCCTCGAACACGCCCGCACCTTCCTGGACTTCAGCCGTCCCGTCGCGCTGTCGATGATCGCGCTGATGCACTTCATCACCGACGAGGAAGACCCGTACGCGATCACGCGCAGCCTCGTGGACGCGCTGCCCTCCGGCAGTTATCTGACGCTGTCGCACGGCACCACCGACGAGCACCCGGAGCTGGCCAGTTCGGTCAGGACGACCTACCGGGAGGGCGCGATCCCGCTGCGGATGCGCAGCCGCGCCGAGGTCGAGCCGTTCTTCGCCGGACTCGACCTCGTGAAGCCGGGCCTGGTGACGGCGACGCAGTGGTACAAGGACACCCCGGCCCCCGAGGAGGAGCTGAGCGGCTTCTACGTCGGGGTGGCCCGCGTCCGCTGAGCCTGCGGAGTACCCCGCGTCCGCTGAGCCCGCGTCCGCCGAGGAGGGGAGTGGCAGGTGACCGTCACCGCGGCTTCCCTGCTGCCCGTCAACACCACGCTGGGCGTCCTGCTCGCCGTGCTGCTGCTGGCGGCGGTCGTGGTGGCGGCGCGGTTCCACCTCGGGCCGGGCTCCGGGGCCGGCCGCTCGCGTGAGATCGCGGTCGCCGGGTTACGGGCCGCCGTCCAGCTCGCCGCCGTCTCGTTCCTCATCACCTGGGTGATGCGCTCGCTGCTGGGTCTGATCGCGTTCCTGCTGGTGATGTTCGCGGCGGCCATACGTACGGCGGGCCGCCGGATCACCGCCGACAGCTCCTGGTGGCGGACGTCGGCGCCGATCGCCGCCGGGGTCGCCCCGGTGGTGGCCGCGCTCCTGCTGACCGGGCTCGTGCCCGTCAAGGGCATCGCGCTCATCCCGATCACCGGCATCCTGCTGGGCGGCGCGCTGACCGCGACCGTCCTGGCCGGCCGGCGGGCCCTGGACGAGCTGGCGCTGCGGCACGGCGAGGTGGAGGCGGCCATGGCCCTCGGTTTCCTCGACCGGGACGCGCGCCTGGAGATCGCCCGCCCCGCCGCCTCGGACGCGCTGCTGCCGGGTCTCGACCAGACCCGTACGGTCGGTCTCGTGACGCTGCCCGGCGCGTTCGTCGGGATGCTGCTGGGCGGGGCGACTCCCGTCATGGCGGGGGCCGTTCAGCTCTTCGTCCTCATCGCGCTGATGGCGGTGCAGTCCGTGGCCGTGACGGTGACGATCGAACTGGTCGCACGCGGCCGTCTGCATCGGCCCGCCAAGAGCTGAGCCGCCGGGACCGGGTGGGGAAAAGCCCGGCGGGAAGGGCCGGAAATGGGCGAAGATGGCGGCTGTGGCCACCGTTGTCGAGCTGACTCATTACCCCGTGAAGGGCTGCGCGGGCGTCCCGCTGGACGACGCCCTCGTGACGCCCGCCGGGCTCGCGCACGACCGCAGCTTCCTGGTTGTCGACGACGAGGGCGTGTTCCGGACGCAGCGGCGCGATCCCGGGATGGCGCTGATCCGCCCGTACGTGAGCGCCGGCGGTGAGCGGCTCACGCTGCGCGCCGAAGGGGCCGGCGACATGGTCGTCGATGTGGATCTCACGGCGCCGCGCAGGACGGTCGAGATGTTCGGCACCCCGTATCAGGGGATCGACCAGGGCGGCGCGGTCGCCGACTGGCTCTCCGCCGTGCTGGGCGTGGCGTGCCGGCTGGTGCGCGTACCGCCCGAGCACGACCGGGTGACCGACGGGCAGACGCCGGGGACCTCCGGGTACGCGGACAGCTCGGCCGTCCACGTCGTCTCCCGGGCCTCCCTCGACCTGCTCAACGCACGGATGGCGGAGCGGGGCGCCCCGCCGCTGCCGATGGACCGGTTCCGGCCGAATGTCGTCGTCGACGGCTGGGACGAGCCGCATGTGGAGGACCTGGTACGGCGGGTCGAGGTGGGCGACGCGGAGCTTGGCTACACGAAGCTGGCCGTCCGCTGCGTGGTCACCACCGTCGACCAGCGGGAGGGGGCGAAGGCGGGCCCTGAGCCGCTGCGTACGCTGGCCGGCTACCGGCGGGCCGCCGGGGGCGGGGTGGCCTTCGGCAGCAAGTTCGCGGTGGTGCGGCCGGGCAAGCTGTCGGTCGGCGACGTGCTGACCGTGTCCGACTGGGGCCCGACCGAGCTGTAGATATCGCTGCCTGAGCTACGTGGCGGGCGACACGCCCGGGGTGACAATCGCTCCGCGGCCGAGCCCGGCCAGCAGCCGCTCCAGGACCAGACCCGCTTCCTCGCGGGCTTTGACATGGTCCTCGGCGCCCGCGATGTAGAGGCTGGCCTCCGAGATCAGCGCCGCCAGCATCCGCGTGAGCGGGGCGACCGGCAGGTCGTCGACATTGCCCTCGCGGATGGCCTCGGTCAGTGCCTCGGCCAGCAGTATGTAGCCGTGCTCCTCGACCAGCGCGTCCCACGCGCTGTGCCCCAGTACGGCCGGTCCCTCGATCAGCACGATCCGCTGGAACTGGGCGTCGTTGCAGGCGTCCAGGAAGGACTGGAAGCCGCTGCGCAGCAGGTGCCAGGCGTCGCCGGGGTGCTGCTCGGCGCGCGCGGTCTCCTGTTCGACCAGCCGCTGCGCCATCTCCTGGGCGCACTCCGCCATGACGGCGCGGAACAGGTCGGCCTTGTCCTTGAAGTGGTGGTAGAGCGCGCCCCGGGTGACGTCGGCGGCGGTCACGATGTCCTCGGTGCCGGTCGCGGCGAATCCGCGATCGGCGAAGAGTTCACGCGCGGCGCGCAGCAGCGCGCGCCGGGTGTCCGCGACGTGCTCCGCGCGACGGCTCCGCCTCTTCCCCGCTGGCATACCTACATCCTGTCTCATACAGTCTGTATGTTAGTAGAGGACTTCTTCCAACCCCGGGGGCCCGGGGGAACTGGAGACAGCGATCATGGGACTTCCGCTCAATCTGGCCGTCAAGAACGGCACGTATCTCATCAAGCAGAAGATCCTCCGGCGGAAGAAGTTCCCGCTGGTCGTGGAGATCGAACCCCTTTTCGCGTGCAACCTCGGCTGCGCGGGCTGCGGCAAGATCCAGCACCCGGCCAGCGTGCTCAAGCAGCGCATGCCGGTCGAGCAGGTCATGAAGGCCGTCAAGGAGGCCGGTGCCCCGACGGTCTCGCTGGCCGGCGGTGAGCCGCTGATGCACCCGCAGATCGACGAGATGACGCGCCAGCTCCTGGCGAAGGGCAAGTTCGTGGTGCTCTGCACCAACGCCGTGCTGCTGCCCAAGCACCTGCACAAGTTCAAGCCGCACCGCAACTTCGCGTGGATGGTGCACATCGACGGGCTGCGCGAGCGGCACGACGAATCGGTCAGCAAGGCCGGGGTGTTCGACCAGGCGATCGAGGCGATCAAGCAGGCGAAGGCGGCCGGGTTCAAGGTCTACACGAACTCGACCTTCTTCAACAACGACAGCCCGCAGGACGTCATCGACGTACTCCAGTACCTCAACGACGACCTCAAGGTCGACCGGATGCAGATCTCGCCCGGATACGCCTACGAGAAGGCCCCGGACCAGGACCGCTTCCTCGGTGTCGAGCAGACCCGCGCCATGTTCAAGAAGGCGTTCGGCGACGGCAGGCGCAAGGGCTGGCGGCTCAACCACTCGGCGCTGTACCTGGACTTCCTCGAAGGCAAGCTCGACTTCGAGTGCACCCCGTGGGCGATCCCCTCGTACTCCCTGAAGGGGTGGCAGAAGCCCTGCTACCTGATGGCGGACGGGTATGTCGAGACGTACCAGGAGCTGCTGGACACCACCGAGTGGGACAACTACGGCCGGGGCAAGGACCCGCGCTGCGACAACTGCATGGCGCACTGCGGCTTCGAACCCACGGCCGTGATGGCCACGATGGGCTCCCTCAAGGAGAGCCTGCGCGCCGTCACGACCACCTGACCGGGCCGCTCACCCGGTACGGGTCAGGCCGGCCGGTGCTCCCCCAGCCAGGCCAGCGCTTCGGCGCCGGCCGTGCCGAGGACCGAGATATGTCCGTCGGCCGGGCTCAGCCGCAGTTCAGCCGTCGGGCAGTGGGCCGCCAGCCACTGCCCGTGTGTGCTGGGCGCGATCCGGTCCTCGCCGCCGTGCGGCAGCAGGACCGGCACCTCGATCAGCGCCGGGTCGAAGCCCCACGGGGTCACGTACGCCAGGTCGTCGTCGATCAGCGCGCCGGGTCCCGCCGCCACGGCGGGGCCGACGACGTCCCCGAACCAGGACCACGCACCGGCGAGCGCCGCGTGGTCGGCGGGCGTGAACATCTCCGGGTCGTACGTGGCGTCCGCCTCGTGGGCCTCCTTCGCGGCCCGCCCGGCGGCGGCAGCGCCCAGGGACGCACGGCCCGGGTCGGCCATGCCGGCGAACCAGTCGAGCCCTTCGGCGCCGAAGGGCGCCAGGCCCGCGACGCTGACCGCAGCGAACACCCGGTCAGGCAGCAGGGCGGCGCAGGCCAGGGCGTGCGGTCCGCCGCCGGAGTGGCCCAGCACCGCGAACCGTTCGATGCCGAGCGCGTCGGTGACGGCCGCGACATCGGCGGCCACTGACGCCACGTTCCGGCCCGGGAGCGGGGTCGAGCCGCCGTAGCCGGGGCGGTCGTACGACACCCAGCGCACGCCGAGCCGGTCGGCGGCGGGGAAGAGCGGCGCGGGCGGCGCGCCGATGTTCGGGGTGCCATGGTGCCAGAAGACGACCAGCGGGTCGGACGCGCCGTCCGTACCGGCGGGCTCGCCCGTACCGGCGGCCGGCTCGCCCGTACCGGAGTCGTAGATGTGCGCCGTACGGCCGTCGGGCAGCTCCAGATCGGTCTCGTTCATACCCAGCACCGTACGGTGTGACCTGGCGGCCGGGTCTGCGGTGGTTGACAGCGCCGTTCGGCGGAGCCAATGATCACCGAGCCTCCTGACTCCGTCCGACGGGAAGAACACCATGGCCGACACCGAGGACACGAAGGACACCGAGGACACCGGCATGCGGCCGCGGACGGCGGCGGCCGGGCAGCGGACGGCGGTGTGGATCGGGTCCGTCGACTCCGACGAGCCCCACCTGCTCTTCGAGACGGCCGAACTGCTGCTTGAGGCGCCCAACTGGTCGCACGACGGGCGCAGTCTCCTGCTCAACGGCGCCGGACGGCTGTGGCGGCTCGACGTCGAGAACCCTTCGGGTCTGGTGGAGATCCCGCTCGACGGGGTGCCGGACATCAACAACGACCATGTGCTCTCCCCCGACGGCCGGACCGTCTACGTGTCGGGCATGGACGGGCATCTGTACGCGGCGCCCGCCGCCGGGGGCACGGGCGTCCGGCTGACCGCCGACGACGGGACGCTGCACTTCCTGCACGGCGTCAGCCCCGACGGTCGGACCCTCGCCTATGTCGAGATCCCGCGCGGGGTGGCCGGCTCGCCCGGCAGGCTGGCGCTGATGCCGGCGGCCGGCGGGCCCGGCAAGGCCGTCGACACCGGGGAGGGCCATCTCGACGGACCTGAGTACTCCCCCGACGGCGCGTGGATCTACTGCAACACGGAGAGCTTCACCGAGGCCCCCGGGCACGCGCAGATCGCCCGCCTGCCCGCCGCCGGGAGTGTGCTGCGGCGGGTGCGCACCTCCGACACGGTCGACTGGTTCCCGCACCTGTCACCGGACGGACGGCACGCCGCGTACGTGTCGTTCCCGCCCGGCACGCTGGGGCATCCGGCGGACCTCGACGTCACCGTGCAACTGGTGAGGACCGACGCCTGGGCCCTGCCGGTGCGCACGTTCCCGGTGTTCGGCGGGCAGGGCACGATGAACGTCAACAGTTGGTCCCCGGACAGCACCCGCTTCGCCTTCGTCTCGTACCCGCTCGGCGACCGGAACGGATGATCCGGTCAGGACCCGGTCGTCCGCACCGTCCGGGCGGGCCGGAAGCCGAGGTCGTCGATGGCGAAGGTGGGATGGCTGCGGCGGCGCACGGTCGCTCCGCAGCCCCGCTCCGACTCGGCCCAGCCGCCGCCTCGGAAGATGCGGTACGAGCCGTAGATCTCCGCGTCGTACAGGTCCCAGCACCACTCCCAGACATTGCCCAGCATGTCGTGCAGCCCCCACGCGTTGGGCGCCTTGCCGCCGACGTCATGTGCCCGGCCGCCGGAATTGCCGTCGTACCAGGCGATGTTGTCGATCTCCCCGTACCGGTAACCGCCGGTGCCCGCCTTGCAGGCGTACTGCCACTCCGCCTCGGTCGGCAGCCGGTAGCCGTCGGACGTCCGGTCCCAGGCCACGTCGTCGCTCCCCGCGGCGCGGGAGTACGCGGGGTTCAGCCCTGACAGCTCGGAGAGCCGGTTGCACATGTCGATCGCGTCGAGCCAACTGACGTTCGTCACGGGCGAGTCGGCGGACGCGGTCGGGTCGGGGTCCGCTCCGGTGACGGCCCGGTGGAGCGCCGTCGTGACCGGGTGGCGGCCGAGCAGGAAGGGCGCGACGTCGGCCCGCCAACAGGTGCCCCGCCGGTCGTCCCTGAGGTCGACCGTGCCGCCGGGCACGGGAATCATCGCGGGGACGGGGGGAGCTTCGGCCGGCGAACGCACGTCGCGCGCCTCTCTGTTCGGGAAGATCGCGGAATCCTTGGACTCGCACGATACGGGCCCGCGAGGTCGGTCGGCATCCGGGAACCGGTGCCGGGTCCGGCCATCGGCAGGGCGCCGGTGGCTCACCAGGTCGTGGCGAGCCAGGCGGCCACCCCGGCGAGTACGACGAGTCCCGCGTTGAGGCCGGTCTCCTTGACCTCGCCCCGGGACAGGTGCAGGCCCGCTGCCAGCACCTGGAGGACGAGCAGGCCGATCGCGGCCGCCATCGCGAGCACCGGCGCCGTCCCGGTCAGCGGCGGCAGCACGAGGCCGGCGACGCCGAGGATCTCGATCACACCGATGCCGCGGACCAGCCACATCGGCACCGTGTCGACCCAGCCCATCATGGGCGCCAGCCGCTCCTTGGACTGCGCGACCTTCTTGGCACCCGCGTACAGGAAGAAGACTCCCAACACCGCGGTGACGATCCAGTAGGCGATTTCCATTGCCGTCCTCCGTCATGGTTACGACTTGTAAGTAGGCACATGGTCGGTGACTATGGACCGGCTTACAAAAGGCACACCGGTGTGCGTGGCGGACAAGGGGCGACCATGTCGAAGTACCGCAACACCTGCCTCATCCGCGGCGACGGCGGCCGGGCGATCCGCGGCATCCTGGACCGCATCGGCGACAAGTGGACGCTGCTGGTGGTGGCCACGCTCGACGGCGAGCGCATGCGCTTCACGGAACTCCAGCAGCGGATCCCCGGGATCTCGCAGCGGATGCTCACGCGTACGGTGCGGCATCTGGAGCGGGACGGCCTCGTGGCCCGTACGGTGTTCCCCGAGGTGCCGCCCCGGGTCGAGTACGAACTCACCGCCACGGGACGGACCTTGATCGAGCCGGCGGTGGCGCTGGCGGAGTGGGCCGTCGACAAGAACCCCCAGATCGAGCGGAGCCAGGCCGCCTACGACGCGCGGCAGCCCTGACGCCCTGGATGCCGATCACCGCGGGCGACGCCGACGTACTCCTGCCTGACGCGTACGCCTCGGGGCGGGGGGCCGCCTCGGGGATCCCTGGGGGTTAACCCCCAGCCAAGTCCGGGGCCCACCCGGTTCGTTCGGGCGACGCGGGGGCCGTAGGTTCTGGGGTGGAATCAAGGCACCGTTCAACACCCCCTCCGGAGGCATCCCGTGACCGCGCCGGCGCACCGCCCGACCCGTACCGCCCACGGGCACGTCGCGGCCTTCGTGCGCTTCGTCGTGTGCGGCGGCGGAGTCGGACTCGCCTCCAGCGCGGCGCTCGTGGTGCTGAGCGGGCGGATGTCGATGGTCGTCGCGAACGCGCTGATCAGTGTGGTCTCCACCGTGCTGGCGACCGAGCTGCACAGCCGGATCTCCTTCCGCAGCGAGCGGCGGGGCTGGAGCGTCCATCTGCAGTCCGGTCTGACGGTCGCCGTGAGCTACGCGTTCACCACGGGCGCTCTGCTCGTCCTGCACGCGATGCAGTCCGCGCCGTCCGCTGTGGTCGAGCAGAGCGTCTATCTGTCGGCTTCGGCGCTGGCGGGGGTCGGCAGGTTCGCCCTGCTGCGGGTCGTGGTCTTCGCCGAGCGGGCGGCCAAGAACGACACCGTGCTCAGCAAGTCGTCCGTGGCCATGACCGCCTGAAGTACCGCTCCCCCGCTACCGGTTACCCCTTTTGGCCACTCACCGTCCGCAGGCAGTCGGCGGCCACCTCGGCGACCGCCGTGCGCGCCTGCGCCAGATAGGGGCGCGGGTCGTGCGCGTCGGGGGACGCGGCGAGCGCGGCGCGTACGGCGCCGGTGAACGCGACGTTGAGCATCGTGCCGAAGTTGATCTTGGTCATACCCGCACGCACCGCCGCCGTCAGCACATCGGCGGGGACGCCGGAAGAGCCGTGCAGGACCAGCGGCACCGGCACCGCCGCGCTGATCCGCGCGACGAGGTCGAGGTCGATCTTGGCCGTACGGTCCGTCATGGCGTGGGTGCTGCCGACGGCGACGGCGAGCGCGTCGACCCCGGTGGCTTCGACGAACTCCCTGGCCTGCTGCGGGTCGGTGCGCACGCCCGGGGTGTGCGCCGAGCCCTTCTTGCCGCCGATCTCCCCCAACTCCGCCTCGATGTAAAGGCCGTTGGCATGGGCCCAGTCGGCCGCCTCACGCGTCGCCCGTACGTTCTCCTCGTCGCTGCGGCGTGACGCGTCGAACATCACGGAGCTGGCGCCGCATTCGGCCGTACGGAACAGCAGGGCCGCGTCCTCGACATGGTCGAGGTGGAGGGAGAGCGACGCGCTGCTCGCCCGCGCTATCGCGGCGGCGGCAGCGGCGAGCGGAGCGACGTCGCCGTGGTGGCGCGCCGCGTTCTCGCTGATCTGGAGGATGGCCGGCAGTCCCGTCGCCTCGGCGGCGATGGCGACCGCCTCCGCGTGCTCGACGGCGATCACGTTGAAGGCGGCGACGCCGGTGTGCGCGGTGTGCGCGGCGGTGACGAGGGCGGAGGTGGTGGTCAGCACGGTGTGATGCTCCTGCGTACGGCAGCGCCGGGATGCGATGCGGTGAGGTCCGGTGCGGCGGTGGTTTCGGGGGATCGTCGCTTCGGCCCCCGGGTGGGGATGGCGGCCGGGCGCCCGGCGCGGTCCTGGGGACCACCGGGCGCCGGCCGCCGGCCGGGGTGTTACGGGCGGGCGTCCAGGACGACGGACCTGGTCAGATTGCGCGGGCGGTCCGGGTCGAGCCCCTTGGCGCGCGCGATGGCCTCGGCGAGGCGCTGCACCCGTACCAGGTCGACCTGCGGGTCCTGCGGGTGGTCGACGAAGGTGGCGCCGGTGGGGGCGACGTCCTTCGCCAACTCGCCGGTGTCCCGGCCGAAGTGCCAGACGAGGCGGTTCGGCGCGGCGATGCTGATCGGGCCGTGCCGGTACTCCATGCTCGGGTACGACTCCGTCCACGCCTGCGCGGCCTCGCGCATCTTCAGCCCCGCTTCCCGCGCGACACCGTGGGCCCAGCCGTCGCCGAGGAAGGTGATCTGCTCGGCGGTCAGCCACTCCTCGGCGAGTTGCTCGTCCAGTACGCTCTGCGCCGCGGCGGCCAGCGGTTCGACGTCCTCGCCGAGCGAGGCGCGCAGGGTGGCGAGGGCGGTCGTCGCGAACACCGTCTGGACGACGGAGCGTTCGTCGGCGAAGCCCAGGTCCACGATGTGGTCGGCGGCGTTCACGACGGGCGTGTCCAGATCCGCGGTGAGGGCAACGGTGGGGCAGATCTCCCGTGCGCGCCGCAGGACGTCGAGGACTTCGGTCGTGGTGCCGGAGCGGGTGATCGCGACGAGGCGGTCGTAGCTGCGGTCCTCGGGATAGGCGGAGGCCGTGAAGTAGTCGGTCTCCCCGTAGCCTCCCGTTTCCCGGAGGACGGCGTACGCCTCAGCCATGAACCATGACGTGCCGCAGCCGATGACCGCGACGCGCTCACCGCGCGCGGGCAGGCCGGCGGCGGACTTGGCCACGTCAGCGGCCTTGCGCCAGGCGTCCGGCTGGCGGGCGATCTCGTCGCTGGTGAGAGACATGTGCGTAACTCCTCGGTGCGGACTCGGTGGTGGGGTGTGCGGGTGTGCGGTCCTGCCGCCTCATTGGCTTCCCTGATGGGCGGCGAAGTACCGGACGAGGTCGGGTGCGGGTGGCGGTACGGGGGTGTGCGCGCCGGATGCGCGCAGCGAGGCGGTGGCGGCGGCGCCCGCGGCGACGGCTTCGCGTGCGGCGACGGGTGATGTCCGGGTCGGGCCGCCCTCGGCGGCGAACCGGAGGAATTCCGCGACGAGTTGGTCGTCGGCGCCGCCGTGTGTCGAGTTGCCGCCGGTAACGGTCTCGGTGTGGTCGGCGTCGGACCGGTAGCCGTGGCGGCGGCTGTTCCACACCTTGACGGTCGGGTTGTCGTCGTCGAGGCCGTCCCCGAAGTTCTCCAGCCGCCCCTCGTCGCCGATGACGGTGTAGTTGCGCCAGTAGTCGGGGGTGAAGTGGCACTGCTGGTAGCTGGCGAGGACGCCGTTGTCGAGGCGGGTGAGCATCATGGAGATGTCCTCCACGTCCACGACGGGGTTGAGCCCGGTCAGCGCCGACGGCGGCCAGATGCCGGGGTCGAACCAGTCCGGCATGCGCGCCGGGTCCTCGTCGGCCGAGCCGGTGTCCGGCGTACGGCGCGGGTTCGTGCCGTACACGGCCAGGTCGCCCATGGCGACGACCTCACGCGAGTAGCCGCCGGCCAGCCAGTGGATCACATCGAGGTCGTGGGCCCCCTTCTGCAGCAACAGCCCGGTGGTCCTGGCGCGTTCGGCATGCCAGTCCTTGAAGTAGAAGTCGCCGCCGTGGCCGACGAAGTGCCGGCACCACACGGAGCGGACCTGGCCGATGAGCCCTTCGTCGATCATCTCCCGCATTCGGCGCAGCACGGGCAGATGGCGGAGGTTGTGGCCGACGTAGAGCCGGGTGCCGGTGTCGAAGGCGCCGCGCAGCAGCCGGTCGCAGTCGTCCAGGGTGATGGCCAGCGGCTTCTCCACGAAGACCGGCACACCGGCGGCGAGGAAGAACAGGCTGGGTTCGACGTGCCGGTCGTCGGGGGTGAGGACGAAGACCGCGTCGAGCCCGTCGTCCACCATGTCGTGGTAGTCGGTGTGCACGGTGACATCGGCGCCGAAGAGGTCGACGGCGTCGGCCCTGCCGCGCGGCGAGGGGTCGGCGCAGGACACCACCCGTGCGACGCCCGGCCGGTTGGCGCCGGCCGCCAGCGGGGCCCGCTGGCCGATCCCGACGACGCCCACGCGCAGTTCACTCATCGTTTCTCGCAGCCTTCCGGTCGGATGAAGGGGACGTGCAAGGGACTTCGGGGGAACTTCAGTGGCCCAGGGTGGCGCGCAGCGACGGCTGGAGCAGTTCTTCGTGCGCGCGCACCATGTCGTCGCACAGGTCCCAGATCTGTTCGACGGTGAGGGTGGCGGCGGTGGCCGGGTCGGTCATGGCGGCGTGCCGGATGTGCCGCGGGTCGTCCTCGACGGCGGCCCGTACGACGAGGTCGTTCATGCTCAGATACGTACGGTTGAGCGCGGCGCACTGCGCGGGGAGGGCTCCGACGCGGGTGGGCTGGACGCCGAGGCTGTCGACGAGGCAGGGCACTTCGACGGTGCCTTCGGCGGGCAGGTTGTCGATCAGGCCGCGGTTGGGGACGTTGCCGTAGACGGTGCGCGGGGTGCCGGTGGTGATGCTGTGGATGACCTGCGGCGCGTACTCCATCGTGGCCTCGACGGGCAGGGGTTCGCCGGCTGCGAGGGCGCGGCGGGTCTCCTCGTACGCCGCGACGTTCTCGTCCACGATGCCGAGGTAGGCGCCGACCGGCAGCCGCAGCCGGTCGATCTCGCTGTCGTGGTGCAGGTACCAGGGCACGTACTCGCTGGAGTGCTCGCTGGTCTCGGTCGGGTAGTACCCGAGCCGCCGGTACATGTCGACGCGTACCCTGCGGCGCAGTTGGTCGTCCTCGGCGATGAGGGCGTCGAGCCGGGGGTAGAGGTCGGTGCCCTGGTGCTCGAAACGCAGCACCCACGCCTGGTGGTTGACGCCTGCCGCGTGGTAACTGATCTCCTCGTAGGGCACCTTGATCAGGTCGGCGAGGTCGCGCATGGTCCAGTACACCGAGTGGCACAGGCCCACGACGCGGGTGAGGCCGGTCGCCGCGGTGAGGTACTGGACGTTCATCGCCATCGGGTTGGTGTAGTTGAGCAGCCAGGCGTCCGGGCAGACGGCGGCGATGTCCTCGCCGAGCGCCTTGAGCACGGGGAAGGTGCGCAGGGCGCGGAAGATGCCGCCGATGCCGATGGTGTCGCCGATGGTCTGGCGCAGCCCGTACCGGGCGGGCACCTCGAAGTCGGTCCTGGTCGACTCGCCCATGCCGACCTGGATGATGTTGATGACGAAGTCGGCGCCTTCGAGCGCTTCCCGCCGGTCGGCGTGGGCGGTGATGCGCGGGGTGGCGCTCCGGTCGGCCGCGATGACGCGCGCCGCGCCGTGCGCGGTCGCCAGCCGCTCGGCGTCGATGTCGTGCAACGCGATGTGCACGTCCTTCAGTTCGGGGAACGCGAAGATGTCCGCGAGGAGCCCCTGGGTGAAGACGACGCTTCCGGCGCCGATGAACACGATTTTCTTGGCGGTCATCACTGGCTCTTTCCGTTGAGGGCGGCGGCTGCGACAGCCTCGTCCCAGGTGGGCTGCGCGGCGGTGCCGCCGTGGGCGCGGGTGGACAGGGAGCCGCAGACGGCGGCGAGTTCGAGGGCCCGGTCCGGCGGCTCGCCCGCGAGGACGGCCGCGATGTACCCGGCGTCGAAGCTGTCGCCGGCGCCGACGGTGTCCCGTGGCAGCGCGGGGACGCCCCGGGTGCTCCGTACGGTGCTGCCGTCGTGCGCGAGGGCGCCGTCGGCGCCGTTCTTGACGACGACGAGCGGCCCCTGGGCGGCGAGTTGGCGGGCCGCTGACTCCGGTGTGCCGTGCGGCTGTCCGGCGAGCGCCAGCGCCTCCTGCGCGTTGGGCAGCAGGAAGTCGAGGAGGGGCAGGACTGCGGCGATCCCGGTGGGGTCCCACTGCCCCGACGGGTCGTCGTTGGTGTCCAGCGACGTGGTGGCGCCGTGGGCGCGGGCGGTGCGCAGGATGCCGGGCAGGGCGGCGGCGAGTTTCGGCAGCAGGAAGTAGGAGGCCGCGTGCACATGCCGGCTGGTGGTGAGCAACTCCTCGGATATGTCGTCGGGTCCGGTGGCGGCGAGGGTCCCGGAGGCCGTGATGATGGCGCGGTCGTCGGCGCGTGCGATCACGGCGGTGAGCGGGGTCGGCAGGTCCGGGTCGGTGCGCAGCGCCGCGGTGTCGACGCCGCGCGCCTCCAGGGCGGCGCGTACGAAGCGTCCCGCGTCGTCGTCGCCGATCCGGCCGGCGATGGCGACGCTCAGTCCGAGCCTCGCCGCTCCGCAGGCCATGATCGCGGCGGAGCCGCCGAGGGTGAGTACGCCGGTGGGGACGAGTTGTTCGCGCTGCCCGAAGGCGAGCGGCTCGTCGAGGGGACCGAGCACGACATCGGGATTGACGTCTCCGATGACGAGAAGGTCGAAGGTGTGCGGCATGGGGCTTCCTGGCGAGGGGGCATGGGGCATGGGCCTGCGCGGTCTCTGCGGCTCCTCAGCCCTTGAGACCGCTGGAGGTGATGGACTGGATGAACGACTTCTGCGCGCCGAGGAAGGCGAGCAGGACGGGAAGTACGGTGATCACGTTGCCCGCCATGACGGCGGCCCACTGGGTGTGGTGCAGCCCCTGGAAGGTGGTCAGGCCCAGTTGGAGGGTGTACTGGGTGTCGTGGTTGATGGCGATCAGCGGCCAGGTCAGATCGTTCCAGGTGGTGAGGAACGTGAGGACGGCGACGGTACTCAGGGCAGGACGGGACAGCGGCAGCACGATACGGAACAGCACCCGCAGCCGTGAACAGCCGTCGATCCAGGCGGCTTCCTCCAACTCCCTGGGCAGCGAGAGGAAGAACTGCCGCAGCAGGAACACCGCGAACGGGGTCACCAGCGAGGGCACGATCAGGGCGCCCAGCGAGTCGATCAGACCGAGCCGCTTCATGACCAGGAAGGTCGGGATCATGGTCAGTTGGAAGGGGACGGCCGTCGTGGCGAGCATCAGGACCAGCAGGGAGCGCGAGCCGGCGAACCGCATCCGGGCGAAGGCGTAGCCGCCGAGCGAGCCGAGGACGAGGTTGGAGACGACCGCTGTCGCCGAGACGATCAGCGAGTTGGCGAACCAGCGGGGGAACATGGCGTTGCCGAGCACGTAGCGGTAGCCGCCGAGGTGGATACCGGAAGGCCACAGCGCGGGCGGGAACTTGTTGATCTCGGCGTTGGTCATCACGGAGCTGAGCAGCAGCCAGAACAGCGGCAGCGCGAAGATGACGGCGAGCGGCGCGAGCAGCAGATGCCAGGGGCTGAAGGGGAGCAGCCGCCGGCGCGGGCGGTCCTCGGCCGGCGGTGGTGCGGTGTGCGGCCGCACCGTCTCGGCGGGGGTGGTGGTCGCGGTCATCGGGCTGCTCCCTCAATGGTGTCGGACCTGCGGCGCCGGGCCAGCCGCATGACGCCCCCGACCAACAGCAGCGCCAGCGCGAGGACATACGCGGCGGACGCCCCGTAACCGGCGGTGAAGTTCTTGAACGCCTGCTCCCAGATGAAGTAGACGATGACGGTGGTCGAGCCGAGCGGTCCGCCCTTGGTGGTGACATACACCAGGTCGAACACCTGGAGCGCCATGAGGGTCTGCCACATCACCAGGAACACACTGACGGGGGTGAGCGTCGGCAGGACGACATGGCGCAGCAGGTGCCATCTCCCGGCGCCGTCCAGTTTGGCTGCCTCGATGAGGGTCGGCGGTACGTCCTGGAGCGCGGCGAGGTAGATCACCACGCAGAATCCGGTGCCGCTCCACAGCGAGATCAGCACCAGGACGGGCAGGGCCTGTCCCGGGTCGGTGAGGAAGCCCTGCGACGGCAACCCCACCGCGTGCAGGACCGAGTTGGCCGCGCCGAACTGCGGGTCCAGGATGAAGGAGAACAGCACGCCCTGCGCCGTCTCCGAGATGATGAAGGGGACGAAGATCAGGGTGCGGTACAGACCCACCAGCCGGATGCGCCGGTTCAGCGCGAGCGCGAGCAGCAGACCGAAGACGATGCTCAGCGGCACGTAGAGCACGGTGTACAGCAGGGTGTTCTCGACGGCCTGGCTGAAGTGCGGATCCTCGGTCAGCGCACGGTAGTTGTCGAGTCCGACCCAGCGGCTCGGCGTCACCAGGTCGTCGGCCTGGAACGACAGCAGCAGCGACCAGATGACCGGCACCACACTCAGGCCGAGGATCACGATGATCGCGGGCAGGACGAAACCGTACGCGGTGGCGGACTCGCGGCGGCGCCTGCTGCGCCGGGCGCGCAGTTGCCGTTCCTGGTCCGGCAGGGTGAACGGGGCGGGCAGGGATGTCATGGGAAGGCTCCTCAGCGGGGTATGACGAGAGCGGCCCTGGCATCGCCGGCGCAGCGGCGCATCGCCTGGGCCGGGGTGCTCTTGCCGAGCAGCACGGACACGACGGCCTGGCCCAGCGCGATCGACACCTGCGGGTAGGCGGGGTGTACGGGGCGGACGCGCGCCGTTTCGAGCGCCTTGGTGAACACGTCGAGCCCTTCGGTGTCCGCCGCCTGCGCCTGCCAGGCCGGCATGGCCTCACTGCGCCTGCTGAGCGGCAGGCTGCCGGCCTGGACGTCCCACTGGACGTCCTGCTCCGGCTGGGCCAGCCAGGACACGAAGGTGCGCGCCGCTTCGGCCCGCGCTTCTCCGTTGTCGAAGACCGTCCAGGTGTCGGGGCCCGAGATGGTGATGGGCTTGCCGCTGTAGCTGGGCAGCGGTACGACCGCGTAGTCGACCTTCGCCTCGCGGATGTCGGGAAGCTGCCACGGGCCCGTGACGACCATGCCCATCCGGCCGGAGGCGAAGACCTGGTACATCTGCTCGGTGCCGGGCTTCGGGTCGATGTAGACGCTGCGGGACTTCGCCAGCGCCTCGACCGTACCGAGGGCGCGTACCCCCGCCTCCTCGAAGCCGATGCTGCGGCCGTCGTCGGCGATGACATCGCCGCCGAGGTCCCACACCATCGGCCAGATCCGCCACACGGTGTCCTCGTCCCCGACACCCGGCCAGCCCGTGCCGAACGTGCCCCGGGAGGAGTTGGTCAGCCGGTGCGCCGTCTCCTCGAAGTCCTGCCACGTCCAGCCCGCTTCGGGCAGCGGGACGCCGGCCTCGCGGAAGAGCTTCTTGTTGCAGACCACGGCGAGGGTGTCGAGGAGCGCGGGCGAGGCGCGGACCCGTCCGTTGATGGTGACGGCTTCCCTGGCCGACGCCCAGTAGTTGTTCCAGGGCGTACGGCCCGAGTGCACCATGTCCGTCAGGTCGACCACTTGGGGACTCCGCGCCACCCCGGCGAGGTCGGAGCCGAAGATGTAGGCGATGTCGGGATAGGCACCGGACGCCAGCGCGGCGCTGACCTTCTGCAGCATCGCGTCCGACAGCACTCCCCCGCCCAGGTCGACGCGGATGTGCGGATGGGAGCGGGTGAACCGCTGCGTCAGGGCCTTGATGGCCTTGAGCCCGGTGTCGCTCTGGCCGTGCCACATCTCGATCGTGACGCGCCCGTCGGCGCCGACACCGTCGTCGGAACCGCCGCCGCAGGCGGACAGGGCGGTCGCTGCCGCCGCGCCCGCGCCGGCGCGCAGCACCGTCCGGCGCGAGTGACGGGTGAGGGCGTGCTGGCCAAGAGCCACTGGACCTCCAGGGAAGCGTCGAAAGGCGTGCGTGGGTGCGGGAGTCGGCGGGCGGTGGGCATCAGTGGGTACCGCACAGCCGCCGCGGGGCGCGCGCCGTGTCGAGTCGATCGCCGGAGGAGGCGGACCTTCATCATCGGACTCCGACTGAACGAGGGCACGTCCCCGCCTCGGGTGTCCACACCCTGGCGACTTTGTCCGGGCTCACGGCGTCACACCGTCTACCGGCTGGGCGTACCTCTGACGCCGAACGCTGTTGCGACGTCGGCAGCAGTAAATCGAGCAGTATTCGTCATGTCAAGAGATCGAATCTGCGCAAAACTGCGCACGGGCTTGCGCGGTACGGCGGTGGTGAGCCCGCGGTGGACGGCCAACAGCAGACCAGCGCACCGGAAAGCGCTCACCGGTCGGATCTGGTTATGCTGCGGGCATGCTGAGAACTGAGCGCCATGCGCGCATCCTTGAGCATGTCTCCGCGGAAGGCAGCGTGAGCGTCGAGGATCTGTCCCGGGTGCTGCGCGTATCGGGAGCCACGGTGCGCCGCGATCTCCAGCATCTGGACGGTCTGAATCTGCTGCGCAGGACCCATGGCGGCGCCGCCGTCGGGAACATCGGCCTCGAAGCGCCGCTGCAGTACCGCAGCGAGCGCCGCAGACCGGAGAAGCTGGCGATCGCCCAGGCCGCGGCGGCGCTGGTCCCCGCCGGTGCGGTCGTCGGGATGACCGGCGGTTCGACGGCGACGGAGATCGCCCGGATCCTCGCCGGGCGCGGCCCTGTCACCATCGTGACCAACGCGGTCAACATCGCCGCCGAGTTGATCCTGCACAAGGACGTCACGCTCGTCGTCGTCGGGGGCCTCGCGCGCAGCGAGAGTTACGAACTCGTCGGCCCGATCGCGGAGCGGACGCTCACCGAGTACCACACCGATGTGACGTTCCTGGGGGTGGACGGGATCGGCGCGGCGCACGGCTGCACGACGCACGACCAGCTCGAAGCCGCGACCGACCGGGCCTTCACCGCCAGCAGCAGCCTCACCGTCGTGGTGGCGGACAGCTCGAAGATCGGGAAGGTGACGCTGGCGAGGATCTGCCCGCTGTCGGCCGTGGGGCATCTGGTCACCGACGGGGACGCGGCGAAGGAGGAGCTGGCGAAGATCGCGGCGGCGGGTGTTCCTGTGACGACCGTCTGAACCGGCGGGTAACCTACGGGCGTCAGCGCCGCCTACATCTCTGGAGCTTCCGTGGCCGCACCCTCGCTCTCCCCCCGGCTGCTGGCCGGGCTGCTCGCCGGAGCCGGCGTGCTGCACCTGGCCCGGCCCGCCCTGTTCGAGGCAATGGTGCCCCGCTCACTGCCCGGCACCGGGCGCACCTGGACCTGTGCGAGCGGCGCCGTGGAACTGGCCCTCGCGACGAGCGTCGCCCTGCCGCGTACCCGCCGGTTCGGTGGACTGCTCGCCGCCGGGTTCTTCGCCGCCGTCTTCCCGGCGAACGTGAAGATGGCGTACGACTGGCGGCACAAGCCGGCGCCGCTCAAGGCCGCGGCGTACGCCCGACTGCCGCTCCAGGCCCCGCTGATCGGCTGGGCCCTGCGGGTGAGCGGCAGTCGGGACGGCGTCAGGACCTTCCGGGTCAGGAGCGCCAGTCGACCTTGAAGACCCAGACGTGCTCACCCGCGTCGCGCGCCGCCTTCGGTACGTCCACGACCAGTGAGCCGCCCGCCGTACGCCAGGTCAGCGGACGGTGGTACCCGAGCAGGGTGACGCGGTCGCCGGGCCTGATCGGCACCGGAGCCTCGACCGTCAGCGTGGCGCCCGGCCGTACCAGCGAGTGGATGTAGAACGCGTCGTTCGGCTTGACGGTGAAGCGCAGGTCGTCGCCGAGCTGCGGCATCCTCGCCCAGTACGTACTGCCGTAGATCGCCTCGCCGTTGACCTTGAGCCATGCCCCGGTCTCGCGGAGCCGGCGCTCCATGATCCCGGGGATCGTGCCGTCGGCGCGCGGGCCGATGTCGAGCAGGAAGTTGCCGTTCTTCGACACGATGTCGACGAGGGAGTGGACGACCTCCTCCGTCGTCATGTACTTGTCGTCTGGGGTCTCGGCGTTGTAGCCGTACGAGCGCGGGTCGAGGCCCCTGCTCGCCTCCCACTTCGCCGTGACGACGGTGTCGTACGTGGTGTATTCGGGCGTGGTGAAGTCGTGCGGACCGATGCCGGAGCGGTCGTTGACGGTCACCTCGACGGGCCTGGCCCGGTTCTTGGCGTGGTTGAAGTACTCCGCCAGCACATGGCGGCTGTCGTTGTCGCCGCCGATGTCGCACCAGATGACCTCGGGGCCGTAGTTCTCGATCAACTCCAGCATCTGCGGGGCCTGGAGGCCCTGGACGTAGTCCTTGCCGGCCGTATAACCGGTGTAGGGCAGCGGTTCGAGGGTGTACGGGTTGCGCGGCGCGTGCCCCTGCCAGGGGTTGTCCGGGTTGAACCACTCCGGCATCGAGAAGTACAACCCCCGGTGCAGCTCGGGCGCGTAGCGGCGCGACGCGTCGAAGAGTTCCCTGACGATGTCTCTCTTCGGGCCCATCTTCACCGAGTTGCGGTCGGAGAGCTTGGTGTCCCAGAGCGCGAAACCCTCATGGTGCTTGGACGTCAGGACGTGGTACTGGGCCCCCGCCTCGCGGAAGAGTTCCACCCAGGAGCGCGGGTCGAACTTCTCCGCGCGGAACCGCGGGATGAAGTCGTCGTACGCGAACGCCTCGCCGTAGGTGTCGCGGTGGTGTGCGTACGTGGGGTTGGCGGGGTCCTGCATCTGCGCCCAGTACCACTCCGCGTACTGCACGCCGACGGGCGCCCAGGCGGGAACGGAGTAGACGCCCCAGTGGATGAAGATGCCGAACTTGGCGTCCTGGAACCAGTACGGCGCCTGGTGCGAGTTGAGGGAGTCGTCGGTGGGCCGGTAGTCGGCCACACCGAGGGTGAGATCGCGCGCGGTGCGGGCCGCGCTCCGGCCGTGGCTGGTGGCGAGGACATGGCCGCCGCGTACGGTGCCGGGGGCGGTGCCAGGTGCGGACCTGATGCCGATCCTGACCCGGGCCTGGTCGCCCGGCGCGAGCCTGGTGACCTTCGCGGGGGCGACGGTGCGGGCGCCGGGGACGTCCACCGAAAGGGTGAGCGCGTCCGAGGCGATTATCCCGACGCTGCCCGCGTTGACGATCGTCGCCTCGACGCTCTGGGCGCCGTCGCCGAGCAGGGACGCCGTCGAGTGGGCGTCGCGCAGGGACACCGCCCGGCCCTCGGCGGCCGGTTGCAGGGAGAGCGCGAAGATGTGCAGCGACGCGCTGTTCTCGGTCGCCGCGTGGGTGACCGGCAGGGTGACGGCCACCGCCTCCCTGGCCGGGTCCAGGGCGAGTTCGGAGACACCGATGACGACCTGGTGCTGGTCCTTGGCACCGGTCGGGTCGTAGCGGTACGGGGAGGTCAGCGCACCGCTGCCGGCGTACCAGTCGGCGCCGCCGAGCCCGGCGCCGCCGGTGGTGCCGTCGGCGTAGTGGACGGTGGCCTGGCCCGAGGTGGCGCCGTAGCTGCACGAGGTGAGGAAGAGGGCGGACAGATAGCGGCCCGGGGGCAGGTCGAGCCGCTGCCCCATCGCGACGATGTTGTTCTTGACGCCGGCGCCCGAGCCGGGGAATACGTACGTGACGCCGTCGATCTCCTGCTCCCCCGGCGGCAGTTCCTCGCCGGGGAAGGTGTATCCGGAGCCGTCGAAGTTCCCGCCGGGCGCGCTCGCCGTGTCGATGCCGTCGTTGTCGTACCAGCGCTCCAGCGGCACCGGAACTGCGGCGGGCACCGTGCCCCAGTGGCTGTCGTCCACCGGGTGTCTCCCCTCGGCCGGCGGCCTCGCGGCGAGCGGGCTTGCCTCGGCTGTGGCCGGAACGATCATCGCGGCGCCGAGTGCCGCTCCCGCAGTCATTCCGATGACATGTCGCCTGGGAAGTTCGGTCATGACATCCGATGATTGGAGCGTGACGAGAACCTGTCAATGCTTTACGCACGAGGGAAGCGAACCGCTCCCCCGGACCCATCCGATGAATGACCGGGAACCGGACCGGGCAGGATTCGAGAAGCGCGGGCCGGGGAGCCGCCCTAGATTCATGCCATGACCTCCATCGATTCCGTCATTCTCGACGCGGCCGACCCTGCCGCCGCCGACCACTTCTACAAGACCGCCTTCGGCCTGGACAGCCAGGTGCGCCTACGGGCGGCCGAGCCGCCGACGACCGGCTTCCGCGGCTTCACGCTGTCCCTCACCGTCGCCCAGCCGGCGGATGCCGACGCCCTCATCGACGCGGCCCTCGGCGCCGGCGCCACGGCCGTCAAACCGGCCGCGAAGTCGTTCTGGGGGTACGGCGGCGTCGTACAGGCCCCCGACGGGGCGCTCTGGAAGATCGCGACGGCGACGAAGAAGGACAAGGGCCCGGCGAGCCGCGAGATCGAGCGGTTCGTGCTCCTGCTGGGCTGCGCGGACGTGACCGCGACGAAGCAGTTCTACGTCGACCAGGGGCTCACGGTGGGCAAGAGCTTCGGCAAGAAGTACGTCGAGTTCGCGCTGCCGTCGAGCCCCGTCCTGCTCGCCCTCTACGGCCGCAAGGCCCTGGCCAAGGACGCGGGCGTCCCCGCCGAAGGGACCGGATCGCACCGGCTGGCCATCGCCGCCGACGTCGGCCCGTTCACCGATCCGGACGGCTTCGCGTGGGAGCCGGTGCCTCACTGAGACCGTGGCAGAACCAACCGGCCGGCATCCCCGCGATGCCGGCCTTTTTGCGTCCTGCTGAGGCCTGTCACCCACCTGGCGACCCGTCAGCCAGGCACGATGCAACATGCTTTTAATATTAAATCCAAGTTCGAACCGTTGCCTTGACTCGACATCGGCTGGCACATTGCGTTCGCGGACAACGTTTTCCGCCCGCTTTTCTCGCACGGTTCTCAGGCCCGTGGCGCAGCGTCGCGCCGCGTGCGGCATTGCACGACACCCCGCAGACCAGCGGAGCCGGCCCTCCCCGGCCCCGCGACGGACAACGGCCCGGCACACGCCGGACCGTGAAAGGCGATGTCGGTAGATGACCAGCAGCGAAAGCTCAAGACTCTCCCGCCGAACGCTTCTTCGCACCACCGCGGCGGCCGGCGCCGGTGCGGCGGCGACAGTGATGCACCCGGGCTCCGCCTCCGCGGCCCCCGCGATCCCCCCAGGACACGACCAGCCGGGCACAGCGAAGCAGAACAAAGGGCCCATCCCGACCCCGGCGAAGTACTTCGGCACGCCGATCGGGACCGACGGCTATCTGGCCCAATGGAAGGACATGGTCCCGTACTTCGAGCTGATCGGGGCCCGCAGCGACCGGGTGAAGTACGAGGAGATCGGCAAGACCACCCGGGGCTACCCGTACGTCCTGCTGACCATCAGCTCGCCGAAGAACCTGGCCAATCTCGACAAGCTGGTCGCCAACAACGCCAGACTCGCCGATCCCCGTGGCCTTTCGGAGGCCGAGTCGAAGCAACTGGCCACCAAGAGCGTGCCGTTCTACTACGTGCAGGCGGGTATCCACTCGACCGAGGTCGGCAACTCCCAGGCCGCCATCGAATGGGCGTACCGGCTGGCCACGGAGAAGTCCGACTACATCGAGAAGATCCTCGACAACCTCGTCATCCTGCTCCAGCCGTGTCAGAACCCGGACGGACTCGTCCTCGTCAACGACTACTTCGCCGCCACGGCCGGCACCAGCTACTCGCGCACCTATCCCGACCTGTACAACAAGTACACCGGCCACGACGACAACCGCGACTGGATCATGCTGACCCAGGTCGAGAGCAAGTACAACGTCTCGATCCTGAACAAGTACCGGCCCCATGTCTTCCAGGACTCGCACGGCGCGAGCAGCGGCTCTCCGCGGCTGTTCACACCGCCGTACCTGTCGCCGTACGACCCCAACATCGACACCATCCTGGTGCAGCAGACCGACACGGTGGGTCTGGCGATGCAGCGGGGCATGACCGTCGCCGGTATGAAGGGCAACGGCTGGGGCTCGGAGTACGACTACTGGTCCCCGTCCCGGCAGTACTGCGTCTACCACGGCGCGGCGCGCATCCTCACCGAGGCGGCGTCGGCGTCCAACCTCGCGTATCCGCAGGTGGGTTCGAAGCCGCTCGGCCAGCAGACCACGGACATCAACTTCATCGAGCCGTACGACTCGAACACCTGGACCCTGCGCAATATCATCGACTGGGTCTCCCAGGCCTTCTACTCGGGTCTGGAGAACGTCGCGTACGACACCTACAACTGGCTGTACAACTCCTACCGCGTCGGGCTCAAGGCGGTCACCCGGACCAGCCCGTACGCCTATGTCATCCCGGCGGGGCAGCGCGACCCGCAAGCGGTGCGGGACGCGCTGGAGATCTTCCATCTCGGCGCGGTGGAGATCAGCCAGGCGCAGACCTCGTTCAGCGCCGACGGCAAGCAGTACCCGGCGGGCTCGTACATCATCTATCTGCAGCAGCCGTACGCCGGGTTCGCCAAGACGCTGCTGGAGGTGCAGGAGTACCCGCAGTTGCTGCAGTACCCCGGCGGCCCGCCGCAACGGCCGTACGACACCACGGCGCAGACCCTGCCGATGCTGCTCGGCTTCGAGGCCGACCTCATTGCGACGTCCTTCACGACGAGGACGAAGCGGCTCAGCTCCGTCAAGCCGCCGGCGGTCACCACACCGTCCGCGCCGCCGCGCACCGGGGCGTACGCGATCGGCCCCGAGTCGTACGGGGTGTTCCGGATCGTCGCCGCGCTGCAGAAGAAGAAGATCCCCACGTTCCGCGCCGCCGCCCAATTCACCGACGGCGGGCGCACGTTCCCGGCCGGCACGTTCCTCGTACCGCCGTCCTCCGCGGCGCGTGAGCTGCTGCAGGCGCAGTCGAAGGCCACCGGCATCCCGGTGGCCACCCTCCGCACGGTGCCTGCCGTGGCGGGCGTCCAGCTCAAGCAGAACACCAGGATCGGCCTGCTCAAGCCGCCGGACAACATGCCGTCCGGCTGGCTGATGTGGACGTTCGAGCAGTACGGGGTGGAGTACTCCGTCGTGTCGGCGAGCGACTACGCGCATCTCGCCGACACGTACGACGCCATCATCATGCCGGAGGGGGTCAGCAAGAACTCCATCGTCAACGGCCTGAACCCGAAGAACTACCCGGCCGACTGGGCCTGGGCGTTCGGTGTCGGCACGGCCGGCTGGACCCAGCTCCACGACTTCGTGACCGGCGGCGGCACCCTCGTCAGCTTCGGCAGCGGGACCTCCACGGCCACGTCGCTGCTCGGCCTGCCGCTCACCTCCGCGCTGCCCGGCGGCTCTTCCTCGGACTTCTACTGCCCGGGGTCGCTGCTGAGCCAGGAGTTCGACACCGACAACCCGGTGGCGTGGGGCCTGCCGGCCAAGAACCCGGTGTGGTTCGTGTCGGACGACGCGTACAAGCTGTCCGACACGACCACGTACCCGGTGGACGTGGTGGCCAAGTACCCCGACAGCGGCGAGCAGTTGCAGAGCGGCTGGCTGATCGGCGGCGAAAGCCTCAACGGGGCGGTCAACGGACTGTCCTGGACGGTCGGCAAGGGGTACGTCGTCACCTTCGGCAGCGAGATCGGCTTCCGCACCTGGAACCGGTCCGAGCAGCGGGTGCTCTTCAACGCCGCTTACCACGGGCCTTCGACGAAGCTCACCGCCGGCCAGTTCCAGCGCCTCGGGACGTAACTCGCCCGGTGGGGGCGGGTGTTGCCCGCCCCCACCCGCAGAGAGGAAGGCACCGGTTGAACGCCGACAACTCCGTCAACGCGGTGGACGCCGTCGAGGCTGACGGTCCGATGGTGGAACTGCGCGGGGTGCACAAATCGTACGGCGACGTCGAAGTCCTCAAAGGCGTCGACCTGGCCGTGGCGCGCGGTGAGGTGGTCACGGTCATCGGCCCGTCCGGTGGTGGCAAGAGCACCCTGCTGCGCTGCGTCAACCTGCTGGAGCCGGTGACCTCGGGGCAGGTGCTGCTGGAGAACGAGGACCTGACCGGCCCTGGCGTCGACCTCAACAAGGTGCGCCGACGTATCGGCATGGTGTTCCAGCAGTTCAACCTCTTCCCGCACCTGTCCGCCGTCGACAACCTCACCCTGGCGCCGCGCAAGCTGCTCCAGACACCCAAGGAACAGGCCCGCGAGCGGGCGGCCACGCTGCTGGCCCGGGTAGGGCTGGCCGACAAGGCCGACGCGTACCCCCGGCAGTTGTCGGGCGGGCAGCAGCAACGGGTCGCCATCGCCCGCGCGTTGATGATGGACCCGCACGTGATGCTGTTCGACGAGGTGACATCGGCACTGGACCCGGAGCTGGTCAGCGAGGTGCTCGACGTCATGCGGGACCTCGCCGGGTCCGGGATGACGATGCTGTGTGTCACCCATGAGATGGGTTTCGCCCGGGAACTCGGCGACCGCCTGGTGTTCGTGGACGGCGGTGTGATCGCGGAGCAGGGGCGCCCTGCCGATGTGCTGGACCGGCCGCAGCACGCCCGGACGAGCCAGTTCCTGCGCAAGGTCCTCAGATAGCGCGCACCCCCCGCACACTCCTCAACACCCAACAGCCTCATACCCAAGAGCCTTACACCCAGCAGAAGGAAGCTAAGCCGTGAGATCGAAATTCGGCATGGTCGTCGGTGCCGCGATGGCCCTGGTCCTCGCCGCCGGCTGTTCCTCTTCGTCCGACGACTCATCGAACTCCGCCAAGGACGGGGGCGGTTCAAGCGCCACCTCCGGCAGCCCCGTGGATGTGGGGGCGCCGCTGCCCGCCGAGGTGAAGAGCAAGGGCAAGCTGACCGTCGGCGTCAAGTGCGACTACCCGCCGTTCGGTTACATCGACGAGTCGTCGAAGAACGCGGGCTTCGAGATCGACATCGCCCACCAGATGGCGGCGTACGCGTTCGGTGACCCCGACGCGCTGACCCTGACCTGTGTGACCGGCTCCAACCGCGTGTCGTTCCTTGCCTCCAAGCGCATCGATCTGATCGAGGCGACGATGAACTACACGGCGGAGCGCGCCAAGACCATCGACTTCTCCACTCCCTACTTCGACAGCGGTGTGAAACTGCTGGTGCCGAAGGACTCCCCGATCAACTCCTTCGACCAGTTGGCCGGAAAGAAAGTCATCAGCATCTCCGGTGCCACCGCCAGTCTGTGGCTGACCCAGTGCATGAAGGACGTCAAGCAGACGCTGTTCACGGAGACCAGCCAGGCGCTGACCGCCCTGAACCAGAAGCGCGGTGCCGCCTTCGCCCAGGACGACACACTGCTGCTCGATCTGGCGGCGAAGAACTCCAGCCTCAAGGTCGTCGGCGACGCGAAGGCCGACAGCCCGTGGGGCATGGGCGTCCGCAAGGGCGACGCGGAGATGCTCGCGTGGGTCAACGGCGCACTGGCCCACATGCAGCAGGCCGACTTCTTCTGGACCGAGTTCCAGAAGACCGTCACCGACCCGTCCGTACAGCAGCAGTTCGCGAAGTACCTGCCGCGGCCGGGCAAGAAGCTGACCTACCCGACCGGCTCCACCATGCAGTGCTGACCATGCCCGAGACCTCCGGTTACCACTTCGACGCGGGCTTCGTCGTCGACCATCTCGGCGAGCTGGGCACCGGCCTGCTGCGGACGCTGGCCATCAGCGCCATCGGCATAGCCGGCGCCCTGCTCGTCGGCGTGCTGCTCGGTGCGGTCAGCGCACTGCGGATCCCGGTCGCCCGGCAACTCGTCACGGTGTACGTCGAGGTGTTCCGCAACACGCCGCTCCTGGTGCAGATCTTCTTCCTGTTCTTCGCGCTGCCCGACATCGGGCTGCGACTCGACGGTTTCACCGTCGGCTGGCTGTCCCTGGTCCTGTGGGGCGGCGCGTACAACGTGGAGAACTTCCGGGCCGGCTTCGAGGCGGTCGAAGGCGGCTACGCCGACGCCGGACGGGCCCTCGGCTTCCCGAGGCTGGCCGCCTTCCGGCATGTCACACTGCCGCTCGGCGCCCGTATCGCCGTGCCGTCGGTCACCAACATCCTCATCTCCGTCTTCAAGAACTCGTCGTTCATGGTGGCGATCAGCTACCCGGAACTCACCGAGACGGCGGTCAACATCGTCGCCGTCACCTTCCGGACCTTGGAGATGTTCCTGGCCATCGGCGTCGTCTACCTGGGTCTTGTCTGGCTCATGTCACTGGGCGCCGGGGCCGTCGAACGCCGCTTCGCGATACCGGGAGAACACTGATGCCCCCATGGGTCGGACCTGTCGCCAGTTACGTCGCCAGTGGGCTGCGCGAGACCGCGCTGCTGGCGCTGGTCAGCATCGCCGCCAGTCTGGTGATCGGCACCCTGCTGGGCACCGTACTGACCCTGCCCAGCAAGCCGGTCAGGGCGGTGGCGCGGGCTTACGTGGAAATCTGGCGCGGCCTGCCGATCATCATCATCCTGTACTTCATCTTCTTCGTCCTGCCCGTCATCGGGCTGCTGGTGAACACCTTCGTCGCCGCCGCGGTGGGTCTGTCGCTGTGGGGCAGCGCCAACATGGCCGAAGTCGTGCGCGGCGCCGTCCAGTCGGTGCCGCGCGGGCAGGCCGAGGCGGCGTCGGCGCTGGGCTTCTCCTGGACGGGCCGCATGCGGCACGTGCTGCTGCCGCAGGCGGCCCGGCGGGCGATACCGCCGGTGATCGGACTCGTCGTCAACCTCACCCAACAGACCTCGCTGGCCGCGGTGATCGGGGTGCTGGACATCCTCGAAGCGTCACAACGCTCCATCGAACGGCTCACGTTGTCCGGCGGCTCGTCGCACGCGGTGCCGATCCTCGGCGCCGTACTCGCCGTCTTCTTCGTCATCTGCCTACCATTGACGCTGCTGTCCCGCTGGTACGAACGCAGACTCCGGTAACGCACCCGGGAAGCAGCGTCCTCGGAACCGACACCGTCACGGATAACAAGGGGGGTGCCGGCGACGATGACCGTCCCGCGCCACACACTGCTGAAGGCTGCCTACGACCATCTGCGGGCCGCCATCCTCGACGGCACCCTCCCCCCGGGCTCCCGCGTCACCGTCCGCCCCCTCGCCGAACAACTCGGCCTGAGCCCGACCCCCATCAAGGCGGCCCTGGCAGCGCTCGAACGCGAAGGCTTCCTCCTGGCCGTCCCGCACCGCGGCTACTTCGTCCCCGAAGTCAGCACCGACGACCTGCTGGAGCTGTACGAGCTGCGCGAGGCCCTGGACGGCATAGCGGCCCGCCGCACGGCGGGCGCACCGGACCACGACCGCATCGCGGCCCAACTGCGCCGGCTGCTGACCAGGCAACGCAAGGCGATCGAGGCCGACAACCTGCACGCGTACGGCGAGTTGGACCTGGCCTTCCACCGCCTGATCTGGGAAGGCTCAGGCAGCCGCCGCCTGATCCCCATCGCGGAGAACCTGATAGCCCAGGTCCGCCTGGGCAACCGGCTGTCGGCCCAGGCCCCGGGCCGCCTCCCGGTCGCGGTGGACGAACACGAGGCCATCCTGGAAGCCATCCTGCGCGGCGACCCCAAAGCAGCGGAACAACACATCCGCCACCACGTCCACGAGGCGGGCCAGGCACTACGCCGCTACCTGGAACTCCAGTCGACCCAGGACGGCCACTGACCACGGCCGGGGTTACACCGTGAATCCGTCCAGGGTGGTGTACTGGCCTGACAGCTTGGTCACCACGATGGTGTGGGTGCCCGAGGCGAGCGAACTGGTTTTGTAGAGCGGGACGTTCGCGTGGCGTGTGCCGTCGCTCGGGAGGGTGGTGACCGTCTGCTGGGGGCCGCCGTCGATGGTGACGGCGATGGTTCCCTGGTCGGTGTACTGCTCGCCGTACACCGTGACGGTCGTACCGGTGAAGGCGAGGGACGCGGTCGAGCCGTTGGCTGTCGCGTAGTGGATGTCGCCGCGGTAGTCGCCGTACGAGCGGCCGGACGCGTAGCTGAAGCCGGTGTAGGTGATTCTGCTGTCGTCGTCGTTGAGGCGGATCGAGCCGGGGACCTGCGGGGTGACGGAGATCTGCCCCGCTGTGGTGCCGGCCGGGATGGGGACGATCATGAAGCCGCTCGACAGGTGCGTCACGTTGCTGACCGGGGTGGTGCCGATGTACACCGGCGTTGTCGGGCCGAAGCCCTCGCCTGCGACGAGGACCTGGGTCGCGTTGGCCGTGGGTGACACGTAGAAGATGCTCGCGGGGACGGAGAGGACCGGGGTGAAGGAGCCGGAGCCCGCGCCTGCCGCGCGGAGCAGGGCGTTGGGGATGTCGGTCGGCTTGGGGGTCGCCGGGATGGTGGTGTTCCCGCTCGCGTGCGTGTCGACGGGCTGGGCGCACGGGTAGGACTGGACGCCGGCGGAGAAGTAGTTGCCGGTGATCCAGAAGTGGCCCGTCGGACTGCAGCCACCCTGGGAGCTGGCGCCCGCGCCGAAGGCCACGTTCCCCTGCCAGTTGACCCATTCCGAGCCTGCGTCGTCGTAGTACGTGAAGTTGGTCGACGGGCCGTCGTACGCGATGTTGCCGGTGACCTGGAGGCCGTTGGCCAGGGTCCGCACCGGGTCGATCGTCTTCCCGTCCGCCTGGTACACGTACTGCGCCTGGTGACCCTCGACGTAGATGGCGCCGCCGTCGCTGCGGACGGACAGGTAGTCGTGGAAGACGTTGTCGCTGATGGTGTTCGAGCTGTTGATGTTCGTGCTGTTCTGCGGGGTGCTCGCCTGGTCGACGTGGCCTTGGACGACCCCGGCCGTGATGCCGGTGTAGGGCAGGTCGTAGAGGTTGTTCCGGGTGATGGTCGTGTGCTGCGAGAACAGCAGGGTGATGCCGCTGGCCGAGGAGTAGTCGGTGCCGATGTGATGGATCACGTTGTCCGCCACGGTGGTACCGGTCAGGATCTCGTTGGTGCCGATCGCGGTGGTGTCATTCGCGCCGTTGGGGGTGCAGTTCTGCTTGATCCCTGCGGCTTCGGACGGGTCGGTCGGCAGCGGGTCGTAGGTGCAGCCGAGGAGGATCGCGGTGGAGGCGATGTCGGTGAACTCGTTTCCCTGGATGAGGGTGTTGGCCGCTCCGTACATCACGTTCAGTCCTGCGCCGCCGAGTTCGGCGAAGCGGTTGCCGGTGAACGTGATGTTCTTGGACGCGGTGAACGAGACGTTCGCCAGGGGCTGGGTCAGTGCTCCCCAGGGGCAGCTTCCGGCGGGCGTCGAGAACCCGCACATGCCTTGGTTGTTGGCGCCGGTCATCCGCAGATTGCTCTGCACGTCGGAGAACCCGGCGCTGGTGGAGGGGGCGTTCCAGGTCGCGTACGAGAACTGAAGTCCGCCGAAGGTGATGTCGTGCACGGGCGCGGCGAGCGTACCCGCGCCGCGCACCAGGGTTTCGAGGCGCGGCAGTTCCACGTCGAGGGCCGACATCTGCCGGCCTGCGGAAGGCTTGTAGAAGAGCGTGCCGCCGGCGCCGTCCAGGAACCACTGCCCGGAGCCGAGCAGGGTCTGCGCGTTCTCGATGAGCGCGGGCATCGTGTTGGTCGACATGGACGGCAGGCCGCCGCTGCCCTGCGCGAAGGACGCGCGCGCGGTCACGTTGGTCCAGCACGGCTGGCTCATCTTCAGCGCTCCGGTCGAGGCGGAGAAGCTCGCCACTCGGCATCTCGACTCGGTCCAGGGCCCGTTGCCGCCGGGGTAGTCGAACTCGACTCCCGCCACCTGGCTCGCGGTCAGCGAGCCGAACCACGCCATCGCGGCCTGGTCGCCGGAGATCGTGTAGCCCGTCGACGATCCGGTCCACGAGCCCCGGAACCCCAGACTCGCCGGGGTCGCCTGCGCGATCGGGGCCGCGTGGCCGCCCACGTACAACTGGCGGCTGTCGCTGCCGCTGGGTACGGGCGCTGACCACACCCCGCTCGTTCCGCGCTGCGTCCATCCGGTGACCTGCGAGGCTCCCGAGATCACCGGATGCGCCCCCGGCGCTGCCCGCCACACCACGGGGTGGCCGGGTGTGCCCGAGTCCGCCGGGCCGAGGGACCAGGTGCTCGACAGGCGGTACACACCGTCGGCCAGCAGGACGCCGACGTCGGCGGACGGCTCCGCGGCGAGTGCGGTGCGAACCGCCTGCTGGGCTCCGGACAGCGAACACGGGGACGAGGAGGAACAGGTCGAACCCGCCCCGGACGGCGCCGCGTAGAGCGTCACGGAGGATGCGGCGGAGAGTATGGGGGAGGGTGTGGGGGCGGGCGCGGCGGTGGCGGGCGTGGCGGTGGCGGACTGCACGACGGGCGCCGCCAGCATCAGACCGAGGGCTGCCGCGATCGGGCCGCCGCGGCGCAGCAGCCTCCGCGTGATCGAACCTTGTGGTGACACGGGCGGGTCCTTCCCAGGCGTGGCGTCCGCCGGAAGACCAGCCTGCGTCTGGACGTCTGCTGCCGGCGAGCGAGGTGGGGGGCGAAATGGAGGCGCTGACCGTCTCTTACATCCGATGTCTGGTGCATATTCGATCCGGCCGCACTCTCTGTCAAGGGACCGCACACCGACAATCCATGTGCGTGCAGCCGATTCATCGGGTCTCTGAGCCGGTCAGCTCCCCCGCCGAGCGAATCCCGGCCTCGCGCAGTGCGCTGCCGTCGCGGGCGGTGAGGCGGAAGATGCGGGCCTCCCCCGGGTCCAGGAGAGGGACCAAGGCGCGTACGAGAACGCGGGACACGGCCTGCTGCTCGGGGGCGCTCGGGTGTACGGCTGACAACGCGCGGCCGCAGGTGCCGGGGCGGCCGGGAGCGGTGGCCCCGGTACCGTCATGTCGGGCGTCGGTCCAGGCCACGACGTACCTGGTGACGTACCTGGTGCTTCGCAGCGCCGGGAACAGCCGGTGCCGCCGGCACGGTTGCACCGACCGAGGGACCAGCGCCGGTAGGCCCGCCGTGCACTCGGACGAAGACGTATTTCTGCAGGAGGACTGTTTTTCATGACTGACCGGCCCTTGACGCTCATGGCGGTACACGCCCACCCCGACGACGAGGCCACCGGAACCGGAGGGGTCCTCGCGCGCTATGCGGCGGAAGGCATCCGCACGGTTCTCGTGACGTGTACCGACGGCGGCTGCGGTGACGGACCAGGGGGTGTCAAGCCGGGCGATCCCGGACATGATCCGGCGGCCGTCGTCGCGATGCGCCGCCGGGAGCTGGAGGCGAGCTGCGAGGTCCTGAAGATCAGCGATCTGGAGACGCTCGACTACGCCGACTCCGGGATGATGGGCTGGCCGACCAACGACGCCCCCGGCTCGTTCTGGCAGACCCCCGTGGCGGAAGGCGCGGCCCGGCTGGCGGACCTCATGCGCCGCTACCGGCCCGATGTGGTCGTCACCTACGACGAGAACGGCTTCTACGGCCACCCCGACCACATCCAGGCCCACCGCATCACGATGGCGGCGCTGGAGATGATCGAGGAGACACCCAAGGTGTACTGGACGACGATGCCGCGCTCGGCGATGCAGCGGTTCGGGGAGACCCTGCGTGAACTCGGGGAGGACATGCCTGAGCCGGACCCGGCCGAGACCGCCGCGATGGCCGAGATCGGCCTCCCGGACGACGAGATCACCACCTGGGTGGACACCACGGCGTTCAGCGGTCAGAAGTTCGACGCACTGGCCGCGCACGCCAGTCAGGGCGAGAACATCTTCTTCCTCAAGATGGGCAAGGAGATGTTCGGCGAACTGATGGGCACGGAGACGTTCGTACGCGTCAAGGACGCCACCGACGCGCCCGTACCCGAGACGGACCTCTTCGCCGGCCTGCGCTGACCCGCCCGGTCCCACCTGCGAGACGCGGGTTCGGAGCAGCCGTCCGAGCGGCGGCTGCTCCGAACCATCAGTCTTGACAAATGAGTTGACGGCCGGTCAGTTGACGCTCAGGACCGCCGTGTTGTTCGTGAGGTCCGGGTCGAAGTCGTAGGGGTACGTGCCGAACTCGCCATACCCGGGGTGCAGGCTCACAGCGCCGGTCGCGCCGGGCACCACGGTGTCGACGCGCACGGAGAAAGCGAACGTGCGCTGTGCGTCTTCCCGCACCCAGTACGGCAGGTCGCAGTCGTAGCGCGGGGCGCCCGTCCGGTGCGGGTAGTAACCGCCGCCGAGGGTGTGCGGGTAGCAGTCGTCGGGCACGCCGGTGACCTTGGCGCCCTGGGGCACGATCAGCCGCACACTGGCGACCGGATCACCGGAACCGAGGTTGCCGAACCAGGCCGGGCCGTTGTTCTTGAACGTCAGCTCGGCCGTGACCGTCTCCCCCGCGGCGCCGGAGACGGCGTCGCCGGTCACGGAGAAGTCCGCGGTGTTCTCCGCGTTGAGCTGGAGGACCGTGTAGTCGTTGCCGGTGTCGATGTCCTGGGCGCCGTCGCCCGGCTCGACACCGATGTCGAGCCGCTCCCTGAGCGCGTGCGGGGCGAGCCGTACCGTCAGCGGCTCGGGCAGCTCGAAGGAGTCGCCGGGCGCCAGCACCTGGTCGAACACGCAGATCACGTGGCTCGTCGGCGCGTAGTCGCCGTCGTCCCCCGTGGGGTAGGCGCAGTCGTCGTAGCGGGTCAGGTCCGTCAGACCGTACGAGGCGTACAGCGTGACGGTGAACCCGTTCGCGTTCGCGTTGCCCTTGTTGGTGATCTCGACCGGGATCGTCCGCTCGTCGCCGGGCTGACCGTCCTCGATGTCCCCGACGGGCTCGATGGCGAGGTCGGGCCCTTCGCCGACGGTGAGGGTGGTGTCGAAGCTGTCGTGCGGCGCGGTGAGCGTGCCGTGGGGGCCGCCGGTGGCCGTCGCCTCGTAGGTGATCCTGCCCCGCGCGCCGGTCTCGGCGCCGTCCGCCGCGCGTACGGTGAGGAACACCTGGTCCTCGTAGTCGCCACCGATCGCCGGCACCACGGGGATGTCGCACACCGCGCTCGTACCGCTCGGCGCGCAGTTGTCGGGCCAGGTCACATCGGCGACGCCGGCGAGGTCGGAGATGTCGACGGTGAGCTTCCCGTCGGTCACCGTGAAGTTCTCGTTGTCGTGGTAGATGCCGACGCCGAGAGTGCGGGACTCCGGCTGGCCGCCGCCGGTGCCGAGCGGCAGCGTCTGCTCGTACGGCTCGTTGATCCACAACTGGTCCGACTGCGGCGGATCGTCGGCGGCGAACGCCGGCCCGGCCGGCCCTGCGGCCAGCAGCCCGGCCGCCAGCGCGACGACGGCGCCGGATCTGAGACGTACCGGGCGTCCAGCAGAGAACAGTCTCATTGCTACCCCCCAAGGTGAGATGACACGACTGACGCACCGCCAACTCCGGTGCGTCGGAAGGATCATGGCATGGCGGTCCGGCCCGCCGCGCGGCGGTTTTTCGCCCCTTCGGGCGGCGCGTAGGCTCTCCCTCGGCCTGATGTGACGAGGCATCACCACTCACCTCCCTCCATCTCCCCTCACCGCAGGAGTTCTCGTGGCTCACCCTGCCATCGGCAGCGCGCATTCCCTCTTCAAGGTCATAGAGACCGGCGACGCGGCGCTCGCCGCCGAGGTCGTCGGCGCGGACTTCCGCAACCGGGAGGCGTTCAACTCCCCTGTCGCCTGCGCGATCCCCGGTCCTGCCGGTGTGCTCGCCTCCGGGGCCTGGATGCGCTCGGCATTCGACGGCCTGCGCTTCCCCGTCCTCGACACGGGCGTCGACGAGGAGCGCGGGCACGTGTTCGTCCGGGTGCGCATGCAGGGACGGCAGACCGGACCGTTCGTGCTCTTCCGCGACGAGAAGCTGGACAAGATCGTCCCGCCGACCGGCCGCGAGATCGACTACGAGCAGATCCACCTACTGACGGTGCGCGACGGGAAGGTGGTCAACCACGAGGCCGTCCGCGACGACCTGACCATGCTCGGCCAGCTCGGCGTCTTCCCGCCGACCCCCGCCATGGCCGCGCGACTCGCCGCGTGGAAACTCACCGGCCGCGACCGACGCGCGGCGGCCGAGGTCTCGGCGCTCTCGGCGCGCGCCGCCGAGACCGCGAAGTAGCTGAAGCACCGGACCAAGGCCGGTCGGACGGCCGCCAGTTCCTAGCGGGGGTCGGGGGCGGCCGGCTCCGGATCGGCGTCGAACGCGTCGAGCGCCGCGTCGCCGGTCGCCCGCGCCCCCCGCTCGCGGGTGCGGAGCGTGTCGAGGGCGATGTCGACGAGCATGTCCTCCTGGCCGCCGACGAGATGGCGGCTGCCCGCTTCGAGGAGCAGGGTGCGTACGTCGACGCCGTGGCGGGCTGCGGCGGTCTCGGCGTGGCGGAGGAAGCTGGAGTAGACGCCCGCGTAGCCGAGGGTGAGGGTTTCGCGGTCCACCCGCACCGGGCGGTCCTGGAGCGGGCGGACGAGGTCGTCGGCCGCGTCCTGGAGGGCGAACAGGTCGCAGCCGTGTGTCCATCCCTCCAGCGTGGCGACGGCGATGAACGGCTCGACCGGGCAGTTGCCCGCTCCCGCGCCGTGGCCGGCCAGTGAGGCGTCGACACGGGTCGCGCCCTCTTCCGCCGCGGCCAGTGAGTTGGCGACCGACAGCGAGAGGTTCTCGTGCGCGTGGATGCCGATCTCGGTGCCGGGGTCGAGGACGGCGCGGTAGGCGCGTACCCGCTCGCGTACCCCGCTCGTCGTGAGGCGGCCCCCGGAGTCCGTCACGTACACGCAGTGCGCACCGTAGGACTCCATCAGGGCGGCCTGCTGCGCGAGTTGGGCCGCCGGTGTCAGGTGGCTCATCATCAGGAAGCCGGAGACGTCCATGCCGAGTTCCCGGGCGGTGGCGATGTGCTGGGCCGAGACGTCGGCCTCCGTGCAGTGGGTGGCGATCCGCACCGAGCGGACACCCAGCCGGTACGCGCGCTTCAGGTCCTTGATCGTGCCGATGCCCGGCAGCAGCAGGGTGGTCAGCCGGGCGGTACGCAGGTTCGCCGCCACCGCCTCGATCCACTCCTGGTCGGTGTTGCTGCCGGGGCCGTACGTGAGGCTGCCGCCCGCGAGGCCGTCGCCGTGGGCGACTTCGACGGCGTCCACCCCCGCCGCGTCGAGCGCGGCGGCGATCTCCGCGGCCTTCGCGGGGTCGAGCCGGTGGCGGGTGGCGTGCATGCCGTCCCGCAGTGTGACGTCCTGGATGAAGAGTCGCCTGCTCATCGGGTGGCCTCCAGGGCGCGGGCCGCGATCCGCTCGCCGACGCGCAGGGCGGCCGAGGTCATGATGTCGAGGTTGCCCGCGTACGGGGGGAGGTAGTGGCCGGCGCCCTCGACTTCGAGGAAGACGCTGACCTGGTGGGTCACCGGACGGTCGCCGACGAGCGTGCGCGGGTGCCCGGTGACGGCCGTGATCTGCACCGGCTGCTTGAGGCGGTAGCCGGGGACGTACGCCGCGACGCTCCCGACCATGGACTCGACGGCATCCGCGATACGGGTGTGCAGGCCGGGGTCCGGCGCGTCGACCAGGCAGAACACCGTGTCCCGCATGATGAGTGCCGGTTCGGCGGGGTTGAGGACGATCACCGCCTTGCCGCGGCCCGCGCCTCCGACGGACTCGATGGCGGCGGCTGTCGTCTCGGTGAACTCGTCGATGTTGGCGCGGGTTCCGGGCCCTGCCGACCTCGACGCGATCGACGCGACGATCTCGGCGTACGGTACGGGCGTGACCTGCGCGACCGCCGCCACGACCGGGATCGTCGCCTGGCCGCCGCAGGTGACCATGTTGAGGTCGGGCGCGTCCAGATGCCGTTCGAGATTCACCGCGGGCACGACGAACGGTCCGGTGGCGGCCGGGGTGAGGTCGACCAGCCGCTTGCCGTACGGGGCGAGCGCGCGGGCGTTGGCGCGGTGGGCGGTCGCCGAGGTGGCGTCGAAGACGATCCGGATGTCCGCGAAGCCGGGCAGGGCGATGAGGCCCGCGACGCCCTCGGCTGTCGTCGGCACGCCGAGCCTGGCTGCCCGTGCGAGGCCGTCGGACGCGGGATCGATGCCCACCATCGCGGCCATCTCCAGATGCTCGGCGAGCCGGAGCACCTTGATCATGAGGTCGGTCCCGATGTTGCCCGAGCCGATGACGGCGACCTTGGTCCTGTTCATGACGGGCCTCCTGTGAAGATGACGCCGACGTCGCCGATCCCGCTGATGTGGGCGTGGAAGGCGTCCCCCGGCTCGACCGGCACCATGGGCCCGAGCGCGCCGGACAGGACGATGTCCCCGGCCCGCAGCGGCCTGCCCCGGTCGCGCGCCGTCGTGGCCAGCCAGGCGACGGCCGCCAGCGGGTTGCCGAGGCACGCGCTTCCCGAGCCGGTCGAGACCACGTCGTCGCCGCGCCGCAGGGTCATCGCGCAGCCGGTCAGGTCGAGGCCGTCGAGCCCGCGGGGCCGGTCGCCGAGCACGAACAGGCCGGAGGACGCGTTGTCGGCGACGGTGTCGACGATGTCGATGTCCCACCCGGCGATCCGGCTGTCGACGATCTCCAGTGCGGCGACGATGGACTCGGTGGCGGCCGCCACGTCGGCGATGCCGATCTGCCCGCCGCCGGTCTCGGCGCCGCCGGTCTCCGCACCGCCGGTCTCCGCGCCGCCGGTTTCCGCGCCGCCGATCTGCCCGCCGCCGGTCTCCGCGCCGCCGATCTGCGTGCCGTCCAGGTCGTGCCCCAGGATGAACGCGATCTCCGCCTCGATCTTCGGCTGGAGGGTGCGGGTGATGTCGACGGGCACCCCGGCAGGGCACTTCATGTCGGTCAGCAGGACACCGAAGTCGGGCTGTGCCACACCGAGTTGGGCCTGTACGGCCGGGTTGGTGAGGCCGATCTTGTGACCGACGACGCGGGCGCCCGCCGCGACCTGGCGCGCGACCCACGCGGACTGGACGGCGTAGGCCGTGTCGACGTCACCGGCCGGCAGTAGGTGCCGTACCGGCGGGCAGGGATACTGGCGAGCCCTGGCCACGGTGAGCCGTTCGAGCGCCTCGGCGGGGCGGGTGCCGAACGCGTCCGTGTGCGCCGCCATGTCAGCCGACCTCGAAGGTGGTCCCGATGCCCATGCCCGTGATCCACTCGGGCACCGGCTCGTAACTGGTCCACACGAGCGGCTTCCGTACGGCGGCCAGGCCCGTCAGCCAGGTGCGGATCTCGTGCCCGCCGCTGCCGGCGCTCTTCTCCAGGCTCTCGTCGCCCAGATCCGCGATCGAGGCGAGGTCGCCCGAGGTGAGCCGCTCCAGGAACCACCCGTCCCAGGTGGAGTTGACGGGGCGGGTGGGGTCGCCGCCCATGGCCCGGACGCGCGGCTCGCGCGCCGAGGCGAACGCGTGGGCGTCCTTGCGGCCGTGGATCATCGCTTCGCGGCGTTCGCCGACCACCGAGGGGTCGCGCGGGTCGTTGGACGGCAGCCAGTGCGACAGTCCGCCGCTGGCCACGAGGAGGACCCGGCCGGGGAACGCGGACCCGCGGATCGCGGAGCCGAGCGCCTCACCGATGAGGACGCAGCGCCGCATGCCGGGCAGCGGCGGGGCGGCGGTGTTGACGACCAGCGGCACCAGCGGGATGTCGGCTCCGCCGGTGGCCATCTCGTAACTCTGCACGACACCGTGGTCGAGGGTGAGCGCGTACGACAGCGCCACGTCGAACCCGGCCTCGTCCAGGCCGTCGCGTATCGACCACGCCAGCTCCGAGGCGACCGGCAAAGGGCCCGCCCTGCTGCCGAAGTCGCCGAATCCGTCGGCCTCTTCGACGCCGAGGACGAACGGCGGCATCACGTCGTAGAAGTTCGCGTGGAAGTGGTCGGGGCCGATCGCGACGACGGCGTCGGGCGCCAGCCGGGCGACGGCCTCGGTCACCCGGGCGGCCTCGGCGAGGAACGTCCCCCCGGGTTGCGACGGCTCCTGCGGCGGCAGCAGGGTCGCGAACGGGGAGTGGGACATGGCGACGAGGCCGATGATCTCGCTCATGCCGGGTCCTTTCCGTGGATGAGGAAGTCGCGGTGGGCGCGCAGGTATTCGTCGGGCTTCTCCCACTGCGGCCAGTGGCCCGCGTCCGCGATCACGTGCAGCCGGGCGTCGGGCAGCCACTCCAGCAGCATGGCGGCCTCGTCGAGCCCGCCCGTCGGGTCGTGTTCGGTCCACAGGAGCAGCGTGGGGGCGGTGACGTGGCCGACCCACGCCGGGTCCCAGGCGAAGTCCTTGCGGATCTCCGGGTCCTGCAGGACGAGTGTGTTGGTCATGGCCCGCAGAAAGCCGGGCCGGCCGTAGACCGCGCGCCGCAGGTTGACCAGCTCGTCCGTCACCATCTCCTTGTGGTGGAACAGGAATTCGACACGACGGCGCACCGTCTCGTCGCTCGGGTCCCGCACGGCGGCCAGGGTGCTGTCGCGCATCTTGGCCATCACGTCCGGCTTGTTGGCGATGTTGCCGGGGGTGTTCAACACCAGCCGGGCCACCCGGTCCGGGTGGTGCGCGGCCGTCCACGCGACGACCCAGCCGCCGAGCGACTCACCCGACAGGTGCGCCGCTTCGATGCCCAACGCGTCCATCGTGCCGAGCAGATGGCCGGACAGCACGTCGATCGTGTACGGCCGGTCCGGCAGCCCGGACCAGCCGTGGCCGACCATGTCGTACGCGGTGACGCGGAAGTCCGCGGCCAGTTCCGCGATGTCGCGGGCGTACGCCTCAAGGTGTCCGCCGGTGCCGTGCAGCAGGACCAGGTCGGGGCCCGAGCCGGCGCGCAGTACCCGGGTGCGGACACCGTCCACCTCGACATGGCGCAATTCGTGGTCCACATCGCCGAGTTCGCCCCAGATGCTGATGTGCGCGGGCAGCTCGCTCATGATGTGTCCTCCCCGAACCGGGCGCGGGCCTCTTCGACGGTCACCAGTCCGGCGCTCTGCCGGCGGCCGACGCCCAACAGGCCCAGCAGGCGGGAGTTCTCGATGGTCAGGAACTCGACCGGGTGCTCGGTCGAGTCGTTGTAGTGGCGGTGCCAGGTCCACGGCGGGGTGTAGACGAAGTCCCCGGCCGACCAGGAGGCGGTCTCGTCCTCGATCTCGCTGTGGCCGTCGCCCGAGATCACGAAGTGCACCGTCTCGTGGTGGTGGCGTTGCATGTCCGAGCTGAGCCCCGGCGGGATGGTCTGCCGGAAGATCTCGAAGGTGGCGGTCGGCAGCTTGCCCGCGATCGACAGGGTGGTCGGGTTGTGCACCTGGTCGGCGGGAAGCGTCTCCAGCTCCGCGGCCCGTACGACGACGGGGTGCGCCGTGCTCGGCCTGACGGTGCTGGAGATCGCGCCGAGGAAGTCGGCCATGGTGAAGTGGGGTCCTGACTGGGCCATCAGATCGTTTCCGTCCTTCCGCCGTCCACTGTGAGAACGGTTCCGTTGACGTAGCTCGCGGCGTCGGAGGCCAGGAAGGCCACGGCTGCCCCGATCTCCTCGGGGTGCCCGGCCCGCCCCGCGGGGACGCTCGCCGCGTCGGCCGCTTCGAGATCGGCGTAGTCGGTGCCGGTCGCCCTGGCGCGGCCGTCCAGGATCTGCGTACGGCGTTCGGTCGCTGTAGCGCCCGGTGCGACGCAGTTGACGGTGACGCCCTCGGCCGCGAACTCCCGGGAGAGCAGCTTGGCGGCGGCCGTGAGCGCGGACCGCAGGACGACGGACACCGCGAGGTCCTGCTGCGGCTGCCGCACCGCCGTGGAGGTCACGAAGACCGCCCGGCCGAAGCCCCTGGCGGCCATGGGCGGGAGCGCGAGCCGGGCCAGCCGCAGCGGTCCGAGGACGAGCAGTTCGTACGACTCCCGCCACTGCTCGTCCGTGACGTCCAGGACCCGGCCGGGCGGCGGCCCGCCCGCGTTGAGCACCAGCACGTCGAGAGCGCCGTACAGGCATTCCGTCTCCTTCAGCGCCGCCTGCGCCGCGCCGGGGTCGGACACGTCGTTCACCAGGGTGTGGACAGGGGCGCCGGTCTGCTCGCGGAGCCGGGCGGCCGCGGCGTCGAGCGCGTCGGCGCGGCGGCCGGTGATGACGACGCGGTGGCCGGCGCCGGCCAGTTGGGCGGCGGTCGCGTAGCCGATGCCGGCGGCGCCGCCGCCGACGAGAGCGGTCCGAGTGGTGATGGCGGCCTCCCGTATCCGAATGCCTTTCCGCTGAACGCGGTTGGCGCTAGCGTGCCCCCTGTGAACGCGCGGAGCCAACGATGAGTCCCGCTCAGCGGGACGGCGACAGCAGCGCCGGAGCGATGGGCGGCCTCGACCGCGCCGCGGCGATTTTTGACGCCTTCGACGCCACGCACCGCGAACTGACCCTCGGGGCCCTGGTCGCGCGGTGCTGCATGCCGCGGTCGACCACGCACCGCACCGCCGACCGGATGATCCGTATGGGCTGGCTGGACAAACCGGCGGACCGCTACCGGATCGGCAAACGCCTCTTCGAGATCTCCAGCCTCGCCCCGATCCGGCACGAACTGCGCGAGGCTGTCCTGCCGTTCCTCCAGGATCTGCACCACGCGACCAGGATCACCGTGCAGCTCGGGGTGCTCGCCGAAGCGCAGATCCTGGTCGTCGAGAAGATCACCGGACACCTCGCGATGCCCATGCTGTCGCAGGCCGGTGGCACCATCCCCGCCTACTGCTCGGCGCTGGGCCGCGCGATCCTCGCGTACGCGGACGCCGCGACCGTCGACTCGGTCCTCGAAGCGCGGCTGCCCGCGCGGACACCGCGCACGCTGACCAGCGCCGTCGCCATCAGACGCGAGCTGGCCGAGATCCCGGCCCGCGGCTGGGCGGTGGAGCGGGAGGAGGGCAACATCGGGGTGAGCTGTGTGGCAGCCCCGGTCTTCGGGCCGCTCGGGGAGGTGGTCGCGGCGCTGTCCGTCACCGGCCCGAACCGGCTCGTACGGGCCGACCGGATCGGTCCCGCGGTCCGGCTGGCGGCGGCCGCCGCGTCGAGGGCGTACTCGACCCGCCGCTGACCCCCGCCGCTGACTCCCGCCAAGGCCCGCCGCCGAGGCCCGCCGCTGACGCCTGCCGAGGGAACCGTCCCGGTGAGCGGGACGGTTGTTTGCGCAACTCCCGTGGCGGACCCACGCTGTGACCAATCACACCGACGACATGGCGGTGCGGCGACCTCAAGGAGACGATGGTGACTCTCGGCGGTGGCTACATGCTCCCCTCGCGCGACGGCCGTTCGATCGCGGCGATCGGGCTCGGCATCACGGTGAAGACCGACGGCAAGTCGACGCACGACGCCTACTCGCTCTTCGAATACGCGGTCCCGCCGGAGACCGCGGGTCCGCCCCCGCACATCCACACCCGCGAGGACGAGTCCTTCATCTGCCTCTCCGGACGGCTCGACGTCCATCTCGGCGGCGAGGACTTCGTACTGGAGCACGGCGACTACCTGTTCCTGCCGCGCGACGTGGTGCACACCTTCCGCAACTCCTCCAAGGAGGAGTCGCGGGTCATCTCCGTGGTCTCACCGGCAGGTCTTGAGGGGTACTACCAGGCGCTCGCGGACATGCCTCCCGGTCCCAAGGACATCTCCGTCATGAAGCGGATCATGGGCGACTTCGGCATCGAGCTGCGACTGCCCCCCGAGGTCCAGTAGCCATGAGGATCGCGATCATCGGCGCCGGCGTCGCCGGCCTCGCCACCGCCAAGGTGCTCACGCAGGCCGGGCACGAGGTCCGGGTCTTCGACAAGTCCCCTGACGTCGGCGGAGTCTGGAGCCGTACGCGGCGCTACCCCGGCGTGACCACGCAGAGCCCCAAGACGCAGTACTCGCTCTCGGACTTCCCGATGCCCAAGGACTACCCCGAGTGGCCCACCGGCGCGCAGATCCAGGCGTATCTCGCCGCGTACGCCGCCGAGTTCGGCCTCGAAGGCAGCCTGCGGCTCGACACCGAGGTGACGGCCGCCGAGCAGGCCGCCGACGGCCGGTGGACGATCGAGACCCGGAGCCCCGAGGGCGCGGAACCGGGCGAGACCTTCGACCGTCTCGTCGTGGCCAACGGCGTGTTCTGCGAGCCGGCCGTACCGTCCTACCCGGGCACGGCGGAGTTCACGGCAGCCGGCGGACGCCTCTGCGCGGGCTCCGAGTTCCACGACGCCGAGGAGGCTCGCGGCAAGCACGCTCTCGTCGTGGGCTACGGCAAGTCGGCGTGCGATGTCGCCGTGCCGATCAGCAAGGTGGCGGCGGACACGCACGTGATCGCCCGGCAACTGCTGTGGAAGGTGCCGCGGAAGATCGCCGGGTTCCTCAACTTCAAGATGCTGCTGCTGACCCGCCTCGGCGAGGCCCTGTTCCGCTACATCCGGCTGCGCGGTTTCGAGAGGTTCCTGCACGGCCCCGGCAACGGTCTGCGCCGCAGGATGCTCAACTCCATCGGCTCGGTGTCGGTACGGCAGTTCAAGCTCGGAAAGCTCGGTCTGACACCGCAGGGCGACATGGAGGACATCGTCCGCGGCGCGATCGGGCTGGTGACGGAGGGATTCTTCGAGGGCGTCGCCGACGGCACCATCTCCGTCCACCGCGACCGGACCATCACCCGTCTCCTCGCCGAAGGCGGCTCCCCGTACGCCGAGTTGAGCGACGGTACGACGCTCAGGGCCGACCTCGTCGTCTGCGCCACCGGCTACACCCAGGGCGTCCCGTTCCTCACCGCCGACGTGCAGAAACGGCTGCTGGACGAGCGCGGGAACTTCATGCTCTACCGGCAGATCCTGCCCGTAGACGTGCCCGGCCTGTACTTCAACGGCTACAACTCCTCGTTCTTCAGCCCGTTGAACGCGGAGATGGCCGCGGTCTGGATCGCCGCAGACCTGGCGGGCGCGGTACACCTCCCCGACCCCCCAGCAGTCCGCCAGGCGGTCGTCGACCAACTCGCCTTCCTGGACGCGGCCTTGAACAAGCACCACTGCCGGGGCACGAAGATCATCCCGTTCTCGATGCACAACGTGGACGAGGTACTGAGCGACCTGGACCTGAACATCAAACCACTGTCCCGGGCGTCCCACTGGCTCAACCCGATCGACCCGGCGGCGTACCGGGACGTCACACCAACGCTCCTGAAACGCCTGGCATCCGGTCGGCAGCAGCCTGGAACGACGGCCGCCGCCGACCGTGCACGACAATCCACTGACGGGGCGTCAGCCCCGGTACGTCTCCAGTAGGCGGAGCCAGATCTCGCTGATGGTGGGGTAGGCAGGGACCGCGTGCCAGAGGCGGTTGATGGGGACCTCGCCGGCTACCGCGATCGTCGCCGAGTGGAGCATCTCGCCCACCGCTGGGCCCGCGAAGGTCACGCCGCGGAGGATTTCCTCGTCCAGGTCGACGATCATGCGGGCGTGGCCGGTGTAGCCGTCCGCGTAGAGGCCCGCGCCTGCTACGCCGCTCATGTCGTAGTCGACCGCGCGGACGCGGTGGCCCGCCGCTTCGGCTTCGGCGAGGGTGAGGCCCACCGAGGCGATCTCCGGGTCGGTGAAGACGACTTGGGTGACGGCCGCGTGGTCGGCGGTGGCCGAGTGGGCGCCCCAGCGGTCGGTTTCCAGGAGGGGGACGTGCTGGGCCCTGGCGGCGATGGCGGCGCCGGCGATACGGGCCTGGTACTTGCCCTGGTGGGTCAGCAGGGCGCGGTGGTTGACGTCGCCGACCGCGTAGAGCCAGTCGCTGCCCTTGGCGCGGCAACTGTCGTCGACCTCGATCCAGTCGCCGGGCTTGAGGCCGACCGTCTCCATGCCGAGGTCGTCGGTGCGCGGGGCGCGGCCGGTGGCGAAGAGGATTTCGTCCGCCTCGATACGTTCGCCGCTGTCCAGCACCGCGGTGACGGGGCCGCTGCCGCCGTCCCGTTCCACCTGGGTGACGGAGGTGTTCGTACGGACCGACACGCCGGCCTCGGTCAGGGACTCGGCGAGCAGCTTGCCGGCGAAGGGCTCCATGTTCGGCAGCAGCCCGTCGCCGCGTACCAGGAGGGTGACCTCGGAGCCGAGCGCCCGCCATGCCGTGGTCATCTCCACGCCGACCACTCCGCCGCCCACGACCACGAGCCGGTCGGGGACATGCTGGGAGCTGGTCGCCTCGCGGCTGGTCCAGGGTTTCGCGCCAGCCAGGCCCGGCAGGTCGGGCAGGACCGCGCGGCTGCCGACGCACACGGCGACGGCGTGCCGGGCGGTGAGCACCTGCTCATCGCCCTCCGGCGTCGTGACCACGACCTTCTTCGGTCCGGCGAGGCGCCCGTGGCCCCGGTAGAGGGCGGTGCCGGTGCTCTCGACCCACGCGACCTGGCCGTCGTCCTTCCAGTCGGACGTGTATTCGTTCCGGTGGGCGAGTACGGCGGCGGCGTCGAGCGGGCCCTGCACGGACTGCCTGAGGCCCGGCACCCTGCGCGCCTCCGCGCGGGCGATCGCCGGGCGGAGCAGTGCCTTGCTCGGCATACAGGCCCAGTACGAGCATTCGCCGCCGACCAGCTCGCTCTCGACGATCGCCGCGCTCAGCCCATTGGCCCTGGCGCGGTCGGCCACGTTCTCCCCGACCGGTCCCGCACCCAGCACCACAACGTCGTAATCCATGGCATCCGTCATGGGGTCAGTCTGGTCCGGGCGGGCCCGCATGGCCACACGATCTTCGGGAACGGTCCAGGAATACGGCTCAGGAATACGGCGGTGGCAGCAGCCGTTGTGCGAGGCGGCTCCCACCGGTGAATCAGGAAGAGGTAGCAGGCAATGGCCACAGTGGAACTCACGAAGGAAAACTTCGACCAGACCGTGTCGGAGAACGACTTCATTCTGATCGACTTCTGGGCTTCCTGGTGCGGACCGTGCCGCCAGTTCGCCCCCGTCTACGAGTCGGCGTCGGAGCGCCACGGAGACCTCGTCTTCGCGAAGGTCGACACGGAGGCCCAGCAGGAGCTGGCCGCCGCGTTCGAGATCCGCTCCATCCCGACGCTGATGATCGTCCGTGACAACGTCGCGGTGTTCGCCCAGCCGGGTGCGCTGCCAGAGACGGCCCTGGAGGACGTGATCGGCCAGGCCCGCGCGCTGGACATGGACGAGGTCCGCAAGTCCGTCGCGAAGGCCGAGGCCGAGGGCGACAACAAGCACGTCGAGAACCAGGGCTGAGCCTGACCGCCAGTAGCCCTTGCCCTCGGCGGTCCCGTCAGCGCTCCAGTACCAGCGCCAGGCCCTGGCCCACCCCGATGCAGAGGGCTGCCAGGCCGGTGCCCGCACCGGCCGCGGCAAGCTGATGGGCCACGGCTCCCGCCAGCCGGGCGCCTGACGCGCCGAGCGGATGGCCGATGGCGATGGCGCCGCCGCGCGGGTTGACGAGCCGCGGGTCGAGTTCGGGCCATTCGGCGAGGCAGCCGAGCGACTGGGCGGCGAACGCCTCGTTGAGTTCGAAGGTGGTCAGGTCGGCGAACGACCGGCCGGCCTTCGTGAGCGCCCGCTGGACGGCTTCGACCGGGCCGAGCCCGAAGAGCTGCGGCTCGATGCCGGTGACGGCGGACGCACTGATCCGGGCCAGGGGTTCGCGGCCCGTCTCGCGCAGCCCGTCCTCGTCCACGATGAGCAGGGCCGCCGCGCCGTCGTTGAGCGGGGACGCGTTGCCGGCCGTCACCGTACCGCCGCCCTCGGTGCGGAAGGCCGGCTTGAGCTTGGCCAGGGCCTCCATCGACGTACTGTCGCGGATGCACTCGTCGCGGGCGAGTTCCACGCCCGGGTACGGGACGACCTCGCCCTCGTAGAGTCCGGCGGCCCACGCCTCGGCGGCCTTGCGGTGGCTGGCGAGCGCGAAGGCGTCCTGCTCCTCGCGGGTGATGCCGTGTTTGTCGGCGATCTGCTCGGCGCCCTCGCCGAGCGCCACGGTCCACTCGGCCGGCATGGCCGGGTTGGTCATCCGCCAGCCGAGCGTCGTGGAGTGCAACTGCTGGTGCCCGGCGGGAAACGCGCGCTCCGGCTTCCGCAGCACCCAGGGCGCGCGGGACATCGACTCGACGCCGCCCGCCAGGACGACGGAGGCGTCGCCGAGCGCGACGGCGCGCGCCGCCTGGATGACCGCCTCAAGTCCGGACCCGCAGAGCCGGTTGACCGTCACACCCGGCACGGAGACCGGCAGACCGGCCAGCAGGACGGCCATCCGCGCGACGTCCCTGTTGTCCTCGCCCGCGCCGTTCGCGTCCCCGAAGATCACGTCGTCGATCCTGGCCGGATCGAGCGCCGGGGTGCGTTCGACCAGCGAGCGCACCACCTGGGCCGCGAGATCGTCGGGACGTACGGAGGCGAGCGCCCCGCCGAACCTGCCGATCGGGGTGCGGACGGCGTCGACGACGTAGACATCCCGGATGGTGGTCATCGGATCTGCGGACCCCTTCGACGCGGCGGCTCTGCCGGGAAACCCGGCCGGGCGGCCGTGCGAACGGTCGTTCACAGCGGCCAGCGCGAGTCTCCGCCCGTCGGCGGGCCACTGTCAACGCGCCTTCAGGACGGCCTCGGGATCAGCTCGGGCTCGCGTCCACCACCCGCGCCGACAGGCCGTAGTCCACTTCCTGGCCGTCGATCAGCAGCGCCTCCACGGTGTGGGTCTGCGGATCGATGTCGGCCTCCATGCCGTTGCCCGCGTAACGCGGGTAGCCGGAGGCACCGATGTCGCCGGTCGCCTCCACGACGGCCGAGCGCAACGCCTGCGCGTCGTCGGGCGGTCCTTCGGAGCCGTCGGCGTGCTCGGCGTGTTCTGCGACCAACAGGATCTCGAAGCGCTGCGGAACGATAGTCATGCGGGTGACGCTAGCCCCTTCCCCGCCCCGTTCGGCGGGTACGGCGCGCGGGCCGGTGCGCGGACCGGTACGACCGGCGCGTGGACACGCCCCGGATCGTCCGGCATCGTCCCGGATCGTCGGGGTGACCCGCCCGGCGGCGGGCCGCACGCAGGTCCTAACGTCTTGCGGATGACGCCCTTTCCCAGCGCCCAGGACCATGCCGACAGCGACTTCCCCGGCCGCGGCGGCCCCACCGCCACGACGGAGGCCGAGCCCCGCGAGGTGGGTCCGGTACGCACCGAGTACGCGCCCGCCCACGACGGCGACCCCGACCCCGGCGAGATCGTCTGGACCTGGGTGCCGTACGAGGAGAACGACGGACGCGGCAAGGACCGGCCGGTCCTGGTCGTCGCCCGTGAGCGCGGCGGCACGCTGCTCGCCGTCCAGCTCTCCAGCAAGAGCCACAACCAGGACCGCGACTGGGTGCCGATCGGGGTCGGCCCGTGGGACCGCGCGGGCCGCGACTCGTGGGTGGCGATCGACCGGGTCATGCGGCTCCACGAGGCAGGCATGCGGCGCGAGGCCTGCGCCCTCGACAGGGGCCGCTTCAACCTCGTCGTGAACCGGCTGAAGGAGCGCTACGGCTGGACCTGAGCGGTCCGGAGCCCAGCGGCAGGCGCCGGGGTGAGGTCCGCCGCCCCCGGCGTGGCAGGACCGCGCGCCGCTGGCAGACCGGCCTCTGCCGCCCGCCGCCCGCCGCAAGGGCGTAGGCGCGGCCGGGCCCGGTGTGCGCCGGGCCGCCCTGCGCGTAGCGCCAGCGCTGCCCCGGCACGGGCCAGGTCCGGCGGCCAGGTCCGGCGTTCAGACCCTGCGGTCACGCCAGCACCTCGCGGAACGCCGACAGCGTCGTACCCGCCTTCGTACGGTCCAGCACCGCGAAGACCGTCTCGTCGAAGTGCCCGGCGAACCGCCCCTCCCCGGTGAGCAGCGCCCGGAAGGTCTCGGCCACCTGGGCGGGGTCGTTCTGGAAGACCCCGCAGCCCCAGGCGCCCAGCACCAACCGCCGGTATCCGCACTCCGCCGCCGTCTCCAGGACCCGCGCGGCCCTGGAGGCCAGCGCGGCGGGGACGCGGTGGCTCTCGTCGGGGACGCGCCGCGCGATCACTCCGGCGTTCGGCGCGGGCGACGTGAGGAAGCCGGCCTGGAACGGGGCGGCAAGCAGCCGGCCGCTGTCGTCGCGGAAGACCGGCACTCCGGGCGAGTGGATCACCCGGTCGGTGTAGAACGGGTCCCGGTCTTCGCGGTGGTGTGCGTAGAACTCGGGCGCGCGCAGCAGCGTGGCGTAGAGCGCGGAGGCCCGGCAGAGTGCTTCCTCCTGGGCCTGTGCGCCGTTCAGATAGCCGCCGCCGGGGTTACGCGCGGAGGCGAAGTTCAGCACGGCCACCGGGCCGGGCGCCGCCGCCGTCAGCCGCGCGGCGGCCGCCAGGCTGCTCTCGCCCGTCACCTCGACGGCCCCCTTTCGGCCACCGTCCAGGGCGACGGTGACCGGCTCGGGCCCGTACATCCGGGTGGCGGCGAGCGCGGCGTCGAGCGCCGGGCGTATCAGCACGTCAGAGCCGTCGGGGCCGCGGTAGCTGCCTGCCCCGACGATCTCCTCGGTCTCCTTTGCGATCCCCCGCAGTCGCGCACTCATGTGCGGGATCATGCGTGAGCGATCACCTCCGGGGCAACCGGATTTCTGACGATTCGGTGACTCAAGGGCACTCTTGTGCGAACTGGCAGGAGTGGCCTTAGGTTGGACCGGAGCGCTTCGTCCCGACCCCGGGACGAAGTCGGTCACGGTCTTCGACAGGAGGATCCGGCCATGCCATCCGACCGTTTGATCGACGCGGAACAACCGCTCGGCGAGGACGACGCCGAGGCGCTGTTGCGCGGCATATGTTTCAAGACCGGGCCACCGCGCACCGTGGGTGTGGAACTGGAATGGCTCGTACACGATCTGCGCGACCCGCGAAACCCCGTCCCTGTCCACCGCCTCGAAGCCGCCTTCGACGGCCTGCGGACCCTGCCGCTGACCTCGGCACTGACCTTCGAACCCGGCGGCCAACTGGAGCTCAGCTCCCAGCCCGCCGCCTCCCTGATGGAGTGCGTCGCCACCACGTCGGCCGACCTGGATCTCGTCCGCCCGGCGCTGCGTACGGCGGGCCTCGCACTCGCCGGTTTCGGACAGGACCCCTGGCATCTTCCGCAGCGCATGCTGCACGCGCCCCGCTACGACGCGATGGAGGCGTATCTCGACCGGATCGGCACCGCCGGCCGGGCGATGATGCGCACCACCGCGTCCGTCCAGGTGTGCCTGGACGCGGGGCACGAGGAGCCGGGTCCGCTCGGCTACGCGCGACGCTGGCAGCTCGCCCATCTGCTCGGGGCGGTGCTGGTCGCGGCCTTCGCCAATTCGCCGATGCGCGAGGGGAGGCGGACCGGCTGGCGCTCCACCCGGCAGGCGATGTGGGCCGAGCTCGACCCGGCCCGCACGGCCGCGCCTTCGCTGCGGCTCGAACCGCGGGCCGCGTGGGCCGCGCACGCCCTGGACGCGCCGGTGATGTGTGTCCAGACGCCGGAGGGCCCCTGGCACGTGCCGGACGGGGTCTCGTTCCGTGACTGGATCAGATCGGGGCTGCCGCGCCCGCCGCTGCGCGCCGATCTCGACTACCACGTCACCACGCTCTTCCCGCCGGCCAGACCGCGCGGCCATCTGGAGCTGCGGATGATCGACGCGCAGCCGGGTGAGGACGGGTGGCTGGTGCCGCTCGCCGTCACGACCGCGCTGTTCGACGATCCGGAAGCGGCCGAGAGCGTGTACCGCGCCGTCAAGCCGCTGGCCGACGCCGCGGGCCCCGGGCCCGCGCCCGGCAACCCGCTGTGGGTCAGAGCGGCCCGTGACGGACTCGCGGACCCCGAACTGCACGCGACGGCCGTCACCTGTTTCGCGCTCGCCCAGGAGGCGCTGCCGCGCGTCGGGGCCAGTACCGCGATCCAGGAGGCCGTCGCCGCCTTCACCGAACGCTTCGTGGTGCGGGGCCGATGTCCCGCCGACGAGCTGCGCGTCTCCGGAAGCGTCCCCGAACGCGTCTCGGAACGCGTCTTCGAACCTGAGAAGGATCTCCGCTCATGACCGACCGAACCGCCGGGACCCCGCAAGCTCCGCGGGCCCCGCGAGCGACCATCACCGAGATATCCGCCGACTCCGCCGAGGCGCTGCGCCGCCGCGCCGTCGAGTCGCTGACCACCGCACGTGCCCGTACGGCCCTGCTGACCTCCTGCGTCGACGACCACGACCTGACGGCGCAGCACTCGCCGCTGATGTCGCCCCTGGTGTGGGACCTGGCGCACATCGGCAACCAGGAGGAGCAGTGGCTGCTGCGCACCGTCGGCGGCGGTGACGCGCTGCGCCCCGAGATCGACTCCGTCTACGACGCCTTCGAGCACCCGCGCTCCGAGCGGCCCACGCTGCCGCTGCTGGCGCCCGCCGAGGCGCGCGCCTACGCCTCCGACGTACGGGGGCGGGTGCTCGACATCATCGAGCGCGCGCCGCTGAACGGGGGCGGCGGCGCGCTGCTGGACGCCGGTTTCGCCTTCGGGATGATCGCGCAGCACGAGCAGCAGCACGACGAGACCATGCTCATCACGCACCAGCTCCGCACGGGCCCTGCGGCGCTGACCGCGCCCGAGCCGCCCGCCGGTGGCACGGCGGGGCTGCCCGCCGAGGTGCTGGTGCCGGCCGGGCGCTTCACGATGGGCACCACGGCCGAGCCGTGGGCGCTGGACAACGAACGCCCGGCGCACCAGCGGCTCGTGCCGGCGTTCTTCATCGACACCGTGCCGGTGACCAACGGCGACTATCTGCGCTTCGTCGAGGACGGCGGCTACACCGACGAGCGGTGGTGGGCCCCGGAGGGCTGGGCCCAGATCCGCGAGCACTCCATCGGCGCGCCGCAGTTCTGGCGGCGCGAGGCAGGCCAGTGGCTGCGCCGCCGCTTCGGCGCGGTCGAGCCGGTGCCGATGGACGAGCCGGTGCTGCATGTGAGCTGGTACGAGGCCGACGCGTACGCCCGCTGGGCGGGGCGCAGGCTGCCCAGCGAGGAGGAGTGGGAGAAGGCGGCGCGCTGGGACCCGGCCACCGGGCGCTCGCTGCGTTTCCCGTGGGGCGACGAGGAGCCGACGCCGGACCACGCCAACCTGGGCCAGCGCCATCTGCGCCCCGCGCCGGCCGGCAGCTATCCGCGCGGGGCTTCGCCGCTCGGGGTGCGCCAGCTCATCGGGGACGTCTGGGAGTGGACGTCGAGCGACTTCCTGCCGTACCCGGGCTTCGTCGCGTTCCCGTACCGGGAGTACTCGGAAGTGTTCTTCGGCAGCGCGCACAAGGTGCTGCGCGGTGGTTCGTTCGCGGTGGACGCCGTCGCCTGCCGGGGCACGTTCCGCAACTGGGACCTGCCGGTCAGGCGGCAGATCTTCGCCGGGTTCCGCACGGCGCGGGACGCGGCTCCAGGGGAGGGCGCCTGATGTGCCGCCATCTCGCCCGGCTCGGCCCGCCGGCGGCGCTGGGCGAGGTGCTGGTGGCACCGGCCCACGCGCTGTACCGGCAGTCGTGGGAGCCGCGCAGGCAGCGGCACGGCACGGTGAACGCCGACGGGTTCGGGGTCGGCTGGTACGCGGAAGGCGATCCGGCGCCGGCCCGCTACCGGCGGGCCGGGCCGATCTGGGCCGATCTCGGCTTCACCGATCTGGCCAGGGTGGTCCGTACGACCGCGCTGCTCGCCGCCGTACGGGACGCGACGGAGCCGGGCGCCGACGGAGAGGCGGCGGCCGCGCCCTTCGCCTCCGGGCCCTGGCTGTTCAGCCACAACGGGGCGGTCAAGGGCTGGCCGGGGAGTCTGGCGGCGCTCGCCGCCGGGCTGCCCGCCGAGGAGCTGCTGTCGCTGGCGGCCCGCACCGATTCCGCACTCGTGTGGGCGCTGATCCTGCACCGGCTGCGGCGCGGCGACTCGCTCGGCGAGGCGCTGGCCGACACCGTGGCCGAGGTGGCCGCCGCCGCGCCGGCGTCCCGGCTCAATCTGCTGCTCACCGACGGCGGCACGATCGCGGCGACCGCCTGGGGCGACACGCTCTGGACGCTCGTCGGGCCCGACGAGGGTGTGGTGGTCGCCTCCGAGCCGTACGACGACGATCCGCGCTGGCGCGAGATCCCCGACCGGACGCTGGTCGTCGCCACCCGCACCGACCTGACGCTGACCCCCCTCAAGGAGCCCCCCGCGTGAGCCCCTTCCACCTGACCCGCACCCTGCCCGAGGACGCCACGGACGCCGCGCTGCGCGCCGATGTGCGCGCGGGCCTGACCCGTACGCCCAAGACACTGCCGCCCAAGTGGTTCTACGACGCGCGCGGCAGCGAACTGTTCGAGGAGATCACCCGGCTGCCCGAGTACTACCCGACCCGCGCGGAGCGGGAGATCCTGCTGGCCAGGGCCGGGGAGATCGCGGCGGCGAGCGGCGCGAGCACCCTGGTCGAGCTGGGTTCCGGCTCGTCCGAGAAGACCCGCCACCTGCTCGACGCGCTGAAGGGACTGCACAGTTACGTGCCGGTCGACGTGAGCGGGAGCGCGCTGACCGGGGCGGCGGAGGCGCTGATCGCCGACCGCCCCGACCTGCGGGTGCACGCGCTGATCGCCGACTTCACCGCCGGTCTGGAGCTGCCCGCCACACCGGGGCCGCGGCTGGTCGCCTTCCTCGGCGGCACCGTCGGCAATCTGCTGCCCGCCGAGCGCGCCGGGTTCCTCGCGTCGGTGCGCGCGCTGCTGGAACCGGGCGACACGCTGCTGCTCGGTACGGACCTGGTGAAGGACGAGTCCACGCTGGTCAGCGCCTACGACGACGCGGCCGGTGTGACGGCGGCCTTCAACAAGAACGTCCTGACGGTCATGGACCGCGAGCTGGGCGCCGACTTCGACCCCGCCGACTTCGAGCATGTGGCGCGCTGGGACCGGGAGCAGGAGTGGATCGAGATGCGGCTGCGGGCGCGCCGCGCCCTCACCGTGAAGATCCCCGAGCTGGATCTGCTGGTCCACTTCGAGGCCGGTGAGGAGGTCCGTACGGAGGTGTCGGCGAAGTTCCGTCAGGACGGCGTACGCGCGGAGCTGGCCGCGGCGGGGATGGAGCTGACGCACTGGTGGACCGATGAGGCGGGACGGTTCGCGCTGTCGCTCGCGACGGTGAGCTGACCCGCGAGGGCGAGCGTGCGGCGGTCGGTGTGCAGACCGGCGGGGATCAGCGGCAGGACCGTGATCTCCGCCGTGAGCCCGCCGGCCGTCGCGATCCGCCACAGCGAGGCGGTCAGGGTGTCGTCGCCGACGAACGCCGGCGCACCGGAGCGGTGTCCTTCAGGCCCCCGGTAGGTGATCCGGACGGGCCGTACGGGCACCCCCGCGTTCAGCGCGGCCTGGAACACCGCCGGGGTGAAGCGGCCGCGGCCGCCGCCGCACCAGGTGCACGCCTCGGGGAAGACGATCACCCGTGAGCCGTCGGTGAGCGCCCCGGCGAGGGTGCGTACGGTCGCGGGCAGCGCCCGCAGCCGCTCGCGCTCGACGAAGAGGGTGCCGCCGCGCGCCGCCACCCCGCCGAGGACGGGCCAGTGCCGTATCTCGCTCTTGGCCAGCATCCGGCCGGGCAGGACGGCCGCGATCAGCGGGATGTCGAGCCAGGAGATGTGGTTGGCGACCACCAGCACCCCGCTCCCCCGCCCCGGCGGGTCCGGGCGCCCGGCTCCGACGATCCGCACCCGCAGGCCGAACGCTCTGAGCAGGGCGCGCGCCCAGTGCCGGGTGAGCCGGTCACGGGGCGCCGCGCCGAGCGTGGCGATCAGCGGCGCCGCCAGGACGCCGGCGAGCAGGACGGTCAGCCCCGTCAGCACCCGGCCCGCCGCCACCGCCGTACGGGCGGCGGGGCCGTGGTGCGTGCCGCAGCCGCGCGGGGTGCAGGGCGCGGTGGGCAGCCAGCCGCTCATGCCGCCGGTACGAGCGACAGGAAGTGCCGCAGGTAGCGCGGGTCGGTACGGCGCATCGACAGCAGGACGTAGAGGTCGGCGACGCCGAACTCGGGGTCGTGCGCGGGCGCGCCGCACACCCAGGCGCCGAGCCGCAGATAGCCGCGCAGCAGGGGCGGCAGCTCGGTCCTGGGGGCGGGGCGCCCGGTGTCCTGCGGGGTCCACGGGCGCAGCGGGGTGACCCGGTACTCCTCGGGTGCGAGGTGCTTGTCGCGTACGGTGCGCCAGGTCGAAGCGGCGAGCGCGCCGCCGTCGGCGAGCGGGACCGAGCAGCAGCCGGCGAGCCAGGTGTGGCCGCTGCCGGTCATGTAGCGGGCGAGTCCGGCCCAGATGAGGCTGATGACGGCGCCGGTGCGGTGCGCGGGGTGGACGCAGGAGCGGCCGACCTCGACGAGGTCGTCGCGGATCGGGCCGAGCCGGGAGAGGTCGAACTCGCTGTCGGAGTAGAGCCGTCCGGCGGCGCGTGCGCGGTCGGGGGGCAGCAGCCGGTACGTGCCGACGACTTCGCCGGTGCGCTCCTCGCGTACCAGCAGGTGGTCGCAGTACGCGTCGAACGCGTCGCTGTCGTGGCCGGGTTCGGAGCTGTCGAGTTTGGCGCCCAGTTCGCCGGCGAAGACCTGGTGGCGCAGCCGCTGGGCGGCGCGTACGTCGGCCAGGTCGCGGGCGAGGGAGACCACGTAGCGGAGTTCGGCGGCGGGCCGGCCGGGGACGACCGGGGCGGGTGCGGCGGGTGCGGTCGCCGGGGGTGCGGCGGGTGCGGTGGGGAGGAGCGGGGCGGGGACGGCGGCGGGCATGGGTGTCTCCTGTGCCGGTGGGAAAGGCGGCGACCGGGCCCGCCGCGTGCTGCGGCGGTCCGGCACCTCGTTTCTTCCGTCACCGGCTGGATTTGACATGACCACACGGCGGAAAGCGGATGTGGGACGGCTGAATGCCGGGGGTGGTGCACCGGCGCGCGCCTCCGCCGGCGCGTCCGACCCGTGCGGCCCACCGGTGGTCCGCACCCGGTGATGCCACCCGTGCGCCCCCGGATCAGCCGGAGGTGAGCGCCGTGGTGATCAGCTCCGACGCCGCCTTGGCGGCCTTCTTCGGGTCCTGGCCCTCCAGCACGTCGGTCATGTACGGCTTGATCGGGTTCTTGGCCTCGACGCTGGCCCACTGCGGCGAGTTGGGGGTGGCCCGGCCGCGCGCGGCGCCGACGGCCATCGCCGCCGTACTCTCGTCGCCGCTGATGACCCCGGCGAGGGTCGTCTTGTTGGGGACGTAGCTCATGGTCCGCGCGAGGTCCGTCTGCCACTTCTCGCCGGCGAGCGCCTCGACCACGTCGGTGGCCGCCGTGCCGTGGCTGGTGTTCTTCGGGACGATCAGGTCGGATCCGCCGGTGAACACGGCGCCGGGCGCGTCGGCCGTCTTGCCGGGGATCGGGAAGAAGCCCAGCTTGCCCTTGAGGTCGGGGTTCTTCTCCTCGATGATCCGGGCCGAGCTGGGGGTGGAGATGATCTGGGCGACATCGCCCTTGGCGAAGACGTCGGCCTGCGGCGGCGTGGCCTCGTCGGAGTTCTTCGGCCCGTCGCCCAGGGCCTGCAACTGCTTGTAGAAGGCCATGCCCCGCAGCGCCGCGGGGGTGTCGAGGGTGCCGCGCCAGTTGCTGCTGCCGTCCTCGACGGCCAGCTCGCCGCCCTCGTCCCAGATGAAGCCGGCCAGGCTGTACCAGTCCTGGCCCGCGAGGTAGATGCCCTGCGTCTCACCGGTGTTGAGCGCGGTGGTGTCGGCGATCCATTCGTCCCGGGTCTTGGGCAGTTTGTCGATGCCGGCCGCCTCGAACAGGTCCTTGTTGTAGATCACGATGCGGTTGGCGGCGTACCAGGGGATGCCGTACTGGTCCCCTTCGATCCGGCCCGGCTGGGCGAGGCCGGGCAGCCAGTCCTCGCTGCCGAGGTCGCGTACCGACTCCAGGGTCAGCCCGCGCAGGTGCGAGGTCTCGGCGTACTGGGCGACCTGGGTGTTGCCGACCTCGATGACGTCCGGCGGGTCCTCGCTGTCCAGCGCCGCCAGGACCTTGTCACCGATCCCTGTCCACTCCTGGATCTTGACGTCGAGGGTGACCTTGGGGTGCGACTTCTCGTACGAGGTCACGAAGCGCTTGAGGAACGCGTCGGACACGCTGTCCTTCATCAGCCAGACCGTGACGGTCGGCGAGTCGTCCTTGCCTCCCCCCGGCAGCGAGCCGCAACCGCTGAGGGCGACGGCGGACACCAGCGCCGCGGAACAGACAAGACAGCGGTTCTTCACGTAGGTCACCTTCTGCGTGATGGCACGGGAGCGTGGCGCAACGAGGAAACCCGACATGGGGGGAGCGAACATTGTTCGCACGGGTGTGCCGATTTTGGTATGTACCAATGGGTCGGTCAAGTCCCGGCCCCGGACACCGGGGTGCGGGCGCCGTCCGGCACCCGCACCCCGGCCCCTCGTGACTACCTCTGACGACCCGTCAGCCGCCGTTCGGCACCGTGTCCTGGAACACCGTCCCCGCGCTGCGGTACGCGTTGACCTTGGCGCTGACCTGCGCGGGAGTCAGTACCTGGTCCTTGACGTGCAGGACGTAGTCGACCTTCTGGTCGTAGGCGCGCGGGGTCGAACTGGACTGGCCGCCGAAGTCGATCAGCCATTGGTTGAAGTTGATCGACATGGGCCGCTCGGGCAGGTACTGGGCGTCGTGCGTGCCGAAGAGCTGGCCGTCGATGTAGTACGTGATCGCGTTGTTGTCGATGGTGAGCACCAGGTCGTGCCAGCCGTTGTAGCTCGACCGGCCCTCGGTGTGCTGGTTGACCGCGACCCAGGGGTCGGGATTGTAGGTCTCCCATGAGGTGGTGTAGAGGATGTTGGACGACTCGCCCCAGCCGCCGTTGGGCAGGTACTCGAAGTCGTACTCCGCGTAGTCGTCAGCCATCGGCGCCTTGAGGTCGTTGATGGTGAAGAAGGTCTGGACGAGATGGTCGCCGTCGGGACCCGACTTCGGTGTGTCCGCGAACTTGACCCGGGCGGCGTAGGTCCCGTTCTTGAACTTCGTTGCCTGGGTGAGGACTTCGGTCTGTTCGGTGGTGCCGCCCGTGCCGGCGGTCGAGGTCTCCAGATTCATGATCGAGTTCGTCCCCTCCTTGGCGAAGGTGACGTTGTCGGGGGCCCAGGTGGCACCCGGGATGCCGGGTCCGCCCGAGTTGGCGCGCACACTCCAGCCGTGGCCGCTGATCGACGGGTCGGTGTACGAGGTGTAGTTGAAGTCGTCGAAGAGCGTCGCCCCGCCGGTGGGCGGATCGGTCGGCGGGTCGGTGGGCGGATCGGTGGGGCCGCCGGGGTCGTTGCCCGCGGGGGCGGTGCCCCAGACGAGTGCGCCGCCCACGGTCGCCGTGGCCTTGGTCCAGTCGCCGTACGAGGTCTGTGCGGGACCGAAGGAGTAGTCGTCGTTCTGGTTGAGCGACGCCCAGTTGGAGCGGTAGAAGCGCAACTGCATGTCGCTGGTGTCGGCGCCGGGCGCGAGGGTGCCGGCGCCCGCCGTGAAGCCGATCTCCAGATAGCGGTCGGCCGTCGCCGTCGGGTGGGCGAGGGTCCCGAAGGTGCCGGTGATGTTGCCGCAGCCCTTGACCGCCCAGGAGCAGGCGAAGGTGTACGAGGCGCCGGCGTCGGCCTTGAAGTAGTAGCGGACCTTGACGGTGCTGAGCGAGAGCGCCGAGCCCGAGGTGTTGACCACCTTGAACCACGGCTCCACCTGGTCGGATCCGGTGGAACTCTGGCGGTACTGCACCTTGACGGTGGGCGTGGCCGCCGAGGCGGGCAGGGCGGTGAGGGCGGCGCAGCCGAGGCCGGCCGCCGCGCCGAGCGCGACGGCGGTCCTGAAGCGTGCGGTGGCGGTCCTGCGTCTGTTCATCGACCGGTTTCCTCTCCTGACAGGGATGGTGCGGGGAGGTGGTGCGGTGGGCGGCCGGGCACATGGAGTGCGTCGAGCCGGGTTCGGTGGTGTGCGAGGCGGTCCTGGAATCCCGGCCAGTCGCGGTGGGCGGACCAGGCCGTCTCGGCGAGCGCGCACAGCCGGGGGAAGGCGAGATATTCGGCGTGCGCCTCGGTGGGGACGTACTCGGCCCACAACTGCGCCTGGGTGCCGAGGACATGGGCGGCGGCCTCGGGCTCCCAACCGGGCGGCGCGGGTTCGAGTGCGTACACGTCCCGCAGGGTGACGACCCCGCCGGGCTGGCCCGGCGGTTCGCCGGGGCGCTCGCTCTGCGGGTAGTCGAGGAAGGTGGACCGGTGCGGGGCCATGATGATGTCCTGGCCGCGCCGTGCGGCGGTCAGGCCGTGCGACTCCTCCAGCCACGGGGCCGCGGTGAAGCCGTCGGGCAGATCGCTGCCGGTGTCGGTCCAGCCGAGCGGGCGCCGGCCGTTCGCTGTGAGGTGCGCGCCGACCCGGCCGAGCAGCCAGCCGCGCAACGCCTCGGGATCGGCGAGTCCTTCGTCCGCGACCCTGCGGTGGGCGGCGGGCGACTGCCGCCACTCGACCATGGGGCACTCGTCGCCGCCGAGGTGCACGTAGCGCGAGGGGAAGGTGTCCATCACCTCGTCGAGCACGGTGCGGAAGAAGTCGACGACCTCGTCGTGGACGCCGAAGATGTTCTCGCTGACGCCCCAGCGGTCCCATACGGGGAGCCGGCGTCCTGGGACGTTGCCCAGCTCGGGGTAGGCGGCGAGCGCGGCCCGCGCGTGGCCGGGCAGCTCTATCTCCGGTACGACGGTGACGCCGCGCTCCGCCGCGTAGCCGACGAGGCCGGCCAGTTCCTGCCGGGTGTAGGCGCCGCCGTGCGGCAGACCGCCGATCTCGGTGAGTTTCGGGTAGCCGGCGACCGGCATCCGCCAGCCCTGATCGTCCGTCAGATGCAGGTGCAGCACGTTGAGTTTGTGCAGCGCGAGCAGGTCGGTGAACCGGTGCAGGAAGGAGATCGGCCGGAAGCGCCGGGCGACGTCGAGCATCACACCGCGCCAGGCGAACCGCGGCACGTCGGTGATCTGGACGCAGGGCAGCGTCCAGGGCGTACCGCGTACCGGGGTGTCCGACAGCGCCTGGGGCGGCAGGAGTTGGCGGATCGTCTGGATGCCGCGCAGCAGCCCGGCGGGGCGCGCGGCGCGCAGCAGGACGGCGTCGGTGCCGACGGTGAGGCCGTACCCCTCGTCGCCGAGGCCGCCGAGCGCCGGGTCGACGACGAGCACGACGCGGCCGTCGTCGGAGGCGGGCAGGGGCAGTCCGGTGGCGGGTGCGAGCAGGGTGCGCAGCAGGGTGGCGGCGGCGGTGGCACCGCCGGGCGCGGCCCGTACGGCGGTGTGGGCGTCGAGGGTGAACCTCCCGGGCAGTGTGCCCAGATGGGTGGGGCGTGGGACCAGTGGGGGTGCGGTCATCTCGGTGTTTCCCCTATCCCTTGACGGCGCCGCTGGTCATCCCGGTGGCGACCCTGCCCTGGAGCACCAGGAAGAGGGCCAGCACGGGCAGGGCGAAGAGGGTGGAGGCGGCCATGGTGGCGCCCCAGTCGGTGCCGAACACGTTGGAGAAGGACGACAGCCACACCGGCAGGGTGCGGTCGTCCTGGTTCTTGATGATGAGCATGTTGGCGAAGGCGAACTCGTTCCAGGCGGTGATGAAGCCGAAGAGCGAGGTGGCCAGCAGCCCGGGGGCGAGCAGCGGGAGGGTGATCCGGCGGAAGGCGTCGGCGCGGGTGCAGCCGTCGACCTGGGCCGCCTCCTCCAGCTCAACCGGGATGGCGGTGAGGAAGCCGCGCAGCGTGACGATGGTGAAGGGCAGTGTGATCATGAAGTAGATCAGCGTGAGCATGGACAGCTTGTCGAGCATGTCGGTGTCCCTGGCGATGATGTACATCGGGATCAACAGGGCTTCCCAGGGCGCGACCTGCGCGATGAAGACCATCAGGATGAAGCCTCTGCGGCCCCGCCAGCGCAGCCGGGCGACGGCGAAGGCCGCGCCGAGGGCGACGATCAGCGCGAGGACCACGCAGCAGCCGGTCACCAGGAGGCTGTTGCGCCAGAACAGCCAGAACCCGTCGGCGTGCACGGCCTTGTCGAAGTGGTCGAGGGTCAGTGAGGTGGGCAGGAAGACGGGGGTCTCGGACTGGATGTCGACGGTCGGCTTGAACGCGGTCAGCACCATCCAGTAGACGGGGAAGACCGAGCAGACGAAGACCAGCAGCGCCACCGCGTTGAGCGGCAGCCGGCGGGTGCGGCGGCGGATCATGCTTCTTCTGCCTCCTGCCGGAACATCTGCCGGAAGTAGACGACGAGGACGGCGACGAGCAGCAGCACGGTGATGGTGGAGGCGGCGGCCGACAGGTCGTAGCGGTGCAGGGACTGGGCGACCCGGTAGGCGTAGACGGGCAGGGTGGTCGTGGCGTCGCCGGGGCCGCCCTTGCTGATGGCCCAGATCTGGGCGAAGCAGCGGAAGACCCAGATGACTTCGAGGCACAGCACGAGCCCGAACAGGGGCCGCAGCATGGGCAGGGTGACGGAGCGGAAGATCCGGGCGGCGCCGGCGCCGTCGATGCGGGCCGACTCGTACAGCTCGGCGGGGACGGTCAGCAGCGCCGCGTGCAGGGTGATGGCGGCGAACGGCACGGACTGCCAGACGACGAGGGTGACCAGGATGGTGAAGGTCGCGCTGCCGTCGGCGAACCAGGAGTAGTTCTCGTACGAGTCGAAGCCGAGCTGGACCAGCAGCCAGTTGACCACGCCGAGCCGGGAGGCGAACAGCCACTGGAAGACGGTGGTGGTGGCGATGACGGGGCTGGCCCAGGCGAGGACCAGGCCGCACATCACCAGCAGCCGCATCTTCCGCCCGAGGTGCTGGAGCAGCAGCGCGACTCCGGTGGCCAGCACCATGATCAGGACGACATTGATCCCGGTCCACCAGAAGGTCCGCCGCACCACCTCCCAGAACTCGTCGTCGTCCAGGATCTCCCGGTAGTTGGCGAGCCCGGCGAACGAGGCGCCGCCCCTGATGAGTTCGCCGAGGCCGTAGTGCTGGAAGGAGATGACCAGGTTGCGGACGAGCGGATACGCGAGGAGGTAGCCGGCGCCGAGCACGGTGGGGGCGATCAGCAGATACGGCCAGAGCGCCCCGCGTGCGGCCCTGGGGGCCGCCGTCATGAGCCGAGCGTCTTGGTGATGCTGGTCGAGGCGGTCTTCGCCGCCTCGGCGGGGTCGCTGCCGGTGAGCACCGCCGTCATGTACTGCTTGATCGGGTTGGTGGCCTCGACGGCCGCCCACTGGGGCGAGTTGGGGGTGGCCCTGCCGCGTGCGGCGCCCGCCGCCATCGCGGCCGTGCCCGGGTCGCCCTGGACGGCCTTGGCGAGCGAGGTCCTGTTGGGGACGTAGCTCATGGTCCTGGCCATGTCGGTCTGCCACTTGTCGCCGGTGAGTGCCTTGACGACCTGGTAGGCGGCGTCGTGGTGGGCCGACGCCTCGGGGATGACGAGGTCGGAGCCGCCGGTGAAGACGGAGCCGGGGGTGCCGGCGTCCTTGCCCGGTATCGGGAAGAAGCCGATCTTCCCCTTGAGCGCGGGGTTGGTCTCCTCGATGAGCTTGGCCCCGCCGGGTACGGAGATGATCTGGGCGACGTCGCCCTTGGCGAACACCTCGGCCTGCGGCGGTTTGGCCTCGTCGGAGTCCTTGGGGCCCTTGCCGAGCGCCTGGAGGCGCCGGTAGAAGTCCATGCCGGCCAGCGCCTGGGGGGTGTCCAGGGTGCCCTGCCAGCTCCCGCCGGTACGGGTGGCGAGGTCGCCGCCCTCGTCCCAGATGAAGCCCGCCAGGGTGTACCAGTTCTGCCCCGGCAGGTAAATCCCTTGCGTGGCACCCTTGTTGAGCTTCGCCGTGGCGGCGAGCCAGTCGGCCTGGGTGGTGGGCGGCGCGGTGACGCCGGCCCGGGTGAAGAGGTCCTTGTTGTAGACGACGACCCGGTTCGCCGCGTACCAGGGGATGCCGTACTGCTTGCCGTCGATCTTCCCGGGGCCCGCGAGCCCCGGCAGCCAGTCGGCGCCTGACAGGTCCTCGGTGCGGTCCGTCAGGTCCTCGACGCCGCCGCTGGCCGCGTACTGGGCCACCTGGGTGTTGCCGACCTCCATGACGTCGGGGGCGTCCTTGCTGGCCAGGGCTGCGGTGATCTTCTCGCCTATGCCGTCCCACTCCTGGATCTGGATGTCCAGGTCGATGTCCTTGTGGGCCTTGGCGAAGTCCTGCTCGAAGCGGTTGAGGAAGGCGTCGGTGACGCTGTCCTTCATGATCCAGACGGTGAGTTTCTGCGGTCCCGCGGACGTGCCGGAGGACGAACTGCAGGCGCTGAGTGCCAGGGCCGCAGCGAGTGCTGCGGAACCGGCGATGAAGCGGATCTTCACGGACCACCCCGATGGGATACTGACCAATTGGTCAAGTGGTAAAGCGCGTGACCAGAAGGTGGCATGGACCAATGTTGCCGTCAAGACCCTTGAAAACATTGACCTTCGTCGTCACATGGGCGGTACGTGCCGGTTACCATGACACTTACCAGTTGACCAGTTAGGATCGCCGTAGCGCGGCACAGCCCGCCAGAAGTAGGAGAGGTCAAATCCATGGGGAGTGGCTCGTCGGGTGGTGGCGTGCTCAAGCGGGAGCGGGTACGGGAGCACCTGCTCGGCCTGATCGAGGCGGGCCGCCCGGGGGACGCCATCCCGTCCGAACGTACGCTCTGTGCCGAACTCGGCGTGTCACGGCCCACGTTGCGGATGGCCGTGGACGAACTCGTCGCCACGGGGCAGCTCGTCAGGGAGCACGGCCGCGGCATGTTCGTCGCGCCCGCCAAGATCACCCAGGAACTCACCTCGGACGACACCGCGTTCGTCGTCCCGCGCGCGTCGGGCGCCTGGTCGAGCCGGATCCTGGAGCGCGCCGCGATCCAGGCGGGCGCCAGGATCGGCCGCAAGCTGCGGGTGTCCCCCGCCGCCGAGCTGATCTACATCGCCCGGCTGCGCCTGGTCGACGGCGCGCCCATCGCGATCGAGCACCTGCACATCCCCGCCGAGCTGGCCCCCGCGCTCACCCCGCAGGAGCTGGAGGCCGGCGATCTCTACGACCATCTGCGCGAGCACCACCAGTTGTACGTGCACGAGGCCACCCAGTCGATCGAGCCGACCGTGGTCAACGAGGCGGAGGCGGCCGTGCTCGACGTACCGGTGCTCTCCCCCGCGCTGCTCATCGAGCGGCTGACCCTGGACACCTCGGGCCGGCCCGTGGAGTACGTGCACTCGCTCTACCGCGGCGACCGCTACCGGATCGTCTCGCGGCTCGCGCTCGGCAGCCCCGCCCCGCGCGCCCGTACCGGCGGCCACCATCCGGGCATCCCGCCGGGCGACTTCGCGCACGACGGGATCATCACGTCGTCCACCACGGGAGACGCCTACTGACCCGCGGTGCGCGGGTCAGCAGGCGTCATCCCGTCCAGGAGAGCCGGTCAGGTCAGTCCTGCGGCTGCTTGGCGGGGTCCGGTCCGTCCCCGCTCACCGGGCCGCCTTCGTCGGGCACGACCAGCTCCGACAGGGTGAGTCCCGACTCGCCGGACACCGCGGCCAGTTCCGAGCCGAGGGACTCGGGGGCGACCACGGTGTGCTTGCGGCCCAGCGGGCCCGTCAGCAGCGAGGAGACGGCGGCGACCACGCAGGCGGCCACCGCGAACCAGAAGGCGATGACGAGGCCCTGGTGGAAGGGGCCCGAGATCAGATGCGGGAAGAACTCCTTGCCGGTGACCTTCGCGCCGCCGTCGGGCAGCTTGGACAACTGGTCCCCGAGCAGTTCCTTGAACGGGTTGTAGCCGAGGAACGCGGCGAACAGCACGGCGATCGGCGGCAGATGGGAGACGTTCTGCGCGACGCTCTCCGGCACCCCCTGGGCGAGCAGCCCGTCGTGCATCGCGCTCGGCAGGTTGCTGGACAGGCCGACGATCATCAGGCTGAAGAAGATGCCGATGGACAGCACGGACGACGAGTTCTGGAAGGTCGCCGTCATCCCCGCGCCCACCCCGCGCGACCTGGCGGGCAGCGCGTTCATGATCTCGGCGCGGTTCGGGGAGGAGAACAGACCCGAGCCGAGGCCGTTGACGAACAGCAGGACCGCGAAGATCCAGTAGTTGAAGTCGGTCGGCAGCTCCATCAGGGCCACGAACCCGGCGCCGGTGATCAGCGCGCCGACGACGGTGAACATCCGGGCCCCGAAGCGGTCGGAGAGCCAGCCGGAGAGCGGCGCCGACAGCAGGAAGCCGACGGTCAGCGGGATCATGTAGATGCCCGCCCACAGCGGGGTCTTCTCGAAGCTGTAGCCGTGCAGCGGCAGCCAGATCCCCTGGAGCCACATGATCAGCATGAACTGCAGACCACCGCGGCCGAGCGCCATCAGCAGGCTGGCGATGTTGCCCGCGGTGAAGGCGCGCAGCTTGAACAGCGAGAGCCGGAAGAGCGGCTCCGCCACCTTCATCTCGATCCAGACGAAGATGCCGAGCACCGCGAGGCCGCCGATCAGGGCGGCGAGCACCATCGGGTTCAGCCAGCCCATGGTGGACGAGCCGTAGGGCTGGATGCCGTACGTGATGCCGACGAGCACGGCGATCAGGCCGACGGCGAAGGTGATGTTCCCCCACCAGTCCATCTTGGCCTTGAAGCGCGCGCCCGTGTCGTGCAGCTTCATGTACGCCCAGATGGTGCCGAAGATCCCGAAGGGCACGGAGACCAGGAAGATCAGCTTCCAGCTCACCGGCGCCAGCACGCCGCCGAGGATCAGACCGATGAACGAGCCCGCGATGGCGGCGATGGAGTTGATGCCGAGCGCCGTGCCCCGCTGGTGCGTGGGGAAGGCGTCGGTCAGGATCGCCGTCGAGTTGGCGAAGAGCAGTGCGCCGCCGATGCCCTGGGCGATGCGCCAGCCGATCAGCCACAGGGCGCCGGCGCTGCCGTCGAAGTAGGTCAGCGAGAGGGCGATCGAACAGAGGGTGAAGACGGCGAAGCCCATGTTGTACATGCGGACCCGACCGAACATGTCGCCGAGCCTGCCGAACGTCACCACGAGCACGGCCGTGACGACCATGAACCCCATCAGCATCCAGAGCAGATAGCTGGTGTTCGCCGAGTCCAGCGGATCCAGATGGATACCGCGGAAGATGTCAGGCAGTGCGATCAGGACGATCGACTGGTTGATCATCACCATCAGGACACCGAGGGTGGTGTTCGACAGCGCGATCCACTTGTAGTGCTCTCCTGGGCCGTCGGTCCGCGGTGACTTCGCGGCGCTCTGGTGAGTTATGCCCACAATTGCCGTTGCTCCTTCACGTACGCCCTGCCCCCCGCTGACCGCAGATGCAGACCGATGGTCAATGCATGCAATCTATCCCTTGCGTGTGACTTACATATGTCCGGGAGATAGGAACATCCGATCGGACGGGGTTCGACCGGCCTGGGCAGGCCGAATCCGCAGGCCGAACCCATGACGCAGATCACACGACGGTGTCCGCATCGCGGACCACCGGGGTGTACGGCACGGTGGAGTGGACACCCGTCACACCCGTACCGCGCGACGAAGTGGAGTCCAGCCCATGTCTGAGCACACCTACCGGGTCACCGAGATCGTCGGCACCTCCCCCGAAGGCGTCGACAAGGCCATCCGCAACGGCATCAGCCGCGCCTCGCAGACGCTGCGCGGCCTCGACTGGTTCGAGGTGACGGAGGTACGCGGCCACATCGTCGACGGCGAGATCGACCACTACCAGGTGGGGCTCAAGGTCGGCTTCCGCCTCGACGACGGCGAGTGAGGCCGCTCCCGGCCCGGCGGGGAATCCCCCCGGGCCGGGAGCGTTGGACTGAGGGTGAGCATCACGGCCGGCATCCCGTTCTCCGTACTGGACCGCTCCCGGACCCGGCAGGGCAGGGACGGTCCGCAGGTGCTGCGCGACACCGTGCGGTTCGCCGGGCGGATCGAGGAGCTGGGCTACCACCGGTTCTGGGTCTCCGAGCACCACAGCGTGCCGGGCGTCGCCGGTTCGGCGCCCACCGTGCTCGCCGCGGCCGTGGCGGCGGCCACAGCCACGATCCGGGTCGGCACCGGCGGGGTGATGCTGCCCAACCACCAGCCGCTCGTCGTCGCCGAGCAGTTCGGCGTGCTGGAGTCGCTGTTCCCCGGCCGGATCGACATGGGCCTCGGCCGGTCCGTCGGGTTCACCGACGGGATACGCAAGGCGCTCGGCCGGGACAAGCAGGACGCGGACGACTTCCCCCGGCACCTCGCCGAGCTGCTGGGCTACTTCACCGGCGAGCAGAGCGCCCATCCGCAGGTGCACGCCCACCCGGCGGAGGGGCTGCGGCTGCCCGCGTTCGTGCTGGCCACCGGAAAGGGCGCGCAGGTGGCCGCTGATGCCGGGCTGCCGCTGGTCATCGCCGCCGTACGGGGCGAGGACGCCATGGTCCGGGCCATCGAGGGGTACCGCGCGCGGTTCCGGCCGTCCGCCTGGGGCGAGCGGCCGTACGTGGTGGTCTCGGGCACCGTCGCGGTCGGCGCGACGACGGAGGAGGCCCGCCGGCTGCTGCTCCCCGAGGCGTGGTCGACGGCGTACTCCCGCACCCATGGCGCGTTCCCGCCGCTCGTCCCCGTCGAGACGGTGCTGAACACCCCGATGAGCGAGCGGGAGCGCACGCTCTTCGAGGAGGCGCGGCGCGGTCAGCTCCACGGCACGGCCGACGAGGTGTCCGCGGCGCTCGACAAGCTGCTGGCGCGCACCGGGGCCGACGAGTTCCTGGTCACGACCAGCACGTACGACGGCGACGCGCTGCTCGACTCGTACCGCCGGCTGGCGGAGCTGCGCGAGCTGCGTTAGCGGGCGGGCGTCAGCGGGCGACCTTGCGGTTGGCGCGCAGCCACTCCTTGTTCATCGACGTGATCGACATCAGCGGGATCCCCTTGGGGCAGGCCGTGGCGCATTCGCCGGCCAGGGTGCAGCCGCCGAAGCCCTCGTCGTCCATGGTCGCGACCATGTCGAGCACCCGGGTCTCACGCTCGGGCGCGCCCTGCGGGAGTACGTTGAGGTGGTTGATCTTCGCCGAGGTGAAGAGCATCGCCGAGCCGTTGGGGCAGGCGGCCACACACGCGCCGCAGCCGATGCACTCGGCGTGCTCGAAGGCGAAGTCCGCGTCCGGCTTGGGCACTTGCGTGGCGTGCGCCTCGGGCGCGGCACCGGTGGGCGCGGTGATGTACCCGCCGGAGCCGATGATCCGGTCGAAGGCCGAGCGGTCCACCACGAGGTCCTTGACGACGGGGAAGGCCCCGGCCCGCCAGGGTTCGACGTCGATGGTGTCGCCGTCCTTGAAGTGGCGCATGTGCAGTTGGCAGGTGGTGGTGCGCTCGGGGCCGTGGGCGTCGCCGTTGATGACGACGCCGCAGGCGCCGCAGATGCCCTCGCGGCAGTCGTGGTCGAAGGCGACCGGCTGGTCGCCCTTGAGGATGAGTTCCTCGTTGAGGGTGTCGAGCATCTCCAGGAACGACATGTCCTCGGAGATGTCGTCGATGGCGTAGGTGACCATCGCGCCGGGCGCCGCCGCGTCGCGCTGACGCCAGACGCGCAGGGTGAGCTTCATGCGTAGCTCCGCTGAGTGGGGTGGACGTACTCGAAGACGAGGTCTTCCTTGTGCAGGACGGGCGCCGCGCCGGTGCCGTGGTACTCCCAGGCGGCCGCGTACGAGAACTCCTCGTCGCGGCGGGCCGCCTCACCGCTCTCGGTCTGCGACTCCTCGCGGAAGTGGCCGCCGCAGGACTCGGCGCGGTGCAGCGCGTCGAGGCAGATCAGTTCGGCCAGTTCCAGGTAGTCGACGATGCGGTTGGCCTTCTCCAGCGACTGGTTCAGCTCCTCGCCGGTGCCCGGCACCTTGATCCGGCGCCAGAACTCCTCGCGGATCTGCGGGATCCGGTCGAGCGCCTTACGCAGCCCGTCCTCCGTGCGGGCCATCCCGCAGTATTCCCAGAGCAGTTCGCCGATCTCCTTGTGGAAGGAGTCGGGGGTGCGGTCGCCGTCGACGGCGAGCAGCAGCCGCAGCCGGTCCTCGGTGTCGGCGACGGCCTCCTCGACGGCCGGGTGCGTGTGGTCGACGGGGTCGAGGTGCGGGTTGCGCGCCAAGTAGTCGTTGAGCGTGGCGGGCAGGACGAAGTAGCCGTCGGCGAGGCCCTGCATCAGCGCTGAGGCGCCGAGCCGGTTGGCACCGTGGTCGGAGAAGTTGGCCTCGCCGATCGCGAACAGCCCCGGCAGCGTGGTCTGGAGGTCGTAGTCGACCCACAGGCCGCCCATCGTGTAGTGGATGGCCGGGTAGATGCGCATGGGCACCTCGTACGGGTTCTCGGCGGTGATCCGCTCGTACATCTCGAAGAGGTTGCCGTACTTCTCCTCGACGGCCTTGCGGCCGAGCCTGCCGATGGCGTCGGCGAAGTCGAGGTACACGCCCTGGGCGCCGGGACCGACGCCGCGGCCCTCGTCGCAGACGTTCTTCGCGGCGCGTGAGGCGATGTCGCGCGGGACGAGATTGCCGAAGGACGGGTAGATCCGCTCCAGGTAGTAGTCGCGCTCGTCCTCCGGGATCTCGGCGGGCGGCCGGGCGTCGCCGCGCGCCTTGGGCACCCAGATCCGGCCGTCGTTGCGCAGCGACTCGCTCATCAGGGTCAGCTTGGACTGGTGGTCGCCCGAGCGCGGGATGCAGGTGGGGTGGATCTGGGTGAAGCAGGGGTTGGCGAAGTAGGCGCCGCGCCGGTGGGCCCGCCAGACGGCGGTGGCGTTGCTGTTCTTGGCGTTGGTCGAGAGGTAGAAGACATTGCCGTAGCCGCCGGAGGCGAGCACGACGGCGTCGGCGAAGTACGTGGAGACCTTGCCGGTGATCAGGTCCCGGGCGACGATGCCCCGTGCCCGGCCGTCCACGACGATCAGGTCGAGCATCTCGGTGCGCGGATGCATCTCGACCCCGCCGGCGGCGATCTGCCGGGACAGCGCCTGGTAGGCGCCGAGGAGCAGTTGCTGGCCTGTCTGGCCGCGCGCGTAGAACGTACGGGAGACCTGGACGCCGCCGAAGGAGCGGGTGTCGAGCAGGCCGCCGTACTCGCGCGCGAAGGGCACGCCCTGGGCGACGCACTGGTCGATGATCTCGACGGAGACCTCGGCGAGCCGGTGCACGTTGGACTCGCGTGAGCGGAAGTCGCCGCCCTTGACGGTGTCGTAGAACAGCCGCTGGATCGAGTCGCCGTCGTTGCGGTAGTTCTTGGCCGCGTTGATGCCGCCCTGGGCGGCGATGGAGTGGGCCCGGCGCGGGGAGTCCTGGTAGCAGAACTGGACGACGTGGTAGCCCTGTTCGGCGAGGGTGGCGCCGGCGGCTCCGCCGGCCAGGCCGGTGCCGACGACGATCACGGTGTGCTTGCGGCGGTTGGCGGGGTTGACGAGCTTGGCCTCGAAGCGGCGCCGGTTCCAGCGCTCGGCCACCGGGCCCTCGGGGGCCTTGGTGTCCGTGATCGGCTCTCCGGTGGTGTACTCGGTGTAGTCGTTGGGTTCGCTCGGTGCGTTCATTTCAGTTCACCAGTCCGGTCATCACGGAGACGGGCACGACGATGAAGCCGGCGGTCAGCACCAGCGCCAGCAGGTTGGCCGCGGCCTTGAGCACGCGCTCCCTGGTGGGGCTGCCGACGCCGAGCGTCTGCGCCGCGCTCCAGAAGCCGTGCTGGATGTGCAGCCCGAGGGCGAGCATCGCGACGATGTAGATGACGTCGTTCCACCAGCGGGAGAAGGTGTCCACGACGTTCTCGTACGGGTGGCCCTCCTGGAAGCCGCCGGAGTGCACGGTCCCCGTCGTCAGGTCGAGAATGTGCCAGACGATGAACAGGGCGAGGATGATCCCGCCCCAGCGCATGGTGCGGGTGGCGTAGCTCGCGCGCTGCCGCTTGTGCGCGTACTTCACCGGCCGCGCCGCGAGGTCGCGGCGGCTGAGCTGGTAGGCGCAGACGCCGTGCAGGACGACGGCGGCGACGAGTGCCACGCGGAGGATCCACAGGGCCCAGGAGTAGTGCAGCACCGGCTCGCCCATGGTGCGCAGCCAGTGGGCGTAGCCGTTGAAGCTGTCGAGGCCGAAGAAGATCTTGAGGTTGCCGTACATGTGGGCGACCAGGTAGCCGAGCATGACAAGCCCGCTCACTGCCATGATCGTCTTCTTGCCGACCGTCGATCCCCACAGGGTGCGGGGCAGGGACGGGCGTTTGTCCGTCCGCGTTGCCAGAGCCATGTGCATGACGCTAAGCGCCACAGATCGAGAGGTCCAAGACATGGTGCGGCTTATGTCGATAGGCGGGGCCTATCATGTCATCGTGCAGTTCCATCAGCTTCACTACTTCGTGGCCGTCGCCGAGACCCGGCACTTCACGCACGCGGCCGAGCGGGTGCATGTCGCGCAGCCCTCGCTGTCCCAGCAGATCAAGTCGCTGGAGAACGAGCTGGGGGCCGAGCTGTTCAGCCGGGCGCGCGGCAATGTCTCCCTCACCGAGGCCGGCGAGGCGCTGCTCCCGCTGGCCCGGCGCATCCTCGCCGACGCCGAGACCGCACGGCGCGAGGTGCAGGAACTGGTCCAGTTGCGGCGCGGCCGGATCAGGCTCGGCGCGCCGCCCAGCCTGTGCACGGGGCTGCTGCCCGAGGTGCTGCGCGCCTTCCACGACCTGCACCCCGGTATCGAGCTGCTGATCGAGGAGAGCGGCTCGCACGACCTGGTACGCGACCTGGCGCGCGGCGCGCTCGATCTGGCGCTGGTGGTGCTGCCGCTGCCGACGCCCTCACCGGCGCTGAGCACCGTCGAACTGCTCCAGGAGGACCTGGTCGTGGTCTCGTCGGCGGCGAGCCCCGCGCCGCGCAGGCCGGTGCGTATCGCGGATCTGCAGGGCCAGCCGCTGGTGATGTTCCGGCACGGCTACGACCTGCGCGAGCTGACCGTCGCCGCCTGCCGGGCTGCCGGGTTCGAGCCGTCGTTCACCGTCGAGGGCGGCGAGATGGACGCCGTCCTGGGCTTCGTACGGGCGGGCCTCGGGGTCGCCGTCGTACCGAGCATGGTCGCGACCCGCGCGGGCCGCGACCTGCGCGTCACTCCCCTGGCCAGACCGGGCCTGCGCCGCACGATCGCCCTCGCCCACCGTACGGACGTGGCACCGCCGCGCGCCGCGCGGGAACTCCAACGGGTGCTGCTGTCAACCCAGGCGGCCCGCCCGGCCGGGACCGAAGCGGACGGCGCCTGGGGCCTGTCTGACACATAGCGCCGTCCGCCCGCAGGGCGGGGCTTGCGGCGTCTGGTGCGTGCGATCGCAAGGCGGAGGGTCGTCCTCGTACTGGAGATACGCCGACAAGCCCGCCGAGCCCGACGAGCCCGCCGAGCCCGACAACGCGGCGAGCGTGCGTGCCAGGCGTCGCAAGCCAGGCGGGATGTGTCAGACAGGCCCTAGACCGCGTCCACCAGCAGCAGCCTGTGCAGTTGGCTCGGTGGGCCCGGCCGCGCGTAGTACCAGCCCTGTGCCGTGTCGCAGCCCAGCCGGCGCAGGTGGTCGGCCTGGGCGCCCGTTTCGACGCCCTCCACCGTCACCGCCAGATCCAGGCTGTGCGCGAGCGAGACGATGCCCTCGACGATCTTGAGGTCGACCACGTCGGCCGGGTGCTGCTGCATGCCCTGCGTGAAGGAACGATCCAGCTTGAGGACGCTCACCGGCAGCCGGCGCAGGTTCGCCAGGTTCGAGTAGCCGGTGCCGAAGTCGTCCAGCGCTATCTCCACGCCCATCTCGGCGAGTTGGCGCAGCGGCTTGAGCAGGTCCTCGTCGGCGCCGATCAGCGCCGACTCGGTGACCTCCAGGCAGAGCGCGCCCGGCGGCAGGCCGACGCGTTCCAGGATGTCGACCGTGTCGGCGACGAGCCCGGGGTGGTGCAACTGGGTCGGCGAGAGGTTGACGTTGACGGTCAGCAGCCCCGGCGCCGCGCCCTCGGGGCGGTCGTCCTGCCACAGCATCGCCTGGCGTACGGACTGCTCCAGCACCCAGCGGCCGAGCGGCACGATCAGCCCCGTGCGCTCGGCGAGCGCGATGAAGCGGTCGGGGGCGAGCACGCCGTGCTGCGGGTGGTGCCAGCGCACCAGCGCCTCCGCGCCGTGCACGGTGGCGTCGTCGAGCCGTACCAGCGGCTGGTACTCGATGAAGAACTCGTCGCGCTCCAGCGCGGCCGGCAGCGCCGTGGTCAGGCCGTGCCGGGTGATGGCGCGGGCGTCGGCCTCCGGGTCGGCCAGCTCGAAGCGGTTGCCGCCCGCCGCCTTGGCCCGGTACATCGTGATGTCAGCGCTGCGCAGCACCGCCGCCGCCGTGTGGTCGGCGGCGAGTCCCTCCACCACGCCGATGCTGCCCCGGACGGTGAACTCCCTGCCGTCGAGCCGGATCGGGGTGGCGAGCGCGCCGAGGATCCGGGAGGCCAGGTCGGCGACCTCGGTCTGGGTGTCGGGCCCGGTGGTCAGCGCCACGAACTCGTCGCCGCCGAGCCGCGCGACCATCTCGCCCGGCGCCGTGGCGCAGCTCTGCAGCCGGTCGGCGACCTCGACCAGCAGCCGGTCGCCCGACGAGTGGCCGAGGCTGTCGTTGATGGCCTTGAAGCCGTCGAGATCGAGGTAGCAGAGTCCGAAGCGCGCGTTGTCGGGCGCCGCGAGGGTCTTGTCGAGCCGTTCGAAGAACAGCGTCCGGTTGGGCAGTCCGGTCAGCGCGTCGTGCGTCGCCTCGTAGCGCAGCCGCAGATTGAGCAGCCTGCGCTCGGTGGTGTCCTCCAGCAGCGCGAGCTGGTACTGCGGCTGCCCCTCGGCGTCCCGCAGCAGCGAGAACGTCAGATTGGTCCACAGGACCGTGCCGTCGTTGCGGTAGAAGGGCTTCTCCGCCCGGAAGTGCTCGCGCTCGCCGCGCACCAGTTCGCCGTGCAGCCGCCAGACCTGCGGGCGGTCCTCGGGGTGGACCCACTGGTTGACGTTGCGGCTGCGCACATGGTGTTCGAGCCCGCCGAACATCTTGGTGAGGGTGTCGTTGACCTCCAGCACATTGCCTTCGAGGTCGGCGATGACGATGCCGATGGCCGCGCCCTCGAAGACGGCCAGGAACCGGGCCTGGGTGGCGTGCAGCGCCTCCTCTGCGCTGCTGCGCGCCGAGAGGGCCGAGCGGGCGATGGCCTCCTGCTCGGCGAGGGTGCGCTCGCGCAGCGCCTGGGCGAAGCCGCCGGCCAGCGCGTGCTGCAGCCGGGCGCAGCGTGCCCTGCCCTCCTCGGCGCCGAGTTCGTCCGTGCCGCAGTAGAGGACCAGGTACGAGTCGACGACGCCGAGCGTACGGGCGAGCGCCTCGGGGTCGGTGCAGCGCAGCGCCACCAGGGCGGTGCCCACCCGCTGCGCCGGCGCGTTGTCGAAGTGGCGCGCGTGCAGCGCCAGGTTCAACTCCCGGGCCAGCGGCAGCAGGAGCTTCTCGAACTCGGGGCGGGTCAGCGACGTGGCCGCCGACGGGAAGACCGCCCGGCTCCAGATCGTCGCGAACCGGCGGAGTCTGTCTTCCAGGCCGTCCGGGTCCGCTGCGGAGCCCGACGCCTGCGACGGCACCATCACGCCGTGCGCCCCACCCCGGCGAAGCCCGCGAAGGCGAACGGATCCGCCTGGGCCACGGGGGTGTCGGGCCGCCACTCGGGCATCGCGACCAGCCCGGGTTCGACCAAGTCGAAGCCGTCGAAGAAGCGCGCGATCTCCGCCCGGCCGCGCATCACCAGCGGATTGCGGATGGTGCGGTAGACGCCGACGGCGCCGTCCGTCTGCTCCTCGGGGACGGGGATGCCCTCGTACGAGGCGTGCGTGAGGATCAGCAGGCTGCCGGGGGCGAGCGCGTCCCGCAGCTCGGCGACGGCCTCGTACGGCTTGTCGGCGTCCTCCAGGAAGTGCAGGACGGCGACGAGGAGCAGCGCGACCGGCCGCTCCAGGTCCAGCAGCCGGGCCTCGGCGCCCGCCAGGATCTCCTGCGGCTTGCGGAGGTCGGCGGCCAGCACGACAGCGTTGTCGTTGTCGGCGAGCACCGCCTCGCTGTGGGCGACGGCGACCGGGTCGTGGTCGACGTACAGCACGCGTGCGGCGGGCTCGGCGGCCTGCGCTACCTCGTGCACATTTCCGAAGGTGGGAATGCCGGAGCCGATGTCGAGGAACTGGGTGATGCCGTCGTCCAGGGCGAAATTCACGGCGCGGCGCAGGAATGCGCGGTTCGCCTTCATGATCGCCGGAAGACCCGGCACGAAGCCGATTGCCTTCCGCGCGGCTTCCCTGTCCACCTCGAAATTGTGCGAACCGCCCAAATAGTAGTCGTAAATGCGGGAAACGCTCGGCATCGATATGTCGATGCCTCGCGGGGCCCAGGCGGGACGCTCCATCGATGTCTCCAACAAGTCGCCACGGTTGCGGCCGGGACGCGGCCGGTTGTTCGAAGCGAGGCTACTGATCGACCGCCAAGAGAGCGAGCCCAAACGGAAATTAGAGATCCGTTCTTGGTCACACACCGGTGGCACATGCGGCCGGTCCGCCCTCGTGCCGGGGGGCAGGAGGGCGGACCAGTGGGCCGAAGGCGCGACGTGGGGACTACTTGGGCGCTCCGACCGGCTTGGCGTCGGGCGATGCGGCGAACCAAGTGCCGCCCACGCCCTGACCATTGACATCACCGGGCTTCTTGTCACCGGCAAAGGTATAGACGGGCCAGCAGTCGACACTCTGCTGCTTGAGTCCGTCGGGACGGTTGAAGGTCACGAATCCCTTCTTGATGATCCCCTTCGTGTCCTTAATGTCGAGGGGGGCGACAACCGGCCACTTGTCGAGGCAGGCCCCGGTGCAGGCGGACTTCATCGGCCAGGCCGAGTCCTTGGTGAACCGGTAGACCGTCATTCCGCGCGCGTCCACCATGATGTCGCCGAGTTTCGGGTCCTTGCGGACGGAGAGTCCCGGCAGGTCGGCGGTGGCGGCGGCCGGTGCGGCCTTCTTGCCGTCGGGGGCGGCTGCGAACCACGTTCCGCCGACGCCCTGCCCGGTCGCGTCACCGGGGTTGGCGTCCTTCGCGTAGCGGTACATCGGCCAGCCGGCGATGGTCAGTTGCTTGGTGCCGTCGGCCCTGGTGACCTCGCCGATCAGCGAGGGGTCGACGCCGGGGGCCGCCTCGGCGCCGTCGGCGGCGACGATCGGCCAGGCGGTCGCGCAGGCGCCCTCGCAGTTCGACTTGGGCGGGCTCGCGGTGTCCTTGTCGAACCGGTAGAGCGTGAATCCCGCGCTGTCCGTGACGACCTTGCCGAGCTTCCCGCTGTCCCAGACGGCGAGTTGACCTGCGGGCTTGGCCGCCTCCGCCTTGGTGTCGGCGCCGTATCCGCTGTCCGTCCCGTAGCCGCCCGCAGCGGGCTGGGCGGCCCCGACGGACTGGCCGTTGGTCTGCGTGCCCTTTTCCTGACCGCACGCCGTCGTCAGCGCCAATACGGCCACCGCGGCCACCACGAGCGAGGCGTTCCGCCTGCTGTTCATGTCAACTCCCGTTTTCTGCAAGCTAGTTGAAGCGCCCGGGTGCGCCGTTCATGGCCCTAGGTACGGGCGGCGGGGTGCTCAGCGTTCAAAGCGGCCGAAAAAAACTTGTGAATCGAGAATGCGTGCCCACCAAATCCCCCTATCTGGGGGAATCCAGCGGACTACCGGCGCGCCGCGAGAAATCCGAGTCCAATATCTCGCCCGTGTACGGATCCCACGCCGGACGGCTGCTGGCTGCCTCGGCGCTCCTCTGGCTGCTCGCGGCTCCGGTGCCCGCCACCGCCGATAGCTGCGCCTATGCCTCGCTCGGCCCCGGCGGGTGGACGGCGGTCGCCCACGCCGGCGACAACGACTGCTGGCCGACGCCCACCCCCACCCCGCCGCCCGAACCGCCACCGCCGCCACCGCCCCCGCCACCACCGCCGCCGCCTCCGCCGAAACCGCCGAAGCCGAAGCCGCCGGCTCCGCCGCCGAAGCCGACCCCGCCGCCCCCGCGGGTGACGCCCCAGCCACCGCCGCCGCGCCCCGCGCCCCGGCCGCCGAGGCCGACGCCACCGCCCCCGGCGCCGCCACCGGCTCCCGAACCGGCTGCCCCGCCGCCGCCGAAGCCGAAGCCGACCCCGTCACCGACCCCGTCCGTCACCCCCTCGCCGTCCCCGGTGGCGCTGCCCGCCTACCACAAGGCAGTACGCAAGCAGCCGAGGAAGGGCACATCGCCCGTCCTGATGATGCTGATGATCACGGCTCCGGCCGTACTCGCCGTGGCCGTACTGCGGCCACGTGCCCGCTGAACCATGGAGACCCCATGCAGGAATGGCTCGTTCTGAGCATCGCGATGGCCGCCGCGTGCGTCGTCGTCCTCACCATCGTCATCATCAACAACCGCCGTATCGGAGAGGACGACGATCCCACCGAGACCCCCGACGTCATGGACTACATGACGATGATGATCGGCGTGATCTACGCGATCGTGCTGGGTCTGGCGATCGCCGGCGTCTGGGAGGCGCGTGGCAGCGCCCAGGAGAACGTGCGCCAGGAGGCCCAGTCCCTGCACGAGGTGCAGCAGCGCGTGCAGGTCTATCCGCCCGAGGTACGCGACCGGATCCGCGGCGACATCGACACGTACGTCCAGTACGTCGTGAAGACCGAATGGCCGCACATGTCCGAGCACGAGGCCCTGAGCAAGCGGGGCACGACGCTCTTCGACCAGATCCGCCGCGATGTCACGCAGTACGCGCCGAAGACCGACCTGGAGGGACAGGCGTACCAGCCGCTCGTCGACGCGGTGGCGGCGGCGGACGACGCCAGAGGGGCGCGCGGGGAGAACGCGGGCGCGACCATGCCGGGGGTCGTCTGGTTCGGGCTGATCATCGGAGCCGTGGTCACGGTGGGGCTGATCTTCCTGCTGCAGATCCGGCGCACGTTCCGGGAGTTGCTGCTGGCAGGGCTGTTCAGCGTGCTGATCGCCTTCCTGCTCTTCCTCATCTGGGACTTCGACGCCCCCTACGGCCGCGGCATCGCGGCGACGGCGGGGCCGTTCCTCGATCTGTTCCCCGGCATCAAGTCCTGATCCGTCCTCATCCCGCCCGTACACGTCAGGTCCGGCACGGATGTCCGCCGCCCGGGGGACATCCGTGCCCCATTCGCCCGACAGCGTTCGCGGGTGTGATAGTGCGCTCCTAGCGTTTCGGGCATCGAGGTGCATTCCACGCCATGTGCGGAAATCGGTTCCGCGACTGCTCCTCGGGGACCCGGAGGACTCACCATGCGCGTGATACGTGCCGCATCCGCCGCTCTGCTGGGAGCGGCGGCGCTCGCCCTCACCGCCCCCGTCGCCACCGCGGCGCCCGAAGGCAACATCACGCCGTTCGGCTTCTCCGTCACCCCGTCGACGATCGCGGCGGGCGGCAAGGTGACGCTCTCGGTCACCGACTGCGACGAGAGCGCGACGGCGTCCTCCGCCGTCTTCGACAACGTGACGATCCCCAAGGGCCGGACGGCGACGGCCACCGTCGACTTCGACGCCAAGCGCGGCGCCGTCTACAAGGTGACCTTCACCTGCGACGGCAGCTCGGGCACGACCAACCTGACCATCGCGGGCGCCGGCCCTTCGCCGCGGCCCACACCGACGGTCAGCGCGGCCACGATCGCGCCGACCGCCGGGGTCAGGGGCGGTCTCGGCGGCAGCGTCGGCGGGGTGTCCACGGCGCAGATCGTCGCGGGCACGGCGCTGGTGATGGCCGCGGCCACCGGCACCATCTACGTGGCGCGCCGGCGCGCCGAGGGGCGCGGTCACTGACCGCGCAGCCGACCGCACGACAGCCCGTCGCCCCGGGTCCTGAACCAGGACCCGGGGCGACGGGCGTTCGGGGAGTACGGGAAGCGGGTCAGACGGCCGAGCCGCTCATCCGGCGCCGGCGTGCGATGAACAGCGAACCGCCGACGGCCGCCGTCGCGACGAGGCTCGCGCCGATCGCCATCTCCGTCGAGCTCGGTCCGACGCTGCCGCCGAGGCCGCCCAGCGCGCCCCGCCCGGAGAGGACGGTGAACTGCTGCGACACCGTGTTGGGGTTGTCGTTGCACTTCACGGTGAGGCTGTACCGGCCGGGGGTGGCGTTGTTGTAGATCCGCGCCGTGGTGCTGACGTGCCCGGACTCCACCGACGGCAGCTTGGCCTTCGGGAAGGCGTTGGACGAGACCCAGCCGCCGTGGCCGCAGCCGTCGGCGGAGATCTGGATCGTGCCGCCCGGGTGGACCGCCGACGGGTTGACCATGACGTTGGAAGGACCGTTGTTGGCGGCGGCCAGTGGGGCGGAGAGCGCCACGGCCGCGCAGGCGGTAGCGGTCACCGCGAGAGCGCGTGAAGCACGCATCGTTGAACCTCCAGTGGAAGACGCCCCAAAGCGGTGCTCCGGGAAATTCGACGAGTACGCCTTCCATGACGAACCATCACCGGACGCCACATCCGTCGCATGTCGGCACTGGTCCACCCCGGTGAGCCGACACGCCGTCAGACGGCCTCGCGCCGTGGCCCAGCCGCAGGTCACGGCCCATCAGAAGTTTTATGTGCCGAATACTCTGATGGGTCACCGCGGGCCCGGGGGCCACCCGTTCGCCCGCCAGTGATCGCCGCGGCGGCACCGCGCGCTTAGCGTGCCGTACAGGTGCCGACGAAGGGAGAACCATGGGCCAGGACCACAGCGGCCCGGAGTCCAGGAAACGGGCGCCCTGGGGCGTGCTGGCTCTCGTGATGCTCACCGGGATCGCGCTGATGCGCAACGGCGTCGACGTACCGCTGGGACCCCCGCAGCCCGCCTCCGCCGCCTCGCTGGACGGTCTGCACCGGGACCCGGCCGCCGCAGCCGTGCCCGCGACCCGGGTGAAGCCGCTGCCGTACGCCCCGATGTCCCGGGTGCGGATCCCCGAGATCAAGGTGGACGCGCCCGTGATGGAGGTGGGTACGGACGCCGACGGCTGGATCGAGGCCCCGCCGCCGCAGGACCCGAACATGGCCGGCTGGTACCAGAACGGGATCGCACCGGGCCAGCGCGGCACGTCGGTGGTCGTGGGCCATGTCGACAACGAGTCGGGGCCCGCCGTCTTCTACGGCCTCGGGGCCCTCAAGAAGGGCGAGCACGTCGAGGTGAAGCGGTTCGACGACAAGGTCGCCGTGTTCAAGATCTACGGGGTCGAGGTCTTCGCCAAGAAGGACTTCCCCGGCGCCCGGGTGTACGGCGACACCGGGTACCCGGAGCTGCGGGTGATCACCTGCGGCGGTGGCTACTCGAAGGCCGGCGGCTACGACGGCAACGTCGTGGTCTTCGCCCGGCTGGTCAGCACCCGCTGACCAGCCGGGTCAGGGGGCCGGCGGATCAGGGGTGCGGCAGCACCGCGCTGTAGCCCGCGTCGACGAGTTCGGGCAGATAGCGGCGGAGCGCCGCCACGCTCTGGTCGCGCTTGCCGCCCCCGTCGTGCGAGAGCACCACCACGCCCGGCTTGGCGCCGCCGAGCACGGTACGCACGATCTTGTCGGTGCCGGGCCGGGTCCAGTCGAGGGTGTCGACGGTCCAGGCGAGCGGCTCCATGCCCAGGGCGGCGCCGAGTGCGAAGGCCTGCTTGTTCCAGGCTCCGTAGGGCGCGCGGAACCAGGACGGCGCGGTGCCGGTGGTCTTCTCGATCAGCTCGCTGGTCCGCTCCATCTCGCTCTTGATCTTCGCGGGGGTGAGGGTGGGCAGCTCGGGGTGGGTCCAGGTGTGGTTGCCGATGAGGTGGCCCTCGTCCGCCGCACGGCGCAGCACGTCGGGGTAGTACGAGGCCATCTCGCCGCAGACGAAGAACATGGCGTGCACGTCGTGCTCGCGCAGCACGGTCAGGATCTCGGGGGTCCAGGTGGGGTCGGGGCCGTCGTCGAAGGTGAGCACGACGGACCGGCCGAGGCCGGTCAGTTCCAGGAAGGGCTCCTTGCGCACGGGCGGCGCCGGGGCGCGGTAGCCGGGCGGGTTCTCGGCGGTCATGGGGCGCAGCCGGTAGGCGGACGGTTTGAGCTTCGCCGCCGCCTGCGGCCCGGCGGCCGGCGGGGGCGCGGCCGGGTGGCCGGGGGTCTGGGCCTGTCCCGCGCTGATGACCCTCGCGGTGACGGCGGCGGCTCCGAAGCAGGCGGCGATCCGCAGGACGCGTCGGCGGCCCGGGATCATCTGGTCCTTTTTCATGACCAATGGCTCGCACGGTGCCCGCTCACGGGGGCTGACCAACACGGGTGTCGGGGTGAAAGCACCCGATGGAACCAGCCTGACCGGCGCTTGAGTCCGGCCGAAGGGGAGACCGGAGGTGGACACTCCGGCGGGAGCGGATAGCCTGCGTGCCGTGACTGACCAGCAGCCCACCCAGTTCGAACGCGGTACCGACGGTCCGAAAGTGATCGTCGTGGGCGTGGACGGATCCCAGTCGTCGTTCCGTGCCGCCTCCTACGCCGGGGGCCTCGCCCGCCGGCAGAAGGCGCTGCTCGCCATCGTCTACGTACAGCCCGTGCTGCCGGCCGGAGCGTCGCTCGGCGCGCCGGTCGCCGACACCACCGGGCAGATCGCCGAGGAACTGATCGAGGAACTGCGGCAGTCCACCGAGCGGGTCAAGGACATATGGGATGTGCGCTGGGAGTTCCACACCTTCCGCGGCGATCCGTTCAACGGCCTGGTCACGGCGGCCGACGAACTGAAGGCGGACGCGGTGGTCGTGGGCGCTTCGGAGTCGGCGGGGCACCGGATCGTCGGATCGGTCGCGGTACGGCTGGTGAAGGCGGGCCGGTGGCCGGTCACGGTCGTCCCGTAACCGGCCGGTCGGCCTGCGCGGCGGCCCGTACGGCGGCCGCCGCAGGGGCGGGTCAGTGGCCCATCGTGAGTCCGTCGGCCGCGGCGCCGCGGCTGAGCACCGCCTCGCTGATCGCGGACTGCGCCTCGCGGTAGTCACCGCGCCCGGGTGAGCGGTCGAGCGCGGCGGGCAGGTTGACCACGCGGCCCGCGTTCGTGTCCATCCACTCGGGGATGAACTCGGCCTTCTTCACGGTCCAGCGCGCGCCCTCGGCCGCCGGTGGCGCGAAGGTGAACCGGCCGATGGAGCCTTGGTCGCCGCGCGGGTCCTGCTGGTCCTGGTAGTTGACCATCGAGCCGGCGATCTGGTCGCCCATGCCGTAGATCACCCAGGTGCCGTTGACCTTCTCGTACGCCTGCGGGACGTGCGCGTGCGTGCCGAGGATCAGATCGATGTCGGGCCTGCCGTCCGTGGTGGCCGCGGTGAGCGCCTTGGCGAGGCTCAACTGCTGTGCGTCGGGGGCCGGTTCCCACTCGGTGCCCCAGTGCATGCTGACCACCACCACATCGGCCCCGGCCTCGCGGGCGGCGCGCGCGTCGTCGATGATCTTCCGCTGGTCGATCAGCCCGACCGCCCACGGCTGGCCGTCCGGGAGCGGGATGTCGTTCGTGCCGTAGGTGTAGGCGAGTTGGGCGACCTTCGCGCCGCCCGCCGTCATCATGGCCGGGCGCCTGGCCTCGGCCGCCGAGCGGGCGGAGCCCGCGTGCTTGACGCCGGCCTTGTCGAGCGCGTCGAGGGTGCGGCGCACGCCCTGCGAGCCGTCGTCGAGCGTGTGGTTCGAGGCGGTCGAGCAGGAGTCGTAGCCGGTGTCCCGCAGGGCGCGGGCGATCTCGGGCGGGGACTTGAAGGACGGGTAGCCGGTGTACGGGCCGCCGTCGGCGCCGTACACGGTCTCCATGTGGCAGATCGCCACGTCGGCGCCCGAGACGATCGGCCGTACCGCCGAGAGCATCGGCCGGAAGTCGTAACCGGCGCCGTTCGCGTCGGCGTTCGCCTGCCGGATGACCGAGTCGTGCGGCAGGACGTCACCGGAGGCGACGAGGGTGAAGCCGCGCCGGGGGACGGCGCCGCCCGCCGCTGACGGCGGTGGTGAGCCCGCGTGGGGCGATTCGGGAGGAGGGGCCTTGGCGGGGGCCCCGCAGGCCGCCACGGCGGACCCGAGGAGGAGCGCGGCGACCGCCGCCGCTCCCTGTTGTGTGCGCTTCGTCATGAGGCACTCCACTGCATGAGGGATATAAACGTAATAAATCCCTATAGGCATATAAAAGGACTTCAAGGAGCCGGGCCGGACGAGTCGCCGGAATGGTCGAACGCCGCGCCTACGAGCCCCCGCCGGACCGTTCACCGCACCACTCGTCGCAGTGAGCGACCGCTCGTCGCACGTCCTTGTGAGCTGTCTGTCACTCGCCGCCCGGATGCGTTCATATACGCGCCAGACGGGAGACAGGAGCGTGCATGATGACCACCGCCACCGCGACAGCGGCCAGCAGGACCGACGAGCGGGCGCTGACGCAGTTGCAGCGCGAACACGGCCCCGCACTGCTGCACTTCCTGCTGGGTCTGACCTACGGGGACCGGCAGCGCGCCGAGGATCTGCTCCAGGAGACCCTGGTGCGCGCCTGGCTCCACCCCGAGGCGTTCGACGCGCCGTACGACTCGATGCGGCCGTGGCTGTTCACGGTCGGCCGACGGCTGGCGATCGACGCCCGCAGGTCCCGGCTCGTCCGGCCGCCGGAGGTCAGTGACGGGCTGCTGGCGGCGACGCCCGACCCGCAGGACCGCACCGAGAGCGCGGCCGCCGTCCTGGACGTACGGCAGGCGGTGCAGGCGCTCAGCCCCGAGCACCGGGCCGTGCTGGTGCAGATCTACTTCCGCGGCCTGAGTGTCGGCGAGGCGGCGGCCGTCCTGGACATACCCCCTGGCACGGTCAAGTCCCGCTCGTACTACGCGCTGCGCGCCCTCGGCCGGGCGCTGCCCGGCTACAGCAGGTCGTCCTCGTCGAACAGCGCGAGCAGTGACGGCGTGTCGGCCACCTCCAGATAGGCGGCGGCGCAGGCGTCACAGCCGTCGAGATGCTCCGCGACGCGCCGGTCCTCGTCCGGCGCGAGCGCCCCGAGGACATAGGCGCCGAGGAGTTTGCGCACATGTGCGCCACCACCGGCCCCATCCGTCACAATCCGCTCCTGTCCGCCGCCCGATCCCGCACTTCTGGCCACGCGGAGCAGCCGCCGCCGGTTCAATGCTCCGTGAAGCGATACGCGCGGAGGGGAAGGAAGGCGAAGAGCGATGCGTCCGGAATGTACCGAAGGGGCCGGTGGGGGTGGCCTGCTGGTGCCGATGGCGTGGATGTACGCGGAGTACATCGCCGACGAACTGCTGCGCACCGGCCGGCTGATGCCGCCGACGACGCTCGAATACCGGGCGGGACGTGACGCGCTGGCCCTGACCATCTTCCTCTCGGACAGCTCGGCCGACGGCCCGCGGGTGGCGGCCAGGATGGAGGAGTGGCGCTCGCTGACCGCGTACGGCACGTCCTGGCGTGAGTGGGTGTGCGAGCGGCTCGACAGGCTGACGGCGGCCGCTTTCGAGGCGGGCACCGGCAGTCCCGACCCCGATCTGGAACTGGCGGGCGCCGCCTGGCGGTGGCTGGAGGAGACGGAACTGCTGGCGCCCGACCTCGACGGGGTGGCGCCGGCCGGCGGCCGGGAGGCGTTCAGGGCGGCCGAGCAGGAGGGACCGCAGGTGTGGACCCCGGCCTGGCAACTGGGGCTGCCGCTGGGCCATCTGGCGATCCACCTGTTCTGACGGCCCCCGGGCCACCGTCGTTGACGGGTGATCAGCCGTGGACGCCCGCGCGGTACTTGGGAATCCGTACGGTGATCTTCATGCCGGCGCCCACGCCCGTCTCGATGACCAGCCCGTACGTGTCGCCGTAGACCTGGCGCAGCCGCTCGTCCACGTTGAGCAGCCCTGTCCCGGTCGATGCGCCGCCCTCGCCGCGCAGGATCTGCCGCAGCCGGTCGGGTTCCATGCCGGTGCCGTCGTCCTCGATGACCACTTCGGCCTCGGACCCGGCGTCGAGTGCGCTGATGGTGATCCGGCTGCCGGTGACGGCCCCTTCGAGGCCGTGCTTCACCGCGTTCTCGACGAGCGGCTGCAAGCACAGGAACGGCATCGCCACCGGCAGGACCTCCGGCGCGATCTGGAGCCGCACCGACAGCCGCTCGCCGAACCTGGCCCGCACGAGCGCCAGATACTGGTCGATGGAGTGCAACTCCTCGGCGAGCGTGGTGAAGTCGCCGTGCCTGCGGAAGGAGTAGCGGGTGAAGTCGGCGAACTCGAGCAGCAGTTCCCTGGCGCGCGCCGGGTCGGTGCGGACGAACGAGGCGATGGCGGCGAGCGAGTTGAAGATGAAGTGCGGGGAGATCTGGGCCCGCAGCGCCTTGATCTCGGCCTCGATGAGCTGGGTGCGCGAGCGGTCGAGTTCGGCCAGCTCCAGTTGGACGGAGACCCAGCGCGCCACCTCGCCCGCCGCCCTGGCGAGCACGGCCGACTCGCGGGGCGCGTAGGCGACGAGCGTGCCGAGCACCCGGTGGTCGACGGTCAAAGGCGCCGCGACGGCCCAGCGCATCGTGCAGTCGAGGTCGGCGCACCCGTCGGTGAACGCCGTACCGCGCCCGCTGTCGAGCAGCCCCTTGACCCGGTCCATCACCTCGGCGCCGTGGTGCTCCCCCGTGCCGTCCCAGACCAGCACCCGGTCCCGGTCGGTGAGGCACAGCGCGTCGGTGCCCAGCAGCGAGCGCAGTCTGCGGGCCGCCTTGCGCGCGCTCTCCTCGGTGAGCCCGGCGCGCAGCGGCGGCGCGGCGAGCGAGGCGGTGTGCAGCGTCTCGAAGGTCGCGTGCTCGACGGGGTTCCCGACGTCGCTGCTGCGCTCGGGGCGGGCGGTACGCCGGCCCAGCACGAAGCCGCCCGCCAGCAGCAGCGGGCCGAGCACGATCAGCGCGGCGAGCGCGGCCCCGCTCATCGCGCGCCTCCCTCAGGCCGGGTCCGCAGGGTCTCCGGCAGGTGGAAGCGGGCCATGGCAGCGCTGGTGCCCGGCGGGATCCGGTGCCGGGTGGCCAGCGAGACCAGGATCATGGCGAGGAAGCCGACCGGCACCGACCAGACGGCGGGCCAGGCGAGCAGGGCGTGCGCCCAGCCGTCCGGTACGGTCCCGCTGACCGTGACCACGGTCGCGACGAAGGCGAGTCCGCCGCCGAGCAGCAGCCCGGCGACGGCGCCGGGCGGGGTCAGTCCGCGCCACCAGATGCCGAGCACGAGCAGCGGGCAGAAGGACGAGGCGGAGACGGCGAACGCCATGCCGACCGAGTCGGCGACCGGGATGCCGGTGACCATCAGCGAGCCGCCGAGGGGTACGGCCATGGCGAGCGGGGTGGCCAGCCGGAAGTGGCGGACGCCGCGCGAGGGCAGCACGTCCTGGGTGAGCACACCGGCCACCGCCATGGTCAGTCCTGAGGCGGTGGAGAGGAAGGCGGCGAAGGCGCCGCCCGCGACGAGCGCGCCGAGCAGTTCGCCGCCGAGCCCGCCGACGGCCCGGCCCGGCATCAGCAGCACGGCGGCGTCGGAGTCGGTGCCGAGGGGCAGTTCGGGCACGTAGAGCCGGCCCAGTGCGCCGTAGACGGGCGGCAGCAGGTAGAACGCGCCGATCAGCGCGAGCACGACGACGGTGGTGCGGCGGGCGGCCCGGCCGTTGGGGCTGGTGTAGAAGCGGACGACGACGTGCGGCAGCCCCATCGTGCCGAGGAAGGTGGCGACGATCAGCCCGTAGGTGGCGTACAGCGGGTGGTCGGCGCGGCCGTCGATCCCCGCCGCCGCCAGGTCGACGCGCGGCCGTCCTTCGCCCTGCCAGGCGAGCAGCAGGAAGGCGGCGGGCACCAGCAGCGCGGTCAGCTTGAGCCAGTACTGGAACGCCTGGACGAAGGTGATGCTGCGCATCCCGCCCGCCGCGACGGCGATCACCACGACCAGCGCGACGAGCAGTCCGCCGCACCAGTCGGGGGCGCCGGTGAGGATCTTCAGCGTCAGCCCGGCCCCCTGGAGCTGCGGTACGAGGTAGAGCCAGCCGGCGCCGACCACGAACACGCTGACCAGACGGCGCACTTGGGCCGACTCCAGCCTGCCTTCGGCGAAGTCGGGGAGGGTGTAGGCGCCCGAGCGGCGCAGCGGGGCGGCGACGAAGACGAGCAGCACGAGATAGCCGGCGGTGTAGCCGACCGGGTACCAGAGCATGTCGGGGCCGTGCAGCAGGACGAGTCCCGCGATGCCGAGGAAGGAGGCTGCGGAGAGGTATTCGCCGCTGATCGCCGCCGCGTTGAGCGCGGGGCGCACGGTGCGGGAGGCGACGTAGAAGTCGGAGGTGGTACGGGAGATGCGCAGCCCGAAGCCGCCGACGAGGACCGTGGCGACCACGACGGCGGTCACGGCCGCGACCGTGTAGCCCTGGCTCACGGCGGCGGCCGGCCCTCCACGAGCCGGGCGAAGTCGCGTTCGTTGCGCTCGGCGCGCCGTACGTACCACCAGCCGAGCAGGGTGAGCAGCGGGTACGCGCCGAAGCCGAGCACGGCCCACACCACGGTCCGCTGGCTCAGCGCCGCGAAGGCGAGCGGCAGCGTGCCCGCGACCAGCGCGAGAACGGCGAACGCGGTCATGCCGGCGCGCAGTTGACTGCGCATCAGGGAGCGTACGTAGGCGTCGCCGAGCGCGGTCTGCTCGTCGATCTCCGCCTGGGCGCGGTAGCGGGGCAGCGGCCGTACCCTGCGGGGTTCGCCGGTGACGACCTCGCGCCGGGGCGCGGCCTGCCGGGGCACCTCCGCCGTCATGGCGTCCCCTCCCCCGTCGTCACCACCGCACTGTAGTGTCCGGGCCCGGAGTGTACGGGCGGCGCCGACGCCCGGGGAAGATCGCGCGCGCCGGTCAGCGGGCGGTCCTGCGCATCAGCAGGTCCCGCAGGGCGCGCGCGTGCCGTCTGCTGACGGCGAGTTCGGCCGCGCCGACGCGTACGCTCATCGCCCCGGCGTCCAGCCGCAGTTCGTCGATCCTGGCGAGCGCGACCAGATGGCGGCGGTGGATCCGGACGAAGCCGCGGCTGCGCCAGCGCTCCTCCAGCGTGGTCAGCGGGACCCGGACCAGATGGCTGCCTGTGTCGGTGTGCAGCCGGGCGTAGTCGCCCTGCGCCTCGGCGTACGCGATGTCCTCGACGGACACGAACCGGATGACGCCGCCGAGTTCGACGGGGATCTGGTCGCTGTGGGCGGCGGCCAGCGGGGTCCGCTCCCCCACCAGTTCGGCGACGCGCCGCACGGCTTCGGCGAGCCGTTCCCTGCGGACCGGTTTGAGCACGTAGTCGACGGCCTTCAGGTCGAACGCCTGGACGGCGAAGCCCTCGTGGGCGGTGACGAAGACGATCAGCGGCGGCTCGGCGAAGCCGGCCAGCAGCCGGGCCACGTCGAGACCGGTGAGCCCCGCCATGTGGATGTCGAGGAAGACCACGTCGACGGCCGCGTCCTCGCCGGGACCCGCTTCGAGCGCGGCCCCGATCAGCCGCAGCGCCTCGGTCGCGCTCGTCGCGCCCTCGGCCGCGGTGATCCGGGGATCGGCGCGGAGCAGATACAGCAGCTCTTCGAGGGCCGGTTCTTCGTCGTCCACAGCCAGTACGCGCAACATGACGCCGGAGTGTAGGCGGCCGGGCACCGGCTTGAGTGATTTGCCGCCGCGCTCCGTACCACACGGCATGCGGACCCTGGATCTCCATCGCGATGTCGGCGCCTACGCACTCGGTGTGCTGGATGCCGCCGACGCCTTCCGCTTCGAGGATCACCTGATGGAGTGTCCGAGCTGCGCCCTGCGCCTTGACGGGTTCGGTGAGGTGCGGACGCAGCTCGACGCGTACGCGCGGCAGACCCCGGCGGGCGTCGCGCCGGTCGCCGTCGCCGGGCAGGAGCTGCTGTACCGGCTGCTGGAGCGGGCCGACGCGGTGCGCGGCAGGGGCAAGGCGCGCCGGCTGCTGCTGGTGGCGGCCGCCGCCGTGCTGGCGGTGGGCGGTCCGCTGGGCGCGCTGGCGGCGGCGCCGGGCGGCGGCCACGCCGGGAGCCTGCGCTGGGCGGCGGCCGACGGCGGTACGGGGACGGCGGCCGTGGTGACGGCGGCGGCGAAGGCATGGGGAACGGATGTCGCATTCGAGCTGAGCCGTCCCGCGGCGCCGGGGAGCTGCGCGCTGGTCGCCGTGGGGCGGGACGGGTCGCGGGAGACGGTGACGACCTGGGCGGCGCCGGCGGGGCAGCCGAAACCGCTGGTCACCCGGGGCGCCGCCGCGCTCCAGCCGGACCAGATCGACCACTTCGAGGTACGGGCCTCCGACGGCAGACGGCTGGTGACGCTCACGGAGCGCGGCACGGTACACGGCACCGGCCACGGTGCGGGACCGCCGTGAGCGCGCGGGCCCGCCGGGCGGCTTGTCCTACTTGAGCAGCCGGGACAGCCGCCGGTCGGCGAGCGGTTTGCCGCCCGTCTGGCAGGTGGGGCAGTACTGCAGCGACGAGTCGCTGAAGGACACCTCCCTGATGGTGTCGCCGCAGACCGGGCACGCCTGCCCCGCGCGGCCGTGCACCCGCAGACCGCTCTTCTTCTCCGCCTTGAGCCGCCCCGCCGCCACCCCGCGCGACCGTTCGACCGCCTCGGTCAGCGTGGTGCGCATCGCCTCGTAGAGGGTGCTGATCTCGTCCTCGGTGAGGTTGTGCACGGGCTTGAAGGGCGACATCTTCGCCGCGTGCAGGATCTCGTCGCTGTACGCGTTGCCGATCCCGGCGATCAGCCGCTGGTCGCGCAGCGCCCCCTTGAGCTGCCGCCGCTCCCCCGCGAGCAACCGGGCGAAGGCGTCGCGGTCGAAGGAGTCGTCGAGCGGTTCGGGGCCGAGCGTCGCGATGGCCGGCACGTCCGCCAGGTCGCGTACGAGATGCACGGCGAGGCGCTTGGTCGTGCCCGCCTCCGTCAGGTCGAAGCCGTCCCCCTCGGCCAGCACGGTCCGCAGCGCGAGCGGGCCCTTGCCCGGCCGGGGCGGCGCGGGCGGGAAGGAGTCCTTCCAGCGCAGCCATCCGGCGCGGGCCAGATGAATCGCGAGATGCAGTCCCGCTTCGCCCGCGACGATGTCAAGATATTTACCCCGCCGCCCGACGGCGGTGACACTCTCGCCCTCCAGGGCGGTGAGCGGCGGATCATAGGTCTTGAGGACATTGACCGTCAGAGGCAGCACGCGCACGATCCGCTTGCCCACCAGATGGCCGTCGAGGAATTCTCGCAGCGCTTCGACTTCGGGTACTTCCGGCATGCTTCAAGCGTGCCGCACGCCCCGAGCGGTTGCCCGGCGAGCCGGTGAAAGGAAGACCACAGGTGCTTGTACGCGATCGCCACGCCACCGTGCGGCCTGCGCTGCTCATCGACAGGACGGTCGCACGCCCGCGGGCCGCCGTCCTGCTGCTGCACGGGGGCCGCGCCGACGGCGAGGAACCGCCGCCCCGGCTGAATCTGCCGGGGGCCCGGCTGCGGCCCTTCACCAGGGCCGTGCTGCGGGCGACCGAGGGGCAGGACGTGCTGGTGGGCCGGGTGCGCTACCGCTACCGGGGCTGGAACGGCAGCCGCGCCGACGCGGCGCGCGACGCGCGCAGGGCGCTGGACGAGCTGGCGCTGCTCGCGGGCAGCGTGCCCGTGGTGCTGGTCGGCCACTCGATGGGCGCGCGTGCGGCGCTGTCGGCGGCCGGGCACGACCTGGTGACGGGCGTGGTCGGGCTCGCGCCGTGGTGCCCGCCCGACGAACCGGTCGACGCGCTGACCGGCCGCCGGGTGGTGCTGCTGCACGGCGAGGGCGACCGGGTGACCGATCCGCGCGGCAGCGTCGCGCTGGTGGCGCGCGCCCGCGCGGTGGGCGCCGAGGCCGGCGCCGTGCTGCTCGCGCACGGCGACCACGCGATGCTGCGCAGGGCCGGGGTCTGGCACGCGCTCGCCACGAGCTGTGTCACGGCGCTGCTCGGCCTCGGCCCGTTCCCCGACGTGGTGCGGCGCGCCCTGCTGGGCGGTGAGGGCCCCGTCCAGACCGTGTAGCGGCTCTCTGTGGCGTGGACCTCAGAGCGAGTAGACGCGCCGCGCCGTACCGCCGAAGACCGCCGCGCGCTCGTCGTCGCTGAGCGCGTCGGTCACGGTGCCCGCCGCCTCCAGCACCTCGGTGTACGAGGCGGCGAGCCGGCACACCGGCCAGTCGGAGCCGAACATCAGCCGGTCGGGGCCGAAGGCCTCGATCACGGTGTCCGCGTACGGCCGCAGCCCGTTCGCCGTCCAGGTGCCCCAGTCGGCCTCGGTGACGAGACCGGAGAGCTTGCACACGGTGTTGGGCCGGGCGGCCAGGGTCCTGACGTGGTGCGCCCAGGGCTCGATGGATCCCGCCGCGATCGGCGGCTTGCCCGCGTGGTCGAGTACGAACGTGAGTCCCGGCAGCAGGTCGGCGACCCGGGCGGCTGCGGGCAACTGGTGCGGCAGGACGACCAGGTCGTAGACGAGCCCCGCCGCCGCGACGGCCGCGAGGCCGCGCTTGACCTCGGGGCGCAGCACCCACTCGGGGTCGGGCTCGCCCTGGATCTGGTGGCGGATCCCGGTCAGCTTCGCGCCGCCGGGCCGGGCGCGCAGCGCGGCGAGCGTGTCGGTGATGTCCGGTGCGGTCAGATCGGTCCAGCCGACGACGCCGGCCACCAGGTCGCTGGTCCCGGCGGCGGCCAGGAACTCGGGGGTCTCGGCGGCGACGGTGACGGTCTGGACGAGTACGGTCGCGCTCACCCCCGCCGCGCGCGCCTCGGGTTCGAGGTCGGCGAGGGAGAAGTCCCGCCGGATGGGGGCCATTTCGGGCCCTTCGAGCCACTCCTGGCCGCGTACGGACAGGTCCCAGATGTGGTGGTGCGCGTCCACGATGTCCGGCGGGTTCATCACGCGGCTCCGTCCTCGGTGAGCAGCCCTTCGGCGCGCAGTTCGGCCCACAGGTCGTCGGGGATGCGCCGGCCGAACTGCTCGGCGGCGTCCCGTGCCTCGTCGGCGGAGCGGGCGCCGACGAGCACGCTCGCGACGGCCGGGTGGCGCAGCGGGTAGTGCAGGGCAGCGGCGCGCAGCGGCACGCCGTGGCGGCGGGTCACGGTGTCGATCCGCTGGGCCCGCTCGACCAGTTCCTGCGGCGCGGTGGTGTAGTCGTACGTCGCTCCGGGGCGCGGGTCGGCGAGCAGCCCCGAGTTGAAGACCCCGCCGGCGACGACGCTCTTGCCGCGCGCGGCTGCCTCGGGGAGCAGCGCGGTGAGCGCGCTGTTGTCGAGGAGGGTGAAGCGGCCGGCGCACAGGACGACGTCGACGTCCGTCTCGCGCAGGAAGCGGGTGAGCATCGCCGTCTGGTTCATGCCGGCGCCTATCGCCCCGACGAGCCCTTCGGCGCGCAGCTTCTCCAGCGCCGGGTACGCCTCGTCGAAGGCCGCTTCCTCGTGGTCGTCCGGGTCGTGCAGGTAGACGATGTCGATGCGGTCGAGGCCGAGCCGCTCCAGGCTGTCGTCGATGCTCCGGCGTATCCCGTCGGCGCTGAAGTCCCAGACGCGGCGGTGCGTGGCGGGGACGGCGAAGCCGTTGGCGAGGTCGTCGGAGGCGGGCGCCGGCGTCCCTGCGGGGACGGGCTCCAGCAGCCTGCCCGCCTTGGTGGAGACGGTGTACTCGTCCCTGGGCCTGGCGCGCAGCGCCTCGCCCGTACGGCGCTCCGAGAGCCCGGTGCCGTAGTGCGGCGCGGTGTCGAAGTAGCGGATGCCCGCGTCCCAGGCCGCGTCGATCGCGGCCCGAGCGTGCTCGGGCGCCACCGGGGTGTAGAGATTGCCGATCCCGGCGGCTCCGAAGGACAGTTCGGTCACCTTGACCGGACCGCTTCCGAGCGTGGTGTGCCGCATACCGCTGCCGCCTCCTGAGGGTTCCGTCGCCGACCGCTCTGTCGTCGATCACCGCGCCGTCAATCAGGACGAATATTCATCGGATGACTGGACGGCGTCAACACCTGTGAGGAAGCTGTTTCCGGGCTCTTGCGGTTGAGCAGTCCGATCTATCGGCTCTGCCGGCCCGACTCTACCGGGTGACCTGGAGCAGCTCGGCCAGTTCGGCGTGCAGCGATCCGGCGAGCGCGCCCAGGTCGGGGACGGCTTTGCCGTCGGCGACCAGGCCCACATGCACCCGGCCGCCGTACGAGGACAGCCCGACGGCCAGCGACTGGCCGCGCGCGAGCGGCGCCAGGGGGTAGATCTCGCTGAGCGGGCAGCCGCCGAGCGTGAGCGCGGAGCGCGGCAGCGGCACGCTCGTGACGAGGATGTCGAAGAGGAACCGGGCGGCGCTGCCGGCCAGGGGCGCGCCGAGCCGGTGGGCCAGCGGCGGGAGCTGCCCGGCGAGTACGGCGACGGCGCCCGCGCCGCGCGAGGGGCCCTCGGCCTTGTTGCGCTCCATCTCCCTGCGCACGGAGCGCAGCCGGGCCAGCGGGTCGGCCTCGGTGACGGGCAGCCCCAGCAGGTATGCGGAGAGGCTGTTCGCCGAGCCGGCGGGGCTGCCGGGGCGGCGCCTGGAGACCGGCACCAGGGCGCGCGGCGGGGCCGTGGGCAGCGGTTCGCCCCGGCCGAGCATCCAGCGGCGCAGCGCCCCCGCCACGGTCGCCAGCAGGACGTCGTTGGCGCTGCCGCCCGTCGCCCTGCGCACGCGCAGCACGTCGTCGAGGTCGAGCACGGCGGTGCCGAGCTGCCGGGTGCCGCTGGATCCGGCGGTGAGCGCGGAGACGCCGTACGGGTCGAACCTGCCCGCCCGTACGACGGACGCGCCGATCCCGACGGCCCTGCCCAGGTCGGTGAAGCGCTCCCTGGCCAGCGCGGCGACCCGGCCGGGGCCCGGCAGCCAGGACCGGGGCGGCACGGGCCGGGCCCGCCGTACTCCCGCCGTCCGCACGTCGGCGATCTGGTCGAAGATCCCGGCGCCGATGGCGACGGCCCGCATCCCGTCGGCGAGCGCGTGGTGCAGCTTGACCAGGACGGCGAAGGGCCGCTCGGCCGCGCCGTCGGCCGGCGGCGTCAGCACGTACATCTCCCAGGGCGGCACCCCGCGCTCCAGCGGCCGCTCCATCAGCTCGCCGGCGAGCCGGGTTGCCTCGGTGGCGAAGTCGCCTTCCGGCAGGGTCAGCGGCCGTACGTGCCGGGTGACGTCGAAGTCCCGGTCGACGGCCCAGGCGGCGGCGCCCACCGGGAGCAGCACGTCGCGTACCCGCATGCGCAGCCGGGGGACGGCGGCGGCGCGCGCGGTGAGCAGGTCGCGCACGGTGGCAGCGCCGGGGCCGGGCTCGAACAGCGCGAGGGCGCCGAGGTGCATGGGGTGCCCGGCGGACTCCAGATGCCAGAAGGCCAGGTCGAGCGGGGTCAGCCGCTCGGCGACCGGATCGCCCGCCGGGTCGGCGGTGCGCGCCGGGTCGGGACCTGCGGCCGGCGCCGCGGTGGTGGCGGGTTCCGCGCTCGGTTCGGCGATCTGCTCAGTGCTCAACTCGGCGGTCAAGAAGTTCCCCATGTCCTGGAAGGTCGGTGCGGAATGGCGAATTCGCACCACACGCATTTGCCGCTGCCGCGGGACTCCACACCCCATTGGTCGGCCAGCCCGTCCACGAGCATGAGCCCGCGGCCCGAGACTCCCGAGTCGGTGGCCTCGCGCCTGCGCGGCAGCACGCTCGACCGGTCCTCGACCTCGATCCGCAGCCGCCGCTCGGAGTTGGTGAGCACGCGTACGGTCACGACGGCGCCGCCGTCGGTGTGCATCAGCGCGTTGGTGATCAGCTCGTCGGCGGTCAGTTCGATGTCGTCCGAGCGCTCCCTGGCCGCCCAGGCGCCCACGGCGGCCCTGATCATCTGGCGGGCGGACCTGAGCGCCTCGGGGTCGTTCTGGGCGACATGCTGCTGGAGCCTGCCGCCGGTCTCCGGCGTGTAGGCGCCCCTGCGGCGCAGCAGCAGTACGGCGACGTCGTCCTCGCCGCCGCGCTCCTCCACCAGGTCGCAGAGCTGGTCGGCCAGCACCTGGAGGTCGTGCGGCCCGTCGCGGACGAGCGCGGCGAGCAGTTGCATGCCGTCGTCGAGGTCGGCGCCGGGCTGCTCCACGAGTCCGTCGGTGTACAGCAGCATGGTCTGGCCGGGGTCGAGTTCGAGGGTCTTGACCGGGTAGTCGAGCTGGCCGAAGAGGGCCGAGAGGCCCAGCGGCATACCGCCGGGCACCGGGAGGCGGCGGCAGCTCCCGTCGGTGTCGCGCAGCAGCGGGTCGACGTGTCCTGCCCTGACGAGCTGCACGACGCCGGTGGTCAGGTCGGCCTCGGCGTAGGTGCAGGTGGCGAAGCGGTCGGTGTCGAGTTCGTGCAGGAAGACCGAGGCGCGCGCCATCACGGTGGCGGGCGGGTGGCCCTCGGCGGCGTACGCGCGCAGCACGATGCGGAGCTGGCCCATGACGGCGGCTGCGTGCGTGTCGTGGCCCTGTACGTCCCCGATGACGGCGCCGATCCGGCCGCCGGGCAGCGGGATCACGTCGTACCAGTCACCGCCGATGTCCCTGCCGAGCCGGGCCGAGCGGTAGCGGACCGCGATCTGGGCGCCGGGCACGGCGGGGATCCGGCGCGGCAGCATGGCCTGCTGGAGCCCCTCGGCGAGGTCGTGCTCCTGCTCGAAGAGCATGGCGCGCTGGAGGCTCTGCGCGATGCTGCTGCCGAGGGCCACCAGCAGGTTGCGGTCCTCGGCGTTGAAGCCGTTCTTGTCGCCGTAGAGCAGCCCGAGCGCCCCGATGGGGCGGCCCTGCGCGATCAGCGGGAGATAGGCGGCGGCTGTGATGCCCAGACCGCTGATGTGCGGCCACAGCACCGGGTAGTACGCGGCGAACTCCTCGGCCGACTCGATGAAGCGGGGGCTGAGCGTGCGCACCGCCTCGCTCATCGGGTACTGGTCGTCGATCCGGGTGATCCGGGTGCCGGGCACGAACGAGCCCTCCGGGCCCTCGGCGACGAGATGGATGCGGCCGGACTCCAGCAGCCCCATGACCAGGCTGGTGGCGCCGAGGTGTTCCAGGCCGTGCGACTCGGTCAGTACGTCGATGACGTCCCGCACGGTCCGCGCGTGCGCCAGCGCCGCCGTGGTGCTCTCGACGACGCTGGTCTGCACCCGGCGGACCGCGTCGAGTTCGAGCCGCGCCGTGGAGTCGGCCAGCTCCTGGGCGGCGTCCCTGACGATGCCGATGACGCGGTGCGGGCGGTCGTCGGCGTCGCGCCGGATGCAGCCCTGGGTGTGCGCCCAGTGCACGGAGCCGTCCCTGTGGGTGATCCGCATGTAGGCGCCGTAGGCCTCGCTGCCGTCCTTCAGCGCCTGTTTCACCACGCCGGCGAGCCGGCCGGCCTCCTCGGCCGACACGCGCACGGCGAGTCCGCCGGGCGTGCCGTCGAACTCGTCGGGCCGCAGGTCGAAGACTTCGAGGGCCGGCCCGTCCAGATGCATCAGTTCTCTGTCGAGGTCCCAGTCGAAGGTGCCCATGCGGTTGAGCGCCAGGCTCAGGTCCGGGTGGGCGGGCCAGTCGTCGGGGAGCGACAGGGGACCTGCTGCCCGATCAACCATGGGGACACTCTGTCATCATTTGTCGGAATCTTCGAGTGGTCGGGGCGGGGGTCGGGTCAGCCCTGGAACGTCACGGAGGTGGCCGAGTCCCCGTCCGGCTGGGGCGCGTCCGGCATCGGCGGCAGATCGCCGTCGGGGCCGGGCGGGGTGTCCTGGTCGGAGGGGCCCGGCGGGATGTCGGGCGTGACGACGTCGCCGGACGGGTCGGCCGGGGGCTGCGTGGACGGCTCCACCGGGGACGGCGTCGGCGGCTCGGCGGGCGAGGGGGTGACCGGGGCGTCGCCCGACGGCTCGGGCTCGGGCGGTTTCACGGCGCCCGGGTCGGTGATGTCGGCGTTCGGCGCGTACGGCGGCCGTACGACGGGCGGGCCGTCCTGGTCGCCGTCGCTGCCCACGGGCCGCTGGAGCCAGGTGTCGTTGAGCGCGTTGACGACGACGAGGCTGGTGAGGGCCTGCGGGGCGCGGGTGATGACCACGACCCGCTCGGGCCGGTAGCCGGACCAGGGCTTGCCCCGGTGGGTCACGCCGCCCTGCATGGCGACGGCGGGCCGCAGCGGGTTTCCGCAGGCGCAGCGGACCCTGGGCAGTCCGTGGTCGTCCACCAGGACGGCGGTGCCCGCCTGGAGCACGGACTGGAAGGAGGTGGCGGCGCCGCTGTGGTAGCCGTGGCTGGTCACCCGGGTGTCGGCGCGCAGGGTCACCGGGGTGAGGCCGCGCAGGAACGAGGGGACGGACGCGTCGCCGATGGCGGCGCCCTGGGCGAAGGCGCGGGCCTTGCCGTGGTTCTCGGTGAGGAAGCGGACCTGGCGCTCCACGTCGCAGGCGGACTTGGCTTCGATGCCGCCGTAGAGGCCCGGCGTGGAACCGGGGAGCGAGCGGGCGGCGCGGGTGGCGGCGTCGGGGTCGGTGCGGGCGCCCGTCGAGGGCTTGGCGCTCGGCGCGGCACCCTTGGGCAGCCGCACGGCGGTGGAGGCGGTGAACGGGTCAGGTCCGCGCGAAGCGACCGGCTGCAGGAAGAGTTTTTTGGCGTCCGACGCGTCCTGGCCGCTGACGTCACCGCCGCATCCTGCGGTGACCACGATGCCCACGGACAGTGCCACCAGCGCGGCATACCGACGACGGATGGGTGAACGCACCAGATTCTCCCGTTTCTTCCTCCGGATATGTCTTCCCATATCTGCCGGATCGTCAGCGCGCCCGCAAGCCGGGCCGGATCGGCCGCCGGGCGGTCTTGAACGCGTTCAGGGTGAGGCATAAGCTCGTACCAGGAATTGAACATGTTCAAGACCGAGGGTGGTGGAGGGTGTCCGTGCTGGTCAGCCTGGTGGTGATGGTCGGCATGCTGGTGACAGTGCCGCCGGGGCTGCGACTCGTCGAACAGCCCGGCACGCCCGGCGGCGCCCGGCCATCCGGTCCCGCCGCGCTACGCCGCCTGTGGCCGGCGCCGGCCGCGCCGGGCGCCCTGGCCCGGAGGGCGGCGTCCCATGGCGTCGGCAAGGCGCTCGGTCTCGCGCCCTGTTCGATCCTGGCCCCGCGACGACTCAAGGAGAGCACCGAATGAACACCCCGGTCACCGGCCCGAGCCCCTTCAGCTACCCCGAGGTCGGCGCCACCCGGCTAGGCCCGCTCCCCGACGGCTACCACCATCTGCACCGCACGGTCAGGATCGGCAGGGGCCGCGCCGTCTTCGAGGCGGCCGGAGCCGCCGTGACGACCTGGCGGATGCACCGGGGCTCCGGCGCCCGGGTACGGGCCGAGCGGGCCTGGGCCGAGCAGGGCACGGCGGTCGAGGTGTCCGTCGGGGTGGGGCCGCTGCGGCTGCGCGCCCCCTGCCAGGTCGTCTGGGCCGTCTACGAGAAGGACCGCACGGGCTTCGGCTACGGCACCCTCACCGGGCACCCGGAGCGCGGCGAGGAGTCGTTCGTCGTCGACCTGCGCGACGACGGCTCGGTGTGGTTCACCGTCATGGCCTTCAGCCGGGCGGGCCGCTGGTACACCCGCGTCGGCGGGCCCGTGGTGCCGCTGCTCCAGCGGTGGTACGTGGGACACCTGGGCAGGACGCTGCGCCGGCTCGCCGGGGCCTGAGCGGAGCCGCCGGTCAGGCCAGCAGCGTGCGGCCCAGCCAGTCGGACTCGCCGCGCGCACCGGGCAGCGCGTAGAAGTAGCCGCCGCCGTAGGGCCTGATGTAGTCCACCAGGGGCTCCCCCGCGAGCTTCTTCTGCACGGCGGCGAACTGCCGGTCGAGGTCCTGCTGGAAGCAGCAGAACACCAGCCCGGTGTCGAGGTCGCCGTTGTCCCGTATCCCCCGGTCGTAGTTGTAGCCGCGGCGCAGCAGCCGGGTCCCGGCCGTGCCGGGGGTACGGGGGTTGGCCAGCCGGATGTGCGCGTCCAGCGGGATGCTGCTGCCCTGCGGGTCCTTGGCGTACTGCGGGGCGTCCTTCTCGTGCCGGCCGTCCAGCGGGGCGCCGGTGTCCCGGGCGCGGCCCATCATCCGCTCCTGCTCGTGGAGCGAGACCCGGTCCCAGAACTCCACCAGCATCCGGATCAGCCGGACCACCTGGTAGCTGCCGCCTACCGCCCAGTCCGGTTCGCCGGCGTCCGCGCCGACCCAGACGAGCTGGTCCATCAGCCGGGCGTCGTGGGCGTCCGGGTTGGCGGTACCGTCCTTGAACCCCATCAGGTTGCGCGGGGTGCCCGAGGGGCGCGGCGGGGAGACGAAGCCCGCCGTCCGCCAGCGGATCTGCATACCGCCCCGGGTGTGCCGGGCGATGTCGCGCAGCGCGTGCACCACCGTGTCGGGGTTGTCGGCGCACAGTTGCAGCATCAGGTCGCCGTGGCACCAGGCGTCTTCGAGGTCGTCGTCGGGGAAGACGTCCATCGCGCGCAGCCTGCGCGGCTTGCGGGCGCCGAGGCCGTACCTGCCGTCGAAGAGCGAGGCGCCGACCGCGAGGGTGCCGGTCAGTCCGTCGGCGGGTACGACAGGGCCGAGGACGCCCGAGTCGGGCAGCGGGGCCGAGATGCCCAGCGGCTCGGGGACCCCGCCCGCCGTCAGGAAGTGCAGCCGCTCGCTGACCGTGCGCAGCAGCTCCGCCAGATCCGCGCGGCTGCGGGCGGTCACGTCGAAGGACGTGAAGACGGCGTGCCGCTGGAGCGGGGTGAGGATGCCTGCCTGGTGGACGCCGTGGAAGGGCACCACGCGGTCCGCGGGGGCGGCGTCAGGGCCCGGCGAGCCCTGGCCGCCGTCGGTCGCGCGGGCGACGGCTACCCTGCCGCCCGCCCCCGCGGCCGCGCCCGCCGCGCCCGCCACCGCCGCGCGGCGCAGGAAGGACCGCCGCGCCACGCCTGCGCCGGGCCGCCGGCCGGGGATGCCGTCGCCGGTCATGAGGTCCTCCGAATGTCGAAGATGACGGCCACCGGGGCCAGTTGCTCGGCCAGGTCGCCGAAGTCGCCGTTGATCCGCTCGCGTTCGGCGCGGGTGAGGGCGCCGGGTGGGCGCAGGCCGCCGTGCTTCTCCAAGGTGTCCAGATCCTGCCGCGCCGTGGCCAACGCACTGTCGAGCAGCGGGAGCTGGGGGTCGCGGGACGCCAGCAGCGGGCGCAGCACCGCGAGCAGTTCGACCGTGCCGTCGAGCCCGGCGCGCGCCGTGGCCAGTGAGGTGCCGCTGCCGAAGTCGGACCGTCCGGTGAGGTCGGACTGGCTGCTGTCCTCGGTGATCTCGTGGGCGCGCAGACCGGTGTCGAGAGGGTCCATCCGGGTGTCGGCCCACTCGGCGCGCAGCGCCCTGATGTCCTTGGCCAGTTGTCCTGCCGGGCCGCGCAGGCTCTTCGCCCGCTCACCGTGCCACAGCCCGTACTCGACCCGGTGGAAGCCGGTGAAGTCCTTGTCGTGGACGCCGCCCGGCAGGCCCGCGTCCGTGCCGTCCACGGCGCCGCCCAGCTCGCCGAAGGCTCCGTAGGCGCCGCCGAGCCGGGTGAAGGCCAGATGGGCGGGGAGCCAGGCGGTACGGGCGGCGGGCAGGTCGCCGTCGTCGACGGCGGCCCGCAGGGTGTCGATCTTGCGCACGACGTCGCCGAAGCCCGCGGAGACCCACTTCTGGTAGGCGAGCGTCGGCGGGATGAGGTCGTGCTGGTTGACGGGCTGCACGGCGGGGCCGCCCTTGGCGGCGCCCTTGCTGATCCGTACGGTGCGCCCGGTGACGGCGTCGGTGTCCTCCACCAGGCAGCGGAAGGCGTAGCTGCCCCGGCCCAGCGACACCTCGATGGGCCGGGTCGTGCCGGGCGCGAGCCCGTCGACCTCACCGAGCAGCGCGCCCGAACCGTCCGTCAGATAGACCTCGGCCGCTTCGGTCGCGCCGTTGTGCACGTCGAAGACCTGGAGGCCGGTGACGGGAGTGCGCCAGCCCTGTCCGCAGCGGTCCGCGGCCGAGGAGGCCTCGACGGCGGTGTGCGGCAGGCCGTCGGCCAGGTTCACGGTGGAGGCGGCGGGCCGCGAATCGCCTCCGGTGAGCGTGCGGGCCACCGCGCCCGCCACGACGGCCACCACCGCGAGGGCGACGAGGAGGACCAGGCCCCGCCCGCGCCGCGACGGCCCGGCGGGCCGGCTGGAAGAGATGCGGGGAATGTACACGGATTCGGATGCTAGTTCCGGGGGCCGGGATCGCGGCGGACGTCCTGAGAAGTTCGCCGAAAGTTCAGGTGCCCTGACGGCGGAACGCCCCGCACCGCCGTGGTCGGCGGTACGGGGCGTCGGTGCGGCGGCCGGCCGGACGCCGGCCGGGCGGCTCAGTCGATGCCGGGCAGGATGTGCGGCTCCGCGAGGTCGTCCTCGTAGCCGGCCAGCCGGATCGGGGCCGACCTGGCCCACACCTCAAGATTGCCGATCTTCTCGGGCCTGCGGGCCCGTCCGGTGGATTCCGGCGGTCGCTGTTCGTGCTTCGTCAGATCTGGTGTCACCGCGCACTCCTCTGCGTCGCGCAACTCTGGGACAGGACAGTTCCGTCGCGGTGGCGCCGTTACTCGGACGGGACCGCGGCCTTGGTAGTGGGCCTGTCCCGCGAGCGTCCGCGGGGATGGTGGTTCCCCTGTTGGCCGTCTCTTCGCCCCAGATTAACCAGATGAGCGGCTGCCCGCTCTATAGGGATCGCATTCGAGTGAGATTTCAGGCCACTCGGCGGTCACCATTTGGCGGGTGCGTAGTCCTTGAGGAAGAGGCCGTAGAGGTCTTCGCCGCCCTCACCGCGCACGATCGGGTCGTACACCCGCGCCGCGCCGTCGATCAGGTCGAGCGGGGCGTGGAAGCCCTCGTCGGCGAGGCGCATCTTGTCGGGGTGCGGGCGCTCGTCGGTGATCCAGCCGGTGTCGACGGCGGTCATCAGGATGTTGTCCGTCTCGAACATCTCCTGCGCGCTGGTGCGGGTGAGCATGTTCAGCGCGGCCTTGGCCATGTTGGTGTGCGGGTGGCCCGCGCCCTTGTAGCCGCGGCTGAAGACACCCTCCATCGCGGAGACGTTGACCACGTACGCGCGCCCGGCGGCGGCCGCGGCCATGGCCGCGCGCAGCCGGCTGATCAGGATGAAGGGCGCCGTGGAGTTGCAGAGCTGCACTTCGAGCAGTTCGACGGCGTCCACGTCGGAGACGGTCTGGACCCAACTGTTGGTGTGGTGCAGGTCGGGTACGAGCCCGCCCGCGTCGATGGCGGTGCCCGCCTCGATCCTGGCGAGGGTGGCGGAGCCGCCGACGAGGGCGAGCCCTGTGACGTCGGCCGCGCCGAGCGCCTCGGCGCCCGCGGCGGGCAGCACGGCCTGGGCGCCGCTGCCGAACGCCCCGATGACCTCGGACGGGGGGAGTTCACCCGCGGGCAGCGGCGCGGACTCGGCCGCGAGGAGTTCGCTGTAGGCGCCGGGCGAGCGGCGCACGGTCTGGGCCGCGTTGTTGATGAGGATGTCCAGCGGGCCTTCGGCGGCGACGGAGTCGGCGAGGGCGACGACCTGCGCCGGATCCCTGAGGTCGATCCCGACGATCTTCAGCCGGTGGATCCAGTCGGCGCTGTCCTCCATCGCCTTGAAGCGGCGGATCGCGTCGACGGGGAAGCGCGTCGTGATGGTGGTGTGCGCGCCGTCGCGCAGCAGCCGCAGCGCGATGTACATCCCGATCTTGGCCCGGCCGCCGGTGAGCAGCGCGCGCTTTCCCGTGAGGTCGGTACGGGCGTCGCGGCGGGCCCGGTTCTCGGCGGCGCAGGGCTGGCAGAGCTGGTGGTAGAAGGCGTCGACCTCGACGTAGCGGGTCTTGCAGATGTAGCAGGAGCGGGCCCGCTGGAGGAGTCCCGCGATCTCGCCCGCGGCGCGCGAGGACGGCAGCAGCCCCTGGGTCTCGTCGTCGATGCGCTCGGCCGAGCCGGTGGCGGTCGACTCGGTGACCGCCTTGTCGTGGGCGGTCTTGGCGGCCCTGCGCTCCTGGCGGCGGCGCTGCTTCACCGTCCGGTAGACACCGGCGGTGGCGCGCCGGACGGCGACGGCGTCGGGGTGGTCGATCTCCAGCTTGTCCAGCTCTTCGAGCACGCCGAGGCAGACCGCGAGCCGTTCGGGGTCGATACCGGGACCGTACACCTGGGTCCCGTCGGACGCCGGGCTCTCCTCGAACGCCGGGCCGTCGTCGAACGCCGCGCTCCCGTCGGACGCCGGGCTCCCGTCGGACGCCGGGCTCCCGTCGGACGCCGGGCTCCCGCCGTCGTACGCCGGGCTGTCCTGTGTGACCGTCATCGCCGCTGCCGTTCCTCGATCGCTCGTGCGCCGGAGTCCCCGATGCGCCCCTTTGTGGGATTTTGCGACTATCCCCGCAGGTGAGGAGCATACCGACGCGGGGAAGGCCGGCAAAATCCCGTCATTCTATCCGAGCGCCCCGACCGCCCGCGCGGGTCGCCCGCCCGGGTCCGCCGCGCGACCGGCAACACCCCGTGGATAACGTTGTACACATTGGGCAGGGGGCGGGCCGCGGGGGCCGGCCTCGGAGGGGAATAGCGGTGAGCGTCAGCCTCAAGGACGTCGCGGAACACGCGGGCGTCTCCATCAAGACCGTCTCGAACGTGGTCAACAACTACCGGCACGTCACCCCGGCAATGCGGACCAAGGTCCAGCACGCCATCGACGAGCTGGGCTACCGGCCGAACCTGACGGCCCGCCATCTGCGCAAGGGCCGCACCGGCATCATCGCGCTGGCCGTCCCCGAGCTGGGCAACCCGTACTTCGCCGAGCTGGCGGGCGCGGTCATCGACGCGGCGGCCGAGCACGACTACACCGTGCTGCTCGACCACACGAGCGGCAGGCGCGAACAGGAGATCCTGGTCAGCCAGGGGTTCCGGGCCCGGGTCATCGACGGGCTGATCCTCAGCCCCATCGAGCTGGAGCCCGAGGACCTGCTCGGCCGCGACCACGACGCGCCGCTGGTGCTGCTCGGCGAGCGGGAGTACGGGCTGCCCTACGACCACATCGCGATCGACAACGTCGCCGCCGCGCGGGCGGCCGTGCGCCATCTGCTGGACCTCGGCCGGTCCAGGATCGCCTTCCTCGGCGCCCGTACCGACCGGGTGAACGAGCCGTCCCATCTGCGGGTGGACGGCTGGCGCGCCGAGCTGACGGCGGCCGGGCTGCCCGCCCCCGACGCACTGGTGGCGGCGACCGGCGGCTGGGACCACGCGGACGGCGCCGCCGCGATGGCGCGGCTGCTGGACTCGGGCGAACTGCCCGACGCCGTCTTCGCGTACAACGACCTGATCGCCATCGGCGCGATGCGGGTGCTCTCCGAGCGGGGGCTGCGGATCCCCGAGGACGTGGCCGTGGTGGGCTTCGACGACATCACCGAGGGCCGCTACGGTCTGGTCACGCTGACCACGATCTCCCCGGACAAGCAGACCATCGCGCGGCTCGCCGTGCGCTCGGTGGTGGAGGGGCTGCTCGGCACGGAGGAAGGGACAGGCCCCGGCGGCGGGCGCGAACTGCGCGCCGAGTTCCGGCTGGTGGAGCGGGAGAGCACGCTGGGCAGGCGCTGAGCGGCCGGGCCTGTCGTGTGGATCTTGCCGGGCCCGCGTGGCCTGGCAAGATCCAGACGACAGGTACTAGGGAGTGTCCGCGAAGTATCGCCGTCCGCCCGTGGGGCCGGCCACCGCGAGCCGGACGAGACTTCGCGGACACGACCTAGGCCACCACATATCCCGCGCTACGCCACCACTTGGCCCTTGCCGAGCGCGACGATGCCGTTCTTCGACACCGTGTACAGCGCGGAGTCCCGCTCAGGATTGACGCCGATGGCCGCGCCGGGCGGCACGTCCACGTTCTTGTCGAGGATCGTGCCGCGCACCACGGCGCCCCTGCCCACCCGTACGTTGTCGTGCAGCACCGACCCCTGCACCACCGCGCCCTCCTCGATCACCACACCGGGCGACAGGACCGAGCGGGTCACCTGGCCCCTGATGACGCAGCCGGGGCCGACGATCGAGTCGCTGGCGATGCCGCCGGCGACGAACCGGGCGGGCGGCAGCAGGTCGTTGTGGGTGTAGATGGGCCAGCGTCTGTTGTCGAGGTTGAACATCGGCTGCGGCGAGATGAGGTCCATGTGCGCGTCGTAGTACGTGTCGAGCGTGCCGACGTCGCGCCAGTAGCCGTGCTCCCTCGGGGTCTCCCCCGGTACGTGGTTGTCGCTGAAGTCGTAGACCTGGGCCTGGCCGCGCTCGGTGAGCATCGGCAGGATGGAACCCCCCATGTCATGGACCGAGTCCGCGTCCTCCGCGTCCCGGTACAGCGCGTCGATGAGCACCTTGGTGGTGAACAGGTAGTTGCCCATCGAGGCGAAGACATGGCCGGGGTCGCCGGGCAGTCCCGGCGGATCGGTGGGCTTCTCCAGGAACTGCTCGACCTGGAGGCCGTCGGAGGCCGGGGTGATGATCCCGAACGACGAGGCCTCGGCGCGCGGCACCCGGATCCCGGCGACGGTGACCCCGGCGCCGTTCTCGATGTGCTGGGCGAGCATCTGGCGCGGGTCCATCCGGTACACGTGGTCGGCGCCGAACACCGCGATGTAGTCCGGCCGCTCGTCGTGGACGAGGTTCAGGGACTGCAGGATCGCGTCGGCGCTGCCGAGGTACCAGTGCGGTCCGAGCCGCTGCTGGGCCGGTACGGGCGTGACGTAGTTGCCCAGCAGGCTCGACATCCGCCAGGTCGTGGAGACGTGCCGGTCCAGCGAGTGCGATTTGTACTGCGTGAGCACGCAGATACGCATGATGTCGGCGTTCACCAGACTGGACAGCACGAAGTCCACCAGCCGGTACGTGCCGCCGAACGTCACCGCAGGTTTGGCCCGGTCGGCGGTGAGCGGCATCAGGCGTTTGCCCTCGCCGCCCGCCAGTACGATCCCGAGCACGGAAGGTCCACCACGCATCGCCGCTCCCATTGTTCGCGATCCCGTTTATGAGGCTATGAGGACTGGAGCAGGTCCTGGTACACGCCGTACGTACGGCGTGCCACCTGGTCCCAGCCGAATTCCCGCACGGCCCTTTCCCTGCCTGCTGCCCCCATCCGGCCCGCCGACTCCGGATCGTCGAGGACCCGGTTGAGGGCTTCGGTCAGCGCCGACTCGAAAGCCTCCGGCGACTTCTCGTCGTACGGCACGAGCAGGCCCGTACGTCCGTCGTCGACGACCTCGGGAATCCCGCCCACCGCTGAGGCGACCACGGCGGTGCCGCAGGCCATCGCCTCCAGGTTGACGATGCCCAGCGGCTCGTAGACCGAGGGGCAGGCGAAGACGGCCGCGTGGGTGAGGAGCTGGACCACCTCGGGTCGCGGCAGCATCTCCGGGATCCAGAACACCCCGTCGCGCTTGCTGCCCAGCTCACCGACCAGCTCGCGGAACTCCCGTTCGATCTCGGGCGTGTCCGGGGCACCCGCGCACAGCACCAGTTGGGCGCCGGGGTCCAGCGCGCGGGCGGCGCGCAGCAAATGGGGCACCCCCTTCTGGCGGGTGATGCGGCCGACGAACAGCACGTAGGGCCGGTCCTTGTCGATGCCGAACCTGTCGAGGACCGTGGTGCCGTGGTCGGGCCGGTAGAGCGCGGTGTCGATGCCGTTGTGGATGACATGCACCCGGGCGGGATCGAGGGCGGGGTAGCAGCCGAGGATGTCGGCGCGCATGCCGCTGGACACGGCGACGACCGCGTCCGCCGCTTCGACCGCCGTACGCTCGGCCCAGCCGGAGAGCGCGTAGCCGCCGCCGAGCTGCTCGGCCTTCCAGGGCCGCAGCGGCTCCAGCGAGTGCGCGGTCACCACGTGCGGGATGCCGTAGAGCAGTTTGGCGACATGGCCGGCGAGATTCGCGTACCAGGTGTGCGAATGGACCAGTTCCCGCCCTTCGGCGGCCGCGGCCATCGCGAGGTCCACCGAGAAGGTGCGCAGCGCGTCGTTGGCCCCGTCGAGGGAAGCGGCCGCGCGGTGCCGGGTCACGCCGGGCGCCTCGGCGGCGGGCGCGGTGTCGCCCGAGCCCCAGCAGTGCACCTGGAGATCGGTGAGCGCGCGCAGTTCGCGGGCCAGGAACTCCACATGGACGCCGGCTCCGCCGTACACGTCCGGCGGGTACTCCCGTGTGAGCAGCCCGACCTTCACGCCATGCCCCCGTCGTCGTCCAGTGATCGTCAGCCCTGCCATGGTCACCCGGAAACGTCCTGTACGGAAGAGCGTGCGGGTGGCTGGTTGAAGACACAGTCGCCGCAGAGGCCTCCGCCGGGGCAGCGGTAGTAGAGGCAGCAGCTCCGCCGCCGGAACCCGCCGTGCCCGCTGAGGGCCCCGGTCGTACGCAGGTCGGGGTGGTCGAAGAGGGCCGCGCCGTACGCGCCGGCCAGCGCGGCGGCCTCGGGGCGGCCGTGCGCCGCCGCCCAGTCGGCGAGTTCCCTTACGGCCCCGGCGAGCGCCGATCCGGCGTTGCCCCACAGCAGCCGTGCGGCGACAGGACCGTCGGCGCGTACCGCGGCGGCGAGCGGTTCGAGATGGCCGGACTGGACGGTCGCGCGTACGGCTTCCGGGGTCGCGGGCAGCGCGGGGCCCGCGTCGAGCCACAGGTCGTCCGGCGAGGTCAGCCGGGGGTCCCAGTACAGCGAGCGGGCGTCGAGGTCGGGCACGGCGCCGGTCAGCACGGCGCTGCCGAGGGCGACCGACCAGAGCCGGGCGGCGAGGCCGAGCTGGGCCACCGAGGCGGCGACCCGGCGCTCGGGTGCGCGCAGCCGCTCCGCCACCCGGTCGATCCGCAGAGTGAGCGGCGCGGTGTCGCCTCCGTACACCCGGGCCGGTGGAATGTGTGCGCCTTCGCGGGGTGGCTCGGTGCGCAGCGCGAAGAAGCCGCCCACCGTGGCGACCAGCGCCAGGTCCACCGGACCGGTCCCGCCCACTCCACTCCACCCCCGCCTCGCGCCCCGGACGACCCTCTCTCGACCATCTCTGGGGGGACGCCCGGTCCCATCCTGTACTACGACGGCAGTACGCCCGATTGACCTCTTCAGGACGACGCAGAATCCGTATCGACAAGAGATCGTGGAAGACATGAGTGCCTTTGCGCTGAGCGTGCTTCTCTCGCTGGTCTCCGCGGTCGCCTATGCGGCCGGGGCGATCCTCCAGGAGCGCGTCGCCGCCGACACCCCGGCCCGCCCCTACGCACCCCTGCACCACGGCGTGTGGTGGGCCGCCGTGGGCCTGAACGGGGTCGGCGCGCTGCTGCATGTGGTGGCGCTCGCCTACGGGCCGCTCAGCCTGGTCCAGCCGCTCGGCGCGCTGACCATCGTGTTCGCGCTGCCGATGGCCGCGCTGTTCGTGGGCCGCAAGGCCGGACACACCGCCTGGCGCGGCGCGCTGATGGCGACGGTCGGTCTCGCGGGGCTGCTCGCCCTGACGGAGGGCAGCGACTCGCACTCCCTGGACGGCGGGCAGCGGCTGATGCTGGCGCTGGTGACCTTCGGCGCCGTGGCCGCGGTCTTCGTGGCGGCGCAGGTCGTGCACCGCCCGGCCGTGCGGAGCGTGCTGCTGGCCGCCGCCGCGGGGGTGGCGTTCGGGATCGCTTCCGTCTTCACCAAGACCGTCGCCGAGGACTGGCGGTCGGCGGCGGCAGGTGTGCAGGTGCCGAGCCTGGCGGCCATCGCCGTGCTCGCCGCTGCCGGGCTGCTGCTCTCCCAGGCCTCCTACCGGGGGGCCGGGCTCGCCGCGCCGCTGGCCGTGGTGACCGTGATCAACCCCGTGGTGGCGGCGGCCGTCGGGATCACCCTGTTCGGCGAGGGGTTCCGGTACGGCGTGACGGGCACGGTGCTGGCGCTGGGCTCCGGGGTCGTCGCCGCGGGCGGGCTGATCCTGCTCACCACGGACCGGATCGGTGCCTCGCGGGGTTCGGCGTCCCGGTCGTCGTCAGAGGACCGGCCGCCCCGTGCGGTGGGCCCGCCTCCGGACGGGGCCGCCGTACCCACCGGGGTGCGTCCGGACCGTGCCGACCCTGAGCGGGGCGGTTCAGAGCTTGACGCCGTGGGAGCGCAGGAACGACAGGGGGTCGATGTCGCTTCCGTAGCCCGGCCCCGTACGCATCTCGAAGTGGAGATGCGGTCCCGTCACGTTGCCAGTGGCTCCTGATCTGGCGATCCGCTGGCCCTCGCTCACCCGCTGCCCGTCGCGCACGTTGAGCGCCGACAGATGCGCGTACTGGCTGTACTTCCCGTCGGGATGCCGGATCACGACCTGGTAGCCGTACGACTCGGCCCAGCCCGCCGAGACGACCTCGCCGGCGCCGACGGCCTTCACCGACGTGCCGGTGGGGACCAGGAAGTCCACGCCCGTGTGATAGCCGCTGGACCAGGAGCCGCCCGATGTGCGGTACTGCGTGCCGACCGATGCGTGCACCGGGGCGGTGAAGCCGCTCGACTTCGCCTTCGGCTTCTCCGTGTGCGCCGCGGGCTTGGCCTTCTGCGCCGGCTTCTCCGCCGCCTTCGACTTCTGAACGCTCTTGGGTTGCTCGGCCGCCTTGGGCTTCGCCGCCGGGACCGGCTCGGCCCTGTCCTTCGCCTTGGCCTTCGGGGCGGCGGTCTTCGGGGGCGCGCTCTTCGGGGCGGCGGTCCTGCCCTCCGCCGGGACGCGCAGCACCAGCCGCTGCCCGGGGAAGATCAGGTCCGGGTCGCTGCCGACGACGCCGCGATTCTCCTCGTAGAGCCGCTGCCAGCCGCCGAGCACCTGCTCATCGACGGCGATCTCCGAGAGCGAGTCGCCGCGGGCCACGGTGTAGCCCTCGCGGTGGGTCGGCACATGCGTGGGTGAGGCGGTCTTCTTCGGCTCGGCCTTGGGCTTGGCCTCACTCTTCGGCTCGGCCTCCGCCTTCGGCCTGGTCTCGCTCTTCGGGACCGACCGGGGCTTGGCCGCGTTCTTGTTCCCGATCTCGCCCTTCTCGCCGCCCTGCGCCTGCTTGCCGCCGGTCGAGATGTCCGGCGCGTCTCCCCCGCGGGTCAGCCCCGCGCGGACCGAGCAGGCGGGCCACGCTCCGGGGCCCTGCCCCTTGAGCACCTTCTCGGCGACGGCGATCTGCTGGTCCTTCGTGGCGAGATCGGCGCGCGCCGCGTAGGCACGGCCGCCGTACGCCTCCCAGGTGGACTGGGTGAACTGGAGGCCGCCGTAGTAGCCGTTACCGGTGTTGATGTGCCAGTTGTTGGTCGACTCGCATGCGGCGACCTTCTCCCAGACGTCGACCGGGGCCGCGTGCGCGGCGACAGCGCCGATGAGGGGAAGCGCCATTCCGGCGCCGCCCGCCGTGACGGTCAGCGACGCGCGGTTGATGCGGCTCGGCTGATATCTGCGGTGCCGACCGGTTACGGCCATGAGTTCACTCCCCCGACTGACAGGTAGGACATGTCGCAATCGGCCAACTTAGGCGCGGCGTACGGACCGTGACAAGGGCTCACTCTCCGTCTGGCTCTTTCTCGCCACTCGGCGTGCCGTGTCCGGCATCCGCGCGCCCGCCCCGCCCCTGCTGCCATTGACAGCGCCCGCCCGGTCCGGGGAGTCTGGGCCATGCGAGCCGGAGAGCGCTCTCCGAGGGGTGGGAGAAGGGGTTGGGTATGACTGACGAAGAGATCGACCATCTGCTGGAGAAACTGGACCTCGCGCAGAAGGTGCGCCTGCTGACCGGCGCGAGCAACTGGCGGACCCATGCCGAGCCGGCCGTCGGACTGCGCCCTCTCGCCTTCTCCGACGGCCCCGCGGGGGTGCGCGGCGACGCCTGGGACGAGCGGGACACCTCGCTCGTCCTGCCTTCGCCGACGGCGGTCGGCGCGGCCTGGGACGACGAACTGGCCACCGCGCTCGGTGCGCTGCTCGCCGCCGAAGCGCGGCGCAAAAGCATCGACGTACTGCTGGCGCCGACGCTCAATCTGCACCGCTCGCCGCTGGGCGGGCGGCACTTCGAGTGCTTCTCCGAGGACCCGCTGCTGACCGGGCGCACCGGCGCCGCGCTCATCAGGGGCATCCAGTCGGGCGGCGTCGCGGCCACCCCGAAGCACTTCGTGGCCAACGACTCGGAGACGGATCGGCTCACGGTCGACGTACAGGTCGACGAACGGACCCTGCGCGAAGTGTATTTGGCGCCTTTCGAGGCGGCGGTCGAAGCCGGCACCTGGGCCATGATGTCCTCATACAACCAGGTCAACGGGGTGACGATGGCGGCGGGGCCGCTGCTGCGGCGGCCGCTGAAGAGCGAGTGGGGCTTCGCGGGGCCCGTGGTCTCCGACTGGGGCGCCGTGCGCTCCCTGCTCGACACGGCGCGCTCCGCACAGGACTTGGCGATGGGCGGCCCTGACAGCCCGTGGTCCGCTGGGCTGCTCGAAGCGGCGGGCAAGGGACTTGTCCCGCCGGAGGCCGTCGACGACAAGGTGCGCAGACTGCTGCGGCTGGCCGACCGGGTGGGCGCGCTCACCCCTGGCCGGAACGAGCCCCCGCTGGTCTGGCACCCGGTGAGCGCGCCGTCCGACCAGCGCGCGCTGCTGCGCCGCGCGGTGGCCGCCGGGTCCGTACTGCTGCGCAACGAGGGCGAGTTGCTGCCGCTCGACCCGGCGCGGCTGCGCTCGGTCGCCGTGGTCGGACCGCATGCCGCGTCGGTCCGCATCCAGGGCGGCGGCAGCGCCGAGGTGTTCCCCGACTCGGTCGTCTCGCCGCTGGAGGGCATCGTCCACGCGCTGCGCGGCACGGCCGAGGTGAGCCATACGCCGGGACTGCCGGCCGGCCGGCTGCCCCGGCCGCTGGAGCGGGCGTTCGTACGGGACCCGCGCGACGGCGAACCGGGTGTCCTGGTACGGCTGCTGGACGAGGCAGGCGGCGAACTCCACGCCGAGCACCGGCTGTCGGGCCGGATCGTGGAGCCCGGCCTGGTGCCGCCCGGCGCGCACACGGTCGAGATCCGGGCGCTGCTCCGCCCGGACGAGAGCGGCAGGTGGACCTTCGCCGTCGGCGGCTGGGGGCTGATCTCACTGTCGGTCGCCGGCGAGACCCTGCTCACCGGGACCTTTCCGCTGGACTCCGACGATCCGACCCGGGTCCATGTGGCGCCGCCCTACCGCAGCGCGAGCGCCGAACTGACCGCGGGCGACGAGGTGGAGGTGGTCGCCAGGCGCCGGCTCGATCCCGGCTCGGGGGTGGCCACGATCCTGGCGGCGGCCCGGCCCGCGGGGGACGCGGCGCACGCACTCGCCGCCGCCGTGGCGGCGGCCAGGGCCGCCGATGTCGCCGTGGTCGTCGTCGGTACGACGGAGGAGAGCGAGTCCGAGGGGCGCGACCGCGAGACGCTCGCCCTGCCGGACGGCCAGGACGAGCTGATCAGGGCCGTGGCCGAGGCCAACGAACGCACGGTGGTGATCGTCAACTCCGGCGGGCCCGTGCTGCTTCCGGACACCGGAAGCCGGGCGCCGGCGCTGCTGCTGGCCTGGTTCCCCGGCCAGGAGGCGGGGCACGGTCTCGCCGACGTGCTGTTCGGCCGGGCCGAGCCGGGCGGCCGGCTGCCCACCACCTGGCCGGCCGCCCAGCACGACGTACCGGTGCTCCGCACGGAGCCCGAGCAGGGCCGGCTCAGCTACCGGGAGGGGCCGCACATCGGGTACGCGGCCTGGCTGCGCGCCGGCACCCCGCCCGCCCACTGGTTCGGGCACGGCCTCGGGTACACGACCTGGGCGTACGAGTCGATGGAGACGCCTGTCGCCGTGGCCGAGGGGAACGGGTTCGAGGTGCGGGTGACGCTGCGCAACACCGGGCGGCGGCGCGGACGCGAGGTCGTACAGCTCTATCTGGCCAGGCCCGACTCGGCGGTCGAGCGGCCGATGCGGCGGCTCGTCGGGTACACGGCGGTGACCGCGGGGCCCGGCGAGGAGGCCGTCGCCGTCGTCCACGTGCCGGCCAGGGCGCTGGCGCACTGGTCGGTGGAGCGGCAGCGCTGGGAGAGCGAGCCGGGCGAGTTCCTTCTGCTCGGTGGCCGCTCGGCCGGGGACCTGCCGCTCACCGGCGTGGTGTCCGCTTCGGCGCCCCTCCCCGCTGTCACCAGGGGCGACCACGGAGAGCGCTCTCCTCTAATGCTATAAATGCGGTCATGACGGAAGACGTGCGCTCGACCGGCGCACCCACCCTGGAGGATGTGGCGCGGACGGCTGGTGTCTCCCGCGCCACGGTCTCGCGTGTCATCAACGGTGTCCGGAATGTCGACCCGACGATAGCGGACGCGGTCCGCAAAGCCGTGGCCAGCACCGGCTACACGCCCAACCGGGCGGCCCGTTCCCTGGTGACGCGGCGGGCCGACACGATCGCGCTGGTCGTCTCGGGGGCGGGGGCCGATCCCGATCCTGACGACCCCACGGGTGGCAGCAGCATCTACCGGGACAGCGAGGGGAGCGACGCCGACCTGGGGGCGCCGGACGGCGGCAGCGACTCGTTCACCGCCGAGGTCTTCTCCGACCCGTTCTTCGGCCGGGTGGTGACCGGTGTCGTCAACTACCTGAGGCCGCGCGGGATGTTCCCCGTGCTGATGTTCGCGGAGACGGCGCGCGCCCGGGAGGAGATCGTCTCGTACATGCGCCAGGGCAGCGCCGACGGCGCGCTCGTCGTGTCGACGCACGCCGAGGACCCGCTGCCCGCCATGATCACCGAGGCGGGGCTGCCCGCCGTGCTGTACGCGCGTCCGGCCAGGCCGGTGCGGATCAGTTACGTCGACCTCGCGCACCAGGACGGTTCGCGGATCGCGGCCGAGCATCTCGTCAAGCGCGGCTGCCGCAGGATCGCCACCATCACGGGCCCGCTCGACGTGCCGGCGGGGCAGGACAGGCTCGCCGGGTTCCGCACCACGATGACGCGCCAGGGCCATCCGTACATCCCCATCGCCGAGGGCCGGTTCACCCAGGAGAGCGGCGAGGCGGCCATGGAGCGGCTGCTGGCCGAACACCCCGATCTGGACGGCGTGTTCGCCGCCAACGACCTGATGGCCGTGGGCGCCTGCCATGTGCTGCGCGAGCACGGCAAGCGGGTGCCGGAGGATGTCGCGGTGATCGGCTTCGACGACAGCAGCGCCGCTGCCGCCTGCCGGCCGCCGCTGACGACGGTGCGCCAGCCCGTGGAGGACATGGCGGCTGAGATGGGACGGCTGCTGCTCGACCGGCTCGCCCGCCCCGACCGTCCTGTCACCTCGGTGATATTCGAACCCACCCTGGTGATACGGCAGTCGGCCTGAGTCAGGTCGCGGAGGTCAGCCGGGGATCGGTTCGCCCGACGCCTCCCCCGCGGTCGCGGGAGCGCGCCGCCAGCGCCTCGGTACGCCCACGGCGCCGCTCTGCGGGACGCTCTCGTCCGGCGTACGGGGACGGCTGCCGCCGCGCGCCAGGAAGGCGGCCAGCGGCAGCGTCGCGGCCCCCACCGTCACCGCGTCGGGGCCGAGTTCGCCGATGTCGATGGTGGTGCGCCCGGCGGCGTGGCTGAGCGCGTACTGCGCGGCGTGCCGGCGGATGGCGGGCAGGATGTGCGGGCCGACCAGCAGCCCCGCCCAGCCGCCGAGCAGGATCCGGTCGGGCAGGAAGAGGTTGATCAGATCGGCGAGTGCCGCGCCCAGGCACTCGGCGGTGTCGTCGAGGAGGGAGACGGCGAGCGGATCGGGCACCGCGCCCTCGGTGTCGGGGAACGCGGCGTCCAGCAGGGCCGCCAGGGCGCTCTCGTCGTCGGTGTCGTCCGGGAGCGGACCTCCCAGCTCGTGCCAGCGCTCGCGCATCGCCTCGGCGCCCGCGTACGCCTCCAGACAGCCGATGGAGCCGCAGCGGCAGCGGCGGCCCCTCATGTGCACGGTGGTGTGGCCCCATTCGAGGGCCGTGCCGCGTCTGCTCTCCTCGACCAGCGCGCCGCCGTGTATGACGCTCGCGCCGACGCCGGAGCCGATCAGCGCGATGGCGGCGGTGCCGGCGCCCCTGCCGCCGCCGAACCACATCTCGGCCTGGCCCAGCGTCTTGGCGCCGTTGTCGATGAACAGCGGTACCTCGGGCGGGACTTCGACGGCCTCGCGGAGCAGCCGCTCGAACGGTACGGCGCTCCAGCCGATGGTCTGGCCGTGCACGACCGCGCCTTCGGGGCCGCCGCGCTCGATGATGCCGGGCACCCCGATGCCGATACCGAGGAGCTGGTGCGGATCGGCGCCCGCGTCCCTGATGACATCGGCGACGCCGGTGCGCACATGCGCGACGATGCGGTCGACGTCGTAGCCGTGCTGGGCCAGCAGCCGGTCGGTCCTGGCGAGTTCGGTGAGCGACAGGTCGAACAGCTCGACCCGCACCCGGGTTTCGCCGATGTCGATGCCGATGAGCAGTCCGCCGGCGGGGGCGACACGCAGCAGGGTACGGGGGCGGCCGCCGTCGGAATCGACCACTCCGGCCTCCTCCAGGAGACCCTCGGCGGCGAGTTCGGCGACGACGTTGCTGATGGATCCTGAACTCAAGCCGGTCGCGGATCCGAGCTCCTGGCGGCTCAGCGGGCCATCGAAATACAACCGTTGCACAACCCGGGCGCGGTTGCCGCGTCGCAGGTCACGCACTGTTCTTCTGTTGCGTTCCGCCATGTTGCTCCTTCCCTGGACGCAACATACCCCCGTCGCAGCCCTTGACGCGACCTTCTCTCACCTCTTAAATCACGGCATAAATTAAGTCATGGAGACCGTTCGACTCTCGAACGATGCCACCCCCGGAAAGGGGCCACCTCACATGCGCAAGATCAGAGCCGCAGCAGCCGTCACCGTCGTCACCGCCCTCGCGGCAGCAGCCACGGGCTGCGGCGGAGGCTCGTCGGACAGCGGCGACAACTCCGCACCGAAGACGCTCACCTACTGGGCGTCCAACCAGGGCCCCAACATCGACGCCGACAAGAAGATCCTGACCCCGGAGCTGGCGAAGTTCCAGAAGCAGACGGGTATCAAGGTCAAGCTCGAAGTCGTCCCGTGGTCCGACCTGCTCAACCGCATCCTCGCGGCCACCACGTCGGGTGACGGCCCCGACGTGCTCAACATCGGCAACACCTGGTCGGCCTCTCTCCAGGCGAGCGGCGCCCTGCTGCCGTGGAACGCGAAGAACTTCGACGCGATCGGCGGCAAGGACCGCTTCGTCACGTCGGCGGTCGGCTCGTCCGGCGCCGAGGGCAAGGACCCGTCGGCCGTACCGCTGTACTCGCTGGCGTACGCGCTGTACTACAACAAGCAGATGTTCGCCGACGCGGGGATCAGCAAGCCCCCGACGACGTGGGACGAACTGATCGCCGACGGAAAGAAGATCCACGCCAAGGACGCCAACAAGTGGGGCCTCGGCGCTGAGGGTGGCAACCTCTCCAACAACATCCACCAGGCGTTCGCCCTCGGGCAGCAGCACGGTGCCGACTTCTTCGACAAGTCCGGCCAGCCGACGTTCACCTCCGACGGCGCGGTGGCCGCCGTGAAGCAGTACGTCGACTTCATGGCCAAGGACAAGATCATCGCTCCGGGCAACGCGGAGTACGCGCAGAACCAGTCGCTCACGGACTTCGCCAAGGGCAAGACCGCGATGGTGCTGTGGCAGGCCGCGGCCACGAGCTTCGCCTCCCAGGGCATGAAGCCCGACGACTGGGGCGCGGCCCCGGTGCCGGTCCAGTCCGGCGTTCCCGGCACGGGCACGAACGTCAACTCCATGGTCGCCGGTATCAACATCGCGGTGTTCAACAACACCAAGAACGTCGACGGCGCCAAGAAGTTCGTGAAGTTCATGACGAGCGACGCCGAGCAGGTGTACCTCAACAAGAGCTACGGCTCGATCCCGCCCGTCAAGGCCGCCCAGGCCGACCCGGCGTTCTCGGCGCCCGACCTCCAGGTCCTGCGTGACACGCTCGCCAAGAGCGCCGCGCCGCTCCCCCAGGTCGCTGCCGAGTCGCAGTTCGAGACCACCGTCGGCACGGCCATCAAGGGCCTGTGGGCGGACGCCGCGGGCGGAAAGCCGGTGACCACCGAGTCCGTCAAGGCAGCCCTGACCAAGGCCCAGCAGCAGATGACGCAGTGAGGCTCTCTCCATGACCGCCACCGTGACACCCCCCAGTGCGCAGGCGGGCAGCAAGGAGACTTCGGGCAGTGGGGGTGCGCGCAGACGACTGCCGCGCATCCCCGACCGGATCCGCCGCGGCGGTCTGCCCTATCTGCTCCTGCTGCCGGCGATCCTGCTCGAACTGCTCATCCATCTGATCCCGATGGCCGTCGGGATCGTGGTCAGCTTCCGCAAGCTGACCCTCTTCTTCATCCGCAACTGGGGCCAGGCTCCCTGGTCCGGTTTCGACAACTACAAGGTCGCCGTCGACTTCGACGCGCCGATCGGCCAGGCGCTGCTCCACTCGTTCTGGGTGACCTGCGCCTTCACGATCCTGTCCGTGGGACTGTGCTGGCTGTTCGGCACGGTCGCGGCGATCATGCTCCAGGAGACCTTCCGGGGCCGCGGACTGCTGCGGGCGATCTTCCTGATCCCGTACGCGCTGCCCGCGTACGCCGCGATCATCACCTGGGCCTTCATGTTCCAGCACGACAACGGCCTGGTGAACCATGTGCTGCACGACCAGCTCGGGCTCACCGACAAGCCGTCGTTCTGGCTGATCGGCAACAACAGCTTCATCGCGCTGGTCGTCGTGTCGGTCTGGAAGGGCTGGCCCTTCGCCTTCCTGATCATCATGGCGGGGCTGCAGAACATCCCGCGCGACCTGTACGAGGCGGCGTCCATCGACGGCGCCGGCATGTGGCAGCAGATCCGCAAGATCACCCTGCCGTCGCTGCGTCCGGTCAACCAGGTGCTGGTGCTGGTGCTGTTCCTGTGGACGTTCAACGACTTCAACACGCCGTTCGTGCTGTTCGGCAAATCGGCGCCGGAAGCGGCGGATCTGATCTCGATCCACATCTACCAGTCGTCGTTCGTGACCTGGAACTTCGGTTCGGGATCCGCGATGTCGGTGCTGCTCCTGCTGTTCCTGCTGGTCGTCACCGCGATCTATCTGCTGCTCACGTCACGAGGGAGGAAGAGCGCCGATGTCTAGTCACAGCAAGTCTCCGATGGCTTCGCCGCAGTCCTTCCTCTGGACGCGCCGTATCGTGCTGACCCTGCTGGCCGGCTTCGTGCTGCTGCCCGTCTTCGTGATGGTCAGCAGCTCGCTCAAGCCGCTCCAGGACGTCAACGGCAAGTTCCAGTGGATCCCGAGCGGGCTCACCATCCGGCCGTACTTCGACATCTGGAAGACCGTCCCGCTCGCCAAGTACTTCGCCAACTCGCTGATCGTGGCGGGTACGGCGACGGTGGCCTCCGTGATCATCGCGGTGTTCGCCGCGTACGCCGTGAGCCGCTACCGGTTCGCGGGCAAGCGGGTCTTCACCGTCACGGTGCTGTCGACCCAGATGTTCCCCGGCATCCTCTTCCTGCTGCCGCTGTACCTGATCTTCGTCAACATCGGCAACAGCACCGGCATCACGCTGAACGGCTCGCGCGGCGGTCTGATCCTCACGTATCTGACCTTCTCGCTGCCGTTCTCCATCTGGATGCTGATCGGGTACTTCGACTCCATCCCGAAGGACCTGGACGAGGCGGCGCTGGTGGACGGCAACGGCCCGCTCGGCGCGCTCTTCCGCGTCGTCGTGCCCGCCGCCATCCCCGGCATCGTGGCCGTCGCCGTGTACGCGTTCATGACGGCCTGGGGCGAAGTCCTCTTCGCCTCCGTCATGACCAACGACAACACCAGAACGCTCGCCATCGGACTGCAGGGGTACTCCACGCAGAACGATGTGTACTGGAACCAGATCATGGCCGCCTCGCTCGTCGTGAGCGTGCCCGTCGTCATCGGGTTCCTGCTCCTCCAGCGCTATCTCGTCGCCGGACTGACCGCGGGTGCAGTGAAGTGACCGATTCAGAAAGGAAGTCAGTGAACCAGCTCAGCGCCCTTCCGGCCGACTTCACGTGGGGCGTCGCCACCGCCGCGTACCAGATCGAGGGAGCGGTGGCCGAGGACGGCCGCGCCCCCTCCATCTGGGACACGTTCTCCCACACGCCGGGCACCATCGACGGCGGGGACACCGGCGATGTGGCCTGCGACCACTACCACCGCGTGCCCGAGGACATCGGGCTGATGAAGCAGCTCGGTGTCGACGCGTACCGCTTCTCGCTCGCCTGGCCGCGGATCGTGCCGGACGGCAACGGCGCGGTGAACAAGGCCGGTCTCGACTTCTACGACCGGCTGGTCGACGGTCTGCTGGAAGCGGGCATCAGCCCGTTCGCGACGCTCTACCACTGGGACCTGCCGCAGGCGTCCCAGGACAGGGGCGGCTGGCCGGCCCGCGAGACCGCCGAGCACTTCGCGCGGTACGCGGGCATCGTCGCCGAGCGCCTCGGCGACCGGGTCAAGGACTGGGCGACCCTCAACGAGCCGCTGTGCTCGTCGTGGATCGGCCACCTCGAAGGCACGATGGCGCCCGGCGTACGGGACCTGACGGCCGCCGTGCACACCTCGTACCATCTGCACCTCGGCCACGGCCTCGCGGTGCAGGCGATACGCGCCGTCTCCTCCGACGCGCGGATCGGCATCGTCAACAACCTCAGCCCGATCGAGCCGGCCACCGACAGCGAGGCGGACCGCGCGGCGGCCGTCCGCGCCGACGGACACACCAACCGCTGGTGGCTGGACCCGATCCACGGCCGCGGCTACCCGCAGGACATGGTCGACCTGTACGGCGTCGACCTGCCGGTGCGCGACGGCGACCTGGAGACCATCGCAGCGCCGCTGGACTGGCTGGGAGTGAACTACTACTTCCGCCAGATCGTCCGCGACGACCCGACGGGCATCGCCCCGTTCGCCAAGCAGGTCGAGGTACCCGGCGCCCGGCTGACGGCCATGCCGTGGGAGGTGCACGCCGACGGCCTTGAGCAGCTCCTGCTGCGGGTGACCGAGGAGTACGGCGCGCAGCGCATCTTCGTCACCGAGAACGGCTCCGCCTACCCGGACGTCGTCCAGCCCGACGGCACGGTCGACGACCCGGAGCGCGTGCGGTACCTGGAGGAGCACCTGGCGGCCTGTGCGCGGGCCGTCGAGAAGGGCGCCCCGCTCGCCGGGTACTTCGCCTGGTCGCTGCTGGACAACTTCGAGTGGGCGTACGGCTACGACAAGCGCTTCGGCCTTGTCCACGTCGACTACGACACGCAGGTCCGCACGATCAAGAGCAGCGGCTACCGCTACGCGGACATCGTCCGGCAGACGTCGGGCCGGGGCAGCCAGGCCGCGTAGAGCCGCCTCGGCAGCAGTCCGCGCCGGACAGGACCGGAGCCACCGCCCTTTCGGGGAGGGCGGTGGCTCCTGTGTGTCCGGGGGCGGCCCGGGTGTGCGTCAGACGCCGGCGGCCAGGGTGATCTCCGTGCCCGACACCGCGACGACCGAAGCGGCGGCCTCGGCGGCGAACTCCAGCATCGGGCGGGCCGCTTCGCCCGTCGGCACCGCCCCGCCGGCGGCGAGCCGGCTCAGCAGCGCCGCCATGAACGCGTCGCCCGCGCCGATCGTGTTGACCACCTCGACGGGGACGGCGGGCACCGAGACCGGCTCCCCCGAGCCGGTGTACGCGGTGCTGCCGTCGGCGCCTCGGGTGAGGACCACCAGCCGTCCCTCAGCCGCGAGTTCGCGGCAGGTCTCCTCGGGGTCGGCCGCAGGCCAGAGCGCGGCGACGTCCTCGTCGCTCGCCTTCACGACCTGGGCCAGTTCGCACAGCTCCCGCAGCATGGCCAGACTGCTCGCCCGGTCGAGGCCGCGGTCCTCCCGTACGTTGGGGTCGACCACCAGGACCGAGTGCTCGGCCGCCGCCGCTGCCGTGGCCGCCACCGCTGTCGCGGCCGGTTCGACGACGGCGGCGAGTCCGCCCACGTACACCGCGCCGAACAGGCCGACGTCGCCGGCGTGCGCGGGGATCCGGAAGGTGGCGGTGTCCCGCAGATGGAAGTGGTACCCGGTGCCGTCGGGGCCGGGGTCCGCGACCGCGAGCGCCGTCGGCAGCGGGGAGCGCGCGCACAGATCGAGCCGTACGCCCGCGGAGACGAGCCGCTGTTCGAGCGTACGGGCGAACGCGTCGGCCCCCAGCGCACCGGCGAACCAGCTCGGCGTACCCAGCCGGGCCAGACCGTCGGCGACGTTGGCCGGGGCGCCGCCCGGCTGGGCCCGGTAGGTGCCCGGTTCGCCGGGCGCGGGCACCAGGTCGATCAGCGCCTCCCCGAGCACCAGGACGGCCCCGGGGCCCGGCGCGGGCCCCGCGTCCTGGGTCATGGCTCCACCACGATCTTCCGGCCCTGTCCCGCCTTGAACTTCTCCAGCGCCTGCGGGTACTCGTCGAGCGGCAGCCGGTCGCTGATGAAGACGGCCGGGTCGAGCACACCGGACGCGAACAGCGCGGCCGCCCGCTCGTAGCTGTGCAGCACCGCCATCGAGCCGGTGATGGTGATCTCGTGGTTGTAGATCTTGTACGGCTCGATGAGCGCGGTCGTCGCGTAGTCGGAGACCCCGAACTGCAGGAACGTTCCCCCCTTGGCGACCCTGCCGAGACCGTCCTGGATGGCGCCCGCGTTGCCGGTCGCGTCGATGACGAAGTCCCAGCCGCGCACCGTCTCCAGCTCGTCGGCCGTCGCGGCCGACCGGGAGACCCCGAGCTTGGTCGCCGTGGCCAGCCGGTCCGGGTTGATGTCGAGGATGTCGACGGAGGCGGCCCCGGTGCGCTTGGCCAGCTCCAGCATCATCAGGCCCATCGTGCCCGAGCCGTAGATCAGCACCTCCGCGCCGAGCGTGCTGCTCAGCACGTCGTAGCCGCGCACCGCGCAGGACAGCGGTTCGATGAGCGCCGCGTCCTTCACGTTGATGTGGTCGGGCAGCTTGACGCAGTTCGCCACGGGCGCGAGCGCGTACTCCGCGGCCCCGCCGGGTTTACTGACGCCTATCGCGTTCCAGCGTTCGCAGAGGTTGCCCCGGCCGATCCGGCAGTAGTGGCACTCGTGGCAGTACAGCGAAGGGTCGACGGCGACGAGGTCGCCGATGGACAGTTCCGTGACGTCGGAGCCGAGTTCCACGATCTCCCCGGCGAACTCGTGCCCGGGGACGATCGGCAGGGTCGGCGCGAACTCGCCCTGCAGGATGTGCAGATCGGTGCCGCACAGGCCGCATGCCGCGACCTTCACGACGACGTCCCTGGGTCCCGGGGTCGGATCGGGAACCGTCGTCACGGAAACCTTGCCGACGGACTCGACGATCGCAGCCCTCATTTGACAGCTCCAAGAGAAAGGCCCTGGACGAGTTTGTCCTGGGCGGCGAAACCGGCGGCGAGCACCGGCAGGGACACGACCACGGAAGCGGCGCAGAGCTGGGCGAGGAACAGCCCCTGGCTCGTGACGAATCCGGTCAGGAAGACGGGCGCTGTCTCCGCCTTCACACTGGTCAGCACCCGGGCGAACAGCAGCTCGTTCCAACTGAAGATGAAGCAGATCAGCGAGGTGGCCGCGATACCGGGCGCGGCGACCGGCGCCACCACCCGGGTCAGGATGGTGACCAGCCGCGCCCCGTCGACCTGTGCGGCCTCGATGATGGAGACCGGCACGTCCGCGAGGAAGGACTGCATCATCCAGACCGCGATCGGCAGATTCATCGAGGTGTAGAGGATGACGAGCAGCCAGATGTTGTCGAGCATCCCCGCGTTCTTCGCGAAGAGGTACACGGGCAGCAGCCCGGCGACCATCGGCAGCATCTTGGTGGAGAGGAAGAAGAACATCACGTCCGTCCACTTCTCCACCCGCTTGATGGACAGCGCGTACGCCGCAGGAAGCGCGAGTACGAGCACGAACAGCGTCGAGAACAGCGACGCCATCAGCGAGTTGATCAGCGGCGGCCAGGGGCTGGGCCCCCCGCCGGAGCCGAAGAAGATCCGGTAGCTGTCGAGGGTGAGCGGCGCTCCGATCGACGGCGGGTTGGTGGCGGCGTCGGGTTCCGAGTGGAACGACGTCACCAGCATCCAGATGGCCGGCAGGCAGAAGACGACGCCGACGACCCACGCCAGCAGGCCGAGCGAGGCGGAGCGCCGCCTGGCCTTGCGTTCGACGGGGGCCTTGGTGCGCCGGCGCTCGGTGGCGGCCGGCGGGACGTCCGTTGCGGTCAGGGTGCTCATGCGCGGTTCGCCTCCTCACTGAAGAGGGACGAGACCACGCGCAGGGCGAAGGTCGCGACGATGATGGTGCCGATCACCACGACGACTCCTGCGGCGGACGCCAGTCCGTATTCGTGAGCCTGGTAGAAGGTCTGGTAGATCGTGTACGGGAGGTTGGCGGTACCGAGCCCGCCCGCCGTGATGGTGAACACCGCGTCGAAGTTCTGCACGATGTTGATCGAGCCGAGCAGGATGCCCAGTTCGAGGTAGCGGCGCAGATGCGGCAGGGTCAGGAACCGGAACATCTGCCAGTTGCTGGCGCCGTCGAGCCGCGCCGCCTCCATGATGTCGAGCGGCCGGCTCTGCAGCCCGGCGAGCAGGATGAGCATCATGAACGGGGTCCACTGCCAGACGAGCGCGACCTCGACCGCCGTCAGCGGCATCTCCGAGATCCAGTCGGGCTGCCCGGGGTTGTCGACGCCGAACAGGCCGGTGAACCAGGCCCAGCCGCCGTTGAGCAGACCGTACTCGGGGTTGTAGAGGACGTGCTTCCACAGCAGCGCCGCCGAGACGGGCACCAGCAGGAACGGGGTGATGAGCAGGGTGCGGACGAAGCCGCGCCCCATGAACTTCCGGTCGAGCAGCAGCGCGAGGAGCAGCCCGAGGATGACGCTGGCCAGCACGACGGTGACGGTCAGCTCGATCGTGGTGAACACCGAGTCCCGCAGGTCGGCGTCGGAGAACACCGAGCCGTAGTTGGAGAACCCGGTGAAGCTGCGCGAGTCGGGGGCGAGCGAGTTCCAGTCGAAGAGGGAGATCAGCAGCGTTGCCACGAAGGGCAGTTGGGTGACCGCGATGAGGAAGATCAGCGCGGGCAGCAGCGGGGCGCGGGTCGCCCAGGCTCGCGCCCGGGTGCCCGGCCCCCGGCCGGCCGTGCGGGGCGCAGGGGAGTGCGCCTGGCCGGCCGGGGACAGCGACGGTGTTCCGACAGAGGTACTCACTGCTGCTCCTTGCCGACCTTCTCGGCGAGCGACTGCGAGTTGTCCAGTGCCTGGTCGACCGATTGCTTACCGGCGATCGCGGAGCTGATCTCCTGCGAGACCTTGGTGCCCAGGTCGATGAATTCCGGGATGTCGACGAACTGGATGCCGACGGTGGGCCGGGGCTGGGTGCCCGGGTTGTTGGGGTCGACGCCGGCGATGGACTTCTGGGTGATGTCGGCGAACGCTCCCGCGTCCTTCAGGTAGTCCTGGTTGGCGTACGTCGAAGCGCGCTTGCCCGCGGGCACGTTGGGCCAGCCGATCTTCTTGCCGACCAGCTCCTCGTACTTCTTGCTGGACGCCCAGGAGATGAACTTCCAGGCGTTGTCAGGGTTCTTGGACGCCTTCTGCACACCCCAGGCCCAGGTGTAGAGCCAGCCGGAGCTCTTGGTCTTGTCGACCGGCGCGGGCACGTAGCCGATCTTGCCCTTGACCGGGGAGTTGGCCGCTTCGAGCGAACCGGCGCCGGACGTGGCGTCGTACCACATGGCCGACTTGCCCTGCGTCATGTTGTTGAGGCACTCGGCGAAGCCGGCCTGCGGCGCGCCCGCCTCACCGTGCTTGCGGACCAGGTCCACGTAGAACTGGGTGGCCTTCTTGAACTCCGGGGAGTCCAGCTTGGCGTTCCAGTCCTTGTCGAACCAGGTGCCGCCCATGGTGTTGACGACGGTCGTCAGCGGCGCGATCACCTCGCCCCAGCCGGGCAGACCGCGCAGGCAGATGCCCTTCAGGCCGGGCTTGGCGCCGTCGGCCTTCTCCGCGAGATCGGCCACCTGGTCCCAGGTGGGGTTCGGCGGCATCGTGAGCTTCTTCTGGTCGAAGATGTCCTTGCGGTACATGAGCATCGACGACTCGCCGTAGAAGGGCTCGGCGTAGAGCTTGCCGTCCTTCGCGGTGAGCGACTCCTGAAGGGGCTTGAGTATGTCGCCCTGGTCGAACGCCTTGTCCTTGGCGACATAGTCGTCGAGCGACGTCAGCCAGCCGTTCTTCGCGTAGAAGGGCACCTCGAAGTTGCTGATGGTGGCGACGTCGTACTGGCCGGCCTGGTTGGAGAAGTCCTGGGTGAACTTGTCCCGCGCGTCGTTCTCCGGCAGCACGGTGAAGTTGACCTTGATCCCGGTCTCCTTCGTGAAGTTGCTCGCCGTCAGCTTCTGCAACTCCACCATCTGCGGGTTGTTGACCATGAGGACATTGATGGTGTCGCCGCCGCCGGAGGACGTGCCGCCGCCGCCCGCGCCGCTGCACCCCGCGAGGAGCGCGGCCAGGGCGGCGCCTGCGCCCACCCGCACATAGAGTCCACGTCGTCGTTCCTGGAGGGGCATGGAATTCTCCTGATCATTCGATGGGGCAGGAATAGGGGCGTACTCGGCCGGCCCCCCGGCCGCACAAGGCCGGGGAACGGGAGTCACATCTCATGGGGCACAGCGGTTCAGACGCGGATGACCTGCGGGCCGAGCAGCGAGTAGCGCTGCGCCTCGGCCGACGGCAGTCCAGCGTCGGTCACGATGGTCTCGAAGTCGCCGACCTCGGCGAAGCGGCAGAAGCTCACCGCGCCGAACTTGGTGTGGATACCGGCGAAGACCCGGCGGCGCGCGCTGCGCATCACCTGTGCCTTCACCTCGCTGACGGCCGGATCCGGTGTGGTCAGGCCGTATTCACGGGAAATTCCGTTGGCACCGACGAAGGCGAGGTCGATGACGAATTCGGAGAGCATACGGGTCGCCCAGTGATCGACGGTTGCCATGGTGGAACCGCGTACCCGGCCACCGAGGAGCAACACGGCGATCTTTTCGGCGTCCGCGAGCGTCGTCGCCACGGCGAGGGAGGCCGTCACGACGGTCAACTGCCGGTCTTTCGGGAGCGCTTCGGCCACGAGTTGGGGGGTGAACCCCTCGTCCACGAAGACCGTCTCCGCGTCGCCGAGCAGATCGGCCGCGGCGGCCGCGATGCGGGACTTCTGCGGTACGAGCCGGGTGGTGCGCACCGCGAGCGTGGTCTCGAAGCCGGCGCTCTCCACCGGGTAGGCGCCGCCGTGCGTACGCCGTACGAGACCGTGCTCCTCCAGCACGTGGAGATCGCGCCGGACCGTCTCCTTGGCCACCTGAAGCTTCGCGGCCAGTGCGGTGACTTCCACTGACCCGTCGCGTCGGGCGATCTCAAGAATTTCTCGTCGGCGTTCGTCGGTGTCCACGACACACTTCCCTGCTCTGGCTCCGCTGTCCTTCAGCACCCGTTCGGGCTCATGCGTCGTTTGTACAAGCAATAACCCCACTGCGACCAGGCTATTCGCCGGACCGACTGTGCCCGTTCATGCCCGTTCCGCAGGATGAACCGGTGCAGGTCACACCGCCGACGAGGGGTGGTGTAGCGCAGATCACTGCCCGCTTCACGCCCGAAGCATGCCCGATCGGAGCCCGAAGCGGAATCTGTCGCTCGACCGGCAAACCGGTTGCGGGCCCATCGGGCCTCTGCTGTACTCCCGGCAACAGCCGTCGACCCTGGAGCTGATCATGCGCGGAACGTCACTGCCCATCCAGAAGGTTCTTTTCGCCTATCTAGAGGACATGACGTTCGTTGAGTACGTTGAATTTGGGCATTCTGGCGCATGTCGACGCCGGTAAGACGAGCCTGACCGAGCGGCTGCTGCACGCGGCCGGGGTTATCGACGAGGTCGGAAGCGTCGACGGGGGCAGTACGCAGACCGATTCGCTGGCGCTGGAGCGGCAGCGGGGCATCACGATCAAGTCGGCGGTGGTCTCGTTCGTCGTGGACGGGGTCACGGTCAACCTGATCGACACCCCCGGGCATCCGGACTTCATCGCCGAGGTCGAGCGGGTGCTGAGCGTCCTGGACGGCGCGGTACTGGTCGTCTCGGCGGTCGAGGGCGTGCAGGCGCAGACCCGGGTGCTGATGCGGGCATTGAAGCGGCTGCGGATCCCGACGCTGGTCTTCGTCAACAAGATCGACCGGGCAGGCGCCGACCCGGCCCGGGTGCTGCGCCAGATCAGCGAGAAGCTGACGCCCGCCGTCCTGGCGACGGGCTCGGTGCACGGTGCGGGCGCCCGCACCGCCGGCGTACGGCCGTACGGCTCCGGTGACGCGGGGTTCGTGGCGCGGTTGGCGGAGGTGCTGGCCGAGCGGGACGACGCGCTGCTGGCGGCGTATGTGGCCGACGAGCGGGCGCTGCCGTACGGGCGGCTGCGCGGTGAGCTGGCCGCGCAGAGCGGGCGCGGTGAGGTGCACCCGGTGTTCTTCGGCTCCGCCATCACCGGCGCGGGCCTGCCCGCGTTGATGTCCGGCATCACCGAACTGCTCCCCACCACCCGGGCGGACCCGGACGGGCCGTTGTCCGGGACGGTGTTCAAGGTGGAGCGCGGTCCGGCCGGGGAGAAGATCGCGTACGTGCGGCTGTTCTCCGGCACCCTGCGCACCCGCGACCGGATCGCGCCCGGCGGCGGCGCCGAGGGCAAGGTCACCGCCCTGACCGTCTTCGACCGGGGCACCGACCGGCGCACCGACACCCTCACCGCCGGACACATCGGGCGCCTCTGGGGCCTGCCCACCGTCCGTATCGACGACCCCCTCGGTGACCCGCCCACCGGCCCCCGCACCGCCCACTTCGCCCCGCCCACCCTGGAAACCGTCGTCAGCGCCCGCCGGCCGGCCGACAAGGGAACCCTGCATGTCGCCCTCACCCAACTCGCCGAACAGGACCCGCTGATCAACCTCCGCCAGGACGACCTCCGCCAGGAGACCGCCGTCTCCCTCTACGGCGAGGTCCAGAAGGAAGTCATCGAGGCCACCCTGGCGAACGACTTCGGGGTGGAGGTGGTCTTCCGGGAGACGACGACCATCTGTATCGAACGCCCCGACGGCAGCGGCGCGGCGGTCGAGTTCAACGGGAAGGACCCCAACCCGTTCCTCGCCACGGTCGGGCTGCGTATCGACCCGGCGCCGCCGGACAGCGGTGTCGAGTTCCGGCTGGAGGTCGAACTCGGCTCCATGCCCTACTCGTTCATCAAGGCGGTGGAGGAGACCGTACGGGAGACACTGCGCCAGGGCCTGCACGGCTGGGAGGTCCCGGACTGCACCGTGACCATGACCCACTCCGGGTACTCGGCGCGGCAGAGCCACGCCCACGCGGTCTTCGACAAGAGCATGTCGAGCACGTCGGGCGACTTCCGCAATCTGACCCCGCTCGTGCTGATGGACGCGCTGAAGCAGGCGGGCACGACGGTGCACGAGCCGATGCACCACTTCCACCTCGACGTGCCGGCCGACACCTTCGGAGTGGTCCTGCCGCTCCTGGCGCGGCTGCGGGCGGTACCGGGCTCCCCCGTACCGCACGGCGCCTCGTATCTGCTGGACGGCGAGATCCCGGCCGCGCATGTGCATGAGCTGGAGCAGCGGCTGCCGGGGCTGACCAGCGGCGAGGGCGTACTGGAATCGGCGTTCGGCAGCTACCGGCCGGTCGCCGGCGCCGTGCCCGACCGGGCCAGGACCGACCACGACCCGCTGCACCGCAAGGAGTACCTGCTCAACGTGGTCCGCCGGGCGGGCGTCGGCGCGAGCCGGCCGAGCGGCTGATCTTCGCCGCGCGCCGCCCCCCGACGGCGCGGACGAGTCCACGGCGGGCCACGGATGGCCGTGACCCGCCGTGGGCGCCGCGCCGCGCCGACAGCGGGGAGAAGACGGCGCGGAACGGGTCCTGGAAGTTCGGACGCGTCCGGGAGAGCGCTCTCCGAGATCGGGTCAGTCTTGCGCCGATGCTGAGAGGGTGTCAATAGTTCGTGAACGATCCCCGCGGCAGGCCCGGTTGCCGTGCGCCGCTCGCGCCTGGCCGGGGAAACCGGCACGATGCGACAGGCCCGGAATGCGGAACCTCCCGGGCGGCTTGACGATTGAAGTACAGCCATGGCACGACCGACAGACACCAGGAGCACAGGCATGAGTGGTACTGCCCAGATCGGCGTCACCGGGCTCGCGGTGATGGGCCGCAACCTCGCCAGGAACTTCGCCCGCAACGGCCTCACCGTCGCCCTGCACAACCGTACGGCGGCGAAGACCCGCGCGCTGGTCGAGGAGTTCGGCGACGAGGGCACCTTCGTCCCCGCCGAGTCGGCTGCGGACTTCGTCGCCGCGCTCGAACGCCCCCGCCGCCTCGTGATCATGGTGAAGGCCGGCGAGCCGACGGACGCCGTGATCCAGGAGTTCGCCCCGCTGCTGGAGGAGGGCGACGTCATCATCGACGGCGGCAACGCCCACTTCGCCGACACCAGGCGCCGCGAGAAGGAACTGCGCGAGCAGGGCATCCACTTCGTCGGCGTCGGCATCTCCGGCGGCGAGGAGGGCGCGCTGCACGGCCCGAGCATCATGCCCGGCGGTTCCGCCGAGTCGTACAAGTCGCTCGGACCGCTGCTGGAGAAGATCGCCGCCAAGGCGCCCGACGGCGCCCGTACGGTCGCGCACATCGGCCCGGACGGCGCCGGGCACTTCGTGAAGATGGTGCACAACGGCATCGAGTACGCCGACATGCAGCTCATCGCCGAGGCGTACCACCTGCTGCGCGCGGTCGCCGGCTACTCCCCCGCGAAGATCGCCGAGACGTTCCGGACCTGGAACACCGGCCGGCTCGACTCGTACCTGATCGAGATCACGGCCGAGGTGCTGGCGCACACGGACGCGGAGACGGGCAAGCCGTTCGTCGACATCGTCACCGACCAGGCCGAGCAGAAGGGCACGGGCCGCTGGACCGTGCAGATCGCACTCGACCTCGGGGTGCCGGTCTCCGGCATCGCCGAGGCCGTCTTCGCCCGCTCCCTCTCGGGCCACGCGGCACTGCGTGAGGCGTCACGCTCGCTGCCGGGCCCGACGGCCACGCCGCTGGGCGAGGAGGCGGCGGCGCGCTTCGCCGACCAGGTCGAGCAGGCGCTCTACGCGTCCAAGATCGTGTCGTACACGCAGGGCTTCCACCAGATCCGGGCGGGCAGCGACGAGTACGGCTGGGACATCGACCTCGGTTCGGTCGCCGCCATCTGGCGGGCGGGGTGCATCATCCGGGCGGCGTTCCTGGACCGGATCCGCGAGGCGTTCGACACGCAGCGCGACCTGCCGAGCCTGCTGTCCGACAAGCAGTTCGCCGAGGAGATCGGCGCGGCGCAGGACGACTGGCGCGCGGTGATCACGGCCGCCGTGCAGCAGGGCGTGCCGACGCCGGGCTTCGCCGCCGCGCTGTCGTACTACGACGCGCTGCGCGCCGAGCGGCTGCCCGCAGCGCTGACCCAGGGTCAGCGCGACTTCTTCGGCGCGCACACGTACACGCGCACCGACCGGAAGGGCTCGTTCCACACGCTGTGGGGCGGCGACCGTTCCGAGGTCTCGACGGACTGACCGGGCTCACCGGGCCGATTGAACGGACCGGGCTGCACACACGACTGCGGGCGGACCGGGCTTGCTCAGCCCGGTCCGCCCGCGGTCGTGTCGTCAGCCGAGCGGTCCAGGCGCGGGTTCCGGCTCCGGTACGGGGTCGGGACCCGGCGGGCTCGGTACCGGGCTCGGCGGCGGCGCCGGTACCGGCGTGGGGCCGGGACCCGGCAGCGGCCCCGGCTCGGGTCCGGGCGGACCCGGGGTCGGCGTGGGCGACGGCGGTACGGGATCCGGGTACGGGCTGGTCATGCCTGACCTCCAAGAAGTGCGGAGACGTGCGTTCCCAATGTCTCCCGGTGCACGTGCCCGCGCGCGCCGGAAGCAGTCATGATCCGCGGCGCGTAACAGGAGAGCGCCGGCCTGCCGGCCCCGGCGCACCGGCCTCACCAGAGCTGGGCGTTGGCCTTCAACTGCGCCTTGGCCTCGGCCACGAGGCCGGGGTCGGCCGGCGGTGCCTCGTCGGGGTGGCGCTCCGCCCATTTGGCGGCGTACGGGCACAGCGGCACGACGGGTACGCCCTCGCGCGCCGCCATCGCGTAGAACTCCCTGACCAGGGCCCCGGCGACGCCCTTGCCCTCGTGCCCCTCGTCCACCACGGTGTGTACGGCGACCAGGGCGGGCGGGGTGCCGTCCAGGGTGAAATAGGCGACGACACCGGCGGCCTCGCCGTCCTCGTACGCCTCCAGGCGGCCCTGCTGCCGGTTGTCGCGGATGTCGACGTGGTCTGTCATGGCGGGTCAGGCTCCTTGGATCGAGCGGATGCCCGCCAGGGTACGTCCGGCGGCCGACCCGGAGGGGCGGGTCTGTTCGAGCCCTGCGCCGTCTCCTGGGTCGTGTCCTACACGGGGCCGATGTCGCCGCCCGCCGCGTCCTCGCCTGGCTCCGCCTCGGCCCGCTCGGCCGCCTGCGCCGCGAGGCGCTTGCGGATGACCGCCGTCGCGGCGCCGGCTCCGACGACGAAGGCGACGGGGACCATCCAAGGCTGGTCGAACCGGTGCCCCGTGGCGTGGTCGAGCGAATAGCGGCCGGCGCCCATGAGCCCGATACAGGCCGCGGTCCAGCCGAGGAAGCCGGGGTGTTCGAGACCGCCGTCCTGGTTGAAGAAGCCGTTCGGGGCGTGCACGGACACGGCTGCCGCCATGCCGCCCGCGGCGGCGGCGCCGGCCGCCGGGGTGGCCAGGCCCAGTGCCAGCAGCGCGCCGCCGCCCGCCTCGCCGAGCCCCGCTGCGATCGCGCTCTCCTTGCCCGGTGTGAAGCCCATGGACTCCATGCCCTGCGCGGTGCCCTCGATCCCGGGGCCGCCGAACCAGCCGAACAGTTTCTGGGTGCCGTGCGCCACGAGCACGGCGCCCGCTCCGATCCGCAGGGCGAGCAGTCCGACGTCGCGTCGGTTCACACAGGTCATCTCGGGACTCCGGGGGTGCGGGGTGGTCGGGCATGTTCCCTTCCACCGTGGGGTGCGCGGTGTCACCGGGGAGAGCGTTGTTGGGCCGTACGGGTCCGCCGCGCCGTTGTGTGCGTGCGCCCGAACCGGGCACCCGAGCGGCGTGACCAAAAAACAGAAACTCACCCTTGCCTACCGGCCGGCCGGTTTCGTGCTCGGCTGGGTCGGCGGCGCGCTGGCGCGACCGCTGTTCCGCTCGGCCTGGAAGGCGCTGCGCCACGAGGACGACGCGCCCGACGCACTCGACCGCGACCGCGGCTGGGGCGAGGTGCTGCTCGCCGCCGCTGTGGAGGGCATGATCTTCGCCGTCGTGCGGACGGCCGTCGACCGCTCGGGTGCCAAGGCCATCGAGCGTGCGACGGGCACCTGGCCGAGCAACAATGAAGGACGCAAGGAGTAGTCGGCGCGATGCCGCCCCGGCGCGGCAGGGGACGGGCTCGGTACGTCGCGGTACGGCGGTGACGGCTCCGGCAAGGGAGGCATGCCATGGCACGGGCCGAGGACCGGGAAGCCGTGCGGGATCTGCTGAAGACCCACGGCCGCACCTACGCCGAGGAGGCGGACATCCGCCTCAAGGACACCCCCCAGCCGCTGTACCGGCTGCTGGTGCTCGCGAATCTGCTGAGCGCCCGCATCCGCAGCGACATCGCGCTCGCCACCGCACGCGCGCTGGCCGACGCGGGGCTGCGCGGGCCGCGGCAGATGGCGAAGGCGAGCTGGCAGCAGCGGGTGGACGCGCTGGGCCGGGGCGGCTACCGCCGCTACGACGAACGTACGTCGACCCAGCTCGGCGAGGGCGCCGAGCTGCTGCTCGACGAGTACGGCGGCGATCTGCGGCGGCTGCGTACGGCCGCCGACGGGGACGTCGACGAGCTGCGCTCGGGGCTGCTGCGGACGCCGGGGCTCGGCCCGGTCGGCGCCGACATCTTTCTGCGCGAGGTGCAGGGAGTGTGGCCCGAGGTCGCCCCGTATCTGGACGCGAAGGCCCAGGAAGGCGCGCGGCGCGCCGGTCTGCCGGACGACCCGGAGGCGCTGGCACGGCTGGCCGACGACACGGACACCGATCCGGCGACGTTCGCCGCGGCGCTGGTACGGGTTGGGCTCGAACCGTCGAAGGCGTGACGGCGAAGGCGTGACGGCGAAGGCGTGACGGCGCCCGAGACAGCCGATGGCCCCGCACACACGGCTCTGTGGGTGCGGGGCCATCGGCTGTCTTGGGTCTTGGGGCGGCGGGCTCGCGGCCCGCGACCGTCAGTTCTGGGGCGGGCGGCCGCCGGAGTCTCCGGAGCCGAGCTGGTCGTCGATCTTCTGCTGGGCGGAGTCGACCTGGCCGGTGTACTTGTTGCCGGTCTTCTTGTCGACCGCGTCGCCGGCCTTATCCACGCCCTTGCGGGCCGTGTCCTCATGCCCCTTGACGAGGCCCTTCAGCTTGTCGAGCATCGACATGGCTAGCTCCTCACTCGGAATACCTCCCACCACGATCCACGCTGCCGGGCCATCCCGCATCCGCAGCGAACGGACGCGGGCAACGGGCCCGGCGGAGGTCGGTGGCGGAGATCAGCGGCGGTGATCAGCGGCAGTGATCAGCGCGAGTAGGCGACGCCGTGCCGGGTGCAGGGGTCGGTCACCCTGCTGCCCTCCGCTTCGGCGGGCAGCGCGGCGACGGCCTGGAGCGCGGCGCTGACGAGCGTCGTGAGCAGATCGATGTCGGCGCCCGTGTCGAGCCGTACGGTGACCCAGCCCGAGCCGGTCCTCATCCGCAGCGCGCTGGAGTTCTTCAGCGCCGGACGCAGCTTGGCGATCATAGGATTGGTGAGATGCACATCGGCCTCGTTCTCGCCGTGGAAGTGCACGATCTCCTGGGTGCCCGTGCGTACGCACAGGTCCGTGCCGCAGTAAGCCCGGCCGACGCTGAGACCCGGCCAGGTCATCAGCCGTTCGCCGGCATGTCTGGCAGCGTTCATACCCATCAGCGTGCCGTACCGAAGCCTGTTGGCACAGGGAAAACGGATAACAGATCGGACGGCTCGTCCGACGGCATTTGTTCGCCACGCGTTCAGTCCGCCGTTCGGCGACGCGTTCACCCCTTCGTGATCTGCTCGGAAGGGCGACGGCAGAGATTCCCTGGACGAGAGAGGCTGCCCATGGCTGCGAAATCGGTCGACGAGCTGATGGATCTCCTGCACGCGTGTCAGGGCGCCTGGGACACACCGGACCGCAGCGGGGATCCGGTGGATCTGCACGATCACGCGCTGCAGACGGCGGCGCTGCTGCGCCGCGGTCGCCCCGCCGACAAGGAGCTCCAGGTGGCCGGGCTCGTCCATGACCTGGGACATCTGCTGCTGCCCGGTGACGACGCCGGGCACGCGGACCGGGCGGCCGACGCCGTGCGCCCACTGCTCGGCGAGCGGGTGGCCAGGCTCGTACAACTGCATGTGCCGGCCAAGCGCTATCTGGCCGCCGTGGAGCCGGGCCGGCCGCTGTCGGCGCAGAGCGCCCGCACTCTCGCGGCGCAGGGCGGCCCGATGAGCCATGACGAGGCGTCCCGCTTCGCGCTCGACCCGCTGGCCGAGGACGCGGTACGGCTGCGCCAGGCCGACGACGAGGGCAAGACGGTGGGTCTTGACGCGGGGGTACTGGAGGACTGGCGGCCTGTGCTCGAATCGGTGGCGGCGGCGCACGGCCGGCAGCTCCAGTACGGGACGGGCCCGCGCTGAGGCCGGTGGACCGACATCTTTCGGTGGCCGACACGCCACCGGACAGGCGGCCGAACGGCCCAAGCTCGGTGTGATGCGCCGTCAGGTCGCGGATGCGATGCCGGTTTTTCTCCCTTTTGATGGTTCATGACCCCGGTCGGGGATCGCCGAGCCACGAAGGAAAACCGCCATGGACGACACCCTGCCCGCGCGCACCGGCAGCCCGGAGGCAGGTCTGACCGTGCCCGTGGTGGTCAGGGGCGCACCGTCGCGGCGCCCGGCGGACACGGCTCCGCCGCAGTGGCACCGGGGCATCACCCTGCTGGCGGTCATCAGCCTGTTCATCGGTACGCGCGGTGGCTGGACCCGGGCGATGGTGACGCATCCGCCGGTGGCCGTCGTCATCTCCGTCTGCTACCTGGGCATCCTGGTCTGCGGCGTGCTCGCGCTGGCCGTGCGGGGCCGCCGCGCCCTGACCCGGGTGGACGCGGGTGTGCTGGTACTCGCCGTGACCCTGGCGATCTGCGGCTACGTGCTGCGCAGCGAGGGTACGGACGAGGGGGTGCTGACCGCGCAGGCGGCGCTGGAGATCCTGCGCGGCCATACGATCTACGACCGCCCCTGGCCGTGGCTGTTCGGCGGTCCGCGCGTCGGCCTCACGAAGACCATGTCCGGCGGCGCCGATCTCACGTACGCCTATCCCCCGCTGGCCGCGCTGCTCACCGCGCCCGTGCGCACCCTCGTACCCTTCACCTCGGCCGCCACCGGGGTGACGACGGCCGCCCTGCTCGCCGGTACGGTCACGCTGTGGCGGCTGCTCCCCGCGCCGTGGCGGTCGGCGGCCACCGCTGTCTGCCTGGGCTTCGGCCTGCTGCCCGGTTATGCCCGTTCCGGCTATCCGGCGATCCTCGCCCTGGCGCTGCTCGTCCCGGTGGTGGTCCGCTGGCAGACGACGGGCGCGGGCGGCCGGCTCGGGCGGTACGGGGTGCTGCGCGCGTGCTGTCTCGGCGCCGCGTGCGCGAGCCAGCAACTGGCCTGGTTCCTGCTGCCGTTCCTGCTGGTCGGCCTGCACGCGGTGCGCCGCGGTGAGCTGGGCGGCCGGGCGGCGCTCGGGCTGCTGGCCCGCTACTGCGGTCTCGCCGCGCTGACCTGGCTGCTGATCAACGCGTACTTCATGGTGCTCGACCTCCCCGCCTGGTTCGACGGCACGCTGCTGCCGCTCACGCAGGGGGCGATCCTGCACGGCCAGGGCGTCATGGGCATCTCGTACTACCTCACCGGCGGCAGTTCGCGGCTGGACTTCTACTCGTACGCGGCGTTCCTGCTGCTCCTCGGGCTGCTCGCCGCCGCCGTGCTGTTCGTGCGCAGGCTGGGGCCCGCGCTGACCGTGCTGCCGTGGCTGGCGTTCTACGCGGCGACCCGTTCCCAGGACGGCTACTTCCTGCTGATGACCCCGCTGTGGCTGGCCGCCGCCGCGACGGTCCCCGCTGCCGCGTTCGCGACGGCGTGGCAGCCCGCGCTGCCGCGGATCAGCGGTATCAGGGGGAAGAGGGGCTTCCGGGCGCGGGTGGTTGTGACGGTGGCGCTGCTCGTCCCCTCCGCGGTGTGTGTGGGCGTCGCGGCGCTAAGTCCCGCGCCGCTGCGGATGAGCGCCGAACCCCGGTTCGCGGTACGTCCCGGGCTGTCGCGGCCGGTCGTCACCCGGGTGGTGGTGCGGGCGGTGAACAGCTCGGGCAGCGTGCTGGAGCCGCACTTCGCCAGCCGGTACGGCCAGGGCGCCTCGGCCTGGTGGACCGTACGGTCGGGGCCCGCGCGGCTCGCTCCGGGCGCCGCCGGGTCGTACGTCCTGACGCCCCCCGGCGGCTTCAGGGAGCTGCCGGGCGGCGGGCATCCCCGTCTCCGTCTGATCGCGGTCACCGGCACGCCGATGACGATCAGCTCACTGCGGCTCCCGACCCCGTGAACCGGTCCGGGCCGCCCGCCGGCTCCCCTGTCAGGCAGATGCGTCGGCGCGCAGGCCGAGGGCCGCGCGGCCCGCGTAGCGCGCCTGGTCGCCCAGTTCCTCCTCGATGCGGATGAGCTGGTTGTACTTGGCGGTGCGGTCGGAGCGGGAGAGCGAGCCGGTCTTGATCTGGCCGCAGCCGGTGGCCACGGCGAGGTCGGCGATCGTGGTGTCCTCCGTCTCGCCCGAGCGGTGCGACATGACGACGGTGTAGCCGGCGCGGTGGGCGGTGGCGACGGTGGCCAGGGTCTCGGTGAGGGTGCCGATCTGATTGACCTTCACCAGGATCGAGTTGGCGACGCCGTCCCTGATCCCCTCGCGCAGCAGGGTCTCGTTGGTGCAGAAGACGTCGTCGCCGGTGAGCTGGCAGCGGTCCCCGAGTCGCGCCGAGAGCAGCCGCCAGCCGTCGTGGTCGTTCTCGGCCATCGGGTCCTCGATGGAGGCGACGGGGTAGCGGTCGACGAGCGAGACCAGGTAGTCGGCGTGCTCCTCGGTGCTGCGGCGCACGCCCTCGCCCGCGTAGTCGTAGACCCCGTCGCGGAAGAACTCGGACGTGGCGGGGTCCATCACGACGGTGATGTCGGTGCCGGGCTTGTAGCCGGTGCGCTCGACGGCCCGTACGACGAAGTCCAGCGCCTCGTCGGCGGTCCGCAGATCCGGGGCGAAGCCGCCCTCGTCGCCGACGCCCGTGCTGTGGCCCGCGGCGATGAGGTCGCGGCGCAGGGTGTGGAAGACCTCCGAGCCCATCCGGACCGCCTCGGCGAAGGTGGCGGCGCCGATGGGCGCGATCATGAACTCCTGGAAGTCGAGCGGATTGTCCGCGTGCGCGCCGCCGTTGACGATGTTCATCATCGGCACGGGCAGCAGGCGCGCGTCGACCCCGCCGACGTAGCGGTAGAGCGGCAGCCGATGGGCCTGCGCTGCGGCCTTGGCGGTGGCGAGGGAGACGCCCAGGATCGCGTTGGCGCCCAGTCTCACCTTGTCGGGGGTGCCGTCCAGGTCGATCAGCGTGGCGTCCACCGCTGCCTGGTCCTCGGCTTCGAGGCTGACGACCGCGTCGGCGATGACCTCGCTGACGGCGTCGACGGCACGCCGGACGCCCTTCCCGTGGAAGCGGGTCGGGTCGTCGTCGCGCAGTTCGACGGCTTCCCGGGCGCCGGTCGAGGCGCCGGACGGCACGGCGGCCCGGCCGGTCGAACCGTCGCTGAGTTCGACGTCGACCTCGACGGTCGGGTTGCCCCGGCTGTCGATGATCTCGCGCGCCGCGATGCGGGTGATGGCGGTCATGGTGCTGCTCCTCACGTTCGGCAGATACGACGGTTGGTAAGTTCCCACCCGAAACAAAGTGAGTTCTGAAAGGGAACGTACTATGGGTGGATGAGGATGCACAACGCTGACGAGACCTGCGGCATCGCGCAGGCCGCGGTCGTGACGGGTGACTGGTGGAATGTGCTGGTGCTGCGTGAGATCGCGCGCGGGCATGTGCGGTTCGACGCGCTCGCCACCGAACTCGGCCTCTCCCGCAAGGTCCTCACGGAGCGGCTCGGCAGGCTCGTCGCCCGCGGGGTGCTGCGCCGCACGCTCTACCAACGGCGCCCGGTCCGCTACGAGTACCTGCTCACGGAGTCCGGCCTCGCACTGCTGCCCCTGCTCGTGGCCATGCAGGAGTGGGGCGACCGCTGGGTGCTCGGCGACGGGAGCACCACCGCCACGGCGGCGGCGGACGGCGCCGAGCACACGCGGGTGCACGGCCTCGTCGGCACCCGGCTGCCGGCGGACCTCCAACTGCCGGGCGCCGACGGCAAGATGCACGATGCTGTCGCACCGGAGGCCGCTTCGACCGTCCTCTTCACCTATCCCGGCACCGGGGTGGAGTGGGGCGACGAGCCGATCCCCGGCGCGCCCGGCTGCACCCTGGAGAACCGGCTGTTCCGCGACGCCTGGCCGCGATTCCGCGCCGCCGACGCGGCCGTGCACGGCGTCAGCACCCAACTCCCCCACGAACAGGCGGCGTTCGCGCGCGCCGAGGCGGTGCCGTATCCGCTGCTCTCCGACACCGAACAGCGGCTGGCGGCGGCGCTGCGCCTGCCGGTCTTCCGGGGCGCGGGCCGGCTACGCCTGAAGCGTCTCGTCCTCGTCGTGGACGCCGAACGGACCGTACGGCACGCGCTGTTCCCGGTGGACGACATACCGGAGGCGGTCGACCGGGCGCAGCGCTGGGCGGTCGCGGCGCAGGTACGGTGACGCCAACGAAAGCCGCCCCGCCGACGGCGCCGGCAGGGCGGTAGTGTGCGCGATGCACTGTGCGAGCTTGCGCCACCGCATAGTGCGCGGCGGGCCGGTCAGATGGACTGCGCCCCCACTGACGCGAAGAAGTGAGCCGCGCCGAGAGCACACGGGATGCAAGCGAAGACGACGATGGCGCGAATTGCGTTGGCAATCTTGCGGATACCACTCACGTTATGTGCTCGCTCTGTTCGGTTCCGTTATTGATTGCGCTATGTCTATTCGAGAGCAGACGCGAGCACAAAACGTCCTCCCTCACCCGATATAACCAATATGTTCCTATGGATTATGACGGAGGCATAAATAACGGTCGGAGATTTGCGGTGCTTTGTAACAGCGGTGTACGGACAACGGCGTTTCGTAAAGCTTCGATCACAACCCGCCGGTAACTCACCTCGCGACGCGGCCCCTTCCAGTCAATCCACGGTCGCCGCCTGTCGTACGACCCTCACGCTGTGTCATGCTCTGCTCAATGGCGCGGCGCATCGCCGACGAGGGGAGCGCGCTGGTGGACTGCCGGATTCTCGGACCTGTCGAGATCGCGCACGGCCCCCGCGTACTCTCCCTGGGCTCCACGAAGGAGGCCCATCTCCTCGCCGCGCTCGCCTACGAAGTCGGCCGACCGGTCGGTCTCGACACACTGATCCGGCGGGTGTGGGCCGACGATCCGCCCGGCAGGCCGCTCAGCAGCCTTTACGCCAACACCACCCGGCTTCGGCGGCACATGGCGGAGGTCCAGGCCGGTGAAGGCCCGGTGCCCACCGTCAAGCGGCGCTCGCACACGTACACACTGGAGGCGGCGCCGGAGAGTGTGGACTGGCACCGCTTCCAGCGTCTGGTGGCCGAGGCCCGTGCCGTACCGGAGGCGGAGGACGACCGGGCGCTCGACCTCTTCCGGCAGGCGGACGCGCTGTGGCGCGGCGAACCGCTGGCCGGGCTGGTCGGCCCGTGGGCGGAAGGCGTACGGAGCGCGCTGTCCGAGAAACGTGCCGACGTCGCGAGCGGCCGGATCGCGGTGGAACTGCGGCTCGGCCACTTCTCCGAAGTCATCGGCGAACTCACCGAGTTGGTGGCCGAACGGCCGACCGACGAGGTGCTCGTCGGACAGCTCATGATCGCCAGCCATGGCCGCGGCCTGCACGCCGACGCGCTGCGGCTGTACGCGAATCTGCGCCGCCGGCTGCGCGACGAACTCGGCTCGGACCCCGGGCCCGAGCTGGCCGGCACCCACCAACTGATCCTGTCTCACGCACCGGTCAGCGCGCTGATCCCGTCGGGCCGGAGGCCCGCTTCGTCGGTTCCCGTGCCGCAGCTCATCCCCCAGCACGCCCAACTGGTCGGCCGGGACGAGGAGATGCACACCCTCATGGCCCGGCTTGAGGCCGCTGCCGACTCCGGGTCGGCTGCTCTCCAGTCCATCTCGGGTATGGCGGGTGTCGGCAAGTCACTGATGGCGTGGAGTGCCGCTGAGCGGCTGGCTGAGCGCTTTCCCGACGGCCAGCTCCATCTCGATCTGTGTGCCCACGCCCTCACCCAGGAGCCGGTGGCCCCGCTGGCCGCTCTGAACCGGCTGATGCGCGCCCTGGGCGCCCCGCCCGCCAACCTGCCGGACACCGTGGACGAGTTGTCCGCGCTGTGGCGCGCCACGATGAGCCGGCGGCGGATGGTCATCGTCCTCGACGACGCCTCGGGCCCCGACCAGATATGGCCGCTGCTGCCCGGCAACTCGCCCTCCCTGGTGCTCATCACCAGCCGCCGCCGGCTGTCGGGGCTGCCGGGCGTGCGCCCGCTCGCGCTCGACGTCCTGCCGGCGCGGCAAGCCGTCGCGCTCTTCCGGCAGTTGATCGGGGACGAGCGCGCCGATGTGCCGGAAGAGGTCGCCACGGTCGTCTCGCTCTGCGGTCATCTTCCACTGGCGGTCGAGATCGCGGCGAGCCGGCTGAACTCGCGGCCCGGCTGGAGCCTGGCCTATCTGATCCAGCGGTTGTCGAGGGAACACGCGCGTATCGAGGAACTGCACGACACCGACCGCGAGATAGCCGCCGTCTTCTACGTCTCGTACGCCACGCTCACCGGTGAGGAACGCGCCGTGTTCCGCGCGCTGAGCCTGCATCTCATGGCGGAGTTCGGCCCGTACAGTGCCGCAGCGCTGACCGGCCTTCCGCTGCACCGCGTGGAGCGGGTGATCGACACACTCGTGGACGCGCATCTGCTCCAGGCTCCGGCGCCCGAGCGCTACCGCTATCACGACCTGCTGGGCGAGTTCGCGCTCAGTCTTGAGTCGGCCGAGGACTCGGCCGCCGACCGCGACGCCGCGCTGCGCCGTCTCGTCGACTTCTACATCGCCGCCGTCGAGGCTGCCGACCGGCTCACCCACCCCGAGGGGACCCGGCGCGAACCCCCGGTCGAGCGGGCCTTCCAGGGATGTGTCCCACCGTGGCGGGACGCGCAGGAGGCCGAGGACTGGCTGGCGGCCGAACAGCTCGCGCTGATCAACGCCGCCCGGTACGCCCGTAGACACGGCCTCCAGGAGCGGGCCGCCGTTCTGGCGTACGTCATGGCCGGGTTCCTGCAAGCGGGCGGCTTCTGGGCCGAGGCGGAGCACATCCACCGGGAGGGCGTGCGGCACTGGAGCAAGAGCGGCGAACCGGCCGCCGAGGCCCGTGCCCGCATCGACCTGGGTACGGTCTACGCCGGATCCGGACGCTACAAGCAGGCGATGAGCATGCTCCGCACCGCCCTCACCGTCGCCACGGCCACGGGCGACACCACCGCCGAACTGGAGGCGCTGCTCCAACTCGGCACGGTGCACTGGCATCTGGGCCGGCCCGACGCCGCGTTGGAGGTGCAGCGCCAGGTGCTCGCGCTGAGCGAGCAGGCGGGCGACCGGCGGCAGGCGGCCCGCTGCCGGAACAACATCGGCATCACCACGCTGTACCTCGGCAGATACGGCCATGCGCGGCTCGCGCTGGAAGAGGCGCTGAACGAATTCCGGTTGGCGGGTGACCGGGTGTTCGAGTGGCGCGCGCTCAACAATCTGGCGGACTTATACATCCGGATGGGCGACAAGGCCGTCGCGCGGAATCATCTCGCCGAGGCCCGGAAGATCAAACTGCCGAACATCCACAAGTCAGATCTCGCCGTCATCGACATCACCCAGGCGAGCGCGCTCGAACTGCCGGGCCAACTGGACGACTGCCTAAGCCTGTTACGGCAGGCACTGGAGTCGTCACGAGAGCTGGGCGACCTGCGCAACCAGGTCATCTGCCTCAACGAGATGGGCCGGGCCTACCGCGAGTCGGGGCAGCCGGACGCGGCGCTCGGCCCGCACCGCAGCGCGCTCGACCTCGCACGGCACATCGGCAGCGCCATCGAGGAGGTGCAGTCGCTGCTGTTCCTCGGCATGGCCGAACGGCTGCTCGGCCGCCGCTCGGCGGCCATCGGCCATCTGGGGACGGCTGTTGAACTCGCGCGACAGGCACACCTGCCCGTCGAAGCGGCGCAAGCCGGCGCGGAACTCGAACAGGCCGAGGCGGCGCTCCCGCCCGGTGGCTGACGCGGGGCTTCTCAGCCGGTTCGCCGCCAGCCGAGGGCCGGGCCGAGACGGGTGGCGATGTCGGTGAGGATCTGGACGTAGTCGTCGTGGTCGAAGGTGAAGGGCAGCGCGAACGCCACTTCGTCGATCTCCCGGAAGGCGGCGTGCGCGTAGAGCTGTTCGGCGATCTCCGCCGATGTGCCGACGAGGTCGCGGGCGAACAGCATGCGCGCCGGACCCTGCGGTGCGGCCGTGCGCGGCGTCCGCTTGCGAGCGAACTCCTCGTACTTCGCGCGCTGTTCGGGCGAGGCGGAGTCGGTGGGGATGACGACGAGCCCCTGCGAGACGCGGGCGCTGTCGCCGTCGGGGTGGTGGGCGCGGAAGGTGCGGACGTGCCCGAGCTGGATGTCGGCGAAGTCCTCGGACTCCTCCGCCTTCACCACACTGCTGGTGAGGAAGTTCATGCCGTGCTCACCGGCCCACTGCGCCGAGCGCGTGCTGGCGCCGCCGTACCACAGGCGCCGCCCGAGACCGGCGGACTGGGGCTGGACCCGGTCGGAGAAGACCTCGAAGCCCTCGGTCCCGGCCGAGTCGGTGGCGGGTACGCCCCGTACGAAGTCCAGCAGCCGGCGCACCCGCTCGTAGCTGAAGTCCTCGGTGTCGGCGGTGTCCGGGTAGAGGGCCTGCTTGACCCGGTCGTAGTGCATGGGCGGGCCGACGCTGACGCCCGGGTTGAGCCGGCCGCCGGACAGCAGGTCGACCGTCGCCAGGTCTTCGGCGAGCCGCAGCGGATTCTCCCAGCCGAGCGGGATGACGGCGGTGCCCAGTTCGATACGGCTGGTGCGCTGCGAGGCGGCCGCCAGGACGGCGACGGGCGAGGAGATGCCGTACTGCAGATGGCGGTGGCGCACCCACGCGCTGTCGAACCCGAGCTGCTCGCCGAGCTGGATGATCTCCAGCGTCGACTCGTGGCCGCGCCGGGGGTCGGCCTCGTCGAACAGTCCGATGGTCAAGAACCCCAGTCTCCGCAACGGCTCCGACGGCAGCGGCACGGGCTCCTCCAACGTCCAGGTCAGGGCAGGGTCCCCACCATCCTGCCAGGCCCCGCCGTACACCGGCGCTCTGCCCCTGACGCCCGTGCGGGTGGTACAGGCCCCTTGGCCCGTACCACCCGCACCGCCGTATCAGGTCGTGCCACCCGCGTCAGCTCACGCGGTCGCCAGCGTCAGGCCGAAGGTGTTCAGGATCTCGTTGATGGGCTGGTGCCAGGTCTGGCCGCCGCTCGTGCAGTTGCCGAAGCCGCCGGACGTCACGCCCTGGGCCTGGTCACCGCTGATGAACGAGCCGCCGGAGTCGCCGGGTTCGGCGCAGACGCTGGTGCCGGTCATCTGGGTGACGGCGCCCTGCGCGTAGTTCACGGTCTCGTTCGTGCCGAGGACGTTGCCGCAGTGCCAGTGCGACGTGGATCCCGATCGGCATATCGAGGCGCCGATCGGGGCCTCGGCCGAGCCGCGCACCAGTTGGTCGGGGACGGTGCCCCAGCCGAGGACGACGGGGACGGTCCACCAGCCGTTGCCGACGCTCACCCAGGCGTAGTCGTTGCCGGGGAACGAGGAGCCCTGGAAGGAGCCGATGGCCGAGCCGTCCCAGCCGCTGACGCCCGCGCCGGCCTGGCCGCAGTGTCCGGCCGTCACGAAGCCGCCGTTGACGGAGAAGCCGATCGAGCAGCGGACGTTGCCCGTGTAGTACGGGTCACCGCCCACGGTGCCGGCGGCGAAGGTCGTGGGCGCCTGGGCCGTCTCCTTGACCGTGACGGGCCCGGTCTTCCTGGCCTTCGCGAGGAACGCCTGGACGTCGCTGTCGGACTTGTGCGCGGCGACGACGTCGACGACGACCCCGTTGGCCCGGGGGTCGACGCGCCAGGCGGCCACGCCGGACGGCGCGGAGAGGGCGTCGATCTTCGCCTTGGCAGCGTCGAGTTGGCGGGCGCTGCGGGTGACGAGCTTCACCGTGGCGCCGGTGGCCCGTACCGCGTCGGCGCGCTGCTCGCCGGTGACGGCGACGGTCAGCCGGCCGGTCTTCGCGTCGAACCACGAGCCGCCGTACGCCGATCCTGCGGCGGTCTTGGCCTTGCCCTGGGTGGCTGTCGCCGTCTTCTCCGCGGCGAGGCGCGCCTTCGCCTGCGGCGCGGTGAGGCCCAAGTCCCGCTGCATGGCGGCGAGCAGGCCGCCCGAAGCCGGGGCTTCGGAGGTGACGGCGGAAGAGGTGGAGGGGGAATCCGCGGCGGCGGCGGGTACGAGCCCGGCGGTCGCCCAGGTACCTAGGAGGAGGAGTGCGGACAGTCCTGTGCGGACAACTGTCGTGCGTCTCAAGGGTTCAACCCTTCTGGTGTTCCAGAGATGTGGGGGTGGAACAGCAGGCATCGCTGAGCGCTCCGTGGAGGATGCCGTTCCGGACGATAGCCCAGACACATGATCAGGTCCATGCCAATTCCATCGTTGTCAAAAGTCTGCGCCAATCCCGGGTCAGGACCGCAGCCGGCCGGACCACCGCCCGGGAACATGGATTCATCGGACTAATGCCTGCGTGAAGCCTTGTAATCGTTAATTAGTAGATTTAGCTTGACCGATGGCTCAGACGCCCCCAGGACACGCATCCGAGCGCGCAACCGACCAGGCGCACCGCGTAGACATGAGCAGGAGACATCGCCCGTGACCTCTTCCCAGCCACTCCCCTCGTCCCCCAGTCGTCGGACCAGTCGTCGGACCTTTCTTGCCGCAGCGGGGGCCGGATCACTGGCCGCCTTCGCCGGGCTGCCGGCGTTCAGCGCGGCAGCCGCTGAGCCCGACCGGCCCTCCGGCGACCCGCGGGTCCCCGCCGACCGGGCCGTCACGCTCTGGTACCCGGCGCCCGCCGACCCGGCGCGCATGATCCAGGAGGGACTGCCGATCGGCAACGGACGGCTGGGAGCGCTGGTCGGCGGCGGCCCCGCCGAGGAGACGCTGTACGTCACCGACGGCACCCTGTGGACCGGCGGCCTCAACGACGCCCTCGACGCCGACGGCCAGTTCCCTTACGAGCGCGTCCAGTTCGGCTCGTTCACCCAGCTCGCCCATCTGACGGTCGCCGTGCCCGGCCACACGCCCGAATCGGTCACCGACTACCGCCGTACGCTCGACCTGAGCAACGGGCTCGTCACGGCCTCCTACCGGCAGGGCGGCGCCACGTACCGCCGCGAGGTGTACGCCAGCCACCCGGACGACGTCGTCGTGGTCCGCATGACACAGAGCGGCACGGGCCGTTACACCGGCAGCGTCCTGCTGGCCGGCACCCACGGCGAGAGCGTCACGACCGACACATCCGCCACCGCGGCGAGCCTGGCGGCGACGCTCGACAACGGGCTGCGGTACGCCGGGGCCGTCACGGCGACGAGCAGCTCCGGCCGGGTGACGGTGTCCGGCGGCCGGCTGGTCTTCACCGACTGCGCCGATCTGACCGTGGTCTTCAGCGGCGGCACGAACTACTCCCCCGACGCGGCCCACGACTACCGCGACCCCTCCCTGCGGCCCGAGGCCCTGGCGCTGCGGAAGGCGCGTACGGCCCTGCGGCACGCGCCCGCGCTGCTGCGCGCCACCCATGTGGCCGACTACCGGCGGCTGTTCGACACGATGTCCCTCTCCCTCGGCGTCTCCGACGCGGGCCGGCGCGGTCTCGACACCTGGCGGCGCCTCACGGCGCGCGCGGCGCAGGGCGCGGCGCCCGACCCGGAACTGGAAGCCTCGTACCTCCAGTTCGGCCGGTATCTGATGATCTGCGGATCGCGCGACAGCGTCCCGCTCAATCTCCAGGGCCTGTGGCTGGACGGCAACGACCCGGACTGGATGGGCGATTACCACACCGACATCAACGTACAGATGAACTACTGGATGGCGGACCGGGCCGGTCTCTCCTCGTGCTTCGACGCGTTCACCGACTACTGCGTCTCCCAACTCCCTTCGTGGACGGAGGTAACGGCCAGGACCTTCAACGACCCGCGCAACCGGTTCCGCAACTCCTCGGGCAAGCTGGCGGGCTGGGCCGTCGCGTTCTCCACCAACATCTACGGCGGCTCGGGCTGGTGGTGGCATCCGGCGGCCAACGCCTGGCTGTGCAACACCCTCTTCGAGCACTACGAGTACACCCAGGACACCCGGACGCTGGCCCGGATCTACCCGCTGCTCAAGGGGGCCTGCGCGTTCTGGGAGGCCCGGCTGATCACGACGACGGTCGACGACCCCGAGGCGCCGTCCGGCACGCGCGAGGTCCTCGTCGACGACAAGGACTGGTCGCCCGAGCAGGGGCCGCAGGACGCCATCGGCAACACCTACTCCCAGGAGCTGGTGCACGCCCTGTTCGGCAACTACCGCACGGCGGCGGGGATCCTGGGCAAGGACCGGAAGTACAGCGAGGTGATCGGCGGGCTGCGCGAGCGGCTCTACCTGCCGCGCGTCAGCCCCACCACGGGCTGGCTGGAGGAGTGGATGTCGCCGGACAACCTCGGCGAGACCGAGCACCGCCACCTCTCGCCCCTGATAGGCCTGTTCCCCGGCGACCGCATCCGCCCCGACGCGTCCCCCGACACGATCCTGGCGGGTGCGCGCCAACTGCTCACCGCGCGCGGCATGGACAGCTACGGCTGGGCCAACGCGTGGCGTGCGCTGTGCTGGGCGCGGCTGAAGGACGCGGAGACCGCGTACCGTCTGATCGCCACCAACCTGCGTCCCTCGACCGACAACTCCAACGGCACGGCGGCCAACTTCTTCGACATCTACCAGGTCGAGGCCAATCGGAGCATCTTCCAGATCGACGCCAACTTCGGTACGCCTTCGGCCATGTTGGAGATGCTGGTCTATTCGAGGCCGGGCCACGTCGAGCTGCTTCCCGCACTGCCGAAGGCGTGGGCGGCGTCCGGGCATGTGACGGGTGTGGGCGTACGCGGCGGCTTCACCGTGGACCTGCGGTGGCGCGACGGGCGGGTGGAGGAGGCCGTGCTCCGCAGCGTCGGCGGCCGCAGCACGACCGTGACGGCGGGAAAGGCGTCCCGTACGGTGCGGCTGGCCGAGGGAGCGTCCGTCACGCTGCGGAACTTCGGCTGACGAGCCGACCGGCTGAGGGCGGACGGCTGACCGGCGAACGGCGGACGGCTGACCGGCTGACCGGCTGACCGCCACCGGGCCTCGGCCGAGGGGCGGTTCCGGAAACCTCCGGGACCGCCCCCGATCAGCGCAGGGGGCCTACTCGGCGACGCGCACCGCGCCCGAAGGGCAGAGCATGCCCGCCTGACGTGCCGCTGCGAGGTCGTCGCCGCCGGGGTCGGCGGCCAGTACCGTCACCACACCGTCGTCGTCCTGGTCGAATACCTCGGGCGCCGTCATGGCGCACAGGCCCGCGCCTACGCAGACCCCGCGGTCGGCTGTCACACGCATGGCTGCTCCTTTCGCCGCGGTCACCAGGTGACCGGGAGTTCGTTCACACCCTGGATCGTCGTACCCGGCCGCAGGGTCAACTGATCGACCGGCACCGCGAGACGCAGGTTCGGCAGCCGCGCGAACAACGCGGCGAGGATGACTTCGAGTTCGAGCCTGGCCAGGTTCTGGCCGAGGCACTGGTGCACCCCGTAGCCGAACGACAGGTGGTGGCGCGCGTCGCGCCGTACGTCGAAGGTGTCGGGCTCGGCGAAGACCGAACCGTCCCTGTTGGCGATGGAGTTGGTGACGATGACGCCGTCACCCGCCTTGATGTGCGCCCCGTCGATCTCGATGTCGGCCGTCGCGACGCGTCCCCCGGCGATGTCGGCGATGGCCAGATAGCGCAGCAGCTCCTCGACCGCGCCCGGCACCAGCGCCGGGTCGGCGCGCAACGCGGCGTACTGCTCGGGGTGTTCGAGCAGGGTGACGACGCTGAGCGAGGTCATCGACGCCGTCGTCTCGTGTCCCGCCACCAGCAGCAGGATGGCGGTCGCCACCAGCTCGTCGCGGTCGATCGTGCCTTTGTCGAGCTGCTCGGTGATCAGGGTGTTCAGCAGCCCGGGTCCCGGGTTGCCGCGCAGGGTGTCCACCAGGCCGTTGAGGTAGCCCTCCAGGTCGTCCCGCGCGGCGCTCGACTCCGCCGCGTCCGTGGACTGGATCAGCCGCCTGCTGGCGTCCTGGAAGAAATCGTGGTCGGCGTAGGGCACGCCGAGCAGCCGGCAGATCACCATGGACGGCACGGGCAGCGCGAACTTGGCGACGAGGTCGGCGGGCGGCCCCCCGGCGATCATCTCGTCCAGGAAGCCGTGCACGATCTGTTCGACGTCGGCCCGCATGCCCTTGATGCGCCGGACCGTGAAGTCGCTGATGGTCATGCGCCGCTTCGGCCCGTGCTCGGGCGGGTCCAGGCTGATGAAGGCCTGGGTGCGGTCCCGGATGCTCACCAGCCGCTCGGAGGTCGCGGGGAAGGACAGGTGCGTCCGGTCGGACGACAGCCGCGGGTCGGACAGCAGCGTGCGCGCCGTGTCGTACCCGGTCACCAGCCAGGCCTGCCGGCCGTCGTAGAGGGTCACTCGCTGTAGCGAGCCCTCCCGGCTCCGGAGGTCGTTGTACTGGTCGGGCAGGTGGTACGGGCAGGTGCGGTCGCTGGGGAAGGCGGGGGCGCCGGATGGGGGCGTCGCAACGGTCTCGGTCATCGTTCCCTCGCTGTTCTCGACGCTTAAAGAACGGTCAGTTCTCTAATCGGAGGCTAGGCTGAATGACCTGATGTTCACAACGGGTGATCGATAAATGGCTGGGAGTTATGCCTTCCATCAACGGGGACGCGCTGGACCTGCCGGTCGGCGACCATCGAAGAAACCCTCGCCGCAGGGGCGAGGCGCTGGAGAAGGCCATCCTGACGGCCGCCCTCGAAGAACTCGCCGAGGTCGGTTACGCCAGACTGACGATGGAGCGCGTGGCCGCGCGGGCCCGTACCGGCAAGGCCGCGCTGTACCGCCGGTGGCCCGGTCGGGCCGAACTCGTCGTGGACGCCTGCGCGGCCAACCGGCTGTCCGAAGCCGACGTTCCCGATACCGGTGTACTACGCACCGATGTCCTCGCGGCGCTACGGCAACTCTCCGCCAAGTTGGCCACCTCGCACGGCGACATACTCCGCGGCCTGCTCACCGAGATCATGCACGACCCCGAATTCGCCCGGCTTGTGCGCGAACGGGTGCACACCGCGGGCCCCGGGCCGATCCAGGGAGTCCTGTGGCGGGCCGTCAGACGCGGCGAACTCGCGCCGTGGGTACCCGCGTCCCGGCGCGCCGGGGTGGCGGTCGACCTGCTCCGCAACCACTACCTGCTGTACGGGGCCCCGATCCCGGAGAGCGTCATCACCGAGATAGTCGACGACGTCTACCTGCCGCTGCTGCTCGCGCCGCCGACTGCCCCGCCGACCGCCCCGGGGAACACGTAAGAGCCGGACACCGCTCACATTGCACAGAGAAACTGATCAGAAGGCAAGGTAACGAACACCGTTGATGTTCCGTTTGTTCGAAGATACGGTGTGAGATCGCTGAGCTTGATCTCCCGGGGGCCTGCCTTGTCACGCATACTCGCCGCCGACGGCGTCGCGGCCGCACCCTCCGCGACGCTGTCGGTATGGCGTTCGCCGCTCTACCGGGGCGCGACCGTCGCGTTGTTCCTGTCCGGTCTCGGCGCCTCGGCCGCCGCCCCGCAGATCACCCTGTTCCTCGTGGACGACCTGCATGTCTCGCTGACCACGGCAGGTCTCTACTACCTCACGAGCATCACAGCCCCGGTCGCCGGCTACCTCATCGGCGCCCGCTCGGACCGTACGGGCAAACGGCTCGGCCTGTTCCGGCTGTGCGCCCTGGCGGGGTTCATCGGCTGGTCCGCCATGGCCCTGTCGACCCAGGTGTGGATGCCGTTCGTGATCAGCGCCGTGGTGCTGGCCTTCGCCGGCGCCGCCGGGTCGCAGTTGTTCGCCGCGGTCCACGACGATCTGCGGGCGACCGCCAGCCCGGTCGGCGACGGGATCGTCTCCATCGTGCGGATGGCGCTGACCGCCGGCTGGATCGTGGGTCCGGTTGCGGGCTCACTGCTGGCCACAGCGGCCGGACCGCGCGCGATGCTGGTGGCGACCGGGGTGTGCACCCTGGCGCAGATCGCCCCCATGGGGTTCGCGCGCACCCGCCCGGCGCCGGCCGGGCCGCCCACCGGAGCCACCCCCGAGGCGCCGGAGGTGCAGGTCGAGACACCGGTCGTACGCCCGGGGCAGCGCGTCGCGACGCGGGCCATGCTGCCGCTGCTCGCCTTCACCGGGCTCTACGTGCTGGTCTACGCGGGCGAGCCGATCAAGTACGGCTACCTGACGATCTACATGCACAACGACCTGCGGCTGCCGACGGCCGTCAGCGGCGCGGTGATCGGCATCCAGCCGCTGATCGAGCTGATCCTGATGCCGGTGGCCGTGATCGTCGCCCGCAGGATCGGCATGATGCGCCTGATGGTCTTCGGCGCGGCCTTCGGCGTCGGCGCGAACCTCTGCTTCGCCCTGACCGGCGGCGCGTTCGGCATGTTCGCCGGGCAGATCCTCATGGGCGGCGTATGGGGCGTCTTCGCGGGTCTCGGAATCATCGTCGCCCAGCGCCTGCTGCCCGAGGCCGTCGCGACCGCCTCGGCCGTCTTCATGAGTTCGACCGCCATCGCCAGCGCCCTCGGCGGGCTGACCGGCAGCCTCGGCGTGGCGGTGCTCGGTCTGCCCCACGTGTTCCTCGCGCCGGCCCTGTACGGCATCGTGGCGACCGTCGGCATCGCCGCGATGAGCCGCTCGCGGCACGCCGTCGGCCAGGGCCTGATCCGAACGACAGGCCCGAGGACCTGATCCGAACGACGCGCCCTGGGACCCGTACCGCGCAACGGCGCGCGACCGGCGGGCCCTTCCGGCGCCGCGCAGCCTGCGAGATCGTAGACCGTCCCCCGCACCTCACATCACGAAGCCGTGAAGGGAAATTCCTGTGCCGTCCTCTCCGCCCTATCTCGACCCCGCTCTGCCCGTCGCCGAGCGGGTCGACGACCTTGTCGGCCGTATGACGCTGCCCGAGAAGATCGGCCAGATGCTGCAGTTGAACGCCAAGGAGGGCGTGCACGTCGTCGCGGACATGCATGTGGGCTCCCTCGTCCACGCCTCGCCCGAGCGCGTCGTCGAGGCGGCCGAACTCACCGAGCAGTCGCGGCTGCGCATCCCGCTGCTGGTGGCCGAGGACTGCATCCACGGCCACTCCTTCTGGGAGGGCGCGACGATCTACCCCACGCAGCTCGGCCTGGCCGCGACCTGGGACCCGGACCTGGTCGAGCAGGTCGGCCGGGCGACGGCGGTGGAGGCGGCCGCGACCGGTGTGCACTGGACGTTCTCGCCCGTCCTGTGCATCGCACGCGACCTGAGATGGGGCCGGATCAGCGAGACCTTCGGCGAAGACCCCTTCCTCATCGGTGAGTTGGCCTCCGCCATGGTCCGGGGCTACCAGGGCGAAGGGCTGGACGACCCGACGGCGATCCTCGCCTGCGCCAAGCACTTCGCGGGCTACTCCGAGACCCAGGGCGGCCGGGACGCCAGCGAGGCCGACATCTCGCGGCGCAAGCTGCGCTCCTGGTTCCTGCCGCCCTTCGAGCGCGTGGCCCGCGAGGGCTGCCGTACGTTCATGCTCGGCTACCAGTCGATGGACGGTGTGCCGATCACGGTCAACAACTGGCTGCTGAACGACGTGTTGCGCGGTGAGTGGGGATACACGGGCACGCTCATCACCGACTGGGACAACGTGGGCCGCATGGTGTGGGAGCAGCGCATCCACGCCGACTACGCCCAGGCCGCCGCCGCGACGGTCCGCGCGGGCAACGACATGGTGATGACGACGCCGAAGTTCTTCGACGGGGCGCGGGAGGCCGTCGAGCAGGGCGCGCTCGACGAGGCGGAGATCGACCAGGCGGTACGCCGGATACTCACCCTCAAGTTCGAACTCGGGCTGTTCGAGGACCCGCGCAGGCCCGACCGCGCCCGGCAGGCCGAGGTGATCGGCAGCGCGGGCCACGCCGCGCTGAACCTGGAGACGGCGCGTCGCTCGCTCGTCCTGCTCACCAACGACGGCACGCTGCCGCTGGCGGGCGGATTCGCCGCGGGCGCCGACGGCCGGGCCGTCGCCAGCCGGGCCGTAGGCGGCACGGAGAGCGCGCCGCGTACGGTCGCCGTCATCGGCCCGAACGCCGACGACGCCCAGACCCAGCTCGGCGACTGGGCCGGCTCGTCCGGCCAGGCCGACTGGCTCCCCGACGGCCAGCCGCGCGCGATGATCACGACCGTGCTGGAGGGGCTGCGCGCGCATGTCCCCGAGGGCTGGGACGTGACGTACGCCCAGGGCGCCGACATCCTGACCGTCGACGCCGACCCGGAGGGCGCGTTCTTCCCCGACGGGCAGCCCCGCCCCAAGGTCGTCGTCCCCGCCGAACCGTCCGGGACGCTGATCGCCGAAGCCGTGGCGCGCGCGGAGGCGGCGGACTATGTCGTCGCCGTCGTGGGCGACCGTATCGAACTGGTCGGTGAGGGCCGGTCGACGGCGACGCTTGACCTGGTCGGGGCCCAGGTCGCGCTCCTCGACGCGCTCACGGCGACCGGCAAGCCGCTGGTGGTCGTGGTCATCAGCTCCAAGCCGCTCGTCCTGCCGCCGTCCGCCCGCGACGCGGCGGCGATCGTGCACGCCTTCAACCCCGGCATGCTCGGCGGGCAGGCGGTCGCCGAGCTGGTCCTCGGCCTCGTCGAGCCGACGGGCCGGCTGCCGATCTCCTTCGCCCGGCACGCCGGCCAGCAGCCGACGTACTACAACCAGGTACGCGGCCAGCACGGCACCCGGTACGCGGACCTGACGCAGCGTCCGGCCTTCGTCTTCGGCGAGGGCCTGAGCTACACGACGGTCGAGTACCGGGACCTGGAGATCCGCACCACGGAACTGACGGCGGACGACTCGGTGCACGCCCGGCTCACGGTCGCCAACACCGGCACGCGCCCCGTCCTGGAGACCGTGCAGGCGTACATCAGCGACACCGTCACCTCGGTGACCTGGGCGGAGAAGGAGCTGAAGGCGTACCAGCAGGTGTCCCTGGCGCCGGGCGAGTCACGCGAGGTCCTGATCGACCTGCCGGTCGCCGCGTGCACGCTCGTGGACGCGGCGGGCGAACGCGTCGTGGAGCCGGGCGCGTTCGAGCTGCTGGTCGGCCCTTCGTCCCGCGACGAGTCGCTGCTGCGGGCGGGCTTCACCGTCAAGGACTGACGGCCGACGCGCGTGCAGGGCCGGTTCCGGGCGCCCCGGAACCGGCCCTGGTTCCGCGCGGGACCGTGACTCCGCGCGGGGCCGTGTCGGCGTTTCGGCCATGCCGCGCCGCCGGCCGCCCCGCGCCGGACCAGGGATCCCACTCGCGCGGCTCCCCCATACGCAGGTTCGCGGGCTCCCGAGCACGACCGAATGACGTGTGTTCGAAATTCCCGCCGGGTCGTTGGTCCTCGTGACTCTGTCGCAGCGACCGTCTCAGGGGGGAACGATGACCTCGGCCATCACACAGGAGCAGCCGCCTCAGCCACCGGACGGCACGTCACCGGACGACGGGCCGGAAGAGGCCGGTGTTCGAGAGGAGGAGTTCCTCTACCGCGACGAGTCCCGGCTCCAGGCGGGATCGCTGCTGACGACCCGCACGATGGCTCGGCGGCTGCCCGCGCTCGCGGTGCGTTCCCTGAAGATGGCATGGCGGGTGGACCGCGGCGCGACCGTCGGGCTGCTGGTGTGCCAGATCGGTACGGGCGTGCTCGCGGCCCTCGGCCTGCTGGCCGTCACGGGCACGATCACCGCGCTGATCTCCTCGGGGGCCATCACCGACCGGCTGTGGGACGCCGCCCCGCAACTGTCCGTCATCGCCGTGGCGACCGGACTGCGCGCGCTGCTGGGCATCGTCGTGGTCTGGCTGACGGGGCGGCTGCGCCCGGTTCTCGCACGGGCGGCGGAGCTGACGATGGTCGAGGCCGCCCTCGGCGCGGAACTCGCCGCCAACAACGAGCCCGGGTACAACGACGCCTACGACATCGCCGACCGCGGCGCCCAGGTCACGCCCGACCTGGTGGAAGAGGCCCAGGACGTGCTGGCGGCGACCGCGACACTGGCGGCGGGCGCGACCGTCCTGACCGTCCTGCACCCGCTGCTCCTGCCGCTGCTCTTCCTGGCGTGCCTGCCGCAGGCCGCCGCGTACGTCCGGTCGGCGCGGGTGATCTACCTGGCGGGCCTGGAGACGTCCGGACGGCGGCGGATGCTGGGCAAACTGCGCTGGCACATGGCGTACATGGAGTCCAGCGAGGAGATGCGCGCCTGCCTGGCAGGACCGTTCCTGATCGGCCGCTACCGCAAACTGGCCGCGTCGGTGAACGCGGCCGAGCGCGGGGCGGCGAACACGGGTGCCTGGATGGGGCTGGCCGGTGCGCTGGCCGGCGGGGTGGCGTCGATCGCGGTGTGGGCGGCGCTGCTGTGGCTCCTCGCCTCCGGCCGTATGAGCCTGGCGGCCGGCGGGGGCGCCGTCTTCGCGCTCCAGACGGCGACGAGTTCCGTGCGCGGCATCATCAACGGCGGGGCGCGCCTGGTGCGCACCGGCTGGTACGTGCAGGACTGGCAGAACTTCCTCGACAACGCGCACGGCCAGGCCATGACCGACTCCCGCGGCACCGCCGCCCTCCCCGCCGTCCCGGAGCGCTTCGAGGTCCGCGACGTCACGTACCGCTACGACGGCGCCCCGAAGGACAGCCTCAGCGGAGTCTCCCTCCAAGTGCGGCGCGGCGAGATCGTGGCCCTGGTCGGGGAGAACGGCTCAGGCAAGTCCACCCTCTCCCGCCTGCTGTGCGGCCTGCTGCTGCCCACCGAGGGCGAGGTGGCCTGGGACCACGCCGCCACGACGGAGCTGGATCCCTGGCAGGCGTGGCAGCACGTCGCCCTGGTCCCGCAGAAGTACACCTACCTCCCGCTGACGATGCGCGACAACATCACCTTCGGCCAGGGCGACACGAGCGACGCCGCGCTGCTCGCCGCGTGCGAGGCGTCCGGCGCTGCCGAGATGCTGCCCAACCTCCGCTCGGGCCTCAACACCCTGCTGACCAGCGAGTGGTTCGGCGGCCAGCAGCTCTCCGGCGGCCAGTGGCAGCGTCTGGTCCTCACCCGCGCCTTCCACCGGCAGGCGGCGCTCCTGGTGATGGACGAACCCACGGCAGCCCTCGACGCCCGTGCGGAGCACCGGATCTTCTCCGGCCTCCGCGAACTGGCCAAGGACCGCGCCGTCCTGCTGATCACACACCGGCTCACCAACGTGGCCGTCGCCGACAGGATCGTGGTCCTGGACGAGGGCCGCATCGTCCAGGAGGGCACCTACGCCGACCTCACCCGGTCCCCCGGACTCTTCAAGTCCTTGTGGGAGTTGCAGCGCCGGATGAGCGAAGGAATCGCCGAATGACCGGCACCCGCTGGACGCCTGCCGCCGCGAGATCACCGGGCAACTGGCCCTGCGGGACCTGGCTTTCTCCCGGACAGTGTGCGGACACTGCCTAGGCGGCGGAGCGTTCCTCGAGTGTGCGGCGGCGCAGGCCGACCTGCTGGAGCGCTTCTGGCTTGTAGGCCATGTCGAGCTGGCTGACGTCGGTGCCGGGAGCGACGACGGCGTCGATCTCGTCCAGCAGGGCGTCGTCCAGCGTGGTGCCGGCGCCGGCGAGCAGGTCGTCCAAGTGCTCCATGGTGCGCGGGCCGATGATGGCCGAGGTGACCCCGGGGTGGGAGACGGCGAACGCCATCGCCAGGTGGGTGAGTTTGATGCCGGAGCGTTCGGCGAGTGGGATGAGCTGCTCGACCGCGTCGAGGCGGCGCTCGTCGGTGTAGTGCTTGAAGAGTCCGCCGCGGTGGGTGTCGGCCTGCTGTCCCTTGCGGTAGCGGCCGGTGAGCATGCCCTGGGCGAGCGGGCTCCAGACGAGGGTTCCGATGCCGTACTTCTGTGCGACGGGCAGGATCTCGCGTTCGATGCCGCGGTCGAGGATGGAGTACGCGGGCTGTTCGGTGCGCAGGCGCTGCAGTCCGCGGGACTCGGCGATCCACTGGGCTTCGACGATGGCGGAGGCCGGGAAGGCCGACGAGCCGACGGCGCGGACCTTGCCGCTGCGCACCAGGTCGGTGAGGGCCGACAGGGTCTCCTCAAGGTCGACCGTGGGGTCGAGGCGGTGGAGCTGGTAGAGGTCGATGTGGTCGGTGCCCAGGCGGCGCAGCGAGTCTTCGACGGCTGTCATGATCCAGCGCCGGGAGTTGCCGCGCCGGTTGGGATCGTCGCCCATGGCGCCGTTGAGCTTCGTGGCGAGGACGACGTTGTCGCGGCGGCCTTTGAGTGCCTTGCCGACGATCTCCTCCGACTCGCCGCGGGAGTACACGTCGGCGGTGTCGATGAAGTTGATGCCGGAGTCGAGGGCCTTGTGGATGATGCGGATGGAGTCGTCGTGGTCGGGGTTGCCGATGGCACCGAACATCATGGCCCCCAGGCAGTAGGGGCTGACCTGGATGCCGGTGCGGCCCAGGGTGCGGTACTTCATGGCTGTCCTCCGGGGCTGCTGTTAGGATCGGTAAAGCGGAACGCCTTACCACTTAGACGATACGGAACACTTTCTCAGTTAGCAACCGGAGGGACCCATGAGCACGCCCCGGCCCGAGCGGGCCCGTCGGGTGCGCGCAGACGCGCAGCGCAGTGTCGACGCACTGGTGGAGGCAGCTCGTGAGGTGTTCCTCGAAGCGGGGGTGGATGCCCCCGTGCGCCAGATCGCGGGCCGTGCCGGGGTCGGTCTCGCCACGTTCTACCGGCACTTCCCCGAACGCTCGGACCTGGTCTCGGCCGTCTTCCGGCACGAGGTGGACGCCTGCGCCGACGAGGCGGCCGTCCTGGCCGCGACCCAGGAGCCCTTCGAGGCCCTGGCCCGCTGGCTGCACCGGTTCACCGGGTTCGTCGGAACCAAACGCGGGCTGTCCGCGGCCCTGCACTCGGGCAACCCGGCCTTCGAGCCGCTGCCCGCCTATTTCCAACAGAGATTCGAGCCCGCCCTGCGCCAACTCCTCGAAGCGGCCGCAGCCGCCGGGGAGGTCCGCGCCGACATCGCCCCGCTGGACCTGCTGTACGCCATTTCCCGGATCTGCACAGGAGGCGTGGACCGCACCGCCGACGAACGGATGGTCACACTGCTCGTCGACGGACTCCGCTACGGAGCCCGACGCGACCACTGAACGGCACCTGCCGCGATCCGTCCCGAAAACGGCCGAGGGCCGGGTTCGGAATTCTCCGAAACCGGCCCTCTCCTACGACTGTCTCCAGTCGGGACGACAGGATTTGAACCTGCGACCCCTTGACCCCCAGTCAAGTGCGCTACCAAGCTGCGCCACGTCCCGATGCGTGCCGTGTACGGATGTCGCCGTGCGGTCACGCAGCGCCAACGTTACCGCACTTCGGGGAGGGCTTGTCCAACGCGGTGCCAGGGCCTGATCCACGCGACCGGCCCTAGTCCGTGCCCGGGAGGCGGGCGGCTGCCAGGTCGCCGCTTGTCACCGCGTAGTACTGGAGGTCCTGCGACTGGGCCGGGGGGCCGACCGGGTAGCGGGTTGTCACCTCCGTCGACTTGCGGGCGTCGCGTACGACGGCCGCCGAGCTGTGGCCCGGCCGCAGGGGCAGCAGTGTCGTGTTGACGCCTGTCGGCAGGTCGAAGCTCTGGTGGTCGTTGCCTACGACGGTGTCGACCCGCGCGGGCGCCGGGAGGAAGCTCAGCACCTCCACCTCGTCGCGCGGCTGCGCGGTCCCGGCGCGGGGGCGCATCAGTCGCTGCCCGGCGGCTCCCGGCGGGACGGCGGCGGCGAACTGGACGCGGGAGGTGATGTAGAGCCGGTCGCGGACGAGTTGGGGCCATGTGCCCGTCTTGAACCGGGTCAGGTAGTACGAGGAGATGTCGAGGTAGGCGTAGCCGTTGTGGAGCGACGGGGCGAACTGGCTGCCTTCCGAGTAGTCGTTCCAGGTGGTGAGCTGGACCCAGTCGGCGCCGTCGTCGATGGCATGGCCCCAGGTGGCGCGGAGGTTGGCGGTGTTGCCCGCCTCGTCGTAGACGCCCTGGTTGGGCCGGGCGTCCTGGACGGAGACGGGCTGCATCCACACCTTGCCGAGCCGGTGCGCGAGGGCGGTGTCGGCGCTCGCGCCCGCCTGGGCGGTGTAGCTGCGGTTGCCCCACTCGGAGAATCCGTAGCTGATGGGCGCGTAACGCTCCGCGTTGGCGCGGAGGTTCAGGAACAGCGGGACCAGCGCGGTCCTGGTGCCGTGCTGGCCGTCCAGCCGCGCCATCATCTGCGACCACCAGCCGGGGTCCACGGCCTCGGCCTTGAACGGGGAGACCACGAGCCGGCCGTCGGCCAGCCGGTGCGCCGCCGGCGAGGCGGCGAGCTTCGCCAGGGCGTCGGCCAGGGTCGCCGGGTCGGTGTGCAGGGACGTCATGTCCGGCATCAGCATGATCCGGAACGCCGGGTCGACCTCGTGCGCGGCCTTGAGCAGCAGGTTGACCCGGTCCCAGTTCGGCCCCGACAGCGAGAGGATGTCGACGCTGAATCCGTCGATCCCGGCGTCCCGCGCGGTGCGCACTTCCTGTTCCAGGTTGGCCAGTTGCCAGTCGCCCTGCTGCTCGGCGACGGGCAGCGGGCGGTCGCGCAGCAGGCCGCCGTACGCGGCGTGCTTGCCGTTCTCGCCTCGCACGGTGAGGTAGTTGCGGCTGTAGTAGTCGCTCTGCGCCGGCTGGTTGTCGAGCGAGAGCGGGTACGGCGTGAAGTAGTGCGCGAAGACCAGGTGCGGGCTGTCGCGCAGTTCGGCGGCGGCCGGCAGGTCGAACGGCAGCGCGTCGCTCGCCCTCGGCGGTGGCACGCTCGCGCCGCCCGGGGTCTCCTGCCCGCCGTTCGTGTCCCCGGCCATGCCCACCCCGGCCCAGGCGCCGAGCAGCAGCACGCCGAGTAAGGCGCCGAGCACCGCGCGGCGCTTGCGGCGCGCGGGGTGGCGGCGGTGTGAGGCGGGCCCCGCTGTCGGCTCGGCCATCGTCCGTCCTCCCCGAAGATCGTCCCGTAATACGGGTATTGCGCAGTAGTAGAGCCGATCCGCGGCCCGGGGGCAACCGGCCCCGGGTGTCCCCGGGGCCCGTCCTGTCCCGCTAGGTCCTGTCCGGCCGATCTTCGCGGATCAGCCCGCGGCGTCTGGTGCGGTGCATCGCAAGGCGGAGGATCATCCCCGTACTGGTTGTACGGGGATCGGTCCGACAACGCGGCGAGGTGCCGTGCCAGGCGTCGTGGGCCGCGAAGATCGGCCGGACAGGGCCTAAGGGGTGGTCGTGCCGAGGCGATCAGTGCGGTGACCGGCGACGTACGACTTGAGGGTGTCCGCGCGCATCGCGTCCCACAAAGTGCGGTCCTTGGCCTCGTCCAGGAGGACGACGGACTGTCCGTCGATCGTGTCGGTCCCGGTCACCGGAGCGTTCATGAAGACCATTCCGGCGGGCCTGATGTCCCGGGAGCCCCACAGCAGATCGCGCAGATCGCCGTTGCCGAGCCGGTCGTCCACACTGACGCTGTCGGTGAGGTTGTTCAGCACCTCGCCGGTCTTCAGCGGGTTGGTGAGGTTGCCCGGGGTGAGGACCTTGCTGAGCACGGCGCGCAGGAAGTTCTGCTGCCGGTGGGTGCGGTCGAGGTCGCCGCGGGCCAGGCTGTGCCGCTCCCGTACGTAGACCAGGCCCTGGGTGCCGTTCATGTGCCGGCGCACCCCGTCGACCGTGAGGTCGACGCCGCCCACCGAGTCGGTGAGCTTCTTGAAGCCGTCCCAGTCGATGACGGCCAGATGGTCCACCTTGACGTCGGTGAGCCGCTGCACGGTGTCGATGAGCAGCGGCGGGCCGCCCCAGGAGAACGCCGCGTTGAGCTTGGCCTTGCCGTGGCCGGGGATGTCGACCCAGGAGTCCCTGGGCAGCGAGACGACGTAGGCGTTGGAGCGGTCCTCGGGCAGATGGACCAGCATCATCGTGTCGCTGCGCTGCGCCCCGTACGTCCACTGCGGGGCCTTGGCGTCCTTTCCTGTCGTGGGCAGGTCGGAGCGGCTGTCGACCCCGACGAGCAGGAAGGTCTCGCCGCCCGCGCTCTCCTTGGGCTGCGCGGAGGCCGGGACCTTGGTGGGGAAGGCGTTCGGGATGCGCTCCACCCGGCCGGTGTAGTGCCCGACGGCCCACCAGCCGGCGCCGGCCAGCAGCAGGACGCCCACGCCGACCAGCGCCAGGCCGCCCAGCAGGAATTTACGCCGCTTCGTACGGTGCTCGGGCGCGGACGGCGGCGGCGTTCCCGCCGTAGTATCCGCTGTGGAATCCGGCGCCGCGGCCGGTTCCGCCGGGTCGAGCGGCCCGGCGGATCTCCTGTCGGCTGACTCGTTCATGATCTTGTTTTCTTCCCCCCTGCCGCCTCGGCGGCAACTCCAGTGGGCACCGATGTGATGTAACGGACGTCAACCGATAGGAACGATTCCGTAAACAGCGGTGCATGCGCACAAGTTTGTCGTACTGTTCCCTGTTGCGACACCTGTTCGTCGATCGGGGAATCGACTCACGGTGTGTAGCACGTCAACACGTGCCGGGGGGGTACATGTGGCATGTCCATCCATCTGAGACAAGCGCGCCCGGAACCAGAACCGGGCCGGGGGCGGTCCCGCGCGGGATGCGTCACAAGGCGGGCTGGTATCTGCCCGTCGCGCTGCTGACCGACCTGGTCGGAGCGGCCGTGCCGGTGGCACTGCTGCTCTACCGGAGCGGTGAGCCCTACGCGCTGCGGAGCGCCTTCGTGGCCGCGCTGGCCTGGACGGTCGTCCAGCTCTGCCGGCTCAGGTACGCGGCGCGCACACTCGGCGAGTCGCGCGGCGCGCTGCCCGTGCTGCACGACTGGCTGATCCTGGTCGGCACACTGGCCGTGGCACGGGCCGCCTTCGAGCTGCATCACGCGCCGTTGCGCTGCCTGCTGGCACTGCTACCGGCGTTGTTCCTCACCCTTGCCTGCCGCAAACTGACGTACCGTCACCTGGCGCGGGCCCGCAGAAAGGCGCAGGTGGTGACGCGGGTGCTGATGATCGGCGAGCCGTCGGCCGCCGACGATCTCGCGGAGCACCTCGCGGCTCGCACCGACCATCCGTACATCGTGGTCGGGGTCGTCTCGATCGGCGACGGCGAGCTGGCGACGGGGGCCCGGCTGTCCTGCCGGCTGCCCTCGGGCACACCGGCCGAGCCGGCCGACGACAGCGGTCCTGTGCTGGCCGCCGTCCGCGAACTGCCCGCCGACGTGGTGCTGATCGCGCCGGGGGCCGGGATGTCGGGCGAGCGGCTGCGGCGGCTCTCCTGGGCGCTGCACGACGCGGGTGTCGAGATGGCCCTGGCGCCAGGACTGCTGGAGATCTCCGTCAAGCGGCTGGAGACCACGTCGGCGGCGGGCCTCGCGCTGCTGCGGGTCGTGCCGCCACTGCGGCGCGGACTCCAGCCGGCCCTGAAGACTGTCATGGACCGCACAGCGGCGGCGCTGGGGCTGCTGGCCCTGTCACCGCTCTTCGTGGTCGTGGCGCTCGCCGTGGGACTGACGTCGGCCGGCCCGGTCTTCTACCGGCAGCGGCGGATCGGGCAGGCGTGTGTGCCGTTCGTGATGTGGAAGTTCCGCACCATGCATGTGGACGCGGACCTGCGCAGGGCCGAGCTGGCGTCGGTCAACGAGATCGACGGGCCGATGTTCAAGATCCGCAGGGACCCCCGGGTCACCCGGGTGGGCAGGCTGCTGCGCCGGGCGTCACTGGACGAACTGCCCCAGCTCATCAATGTGGTGCGCGGCGAGATGTCCCTGGTGGGGCCCCGTCCGCCGCTGGCCGACGAGGTCACGCACTACACCGAGACCGAACTGCGGCGGCTCGCGGTACGGCCGGGGATGACCGGGCTGTGGCAGATCAGCGGACGGTCGGACCTCTCCTGGGACGAGACCGTCCAGCTCGATCTCAGCTACGTCGACAACTGGTCCTTCACCAGCGACGTCGATGTCATGGCCCGTACGCTCCGCGCCGTCGTCGACGGTCGCGGAGCGTACTGAGAGGGGCGGGACATGACTTCACGTGCGCTGCCAGTCGGCGTAGGTGGCGGCGATGCCGTCCCGCAGCGGGATGCCCGGCTTCCAGCCGAGCGCGGAGAGCCGGGAGATGTCCAGGAGCTTGCGGGGCGTGCCGTCGGGCTTGGTGGTGTCCCACCTGAGAGTGCCCTGATACCCCGTCACCTCCGCTACGGTCTCGGCCAGTTCGCGGATGGTGAGGTCGGCGCCGCAGCCGATGTTGACGGGTCCGTCGGCGTCGTAGGAGCGGAGCAGCACGGTGCAGGCGGCGGCGAGGTCGTCGACATGCAGGAACTCCCGGCGCGGTGTGCCGGAGCCCCACAGCACCACCTCGTCCCTGCCCTCGGTGCGCGCCTCGTGGAAGCGCCGGATCATCGCGGGCAGGACGTGCGAGGTCTCCAGGTCGAAGTTGTCGCCGGGGCCGTACAGGTTGGTCGGCATCGCCGAGATGTACCGGGCGCCGTACTGCCGCCGGTACGACTGGATCTGGATGATGCCGGCGATCTTCGCCAGCGCGTACGCCTCGTTGGTCGGTTCGAGCGGGCCGGTGAGCAGCGCGTCCTCGCTGATCGGCTGCGCCGCGTGCTTGGGGTAGATGCAGGACGAGCCGAGGAAGAGCAGCCGTTCGACGCCCGCCTGGTGGGCGCCGGCGATGACACTGAGCTGGATCTGCAGGTTGTCCTCGATGAACTGGACCGGGTACGTGCTGTTCGCCATGATGCCGCCGACCTTGGCCGCCGCCATGACGACGGCGTCGGGTCTGGCGTCCTTCAGCCACGCGGCTGTTCCGGCGGCGTCGAGCAGGTCCAACTGGTCGCGGGTCCGGGTCAGTACCTCGTAGCCCTCGGAGGTCAGGTTCCGCGCGACGGCGGAGCCCACGAGGCCTCGGTGGCCGGCGACGAATATCCGGGCGCCGGCCGGCAGGAGCGGTTCAGTCATGTCAGTCATGAGCCGGATCATGCCAGGAAATCACTACATATACCCAGGGGGCATCGGTCATGAGCAAGTCCGCGCTGATCACGGGCGTGACGGGACAGGACGGTTCGTATCTGGCGGAGCTGCTGCTCGCCAAGGGATACACGGTCCACGGTCTGGTCCGGCGGTCGTCGAGCTTCAACACCGAACGCATCGACCACATTTACCAGGACCCGCAGCAGGCGAACCGCTCGTTCGTGCTGCACCACGCGGATCTGTCGGACGGTGTGGCGCTGGTGAACCTGCTGCGGGAGATAGGCCCGGACGAGGTGTACAACCTCGGTGCCCAGTCCCATGTGCGGGTCTCCTTCGACGCGCCGCTGTACACCGGTGATGTGACCGGCCTCGGTGCGCTGCGGCTGCTGGAGGCCATCAGGGCGAGCGGGGTGCAGACCCGGATCTACCAGGCGTCCTCGTCGGAGATGTTCGGTGCCACTCCCCCGCCGCAGAACGAGGACACCCCGTTCCATCCGCGCAGCCCGTACGGTGCCGCGAAGGTCTTCGCCTACTGGACGACGGTCAACTACCGCGAGGCGTACGGGATGTTCGCCGTCAACGGGATCCTGTTCAACCACGAGTCGCCGCGCCGCGGTGAGACGTTCGTGACCCGCAAGGTGACCCGCGCGGTCGCCCGGATCAAGGCGGGTCTGCAGGACCGGCTCTATCTGGGCAATCTCGACGCCGTGCGCGACTGGGGATTCGCGCCCGAGTACGTCGAGGCGATGTGGCGGATGCTCCAGCACACCGAGCCGACCGACTACGTGGTGGCCACCGGAGTCCCGGCCACGGTACGGGAGTTCGTTGAGACGGCGTTCACGCACGCGGGTCTGGACTGGGACCGGTATGTACGGTATGACCCCAAGTACGAGCGGCCCAGCGAGGTCGACTCACTCATCGGAGACGCCGGCAAGGCGCGGGAGCTGCTCGGCTGGAAGCCGACGGTGCTCGTCGACGAACTGGCCCGGATCATGGTCGACGCCGATCTCCGCCAACTGGACGACCAGTTGGCGGGCACAGCGGTCCGCATCGACCGCTGAGCGACCGCGGAGGGGGCGGTCGCGGCACAGTACCCGCGCGGGGGCGGCGCGGGTGAGCAGGGCGAACCACACGCACAACAGAACTCCGGCCGTAGGCCGGGCTATCCCGCCTGGGGGGTACATGCGTAGAACCTGGGGGCTTTCGGCGGCCCTCATCCTGTCCGTCACCGCCGGCATGGGGGTGACCGCCGTGCCGCAAGCAGCGGCGGTGACACCTCCGGTGGCGTTCACCGCCGACGATCTGCCCACCTGGCAGACCAACGGCATCGTCTGGGCACTCGCCCAGGCGGACGACACCGTCTTCGTCGGCGGCACCTTCTCGCAGGTGCGCCCGCCGGACGGCGTGAGCGGCGCCGCGCAGAGCGCGGTCAACTTCGTGGCGATGAACGCCGCGACGGGCGCGCCCACTTCCTGCACACTCTCGTTCACCATCGGCAGCGGTACGGCGACGGTACGCGCGCTCGCCGTCTCGCCCGACAAGCAGACGCTGTACGCGGGGGGTTACTTCGGCGCCGTCAACGGCACTCCGGTGAGCAGTCTCGCGGCGATCGACATCGCCACCTGCACCCCGAAGGCGGCCTTCCACCCGAGCTTCGCCGCGACGGTACGGGCGCTGTCCGTCACCGACGACACGGTGTTCGCCGGCGGCGACTTCGGCACCGTCCAGGGCCAGACCCGGCAGCGGTTCGCGGCCGTCGACAGCACGAGCGGCGCACTGCGGCCGTTCACCGCCGACGCCGACGCACCGGGGCGGGCCGTCGCCGTCACCCCGGACGGCGACCATGTCGTGGTCGGCGGTGACTTCACCACCGTCAACGGGGCGGACTCGCACGCGCTCGCCGTGGTGGACTCCACCACCGGCGCCAACGTGCAGACGTATCCGAACAACTTCGTGCCGGTGAACTCGGTCGTCAAGGCCATCGGGACCGACGCGACCGGCTTCTACACCGGCAACGAGGGCACCGGCGGCGGCGTCTTCGACGGCCGGATCGCGGTGGATCTCAGCAACTTCGGCCAGCGATGGCGCGACACGTGCCTCGGCGCCACCCAGGCGGTCGAGTCGTACCAGACGGTGCTCTACAGCGCCTCGCACGCCCACGACTGCTCCAGCATGGGCGAGTTCCCCGACGGGCCGCGCAACCATCTGCTCGCCGAGCCGACCAGCACCCCCAGTCTGCTCGGCTGGTTCCCGAACACCAACGACGGTCTGGGCGAGGGCATCGGCCCGCGCGCCCTGGCCATCTCGGGGTCGGGGGCGACCAAGTACCTGTGGGTCGGCGGCGAGTTCACCACGGTCAACGCGGCTCCCGCGCAGGGTCTGACCCGGTTCGCCTCAGGGCCCGACACCGGGGTGCCGGCCGTGCCGCAGGCGAGCGCTTCGAGCGTCAAACCCGTTGAGGTGCAGGTGCGGTGGCGCTCCAGCACCGACACCGACGACAGCACGCTGACGTACAAGGTCTACCGCAACGGCTCGTCGACACCGATCCGTACCGTGGACGGCGACTCGCTCCCGTGGTCCCGGCCGCAGTTGTCCTTCACCGACACCACGGTGACATCGGGGCAGACGTACACCTACCGGGTCACGGCGACGGACGCGGCCGGCAACGCGAGCGGGCTCTCCCCGACCGTGTCCGTGACCGTACCGACCTCGGCCGAGGCCTATCCGGCCGCCGTGCTCGACGACGGCGCCTCGCTGTACTGGCGCTACGACGAGGCGTCCGGCGCGTTCGCCGGGGACTCGTCCGCGTCGAACAACAGCGGTGTCTACCTCAACGCACCGGCCCTGCGGCAGACGCCCGCAGCGGTCAACGGACCCAGCACGGCGCTCGGCCTCAACGGCACCAACGAGCAGGTCTACAGCGACCGGCCGACGACCGTGACCGGGCCCTACAGTCTGGAGACCTGGTTCAAGACCACCACGACCAGCGGTGGCAAGCTGATCGGCTTCGGCAACAACACCACGGCCAACAGCGGCAACTACGACAAGCACATCTACCTGACCAACGCCGGTAATCTGGTGTTCGGTGTGTACACGGGCTCGACCCAGACGGTCGTGTCGCCCGGCACCTACAACGACGGCACCTGGCACCACGTGGTGGGAACACAGGGCCCCGGCGGGATGTCGCTCTACGTCGACGGCGCGCTGGTCGGCTCCAACGGCGTCACCACCAACCAGTCGTACACGGGCTACTGGCACGTCGGCGCGGACAATCTGAACAGTTGGCCCAGCCAGCCGACGAGCACCTTCTTCGCCGGCCAGATCGACGAGACCGCCGTCTACCCGTCGGTGCTCTCGCCGACGCAGGTGGCCAACCACCACACGCTGGCGTCCGCTCCGGCCGACACCGTCACCACCGTCCAGGCGGCGGAGGACAGTTACGTCAACGCCGGTGCGCCCAGCACCAATTACGGTACGTCGAGTTCGCTGGCCGTACGCGGCACCTCCGCGTACACCAGCTACCTGCGCTTCACCCTGCCCGCCGCACCCAGCGGCACGGTACTGAAGAGCGCGCGGCTCGCGGTCAAGACGAGCACCATGGCCGGCGCCGAGTCGGCGGACAGCCAGTCCGTCGTACCGGTCACCGGGGCCTGGACCGAGACGGGCGTGACGTACAACAACCGGCCCGCCCTCGGCGCGGGCACGCTGGGCACGCTCAGCGGGGCCTCTGCCGCGTCGAGCGTCTACTCGACGGCGCTGAGCACCTCGGCGCTGTCGGCGGCGCTCGGCAGTTCGTACAGCCTCGCGCTGACGAGCACGGGCACCGACCCGCTGTGGCTGTGGTCGAGCGAGGCCACGGCGAACGAGGGCACACCGCAACTGGTGCTGACCTTCGGCGCGCCGTGACAGGCCGCTGACCGCAGCGCGATGACGGGGTGCGGGGCCCGGGAACACACCGGGCCCCGCACCCGCCCGCGTCACCTGTACTGCCTGCCCGTACTACCTGCACTGCCCGTACTACCTGCACTGCCCGTACTGCTGTAACACCCGTACCGCCCGTGCCACAGGAGCCACTTGATGCGTCCGTTCTCCCGGCGTCCGGCAGCCGCCGCCGCGCTGGCCGCCGCCCTTCTCGCGCTGACCGCCTGCAGTTCGTCGCACGACAGCGAGGACGCCGCCGCGCCACCGTCGAGGACGCCGACCGGCAGCGCTCCTTCGGCAGCGGTCACGCCCTCCCCTGAACCGCCCGACGCGCAGGCCGGGCAGAGCGCAACGCCTTCCCCGTCCCTGGGGCCCGTGCTGCCCGACGCCCAACTGACGCCGGTCACCGGCTCGTTCACCAAGAAGGAGAAGCACTACCTCAGCGGCAAGGTGCCGAAGAACATGGACCCGGCGGCCGTGCTGCAGACCGGTCAGGAAGCCTGCCAGCGGGTCGCGCTCACCGCGAAGCACAGCCGCGACGACGCCGTGGGGGCGGTGATCGCAGGTGACATCCCGGACGCCGCCGATGCCATCAACCAGCTCTGCCCCGACCAGAAGCCGGTGCTCGCCGCCGCCAAGACCGGCTTCCCCGACGGCAAGCACGAAAAGCCGGCGGCCGGCACCTACCGGGCGCTGACCACGGACCCGTCGTGCACCTGGCGTGCGCTCGGCGCCGGCGGCAAACCGCTGGCCTCGGGCCCGGCGACCGGCTCCAAGGGCAAGGTGACGGCCAAGATCCCGGCGGGCACGAAGGAGTTCATCTCCTCGGGCTGCTACGCCTGGCTGCCCGCGTAGGGCCTGACAGGGCTGACAGGGCTGACAGGGCCTGATCCAACCGCCAGACCCTGCGGCCCGCTCAGAGCTTCGCGTACGTCTCCAGCAGGGTGTCGAGCACGGCGTCCATCGAGAACGACTCCGCCGCCAGCTTCCGCGCAGCCGCCGATGCGGCCGTCGCCGTGTCCGGGTCCAGCAGTTCCAGTACGGCGGCGGCGAGCCCCGACGCCTCGGCCACCACCCGGCCCGCACCGGCCGTACGGATGTCGCCCGCCAGCCCGTTGGACGTCGTGACGACCGACGGCACACCCACCGACAGCGCCTCCAGCACGGACATCGGGAACGGCTCGTCCACCGACGGCAGGACGTACACATGCGCGCGCCGCAGCTCGGCGAGCATCTCCTCGCCCGACAGCGGCCCCGGGCAGCGCACCTTCCCGCCGAGCCCCAGCTCGGCGATCAGCGCCTGGACGGCGGCCAGTTCACCCTCGTCGGGGCCCGCGACCACGAACTCGGCATCGGGCAGCGCCCGCAGGATCTCCGGGACAGCGGCGACGAAGTCGCGAGGCCGTTTGCGGGCCTGCAGCCGGGCCGCGTAGAGGACGCGCGGCGGCCCTTCGGGGGCGGTCCGCGCCTGCTGCGCCGGTACGCCGTTGACCAGCCGGACCGCGTGCTCCAGCGCGGGCGGTCCGGCCACCGCCTCCAGGCCACGTCGTTCGTGGTCCGTCAGGTACAGCAGGGCCGAAGCCCCGTGCAGCAGCCTGCGGACGGCGAGCGCGTCCAGCGCCTTGGCGAGCAGCCGGTCGCTCGGGTCGACCATGCCGTGCGTCTGGAGGACCAGCGGCCGCCGGTGCCGCAGCGCGGCGAGTGCGACGGGCAGGGTCACCAGATCGCGGGCCAGGTGTACGTGCACGACGTCGGCGTCGCGTACGAGCCGTCCAGCGGCGGCCAGCAGCCCGGGTGAGGTGATGCCGCTGAAACCCACCGGGAGGATTCTGCGGGCCTGGTGGAGCTGGGCGGCCACGCCCTCGACCGAGGAGGGCAGCGGCTCCTCGAAGCCGTCGCCGAGAGCCAGCAGCCGCGCGTCGTGGCCGCGGGCCCGCAGTCCCTTGGAGAGGTTGAGCGCGACCCGTACCGGGCCGCCGAAGGCGTGGGTGGGGCTGTGCAGCGTGACGGCGTGCAGCACCCTCATACCGGCTCCTCGACCGGTCGGCGGCCGGCCGCGGTGTGCAGGGTGAGCGGGGGCAGGTCGTTGTGCAGGACCGTACCGGCGGCGACGACGGAGTGCGCGCCGACGGTGACCCCGGCCAGTACGACGGCGCGTGCGGCGACCCAGGCGCCGTCCTCGACGACGATCGGGGCGTTGCGGTAGCGGAAGTCGGCGGCGCGGTGGTCGTGGCTGCCGGTGCACAGCAGCGCTTCCTGCGAGACGCAGACGTGCGCGCCGATGGTGACAGGCTCCAGGTTGAGCAGCCAGGCCCCCTCGCCGATCCAACTGTGGTCGCCGATGGTCAGCTTCCACGGCCACAGGATCCGCACCCGGTGCCGGATCAGGACGCCCTCGCCGATTCGCGCGCCGAAGGCCCGCAGCAGGGCGACCCGCAGCCGGGCCGGGCAGAACCACACCATGAACACCGTGTTGAGCACGGCGAACCACAGCGCCTGGACCAGTTTTCCACGGCCCTTGTCGTATCCGGCCAGCGTGAAGGCCCTGAGATCCCGCATCCGTCCACCCCCCACGGGCGCCTCCCCTGGCGACCCGGACGCTCAGCCTAGTGGTTGACGCAAGGTGACAGCGAGGTGGAGGCACAGCAGGCTCCAGATGGAGGCACGGCAGGCTCTAGACTCCTCGTCGGGGGAACGTGGGGAACTTTTCGAGGGGGGCGGGGGCCTGTATGGCGACAGACGTGAACGAGGCCACCGGGCCGCCCGTTCCGGTGACGGCCGACGCGCCGTCGCCGGTGGTCTCGCCGCGCACCCTGCTCTCCCGTGCGCTCTCGGTGCCGCTGGTCCTCGGCCTCTCCCTGGTCCTGCCGGTGGTGGTCGCCTCTCAGCCGGGCGGCGGGGTCCACGACGCCGCGTACTGGCTCCAGCTCACCCTGACCATGTACGCCGGGGCCCGGCTGTGCGCCATGGTGATGACCACCAGGCGCAAGCTGCTCCAGGGGTCGTTCTGGCTCTTCGTCTACATGGCGATGGGGGTGGCCCCGCTGGCTCAGCTCGTGCTCGGCCAGGAGCCCACCCCCGTGGTGGGCCCCCGCTCGGATCTGACCGAGGCCGTCGCGCTGATCCTGATCGGCTGTGTGGCCTTCGACGTGGGCGCGCTGCTGGCGCGGCACCGTCCCGGCGGTACGGGGCGGGGGGTGACCAGGCCGGCCCTGGTGCACCGGCGGCGGCTGTACCTGCTCGTGGTGGCGGCGTTCGTGTGCAGCGCCGCTTTCGTCGTCAAGCTCGGCGGCCCCGCGGTCTTCTTCAGCAGCCGGCAGGAGATCATCGCCGGGATCGCCGACGCGGGGCTCTCGCAGGCCGACTCGCAGGCGGGCCAGGCGCTGCTGCGCGGCTTCGGCACCGTACCCGCGCTGCTGGCGCTGCTGGTGTACACGCGGTGGCTGGTCACCTCGCGGCGGGCCCGCCGCTCGGCTCCCGTCATCGCCACCTGGCTGGCGCTCTGCGCGCTCAACCTGGTGGTCAACAACCCGATATCCAATCCGCGTTACTGGTTCCTGACCGTGCTGTTCTCGCTGCTGTTCACGGTCTTCCCGGTGAGTGCGGCGATGTACCGGGCGGCGCTGAGCCTGGGTGTCGTGGTGGCGCTGGTGGTCTTCCCGTTCGCCGACCGCTTCCGCTACGACGCGAAGAACTACCGGCCGGTGGAGACGACGTCGCTGCTCCAGCCGCTGGCGCTCAAGGACTACGACCAGGTCGGCATGTTCGCCAACACGATCACCTTCGTGCGCTCGGGGCACGGCCACAGTTTCGGCCGCCAGATGGCCGGTTCCGTGTTCTTCGCCGTGCCGCGCTCCGCCTGGCCGGGCAAGCCGCGCGACACGGGCGTGATGGTCGGCCAGTGGATGGGCACGGTCAACACCAATCTCTCCTCGCCGGTGTGGGCCGAGCTGTGGATCGACTTCGGCCCGCTGGGCATGTCTCTCGGGCTGCTCGGCATGGGGTACGCGGCGGCCAGGGTCGACGGCAGGTACGCCCGCAGGGCGACCCGGCGCGCGCCGCCGGGGAGTCTGATCGCGCTGGTGGTGCCGTTGGTGGCCGGCTACTCGTTCATCCTGCTGCGCGGGCCGCTGCTCCAGGCGTCGGGGCGGATCGCCATCGCCGTGCTCTGTGTCGCACTCGTCATGACGTACCGTCAGGACAAGGAAGCGGCGCTGCGCTGATCGTCGGCGAGCCGGTCCGGTTCGGTACGCAGTCGGCTGACCCGGATCCAGGCGGCGAGGGCCTTCAGGGCGGAGCCCGCGGCCAGGCCCCAGGCGGCGCCGAGCGCCCCGTCGACGGCGTAACCGCCGAGCATCAGCACGACGGTGAGCAGTGAGAAGACGATCTGCAGGGGCAGGGTGGCGCGCGGGCTGAGCACCCGCAGGGTGACCAGGGCGCAGGTGCCGAGGGCCATGAAGGCGTACTGGGTGCCGGTGGCGGGGAACATCTCGGACGCCGACTGCCAGGTGGCGCCGAGGAGTTGGTGCCCGACCCGGTCGGGCAGCGCGTACAGCACGGCCGCCCAGCCGAGTCCGACGACGGAGAGCACACCGCCCAGCACCGCGGCCGAGCGTGCGGTGGCCCGCCGGCTGCCGAGCCGGCCGAGCACCGGCGGGCCGAAGGCGTTGACGGAGTTGAACAGGACGTTGAGCGGCCCGAAGACGGTGGTGGCGCCGCGCAGCGCGCCGACCGTCAACGGGCTGGCGAACAGGCCGAGTCCGAGCACCGCGAGCTGGCTGGACGCGTTGCCGACGGCGAACTCGACGACAAACCGCATCCCGAGGTGGCCGCGCCGCAGATAGCGGCGTACGTGCGTGGTGGCGCCGGCCACGAGGGGCCGCAGCAGCAGGAGTCCCACCAGCAGCGCGGGCAGCGCGGAGAAGCCCCACACGGCGACGAGCCGGGCGGGCGCCGCGTGGTGCGGCTGGAGCAGCAGGGCCGGTACGACGCACACCAGCCGCAGGACGTCGGCGGCGAGCGCGCGGTGCGGCTGGCGCAGCGCGGAGAACGAGTAGCGCAGTCCGTCCTGGACGAGCACGACGGGCAGGACGAGACCGAGCGCCAGGAAGGCGCCGCCCGCCCGGCCGCCGGTCACCGCGCCGCCCGCCACCAGCAGCGCGCCGGCGACCAGGGAGGCGCAGGCGGTGAAGACGGCGGCGGAGCGGCAGGCCGAGGCGAGCGTCCCGTCGTCGTCACCGCGCTCCAGGACGACGGCCTGGCCCACGTACGACATGTTGAGGCCGAGCAGCACGGTGAAGGTCAGGTAGACCATCGAGAAGGCAGCGAAGCCGGCCGCCGTGGAGACCCGGGCCGCCATCACGAGCACCAGGATGTTGGTCAGGCTGGAGGCCGCCTGGTCGAGTACCGAAGCCGCGACGACGGCCGAGCGTCTCACCGCAGATCGCCGGCGCGTACGGTGCGCAGTCCCACCGTGTCGCTGCCGTCCCCCATCGGGGGCTGCTGCGGCTCCTGGGCCGGTCCGGCCGGCGGCGGCGGGCCGCTTCCCGGGCCCCTGGCGCTGCGGTGCCCCGAGCTGCCGCCCTTGCCCGCCCTGCGGCGCGGTTTGGTGTGCACGACGGCGCCGAGCACCGTACCGCCAGCGCCGCTGATGAGTTCGCGGATCCTGGCGAGGTCGGCGCGGTGCACGGACGCCGGGTCGCAGACGACGAGGACGCCGTCCACCCGGTCGGCCAGTGCGAGCGCGTCGGCGTAGGCGAGGACCGGCGGTGCGAGGACGACGACGGTCGCGTTCGGCGAGTCGGCCTCGTCGATCAGCCGGGTCATCCGCGAGGAGGTCAGCGCGCGGGCCACGTTGCGCACGCGCTCGCCGGGTACCAGGTCGAAGGAGCCCGACTCGCCCGCGTCGACGGAGAGTTGCCGGGTGCCCGGCCAGCCCGCCTCGTCCGGGTCGGTCGGCAGGCTCCAGCTCGGCCGCGCCGCCGCGTTGACCCGCAGCCGTCCGGCGAGCGAGGGGGTGCGCAGATCGGCCTCGATGAGCAGTACGTCCTTGCCGGTCTCGGCGAAGGAGGCGGCCAGGTTGGCGGCGACGGCCGCCGCCGCGTCGCTGCTGCCCCGCGGGGCCACCACGAGCAGCCTGCGCCGGTCGGCGAACCGCTGGTCGTAGGCGAGCCGGAAGGCCACCGAGCGGTACTCCTCGGCGATCCGCGAGTCCGCCTGGTCGGCGAGGAGCGGCCCTGACCCGGCGCGCGGCAATGTGCCGAGGACGGGGGCCCGTACGGCTCGGACGATGTCGCTCGCCGAGCGCGGCGAGGGGTCGAACACCAGCCGGACCCAGGCGCCGAGCAGGCCGAGCGCCACCCCGACGGCGCCGCCGAGTCCGACGGAGAGCGGCAGTCCGAGCCCCTGGGAAGAGGCGGGCGCGGTGGCGACGGCGATGACGTCGCCGGGCGTCATGTCGAGCGACTTGAGGCTGCTGATGTTGCTCTGCAAGTCGTTGATCTTGTTGAGCAGGTTGGCCCGGACCGTGTACGCGGAGTCCGAGGCTGCCGTGTCCTCGGGCAGCTCGTTGATCTCCTTGGTCAGTTCGTCCTGCTGCTTGCCGAGCGGGTTCAGCTCGTCGGTGTAGTTCTTGACCATGCTGTCCCTGATCCCGGCCCACTGCTTCTTGCGCAGGTCCAGATAGGCCTTGGTCAGGGCGTTGGCACGGCGGGCCGCCTCGGTGGGCGTGCTCGCCGTGTACGTGAAGTGCAGCACCATGGTCTGGGGCGGGTTGGTGACCTGGATCCCCGAGCGCAGCTCGCCCGATCCCCCGGTGATGCCGAGCCGGGCGGCCGCCAGGTCGAGGACGCTGCCGCTGATCGCGGTCTGCCGCTCGGAGCCCATGTCGACGCTCTTGTCCACCGAGACGGCGGAGTTGAACGGGTCGGTGCTGGGCGCGCGCAGTCTGACGTCGCTGGACGCCGCGTACGACTCGGCGGACGTCACGCCCAGCCAGGCGCCGCCGACCAGGCCGATGCCGACGCCGCCGCCGATGAGCCAGCGGTAGCGCAGAAGCTGCCGGAACTGGTCCCTGAGCGGATTCGGTTCGTCGTCACCCGCAGCGGAGACATGCATGTCCGTCACGTCAGTGGACCCCCCATGGCCTCGTCGATGAGTGCGTCGATCCGGGCGAGGCCGTCGGCCCGCGACAGATGAGCCGTCACATGGCGTGGTCCCGCCGCCCCCAGAGCGTCGGCGCCCGCCGGATCTTCGGCGAGTCTACGCACCGCCTTCAGCAGATCGTCCGGGTCCTCGGGCGGTACGAGCACCCCGGCGCCGGAACGCAGCACCTCGCGGGCCGTGCCGCCCTCGGCCGCGACCGAGGCGACGACGGGCCGCCCCGAGGCGAAGTACGAGGTCAGCTTGGACGGCACGCTCATGTCGAGCACCGAGGCCCGCTGCGTGACGGCGAGGACGTCGGCCGCAGCGAGGATGTCCGGAAACTCATCATCCCCGGCGGGCGGCAGGAAGTCCAGGTTGGGTATGCCGTCGGCGGCCCTGCCCAGCGCCTCGCGCTGGCTGCCGTCGCCCATCAGGACCACCCGCACCGCCGGATCGCGCCTGGCCGTCTCGACCAGCACGTCGAGCCCCTGCTTCAGGCCCATGTTGCCGGAGTGCAGCAGGACCGTCTCGCCGTCGGCCCAGCCGAGCCGCTCGCGGGTCTCGGCGCGTGCGCGCGAGGGTCCTGGCACGTGCGACCAGTTGGGCACGACCCTGATGCGGCCCGGGTCGACGCCCATGGCCCGGACGGGTTCGACGAAGGTCTCGTGGATGACGCCGACCAGCCGGCCGCGCCGCAGGGCGTACGACTCGGCGCGCCGCACGACGGCGGCGGCGCGGTCGCCGCCGCGGATTCCGCTCTGGGCGGCGGCAGCCCCCATCAGGTCCTGTACGACGGGTATGTACGGCACCCGCCAGCGGGCGGCGAGCCGCGCACCGAGCACCCCGCCGGCGAGGCTGGGCAACTGGGCCAGTACGGCGTCGGGCCGGCCCATCCGGGGCGGCGCCGCCGTACCGTGCAGCAGGATCGTCCCCTCGAACAAGGCGCGCCTGACGGCGGTCTGCCGGGGCGGCACGGTGTGCCTGCGCCGGTGCACGACGACCCCCCGCAGATGTTCCGTACGGCGCCAGACGCCCGCGTACGCCGGGTCCAGGGACCAGGAAGGGTAGTGCGGCATTCCGGTCAGTACGTGCGTCTCGTGCCCGCTGCCTGCCCAATGCTCGGCGATCTGTGTAGCGTACGGGCCGATGCCCGCGTGCTCGGGCGCGTAGTTGGTGGACACCAGCAGCAGCCGGCGCGCACCCCCGCCCGGCGCGCCGGTATCGCGATGTGCTTTCACGAAGCGGTCTCTTCCCCCCAGAGGTGAACCTGATCTCGCCCTCATTGTTCACCCTTACGGAAGGGAATGTGCACGCTATCGTCAGTAGCTTCAGCCGCGCCCGGGGGGGTGCGGCCCGTGGGGGGTTCATTTCATGGCACACAGCAGGACGAACGACATGCCCTATCGCGTCGGCTACGCGCCCGGTGCTTACGATCTTTTCCACATCGGGCACCTCAACATCCTGAGACATGCCCGCAGCCGGTGCGACTACCTGGTCGCCGGGGTCGTCTCGGACGAGATGGCCGAGCTGGCCAAGGGGCGCCGGCCGATGATTCCGCTTGTCGAGCGGCTGGAGATCGTCCGGAGCGTGAAGTACGTGGACGCCGCCTTCGTCGAGACGGTCCCCGACAAGGTGGAGACCTGGCGCCAGGTCCGGTTCGACGTCCTGTTCAAGGGCGACGACTGGCGGGGCACGGCGAAGGGCGACAGGCTGGAGCGGGACTTCGCCGAGGTCGGCGTCGAGATCGTCTACTTCCCGTACACCGTGCACACGTCGAGCACCCAGTTGCGCCGGGCACTCGACGTACTGGCCGAGCCGGAGCCGCAGTTCAGCGCGGAACTGCGGTCAGTTCCCGGAACCACTTCGTGAGGAAGGCCAGCAGGAACAGCACGGAAGCGACACCCAGGGCCGTATAGGCCCAGCGGAACCAGCTCCCGCCGCCCAGCAGCAGGAAGACCAGGCAGAACATGCCGTGGTCGACCGGCAGCAGGGCGACGGCGCGCAGGGTGGACGGCGCGGGCGCCGCAGCGCCCGGCGCGGGACGCGGCTTGAGCTTCTCGGTGAGCAGGCCGCCGAAGAACGTCACGACGGCGGAGAACTGGAAGCCGAGCGGCACCAGCAGCCAGGCCTCCTCCGGTATCCCGTAGTGCTCGGGGTACCGGAAGAAGGAGATCAGTACGGCGGTGTGCAGCGCGGTGATCTTCGCGCAGTCCACCACGTGGTCCAGCCACTCCCCCGCGGCGCTGCCGCTGCCGCGCAGCCGGGCGAGCTGCCCGTCGGCCGAGTCGAAGGCGAAGCCGACGGCGAGCGCGGCCCAGACGGCGATGCCGAGGTCCCAGGACGGCCGGCCCACGGCCAGCGCGATCACCGCGGTGAAGCTGAACGCCGCGCTGACCAGCGTGACTTGATTGGGCGTCAGACCGATGCCGTGCGATCCGGCCGCCAGGTAGCGGCCCACCGGCCTGTTCACGAAGCGGGAGTAGAGCGAGACTCCCTTGGCCGACTTCTGGGCCGTTCTCAGTTCCAGCAGTGCCGTACCGACGTTCCCCATGTCCCCCCCAGGTCATTTGTGTGCACGTCTCGTGAACATCATCGCAGTTGCCCTGCCCCCCGCAAGGCCCGGTACCGGCCGGGCGGAGGGACAATCGGAGGATGGACGACGATCTGCGGGAGACACGGGACCGGGACCCGGCCGGGCGCGCGCGCAACGCGCGGCCACGGGACGGCCTGGGGCGGCCACTGCCGTACGGGACACCGGGGGTCGAACGGCAACCGGAAGGGCTCGTCCGCACGCCCGAGGAGACGGTCACCGAGGCCCAGCGGCTGCTGGCGGCGGGGATGCCCTTCCACGCGCACGAGGTCTTCGAGGACGCGTGGAAGTCGGGCCCGGACGGGGAACGGGCGCTGTGGAAGGGGCTGGCCCAGCTCGCCGTGGGGCTGACGCACGCCGCGCGCGGCAACAGCACGGGCGGCGTGCGGCTGCTGCTGCGCGGCGCCGCCCAGATCGAGGGGTACGGCGCCGGCGCCGCGCCGGGCAGCGCCGCGGCGTACACGATCGACGTGCCCGGACTGATCGGCTGGGCGCGGGAGCTGGCCACGCGGGTCTCGGGGGGCGGCGGCCCGGTGGACGCCGCCGCCCTCGCGCCCCGGCTGCGCGGCTAGGGCCCGGGGCTGCGCGGCTAGGCCCTGTCCGGCCTAGTCGGCGGTCACCAGGATCACTTCGAGGGTGCGCGGGCCGTGCACGCCCTCGACCCGGTCCAGTTCGATGTCGCTGGTGGCCGAGGGGCCTGAGATCCAGGTCAGCGGGCGGGTCGGGTCGAGCCGGGGCATGGCGCGCGGCACCGAAGCGACGACCTGGTCCGGCACTCGTACGACGCAGATGTGGTGGTCGGGGACGAGGGTGATCCGCCGGCGTCCCTGGTCGGGCGAGCCGTCGAGGACGATCGTGCCGGTCTCGGCGACGGCCACGGCGCAGCCGGTGACGACGCTGTCGACGTCGTCCAGCCGCTGGGCCGTCTCGTCGGCGCTGTCCGGCACCTGGCTGGTGTCGGACTCCGCCAGCCAGTCCGCGGGGAGCAGGGGCGGTACGGCGACGGTGCGCGCGCCGCGTTCGGCGAGCAGCCGGGCGATGACGGCGGGTAGTCCCGCCCGGTCGGTGCGGTGGACGAGCGCGCGGTAGTCGGCGAGGTTCTCGGCGAGCAGTTCCACGATCCGCTCGTCGGGGGTGTGGGTGTCGAGGTAGTCGCGCGCGGCCTCGGGGGCTTCCGGCGCTTCGGCGACCGCGCTGCGGATCCGGGCGAGGATCCGCTCGCGCGAGCCGGAGGCGGCGCTCGCGGGCCGGGGGCTTTCCGGCTGGCGGCTTTCCGGTGCGGTGGTCATGATCCGGTGTCCTTCCGGCCGTTCTCGCGGTTCTTCTTCCACCAGTCGCGGAACGACTCGGCGGGCATCTCCGGCAGGTCCCGGGTGTTGGTCCAGGCACTCGCGCCGGGCAGCTTCGCGGGGTGGAGCTTGCGGGTCCTGTTGGCGGCGCGTTCCCCCGCCGCCATCACCCGGGGGTGGTCGAAGACCCAGCCCGCCGCCTTCATCGCGGCCTTCTCCAGCCGGTGCCCCTTGCCGCCCTGGTCGGCGACGCGCTCGCGCAGGTGCACCAGCACCTCGGGGATGTCGATGGCGACCGGGCACACGTCGTAGCAGGCTCCGCAGAGCGAGGAGGCGAACGGCAGCGAGGCGTCGATGTCGCTCTGCGTACCGCGCAGTTGGGGGCTGAGGATCGCGCCGATCGGGCCCGGGTACACCGAGCCGTAGGCGTGGCCGCCGGCCCGCTCGTACACCGGGCAGACGTTCAGGCACGCCGAGCAGCGGATGCAGCGCAGCGCCTGCCTGCCGACCTCGTCGGCGAGTGTCTGGGTGCGTCCGTTGTCGAGGAGCACCAGATGGAAGACCTGCGGGCCGTCGGTGTCGTGCGTACCGGTCCACATGCTGGTGTACGGGTTCATCCGTTCGGCGGTCGACGAGCGGGGCAGCGTCTGCAGGAAGACTTCGAGGTCCCGCCAGGTCGGTACGACTTTCTCGATACCGACGACGGAGATCAGGGTCTCCGGGAGCGTCAGGCACATCCGGCCGTTGCCCTCGGACTCGAAGACCGCCATCGTGCCGGTCTCGGCGACCATGAAGTTGGCGCCGGAGATGCCGACCTTCGCGCGCAGGAACTTCTCGCGCAGATGGAGCCGGGCGGCCTCGGCCAGTTCGGCGGGGGTGTCGGAGAGCCCGTCGGGGGCGGCGCGGCCCCAGTTGCCCATCTCCTTGGTGAAGATGTCCCGGATCTCGCCGCGGTTGCGGTGGATGGCGGGGACGAGGATGTGCGAGGGCCGGTCGTGGCCCAACTGGACGATCAGCTCGGCCAGATCGGTCTCGTACGCGGAGATGCCCTCCTCGGCGAGGGCTTCGTTGAGGCCGATCTCCTGCGTGGCCATCGACTTGACCTTGACGACCTCGGTCTCGCCTGTCGCCTTGACCAGTTCGGCGACGATCCGGTTCGCCTCGGCGGCATCGGCCGCCCAGTGCACCACGCCGCCCGCCGCCGTGACGGACTCCTCCAACTGGACGAGATAGCGGTCCAGATGGCGCAGGGTGTGGTCCTTGATCTGCTTCCCCGCCTCCCTGAGCTGCGCCCAGTCGGCCAACTCGGCGACGGCGGTGGCCCGTTTGTCGCGGATGGTGTGGGTGGCGTGGCGCAGATTGCCGCGCAGGGTCTCGTTGGCGACCGCTTCCCTCGCCGCCGCGGGGAAGGCGGGCATCCCGACAAATGTGCCGCTCATGACCAGGGCTCCTCTTCGGTCGACGCAAGGATCTCCGCGAGATGCAGGGCGCGCAGCGGGGCGTCGGCGCGGCTCAGTACGCCGCCGATGTGCATCAGACAGGAGTTGTCGGCGCCGCAGAGCACTTCTGCGCCGGTCTCGACGGCGTGCCGCACCTTGTCCTGACCCATCGCGGCGGAAACATCGGAGTTCTTCACCGCGAAGGTGCCGCCGAAGCCGCAGCATTCCTCGGCGCCCTCCAGCTCGCGCAGCTCCAGGCCCTTGACCGCGCGCAGCAGGGCGCGGGGCCGTTCGCCGAGTCCCAGCATCCGCAGTCCGTGGCAGGACGGGTGGTAGGTGACGGTGTGTGGGAAATACGCCCCGACGTCGGTCACGCCGACCACGTCGACCAGGAACTCGGTAAGTTCGTAGGTGCGCGCGGCGAGCGCGGCGGCGGCCGCGTCACCGATCTTCGGATAGTGGTTCCTGACCATGGCGGCGCAGGAGCCCGAAGGCGTCACCACGTAGTCGTAGCCGTCGAAGGTCCGCGCCATCCGGCGTACCAGCGGCTCGGTCTCGCGGCGGTAGCCCGTGTTGAACTGCGGCTGGCCGCAGCAGGTCTGGGCCTCGGGGAAGTCCACCTCGACGCCCAGGCGCTCCAGGAGCCGCACGGTCGCGATGCCGGTGGACGGATACACGGCGTCATTGACGCAGGTGACAAAGAGAGCGGCACGCATGAGCGGAGCATATGCCGCCGGTGGCGGCCCCGGTAAGAGCGGTGCGCGGACCCCTTCCCCTCAGACATCCGATGAATAGGGCTACGTGATCTGTCAGGTCGCGGAATTTTGCTTTCGCCTTCATTTTTTGCGCAGATTCATAGACTTCCTGCGCTACTGCTCCTAGCCTTTTCGCGTCCGCAGAGTCCCCCACGAGCCGCAAGGACGTATGTCTGTGACACCTCCCCCTAGACGCCGCCTGTTCCGCCGCGGCATATCCGCATCTGTCTCACTGGCCCTCGCCGTGGCCGGGACGGCCACGGCGGTGGTCCTGTCCACCGCGCCCGCCGCCCAGGCGGCGGGGGTCCCCGCCCCCTCGCCGGTCGGCGTGCCCGGCCGCGGCGCGACGGTCCCGTTCAAGGAGCAGGAGGCGGAGTACGCAGCCACCAACGGCTCCCTGATCGGACCTGACCGCCTCTACGGCCACCTCCCCTCGGAAGCCTCGGGCCGCCAGGCGGTCACGCTCGACGCGACCGGCGAGTACGTGGAGTTCACCCTCACGGCGCCGGCGAACGCGATGTCGTTCCGCTACTCGCTGCCGGACACCTCGAACGGTGCGGGACGTGACGCCAGCATCGACCTGAAGGTCAACGGCAATCAGCTCAAGAGCGTGCCGGTGACCTCCAAGTACAGTTGGTACTACGGCGGTTACCCGTTCAACAACAACCCGGGCGACACCAACCCGCACCACTTCTACGACGAGACCCGCACGATGTTCGGGTCGACCCTGCCGGCCGGCACCAAGGTCAGGCTGCAGGTCTCGTCCACGGCGCAGTCGCCCACCTTCACCATCGACCTCGCCGACTTCGAGACGGTGGCGGCGCCCATCGCCAAGCCGTCAGGGGCGCTCGACGTGGTCGCCGACTTCGGCGCCGACCCGACGGGGGCAGCCGACTCGACGGCCAAGATCCAGGCGGCGGTCGACGCGGGCAAGGCCCAGGGCAAGGCGGTCTACCTCCCGCAGGGCACCTTCCAGGTACGCGACCACATCGTCGTCGACCAGGTGACGCTGGCGGGTGCGGGCCCCTGGTACAGCGTGCTGACCGGGCGCGACCCGTCCAACCGGGCCAAGGCCGTCGGGGTGTACGGCAAGTACGCCAACGCGGGCGGCAGCAAGAACGTCACCCTGAAGAACTTCGCCATCCTGGGCGACATCCGGGAGCGCGAGGACAACGACCAGGTCAACGCCATCGGCGGGGCCATGTCCGACTCCACGGTCGACAACGTGTGGATGCAGCACACGAAGGTCGGGGCGTGGATGGACGGCCCGATGAACAACTTCACCATCAAGAACAGCCGCATCCTCGACCAGACCGCCGACGGCGTCAATTTCCACATGGGCGTCACCAACTCGACCGTCACCAACACCTTCGTACGCAACACCGGTGACGACGGTCTGGCCATGTGGGCGGAGAACGTCCCGAACGTCAACAACAAGTTCACGTTCAACACGGTGATCCTGCCGATCCTGGCGAACAACATCGTCACCTACGGCGGCAAGGACATCACGATCTCCGACAACGTGATGGCCGACACCATCACCAACGGTGGCGGGCTGCACATCGCCAACCGCTATCCGGGGGTCAACTCCGGTCAGGGCACGGCCGTCTCCGGCACCACGACGGCGGCGCGCAACACCCTGATCAGAACCGGCAACAACGACTTCAACTGGCAGTTCGGCGTCGGCGCCGTCTGGTTCAGCGGTCTCAACGAGCCGGTCAACGGCAACATCAACATCACCGACAGCGAGATCCTGGACAGCTCGTACGCCGCGATCCACCTGATCGAGGGCGCGACGAACGGGCTGCACTTCAACAACATCAGGATCGACGGGGCGGGAACCTACGCGCTGCAGATCCAGGCGCCGGGCACGGCCTCGTTCACCAACGTCAAGGCCACGCACATCGCCCAGTCCAACCCGATCCACAACTGCATCGGCTCGGGCTTCCAGATCACCCAGGGGACCGGCAACTCCGGCTGGTACGCCAACCCGCCGGTCTGCACGGGCACCTGGCCCACCCCGATCTGGACCAACGGCGGCGTCGCACAGGGCGGCAACCCGCCCACCGACCCGCCGACGGACCCGCCCACCGACCCGCCGACCGACCCGACGGACCCGCCCACCGACCCGGGCGACCAGGGCAACATCGCGCAGGGCCGGCCGATCGCCGAGACCAGCCACGCCGACGTGTACGGCGTGGGCAACGCGGTCGACGGCAACGCCAACACCTACTGGGAGAGCAGGAACAACGCCTTCCCGCAGTCGGCCACGGTCGACCTCGGCGCGAACAAGGCCGTCAAGCGGCTGGTCCTGAAGCTGCCGCCGGCGGCTGCGTGGGCCACCCGTACGCAGACCCTGAGCGTGCTCGGCTCCACCGACAACAACACCTTCACCTCGCTGAAGGGCTCGGCGGGCTACACGTTCAACCCGTCGAGCGGCAACACGGCGACCGTCACCCTGCCCGGCACGTCCGCCCGCTACATACGGGTGACATTCACCGGCAACACGGGCTGGCCCGCCGCACAGCTCTCCGAGCTGGAGGCGTACACGAGCTGACCGCCACCACTCGGTGACACGCGTGCGGGCCCGGCCGCGAAGGTCGGGCCCGCACTGCCGTGTCCGGCCGGGCGGCGGCCGAATGTCCGGGCGGTCCGCTCAGCGGGCCAGGACGGCGCTGATCGTCTTGCCGCCGCCGGGCCCCGGCAGCACGGTGACCTTCTGGGCCAGACTCTTGATCATCGGCCAGCCGAAGCCGCCGTCGCGCCCGGTGAGATCCGGGACCCGGTCCTCGGGCGCGGCCGGGCTGGGGTCGTCCACCGCGATCTGCAGCGAGCGCCGGTCGGCGCGCAGCCGCATCGAGGTGACCGCCCCCGCGTGCCGCAGCGCGTTGGTCACCAGCTCGGAGACGACCAGCACCAGATTCTGGGCCGTTCGGGTGGAAGGTGTCGGATCGAGCTCGGCCAGGAAACCGTAGGCGGCATCGCGTGCCTCGGCCGCGAGCAGCGGCCGGGTGTCGCGTTCCGCGGACGGCAGATGCCGGTCGTCGCTCGCGTGCGGATGGTGCATCGTGGCTCACCCCGGAGATATGGGCTGTGGCTCTGGCCTGTCCTTTCCCCGCCTACCCCGGAGAGCGCCGCCGAACAGTGCCGGAGTGAAGCCAGTGGCGATCGAGGCATTCCCCTAGGGCCTGATCCACACGACAGGCCCTAGGCCGGACAGAACCTGGCGGGGGCTGCGGCGGCTGCCGTGTGAGAAGCGCCTCAGCGGGCAGAGCAGTGGCATGGAAGGCCACCTTCCCGAGGAGCGGGTCCCGCCGGGGTCCGGGGACGACGACCCCGGAGTTTCGGCGGAGACCGTCGCTGACATCTCGGTGCGGGCGGCTGTCGCCCTGGACCCGCAGCTCCTGCCGCACCGGCTGCGGGTGCTGTACGTGGTCGGGGAGCGCCCCGGAATCAATCTGACCGGTCTGGCCAAGGCCGTCGGTCTCACGCTCCCCCGGGCCAGCCGGCTCTGCGGGCGGCTGGCGTCGACGGGCCTGCTGACCCGTACGGCGGTGGCGAGGGACCGGCGGGGTATCGAGCTGGCGCTCACCCCGGAAGGCGCCGCCGAGCTGGCCGGTCATCTCGCGGGACGGGCGGCCGAGCTGGCGGCGGTCATGCGGCTGATGTCGGTGGAGGAGCGCCGCGACCTGCTCGCGGGGCTGCGGTCCTTCGTCGTCTCACTGGGCGACGTCAGACGCGGCAGGCCCTGACGCGCCGGGTGCGGCCAGGGCCGCCTCGACCGTCTCGTACACCGGCAGGGCGCTGCCCAGGCCGATGACCTGGAAGAGCCGTGCGACGAAGGCCGAGGGCCTGGCGACCCGCAGCCGTGCGCCCAGCTCGCTGCGCGCTTTGAGCAGCACGTTCACCGTCGTGGAGTCGGCGAAGCCGACGCCGGACAGATCGAGCACGACGGGCCCGGGACAGCTCTCGCCCGCCTCGGTGAGCGCTCCGGCCAGCGGCGCGATGTTGTCCAGGTCCAGGTCACCGCTGACGGTGAGAACGACCGCGTCACCGGCGTGGCCGGCAACCAGTCCCATGACTTGGCCTGCACTGTCGGGAGGGAGCACGGAGATCCTTCGAGCTGACGGTGGGACGGTGTGGCGCGGACCCCACGATAGAAGCGATAGTTGTCATTTGACAACATTCTCTGGTGAGCAACAATCTGTTCACTGTCTCCGCACGACGCTCCGCGCGGAGAGTAACGTGCATGGGGCGGGAGATGGGGCCGAATGGAGCTATGCGGTGTCCGCGACCTCGTTCTGCGCCGCTCCGGGTCCCTCCTGGGCCGTGCCCAGCCGGGTGCGGGCCGCGGCGCGGAACGCGGCGAGCCCTTCGGCGAGCATCATGATGTCGGAGGGGTCCATCTGCGCCAGTACGGCCTCGACCTCACGGGAGCGGAAGGCCCGGTACTCGTCGAGCACCAGATGGCCGCGCCTGGTGAGCCTCAGTTCCACCTCCCGGCGGCTCGTCGGACTCTGCGAGCGCTGGACCAGGCCCATGGCCTCCATCCGGTCGCAGAGCCTGCTCAGCGAGGAGGGGCGCGAGCCGAGCACCTCGCTCAGCGTTCTGAGGTTGGCACCCTCGTGCTCCTCGATGACGAGAAGGGCTCTTAGCTGGGAAGGCGATACGGGCCCCGAGGGCGCGGCGTCCTGGCCTCGCCCCCACAGCACCTCAAGCAGCTCGGAGGCGGCGCAGGCGGCCTCGGCAACCTGCTCACGCTGGCGCGACTGACCGGTGAAGCGGGACATCGATCCACTCTTTCATCCGGCACGGGCCTTTGTCAGCCCGGACGGATCCGCCCCTGGACGAAGAAGGCCTGAACAAAAGTGACTGTACTCGCGGATGTGGAGAGAGCGGTGCGCACGGCGGCGCCGCACGCCCTGGTGGAGGCCGTACGCGGGGTGCTCGAAGCCGCGTACGGGGCGACATCCGTACAACTGCACCTGGTCGACTACGGGCTCACGGTGCTCCAGCCGGTCGGCGGCGGCACTTTCGTCGGCCGCCCCGACGAGGCCCTGTCGCTGAACAACACGCCCGAGGGGCGCGCCTTCGGCAGCCAGGAGCCGAGCGAGCGCGAGGTCAGGCACACGGACGCCGTCGACCACCATCTGCCGGTCACCGTGCGCGGCGAGCGGCTGGGGATCCTGACCGTACGGCTGCCCGCCGACCGCTCGACGGCGGCGACCACCGAGGAGCTGACCCAGGTCGCCGAGCTGTTCGGTCACGAGATCCTGGTGGCCGAGCGCGACACGGACCTCTACCGGCGCGCGCGCCGGGTGAACCGGCTGACGCTGGCCGCCGAGATGCAGTGGGAGCTGCTGCCCGCGCGGGCCTGCGCGGCGCAGGAGTACGCCCTGGGCGCCCAACTGGAGCCGGCGTACGCGATCCACGGCGACAACTTCGACTGGTCGGCGGACGCCGAGACGCTGACCCTCGCGGTGACCAACGGGATGGGTGAGGGCATCCAGGCCTCGCTGCTCACCAACCTCGCGGTCAACGCCCTGCGCAACGCCCGCAGGGCCGGGATCGGCATCGCCGACCAGGCGGCGCTGGCCGATCAGGCCCTGTACGAGCAGCACAGGGGCGCCTCCCACGTCTCGACGCTGCTGCTGCGCTTCGAGCTGGCCACGGGCCAGGTCGAGGCGGTGGACGCCGGCTCCCCGCAGCTCTGGCGCCAGCGCGGCAAGAACGTGGAGCGCGTCGAGCTGGAGGCGCAGCTTCCGCTCGGCATGTTCGAGGAGTCGGACTATGTGGCGCAGACGTTCCAGGTCGAGCCGGGCGACCGGCTGCTGTTCGTGAGCGACGGCGTCTACGCGGCGGTCTCGCCGCGCGGTGAGCTGTACGGGGACCGGGCGCTGAGCCGGGCCGTCAACTCCACGAGTCTGCTGCCCGCGCCGATGGTGCCGCGCGCCGTACTGCGGGAGCTGGCGCTGCACCGCGACGCCGAGTCCCTCGACGACGCGCTGGTGCTGTGCCTGGACTGGTTCGGCAGGAAGGACGACGGTACGAGCGGCGGACGCCCGTACGGCGGCCCTGGGGCGCTCGACGGCTGACCGGGCCCGGACGTGGGCCCACAGGGAGCGGCTCAGGGCTTGCGGCGGCGCTCCAGGTCGAAGACGGCCTGGACGCGCTTGCCCACCGGGACGCGCTCGGCGCTCAGCCGGTCGCTCAGCGCGTGGACGATCTCCATGCCGTGGCCGCCGAGCCTGCTGGGGTCCTGCTCGTAGCGGCGCGGCAGGGTGGCGCTGCTGTCGTACACCGTGACCGTGACCTGCCGGTCCGTGCCTTCGAGCTCAAGGAGGTACGGGCCGTGGCTGTGCCGCTCGGCGTTGGTGACCAGTTCGCTGACGACCAGCAGCAGATCGTCATGGGTGCGGCCGCCGAGTTCGGCGAGCCACTCCGCCTCCAACTGCTGGAGGAATCGCACCGTGAGCTGCCGGGCCTCGGCTATGCATCCCGGTTCGCCACTGAATTGAGCCGCTCGTCGCAAAGGCTGCACAGAATCCGCCGCGGTGGGCGCGTACTCCGCGCCGATAGTGATCTGTTCGTTCATTCGCTCCTGCCCTGCCCGGCACCGGTGAGAGTGGTCGGGGACCCCCTGCTCCGGTTGCCCTTCTGCCCTCGCACGCCGCGGGTATGCCCCCGGCTTTCGTGAAGGGGTTCACTGGCGGCCCGGCAGCCGGACCACGGTGACGAAGAACTCGTCGATCTGCCGGACGGCCGCGATGAACTGGTCGAGGTCGACCGGCTTCGTCACGTACGCGTTGGCATGCAGTTTGTAGCTGCGCAGGATGTCTTCCTCGGCGGACGACGTGGTCAGCACGACCACCGGGATCAGCGCCAGCTCGGGGTCCGTCTTGATCTTCTCCAGGACCTGGCGCCCGTCGTACCTCGGCAGGTTGAGGTCGAGCAGGATGAGGTCGGGGCGCACCGCGTCCGTGTGGTCGCCCCGCCGGTACAGGAAGTCCAGGGCCTCTTCGCCGTCGCGCACCACATGCAGCGTGTTGCGGATCTTGTTGTCCTCGAACGCCTCGCGCGTCATCAGCTCGTCGCCGGCGTCGTCCTCGACCAGGAGTACCTCGATGGACTGCATGCGGGTGTTCACGTGGCGGCTCCCGGCAGGGTGGTGGCAAGTGCGGTGGTGGTGCTGCGGTCGGGCTGGACGGGGACGGTGAAGTGGATGCGCGTGCCGCCCTCCTGCACGGACTCCAGCCAGATCCTGCCGCCGTGGAACTCGACGATCTTCCGGCACAGCGCGAGACCGATGCCCGTCCCCTCGTACTCGTCCCTGGCGTGCAGCCGCTGGAAGATGACGAAGACCTTCTCGGCGAACTCCGGAGCGACCCCGATGCCGTTGTCGGTGACGCTCAGATGCCAGTCGTCCTCCTCGCGGACACAGCCGACGGTGATCACGGACGGCTCGTCGGCCCTGCGGAACTTTATCGCGTTGCCGACGAGGTTCTGCCAGAGCATCGCGAGCGTGGTCGGGTCACCGCTCACCTCAGGCAGCGGCTCCTCCCTGACGACGGTGACCTCCGCCTCCTCGATGATCAGGCCGAGGTTGCCGAGCGCCCGGTCGAGGGCCTTGTCCAGCGGCACCATCTGCCACGCGTCGAGCACCCGGCCGACCCGGGAGAACGTGAGCAGGTCGTTGATGAGGACCTGCATCCGCTTGGCGCCGTCGACGGCGAAGTCGATGTACTGCTTGCCGCGGCCGTCGAGCTGGTCGCCGTACCGCTTCTCCAGGAGCTGGCAGAACGAGGCGACCTTGCGCAGCGGCTCCTGGAGGTCGTGCGAGGCGACGTAGGCGAACTGCTCCAGCTCCGAGTTGGAGCGGCGCAGTTCCTCGGCCTGTTCGCCGAGCAGCGTCTCGCGCGCCCGGGTGACGGCGAGTTCGTCGGCGAGCCGGCCGCGCATGTCCTCGACGGCGGCGCCGACGGCCCGTACGTCGGCGGGCCCGAGGACGGCGATACGCCGGTCGAAGGCGCCCGCGCGCACCCCGTCGGACGCGGCGCGCAGCGCGCTCAGCGGGCGGCCGACCATCCGGTGCACGACGAGGCCGAGGCCGAGGACGGCGACGACGAAGACGCCCAGCATCGTGAGGAACAGCGCGTCGCTGACCCCGCGTGCGTGGTTGAGTTCCGCGCGTGCGGTGTCCCTGGCCGCGTCGAGGTGGTCCTCCTGCTGGGTGAACCGGCGCCGCAGCGCGTCGAACGCGGACTTGCTCCGGGTGAGCTGCTCGGCCGAAGCGGCTTCGGCGCCCCGGGTCCGCACGGAGGTGATCAGCGGCTCGGCCACCTGGCTGCGCCAGTCGGCCGCCGCCTTGGTGATGCCGGCGAGATCGGCCTCGGACCGCGGGTCGCCCGCCACGAAGCGTGCGACGTTGGCGGTGAACCGCCGCTCGTCAGCGCGGCCCTGCTGGTAGGGCTGGAGGAACGAGGGTTCGGCGGTCAGCGCGAAGCCGCGCACGCCGGTCTCCTGGTCGAGCAGGGACTTCTGCAACTGGAAGACGGCGGAGCGGGCGGGCTGGATGTGGTCCACGAGCTGGGCGGTGCGCTCGTTCGTACGGGACAGCAGCACGCTGCCGACAATGGCGCAGCCGGAGACGACCAGGACCATGGCGGCGAGGATCAGCCAGACCCAGCCCTGGACGGAGAGCCGCGTGCGCGCGGTGCTCCACAGGCTCATAGGGCATCGTCCCAGCCGAGGTGGAGCACGGCCACGTCGTCGGCGAGTCCCCCGTAAGGCGCGGCCCCGCGGGCCGCCCCTTCGACCAGGGCGTCCACGAAGGCCTGTGCGGGCAGCGCGCCGTGCCGGCGGGCCAGCTCCAGCAGGCCGTCCTCGCCGAGCCGGGTGGTGGGGCTCGTGCGCCCCTCGAAGAGGCCGTCGGTGAACAGGACCACCGACCCGTCGGGCGGCAGCGGCAGCACCGCCTCGGTCCAGCGGCCCATGCCGGGCATCAGTCCGAGCGCCATGCCCACGTGCGGTTCCTCCCAGTTCACCGAAGTCCCGTGCCGGACGAGCAGCCCCGGGTGGCCGGCGCGGACGACCCGCACCTCGTGGCGGCCCGGGGGGAAGACGAGCGAGCTGACCGTGGCGAAAAGATGGTGGTCGGTGCGTTCGGCGACCAGAATCTCCTCCAGCAGCCGGACCTGTTCCAGCGGCTGGGTGCCGCACAGGACGGCGGTGCGCCAGGCGACCCGCAGGCACACCCCGAGGGCGGCCTCGGCCGCGCCGTGGCCCGACACGTCGCCGATGACGGCGTGCACGGCCCCGTCGGACGTCTGCACGACGTCGTAGAAGTCCCCGCTGAGCAGTCCGTGGACGCGGCCCGGCTCGTACCGGGCGATCGCCCCGAAGTCCTCGCCGCGCAGCAGCGGCACCGGCAGCAGACCGCGTTCGAGCCGGGCGTTCTCCTGGGCCATCAGTTCGTTGGCCCGCAGCGCCGCGGTGGCCCGCTCGACCTGCTTGCGCTGGAGGGCGTACCGGACGGCTCTGCTGAGGGTCTCCGGGTCGAGTCTGCCCTTGACGAGGTAGTCCTGGGCGCCGGTCGCCACGGCCTGCAGCCCGGTCTCGCCCTCGGCCATGCCGGTCAGGACGACGATGGCGGCGTCCGGCGCGCTGCGCACGATACGGGTGACGGCGTCCACCCCGTGGACGTCCGGCAGATGGAGGTCGAGCAGCACGCAGACCGGCTGGGGGCAGGTCAGCAGGAACCCCTGGGCCTCCGCCAGCGTCTTGCACCAGGTGAGGGTGGACTCCAGGTCGCTGTCGGCGAGCATCTCCTCGACGAGCAGCGCGTCGCCGGCGTCGTCCTCGACCAGCAGCAGCACGGCGTCCACGGCCCGCACGGAGCCACGTACGACGGCGGCGTCCTGCGCCGGCACGCCGGGCGGCGCCACGTTACGGCGGCGCTGTCCGGGACGCGCCGAGACGCCCATGGGCAGCTCGGCCACACTCCACCCCCTCAGCAGACGACGTCGGCGGTAGACGTCGTTTCGGCCGGAAGCATATGCGACAACCGGAGCATCATTCCGGCCACGGTCCGAGAACGACCCGGGCCGCCGGTACCGCCACGAGTTGTCGCAAAGCGGCAGGACCGGGAGCCGGATTCGAGCACACTGGCACCGTGCGACGCTCACGGCCGGTCGGGGACCGAACGCTTGATCCGGCACCACGAGGGCAGACGCACGGCAGAGAGCCCAGCCGCGTACGGGGGTGCAGGCCCAATGACAACGGTTGACGACGGAGCCGACAATGCCGTCGCCGGAGCACTGAGATGGTTCGACGCCCTCCCGGTCAGCGCCGCCGAGGCACGCGCGCTGACCGGCGAGTTTCTGGCGCATTATGAGCCACCGGTCTCCCAGCGCACGCTCGGGGACATCCTGCTGGTCGTCTCCGAGCTGGTGACCAACGCCGTCCGGCACGCCGGGGGCGTGACCGCCATGCGGATCACCGCGGGGGACGGCGTGGTCGAGGTGGCGGTACGGGACGCGAGCGCGACCGTACCGACGGTCAGGGACCACGGGTCCGGCGGCCGGGAGCCCGACTGGCTGCCCGGTGGCTACGGCTGGCCCCTGGTGCGGCGGCTGGCCGACGTGGCCGTCGTCCCGCTCCCCGAGGGGGGCAAGTTCATCCGGGCGACGCTGGCCTGGTGAGCGCGCAGGGCCGTACCCGTCCGAGGCCGCAGGGCCGTACCCGTTGCCTCCCGGGCCGCGGCTCGCCTTTTCCTCGCTCGCCACAAGTGAATACGGCAGTCCCGGCGGGCGGTTATGGCAACGCGAGATCGCGGAACACCGGAAACGGAATTCAGGCGTTTCCGAGCTTGAACCCCACACCGCGTACGGTGATGATCCAGCCGCTTCCGCCGAGTTTCCCGCGCAGGCTGCTGACGTGGGTGTCCACGGTCCGCCGGGACCACGAGTCGCCCCACACCTGTTGCAGCAGCCGTTTGCGGGAGATCACGGTGTCGGGGTGCGAGGCGAGCAGGCAGAGCAGGTCGAACTCCTTGCGGGTCAGCCCCACGTCCTGCCCGTCCACGCTGACTTCGCGGGAATTCACGTCGATGTGCAGCGGCCCGTGGTCTATCGCGTGCCCCAGTCTGCGCTGGGTGCTCACCCGTCTCATGACCGCGTCGATACGGGCCATCAACTCGCGGAAGCCGTACGGCTTCACCAGATAGTCGTCGGCGCCCGCCTGCAGTCCCAGCACCCGGTCAAGTTCGGAGCCGCGTGCGGTGACGACGATCATCGGGACGCAACTGACCGAGCGGATGGCCTTGCACACCTCCAGGCCGTCCAGGTCCGGCAGTTCGAGGTCGAGCAGGACGAGGTCCACACTCTCGTGCGCCTCCAGGGCCAGGCTGCCCCGGTCCACCGCCGCCACCTCGTGGCCGTGTCTGCGCAGCCCTTCCTCCAGCGCGCAGGCGTCGGCGGAGTCGCTCTCGACGATCAGAATGCGCCAGCCGCCGGAGGAAGGCGTTCCCGCCTGCAACGGACCCGGCAGGAGTTCGGTGACCGATCGCTGCACCGACGATCGTTGCGTCATGCTCTCCCCCGGCAGGTCAAGTTCGTCGTACGAAGCGAAACTTGACACAAAGATACAAATCATGGTGCTGAATTCAAAGACTCTTCCAGTGAATTCACTGTTGCAGTCATATGAAGCGGCATTAAGCCATCGAGAACCGCCGGAACTACCTTTCCGCAATTCGGTCGTCGGCGTCCAGCAGCCGCCGGAGCAGGCTCGTCAGCGTCTCCCGCTCGGCCTGGCTGAAACAGCCGAGGAAGGAGTCCTGGGACTCCTGGGCCACCCGCCACAGCCGGCGCTGGAGCGCGACGCCCTCGTCGGTCAGCTCGACCACCTGCCGGCGCCGGTCGGCCCTGTCCCGGGTGCGGCGCACCAGACCCCGCTCCTCGATCGCGTCCAGATAGCTCCCCAGGTGGCTGCGCTGGAACCCGAGCCGGTCGGCCAGCACGTGCTGGGGCAGCGGGCCGAAGTCCGAGAGCGCGGTCAGGGCCGCGAAGTGCGGCAGCCGGAGACCGTTCCTGCCCACCGCCTCCACCAGGGCGTCGTGGCCGATACGCGCCGCGTGGCCGGCGAGGTACGACGGCAGCGCCAGCAGGCTCGGCGGGCGCAGCACCGCTTCGGCCTGGCCGACCGCGCCGCCCGGGGCGGATTCAGGGGTTTCGCTCATGCGTTCACGATACCGGAATATAGTGGCTGGACGTAAGGATGACATCATGGAATCATTCCGTGGTGATACCAGTTCGGCGCTCGCTCCCTCCGTGTTCCCGCACGCTCCCGGACCGGACGGCGGCGCCCCTTCACGGAGGACCGCTCCATGACCGACACACCCACCCGGACCGGGGCCCCGGCCACCGGTGCGCGCGGCGGCACCGCGGCGCCGTTCGCCGCCCTGCTCCTCGCCGTCCTGTCCTTCTCGCTGATGCAGACGATGGTCGTGCCGGCGCTGCCCGACCTCCAGCGCGAGTTCGACGCCTCCACGACCGGCGTCTCCTGGGTGCTCAGCTCGTTCCTGCTCACCGCTTCGGTGGCCACGGCGCTGCTGGGGCGGGTCGGTGACATGTTCGGCAAGCGCCGGGTGCTGATAGCCAGCCTCGCCGTCTTCGCCGCGGGCACCCTGCTCGCCGCCCTGTCCAACTCGCTGCCCCTGCTGATCACGGCCCGCGCGGTGCAGGGTGTCGGCTCCGCCGCCTTCCCGCTGGCGTTCGGCATCGTGCGCGACCAGTTCCCGCGCGAGCGGGTGCCCGTCGCGATCGGCCTGATCTCCTCGACGTTCGGCATCGGCTTCGGTGTCGGCCTGGTCATCCCAGGACCGATCGTCGACGCCCTGAACTGGCACTGGATCTTCTGGCTCGGTCTTGTCGTGATCCTGCTCGGCATCGCGGCCGTCGCCGCGTTCATCCAGGAGTCCGCCGTCCGCTCCCCCGGCCGTATCGACTGGACCGGCGTGGTCCTGCTCAGCGCCGGTGTGGTGGCGCTGCTGCTCGCCATCAGTGAGGGCAAGTCGTGGGGCTGGGCGTCGGGCGGGGTCGTCGGGCTGTTCGTCGGCGCCGTCGTGCTGCTCGTGGTGTTCGTGTACGTCGAGACCAAGGTGCGCGAGCCGCTCATCGACATCGAGCTGCTGCGCAGGCCCGCCGTGCTGACCAGCCACATCACCGCGCTCATCATCGGTTTCGGGATGTACGGCGCGTTCACCCTGGTGCCGCTGCTCGCCCAGACGCCGTCGAAGGTCGGCTACGGCTTCGACGCGTCCGTCACCGAGTCCGGTCTGTTCATGGTGCCGATGGCGGTGACCATGCTGATCGCCAGCCCGCTCGCCGGACGGATCGGCGCGGCCGTGGGCTGGAAGCTGCCGCTGGTGCTGGCGTGCCTGATCGGGGTCGTCGGCTTCGTCATCTACGCGGGGGCGCACGACACCGAGTGGGCGATGTACGCGGGCTCGGCGGTGCTGGGCATCGGTGTCGGCTTCGCCTTCGCCGCCCTGGCCAATCTCGTGGTCAGCGCGGTCGACCGGAGCCAGACCGGTGAGGCGACCGGCATCAACACCATCATGCGGACCATCGGCGGCTCGCTGGGCGCCCAGATCGCCGCCTCACTGGTCGCGTCCAAGACGATCGCCGGCACCCGGATCCCGGCCGAGTCCGGCTACACCACCGCGTTCGTGATGTCCGCCATCGCGCTCGGGGTCGCCACCCTCGCCGCCCTCGCCGGCCCCGGCAGGCTCTGGCGCAAGGCCGCCGCGCCCGCACCCGCCCCAGCCCCCGGCGACGGCCGGACCGCCGCCTAGGAGTTCGCACACATGCCTGACTACGGACACGACCTCCTCTTCGGCGCCGTCCTGGTGCCGGCGGCGGGACACAGCGACGACGCGGTGGCGCTGGCCCGGGTCGCCGACCGCACCGGACTCGACCTGGTGAGCGTGCCGGACCATCCGTACCGGCCGGAACTGCTCGACGCCTGGGTGGCGCTGGCGGTCATCGCCGCCTCCACCACCCGGGTGCGGGTCTTCCCCAACGTGGCGAACCTCCCGCTGCGACCGCCCGCCGTGCTGGCGCGCACCGCCGCGGGCCTCGACCTGATCAGCGGCGGCCGGGTCGAACTGGGCCTCGGCGCCGGGTCGTACTGGGACGCCATCGCCGCCGACGGCGGGCCGCGCCGCAGTCCTGGCGAGGCGGTCCGTGCGACCCGTGAGGCCATCGAGGTCATCCGGGCGCTGTGGACCCCGGGCGGCCGGGCCCAGGTCGAAGGCAAGCACTACGGACTCGACGGCGCCGCCCCGGGCCCCGCGCCCGCGCACCCCATCGGGATCTGGGTCGGCGCCGTCGGTCCGCGCATGCTGAAGCTGGTCGGCGCGTCGGCCGACGGCTGGCTGCCCAGCGTCCCGCACGTACCGCCGGGCCGCCTCGCCGAAGGCCACGGCATCGTCGACGAAGCGGCGCTCGCGGCGGGGCGCGAGCCAGCCGCTGTGCGGCGGCTGTACAACCTCTCACCGGGGCCCGGCGGCTTCCCCCGGGGCGCGCCGGACGCCTGGCCCGAGCAGTTGGCGGCGCTCACCCTGGAGCACGGCACGAGCGCGTTCCTGCTGCCGGCCGGGCAGCCCGCCCTGCTCCAGGTGTTCGCCGCCGAGGTGGCACCCGCCACCCGGGAGCTGGTCGCCGCGGAACGCGGCAGGGCGGCAGAGCTACCGGATCCGCAGCCCGCCGTGATCGGTGCGGCGGGCGGCGCCGGTGACCGGTCGGTGCCCGTGGCTGCCTCCCCGGCTGCGGGCACCCTCGCCCGCGACCGGAGCCGGGCCGGCGGTTCCGGGGACCGGCTGTCGGTACGGGCCACCCCGGACCCCGGGGTGCGCAGGTCCGCGGAGCGGCTGTGGGACGAGTCGACGCGCCCCACAGGTCCGCCCGCAGAGCCGGGTCGGCGCTATCCGCGCCGCGAGCAGGAACCGGCCCGCAACCTGGTCGCCGCGCACGACCAGCTACGCGCCGATCTCGACCAACTCGGCGCCGTGGTAAGGGAGGTGCTGGCCGACACGCGCGACGTGGGCGAGGCGCGCTCCGAGATCCAGAAGCTGAGCCTGCGGCAGAACATCTGGACGCTCGGCGCGTACTGCGCCTCGTACTGCCGGGTGACCACCCTGCACCACACCCGCGAGGACCAGGACCTCTTCCCGTATCTGCGCCGCTCCGACCCCCGGCTCGGCGCGGTGCTCGACCGGCTCACCGAGGAACATCACGCCATACAGGGCGTGATCGAGCGGATCGACCGCGAACTGGTCGCCTTCGCAGGCGAGGAGCAGGACCGCGCGGGCCTGCGCGCGGCCATGGACCTCCTCACGGACACCCTCCTGTCGCATCTCGCGTACGAGGAGAGTGAACTGATCGAGCCCATGGCACGCTTCGGCACCGGCTGGTGAACTGCCGTCTCTGCTACCCGGGTTCCTGTCCCGTCGCCAGCGGGCGGGACAGGTCCGCCGACCAGGCGGACCAGGAGCCCGGGTAGAGGGCAGCGCCGGTGATCCCGGCGCGCTCCAGGGCCAGCAGGTCATGGCAGGCGGTGACCCCGCTGCCGCAGTAGACGATGACCTCCGACCCCTCGCTCACCCCCAACGCCTCGTAGCGCTCCCGTAGTTGCTCGGGCGTCGCGAACGTCCCGTCCTGCGTGATGTTCGCGCTCCAGGGCGCGCTCCGGGCCCCGGGGACATGGCCGGAGCGGATGTCCGACGGCAGGACCGTCTCGCCCGAATACCGGTCGGCCGCGCGGGCGTCGAGGACGACGGCGCTGCCCGCCGCGACCTCGTCGGCGCTGCGCAGCGCCTCCTTGGGCCACTCCACCGGGGTCAGCCGCGCCTCGGGGAGCGTCACCCCACCGGTCTCGGTCGCGCCGGTCCAGCCGGCCAGTCCGCCGTCCAGCAGGGCGGCGGCCCTGCCGGTGCGGCGCAGCAGCCACACCAGCCGGGCCGCGTACGGGCCGCCGTCGGCGTCGTACGCCACCACCGTCGTACCGTCGCCGATTCCGAGCGCGCCGAGCGCCCGTGCGAAGTCGGCCGGATCGGGCAGCGGATGGCGCCCCTCGGTCCCGCTGGGCGGCGCCGACAGGACGGTGTCCACATCGACCCAGACAGCGCCGGGCAGATGGCCGGCGAGATAGGCGTCGTAGCCGCTGCGGCCGTCCAGGAACCAGCGCACATCGGCCAGGACGAGGTTTGCGCGGTGCTCGCGCACCCAGGCGGCGTCGACCACCGGAGGGAGCGCCGAGTCGTTGATGTCGTCGTCAGGCACCGGCTGCCACCGTTCCTGAGCCAAGTCCTTTGACCTGGGGCAGCACTTCGGACGCGGTCAGCTCACTGGCCGCCTGCACCTCGGCGTACGGGATGCCGCCGACGTCGATGGCGAGCAGATGCAGGTCGTGCCCCCACAGCTCGTGCAGCCGGCCCAGCTTGTCGACGACCTCGGCCGGACTGCCGCAGATGGCGGGCCCGTTGGCGCCGATATAGGTGTCGAAGTCCGGCGGGGTGGAGAAGTGGGTGTTGCCGGGCTTCTTCACGGTCAGGTAGTTGTTCATGTACGAGGCCCACACCGAGCGGGCCCGCTGGGACGACTCGGCGACGAAGACATGGCTGGCGGCGCCGAGCCGGCCGGGCGGGTCGGTGCGCCCGCTCTCGGCCCACTGCGTGCGGTAGGCGTCGAAGACCGGTGCGAACGTGCCCGGTTCGCGTGCGGTGGTGCCCACGACCAGCGGCAGTCCGTGCTCCACGGCGAGATGGACGGACTCCAGGCCGACGCCGCCGCTGATCCAGAACGGCGGCCGGGGCTGCAACGGCCGCGGCTGGACGGTGACCTCGTTCAGCGCGGGACGGAACTCGCCCTGCCAGGTGACCCGTTCCTCGGTCCACAGCCGCAGCAGCAGTTCGGTGTTCTCGCGCTTGCGCGCCGCCTTCGACTCGGGGGACTGGTCGAAGACCGCGTACGGCTCGGGGAAGAAGGAGCCGCCCGCCATGAGTTCGAGCCGGCCGCCCGACAGCAGGTCCACCAGCGCGTAGTCCTCGGCGACCAGGATCGGGTCGCGGTTGGCGACGAGCGTGGTGCCCGTGGCGAGCCTGATCGTGGAGGTGTGCTCCGCTATCGCGGCCAGCACCAGCGCGGGTGAGGAGATCACGTCCCGCTCGCCGAAGTGGTGTTCACCGACGGTGTACCAGGCGAATCCCGCCTGCTCCGCCTCGGCGGCAGCGCGCACCACGTCCCGCAGTCGCTGCTGCTGGGTGAGGGTCTCACCGGTGAGCGGGTCCGGGAGAAGGCTGCCGAACGTGATGAGCCCTAGCTCCATGGGGTGTCCTCCGTTGCGCTGTGGTTGCTTCGGTCGCCGGGCACGGCGGCCAGCAGTTCTTTGGTGTAGGGGTGGCTCGGCGAGCGCAGCAGCTCGTCGGCGGGGCCGCTCTCCACGATCCGGCCGTCGCGCATGACGGCGATCCGGTCGCTGACCTGGGCGACGACGGCCAGGTCGTGGGAGATGAAGAGATAGCTCAGACCGTGCCGCTCCTGGAGGCCGACGAGCAGTTCCAGGATGCGGGCCTGGACGGTGACGTCGAGCGCGGAGACCGGCTCGTCGCAGACCAGGAGTTCGGGCCCGAGGGCGAGCGCGCGGGCGATGGCGACCCGTTGGCGCTGGCCGCCGGAGAGTTCGGCGGCCTTGCGGCGCTCGGTACCGGTCGGCAGGGCCACGTCGTCCAGCAACCGCCGTACGGTGCCGGCCCACTCGTCCTTCGTGCCGATGCTGTGGTTGCGCAGCGGCTCGGTGAGCAGTTCCCCGACGGTGAAGCGGGGGTTCAGCGAGGCGTACGGGTTCTGGTAGACGAACTGGATACGGCGGTGCAGTGCGCGGCGCGCCGCTCCCCGGGCGGCGGTGACATCGGCGCCGTCCAGCAGGACCGTGCCGCTGTCGGCCCGCTCCAGGCCGAGGATCATGCGCGCCGTGGTCGACTTGCCGGAGCCCGACTCGCCGACGAGGCCCAGGGTTTCGCCCCGGTCCAGCTCGAAGTCGACCCCGTCGACGGCGATGCGGGAGCGGCGGCGGGCCAGGGCCGCACCCCGTACGGGGAAGGCCCGGGTCAGTCCGGTCACCCGCAGGAGCGGGGCGGCCGTGGGGTCGGGCCGAATGTCCGCGGGCGCGGTGACAGCGGCACGGGTACGGTGCGGGGCGCGGCCCGCGATGGTGGGTGCGTCGGCCAGCAGCCGCCGTGTGTAGGGGTGTTGGGGATCGGTGAGCACCTGCTCGGCCGGGCCCGCCTCGACCACCCGGGCCTGCGACATCACCACCACGTGCTGGGCGCGGTCGGCCACGACCGCCAAGTCGTGGGTGACCAGGAGCATCGCGGTCCCGGTGGTGGTCACGACCGCCTGGAGGTGGTCGAGGATTGCCGCTGCACCGTGACGTCGAGCGCCGAGGTGGGTTCGTCGGCGACCAGCAGGCGCGGGCGTGCGGCGGTGGCGACGGCGATGAGGACCCGCTGGCGCATCCCCCCGGACAGCTCGTGCGGGTACTGGCGGGCCCGCTGCGCCGGGTCGGGCAGCCCGGCTTCGGCGAGCAGGTCGACGGCGCGTGCGTCGGCGTCCCTGCGGGTCGCCAGACCGTGCACCCGCAGCACCTCGGCGACCTGGCTGCCGACCGGTTTGACGGGGTCGAGGGAGACACCGGGGTCCTGCGGGACCAGCCCGACGCGCCGCCCCCGTACCTCGCGCCAGGCCCGCTCGCCCAGCCCGGTCAGCTCCTCGCCCTGGAGGCGTACGGAGCCGCCCAGGACCCGGCCGCCGGCGGGCAGCAGACCGATCAGCGCGTGGGCGGTGCTGCTCTTGCCCGAGCCCGACTCGCCGACCACGGCGGTGATCTGTCCCGCCGCCGCCGTGAGGTCGAGTCCTTCGACGGCGACATGGGTGCCGCCCTCGGTGCGGTAGCCGATCCGCAGTCCTTCGACGGCCAGCAGCGGGGTGTCGGCGGCGGTACCGGTCGGCGCCGCTGTGCGGGGAGCCGGGTTGGTCACGTTCACCGGTTTCTCCCTTCGGCTTCCAGTACCCGCGAGAGCCGGTTGGCCGCGAGTACGACGACGGTCACGGTGAGACTGGGCAGGGTGGTGAGCCACCAGGAGGTGGCCAGGTAGTTGCGTCCGTCGGCGACCAGGGACCCCCACTCGGGGGCGGGCGGCGGCTCCCCGTACCCGAGGAAGCTGAGGCTGGAGATGGCGAGGACGACCAGCCCGAAGTCGAGTGCGGCCAGGGCCAGTACGGGTCCGATCGCGGCCGGCAGGATGTAGCGCGGCAGGATGCGCCACCACCGGGTGCCGCAGAGGATCGCCGCTTCGACGTACGGCGCCGTCCGCACCCGCAGGACCTCGGCCCGCATGACGCGGGCGAAGGCGGCGACGCTGGTGACACCGATCGCGACGGCGACCTGCGCGGTGCCGAAGCCGAGCGCGGTGATGATGGTGAGCGACAGCAGCACCGGCGGCACCGACAGCATGACTTCGACGATCCGCATGATGACGGTGTCCGTCCAGTGGCCGAAGAAGCCGGCGACCAGGCCCAGCACCACGCCGCCCACCAGGGCGATCAGGATGGCGGCGACGGTGGCGCGCAGCGACAGGGCGGCGCCGTGCACCACCCGTGCGTAGATGTCGCGGCCCAACTGGTCGGTGCCGAAGAGGTGTTCGGCGCTCGGTGACTGGAACCGCTCGGCGGGGACGCCGGTGAGGGGGCTGCGGCTGGTGAACCACTCGGGCACCAGGGCCCAGCCGAGCACCAGCAGCAGCACCAGGACGGAGAGGGTGACGCCGGGGGAACGCAGCGGGGCGGTCAGGATCCGTCGGATCCTGGCGGGCTCCTCGGCGCCGTGCCGCTCGGCCGGGACCGGCGCGGGTTCGGCGGTGACGGGGGTCTTCGTCAGGTTCGTCAGGTTCGTCATGTGGTCACCAGCCGTCCCGTCGAGCGGATTCGCGGATCGAGCACGGGATAGACCAGGTCGATCAGCAGGTTCACCACCGCGAAGGCGAGGGCGGCGACGACCACGACGCCCTGGACGACGGGCAGGTCCTGCGACGAGACGGCGGCCTGGGTGATGCGGCCCATCCCGGGACGCGAGAAGACCGTCTCGACCACGACGGCGCCGCCGATCAGATAGCCGACGAGCAGCCCGACCACGGTCACCGCGGGGATGGCCGCGTTGCGCAGCCCGTGCCCGAACAGCAGCCGGGCCCTGCCGGCGCCGGTGGCCCGCACGGTGTCGGCGTACGGCTCCTGGAGGGTGGTGTGCAGGCTCTTGCCGAGCACCTGCGCCACCAGCGCTGCCCCCGGGATCGCGAGGGTGAAGGCGGGCAGGATCATGCTCTGCACACCGGTGTTGCCGAGTGAGGGGAACAGGTGCCATTGGAAGGAAAGCAGTTGGATCAGGATGAGCCCCACCCAGAAGGACGGCAGCGACACCGCGAACGAGGGGATGGATCGCAGCAGTTGGCGCAGGGCGGGGCTCGCGGTCAGGTTGGCGGTCACCCCGGTGAGGGTGCCGAGCACCAGCGCGAGTGCCAGTGCGAGGCTGCCGATCTGGAGGGTCGGCGGGATCGCTTCGGTGATCATGTGGGAGACCGGCTGGCCGCTCTGCAGGGACGAGCCGAAGTCGCCGTGCAGCGCGTCGCCGAGCGCCGAGCCGTACTGGACGATCAGCGGTCGGTCGAAGCCGAGGTCGGCGCGGGTCCGGGCGATCTGCTGGGGCGTAAGACCGGCGAACCCGCCGCGCCCGCTCAGCATCAGCGCCACCGGGTCGCCGGGCAGCAGCCGCAGCGCGACGAAGGTGAGCGTGAACGCGGCCCAGACGACGAACAGCGCGCGCAGTGTCCGGGTGACCGCGTACAGGGCCGTGTTCACTGTCGGACCCTCCCTCAGCCGAGCCAGGCGTCGTGCAGGTCGAGCCGGTTGGAGGCGTCCAGTTTCAGGCCCTTGACCTTGTCGGACACCCCGTGGACGTTGGCTCCCTCGTACAGCGGGACGGTGTCGGCGTGGTCGAGGATCCACCCGACGGCGTTGTTGACCGCGGTCTGCCGGGCGGCTTCGCTCGTCGCCGAGACCTCCTGCTCCAGATAGCTGTCGAGCTTGCTGGGCGGCAGATGCCAGAGGTTGTCGCCCTTGGTGTAGAAGATGTTGCGCAGCACGTCAGGGTCGGCGCGGGTGACGCCGACGGCGGTGAGGTCGAACTGCCCCTTCTGCTGCTGCTCGACATAGACGGCGGGTGCGACGGGCTTCAGCTTGACGTCGACGCCGATCTTGCGGAGCTGCTGCTGCACGGCTTCGTCGACGGGCGGCATGGGCGCGGGGATCAGCCAGTTGAGCGCGAGCGGCTTGCCGTCCTTGACCCGGATGCCGTCCTTGCCTTCCCGCCACCCCGCGCTGTCCAGCAGTGACTTGGCGCCCGCCGCGTCGTAGCGCAGCTTGTCGGAGAAGTCCTTGTAGTACGGGGTGCCCGAGGAGAGCGCGCTGGTGGCCGGCTTGTAGGAGCTGCTGAAGACGGAGTCCACCAGGCCCTGCCGGTCGATGCCCTTGAGCAGCGCCTCGCGTACCTTGAAGTCGGCGAGGATCCCCTTGTGGTTGAGGGAGAGCGGCGGTACGAGCCCGGGGCTCGGCGCCGACAGGATGCTGAAGCCGTTGCCCTTGAACTGGGCCTCGTCCGTGGGCAGAAGGGCCTTGGCGACGCCGACCTGTCCCGAGCTGAGCGCGCCGGTGCGGGCGCCGCCCTCGGGGATGAAGGAGAACTTCACCTCGTCGAAGTGGCCCGCGCCCTTGTTCGTGGCGATGGCCGAGGGCCAGGCGTAGTCCTTGCGCTTCTTCAGGACCACTTCCTGGTTGGTGGTGTAGTGGTCGAGGACGTAGGGGCCCGAGCCGGTGAACTTGCCGCGGCAGCGGTCGGCGGCCGACGCGGTGAAGGTCGACGGCGACAGGATGCCCAGGCCGACGGTCGATGTGGCCTGGAGGAACTGGGCGTTGGGCGTCGCGAACTTCACGGTGACCCGGTGCGGGTCGGTCACGGTGGTGCCCTTGTAGCCGATCAGATAGCTGGGGGCGCCGTTCGCCGGCAGCTTCACCAGATTGTCGAAGGTGGCCTTCACGGCCGCCCCGTCGACGGGCTTGCCGTCGCTGAAGGTGGCGCCGTCGCGCAGGACGAAGGTGAACGCGCTGCCGTCGGCGCTGGTGGTGAAGGACTTGGCCAGCCAGGGCACGATCTTGCCGGTCTTCGGGTCCTGCGAGGTGAGGCCGTCGACCACGGACCGCGAGATGTCCACGGCGCCGAGCTGGCCGGTCTGCTGCGGGTCGAGGCAGCTCGGGTCCGCCTCGCTGCCCACCAGCAGGGTGCCGCCGTCACGCGGTGCGCCGTCGCTCCTGCCCCCCGAGTCGGTCCCCTCGCCCGAACAGGCCGCGACGGGCAGAACGACCGCGAGCAGTGCGATCGCGAGACGGAGCCGTGGACGCGAGCCGGTGGTTCGTGTGGACATCTGAGGACCTCTCCGAAAAGTGCTGTGGTGCGGACGTGCGGGGGGTGGCAAGTGAAGGGGTGGCAAGTAACAGGGGACGGGGGCGCGTTGAGCGGGGCCGCGGCCCGGGGGCGCGCCGGCGGCGGGCGGTCAGCCCTTGGCGACCGCCTCGCGGACGGCGGGCACGATCTCCTCCGCCCAGCGCCCGAGGCCGACCTGGCCCGAGGGGTCGCCGGAGGAGAAGTAGACGAATCCCGAGGCGCCGTGGTCCAGCACGGCCTCGGTCAGTTCGGTGATCCACTGGTCGACCGAGCCGCCGAGCCAGCGGCCCGACGGGTCGCGCGGGACGTTGACGGGGGCGTCGGTGATGCGGGCGGGCAGATTGAAGATGGTGGTGACGTCGGCGGGGTCGCGTCCCGCGGACCGGGCGGCCTCGTCGATCAGCGGCCGCGACTGGCGGTAGCGCTCGCTGTGCCAGTCGGCGGCGTTGCCCGGGATCCAGCCGTCGGCCGAACGCCCCGTGACGGCGAGGGACTTGGGCCCCACGGAGCCGGTCCAGATCAGCGGCGCCGGAACCGGCGCCGGGTCCAGTGCGAGCACCTGCGTGAACTCGCCGTCCAGGGTGACGGGTCGTACGCCGCCGGACAGCGACCTGACCAGACCGATGGCCTCCTCCAGGGCGCGTACGGCGGCGGCGGGGTCGAGCCGGGTGGCGCCGAAGCGCGCGATGTCGTCCCAGTACCCGCCGGCGCCGAGGCCGAGGACGACCCGCCCGCCGCTGAGCGCGGACAGCGTCGACAGGGTGCGGGCCAGCAACGGCACAGGCCGCGTCGGCAGGTTGGTGACGGTGGTGACACCCGTGATGTTCCTGGTCCTGCCGAGGAGCAGTCCGAGGGCGCCGTAGGCCTCCAGCCGGTCGCCGTAGTACGGGTGGTCGGACAGGGCGAAGAAGTCGAGTCCCGCGCGGTCGGCGTACTCGACCCTGCGCACGACCTCCGGCGCTTCGGCGACGGCGATTCCCGGGCCGATTCCGAACCACAGCTTGCGTGCGAGCCGTTCTGGCATGGCTGGTGCCTACTCTTTCCTTGGTACTGATCACGGGAGAGCGCGCCCGGCGCCGGACATGACGGGGCACCGGCGGGTCCGGCGCCGGGCGGGTTTTCAGGCGCGTACGGCCTCGACGACGCTGCAGTGGCCGCCGGGCACGATGCGGGACAGCTTGAGGCCGGAGTCGGCCAGCAGGGACTCGAACTCGGCGGCGGTGCGCTGCTGCCCGCCAGCCACCACCAGCATGTCCAGGTCCATCAGGGAGACCGTGGGCGAGGGGCGCGGCCGGTCCGGCAGCACCGCCTCCACCAGCAGGACATGCCCGCCCTCGGTGAGCGCGTCCCGTGCGTTGCCGAGGATGCGCCGCGACTGCTCGTCGTCCCAGTCGTGGATGATGTTGGACAGGATCACCGCGTCGGCGCCTGCGGGGACGGAGTCGAAGAAGTCGCCGGCGACGAGTTCGGCGCGGTCGTCCACACCGGCGTCGCGCAGCGGCTGCCCCGCGCCCGCGATGACCTCCGGCCGGTCGTAGAGGACGCCCCGGGTGCCGGGCGCCGACGCCAGTACGGCGGCCAGCAGGGCGCCGCGCCCGCCGCCCGCGTCCACGACGGTGCCGAACCGGCCGAAGTCGTACGCGGCTACGACGGGCGCGATGATCTGCCGGGACGCCTCGGTCATGGCGCGGTCGAAGACGCCGAGCACATCGGGGTGGTCGTGCAGGTAGTCCCAGACGGGCTTGCCGAGCACATCGGCGAACGCGGTGTTGCCGGTCCGTACGGCGTCGGTGAGGCCGGCCCAGGCGTGCCGTTCGGCGGGCAGCCCGGTCCAGATGGCGAAGTTGCGCAGGCTGGTCGGGGAGTCGGCGCGCAGGGTGCCGCCGAGTTCGGTCAACTCGAAGACACTGCCGTCGTGTTCGGTGAACAGGCCGATGTCGGCCCCGGCCCGCAGCAGTCGGTAGAGGCTGGGGGCGTGGGTGTCGGTCGCCGCGGCGATCTCGGACACCGGTCGGGGTCCTGCGGCCAGGACGTCGGCGACGCCGAGTTCGGCGGTCGCGCTGACCGCCTGGGCGAGCCAGCCGGCGGTGATGATCTGCAACACCTGTGCGGGCAGCGGCAGTTCGTTGGTGCCTGGGGGCATGGCGGGGCTTCCTCCTTGGTACCGGGGGTGGCCGGTGGTTTCGGTCCTGGACGCACCGACAGGCCCAGATGAAGTGTGTTCCGGGTGGCTGGGCGGTTCAAGGCGCGCCGGTGTCAGGTCTTTGTGCTCTACGTCAGATCTCTGCAGGTTCCGAGGTCAGTGGCCCGGAGCGCCCTGCGGGCCCTGTCCTTCGTGCCATACCAGCTCGAAGACGAACCGGTTGATCCGCCAGCCTTCGGCGGTGCGGACGGCGTCGGCCTCGTAGTGGCCGCCGATGGTGAAGTGGGTGCCGGGTTCGGCGGCCGTGCGTACGTGTACGGCGGTCAGATGGGCCCGGATCCTGGCCCGGTCGCCCGCGAGGTCGACGGTGTAGTTGGAGGCGGTGTGGTGGGTGCGTTCGAAGGTGGTGCGGGCCAGCTCCTGGAACTCGGCGAGCCCCGCCGTCCCCTTGTACTCGCCCATGGGGAAGGTGAGATGGACGTCGTCGGTGAAGACCGAGCCGAACCAGTCGTCGCGGTGCCGGTCCCGGTCGAGGTGGGTGACGTAGCGGTCGGCGAGAGCGGTGAGTTCGGCCCGGTCGGTGAGGTCGCGCAACTGGGCCCGCAGCGCGGCGACGGTCTCTTCGGTGGTGGTGACGGCACTCATGCCGGTACTGCCTCTCGGTGGTGGTGGTCGTGGTTGTGGTGGTGGTTGTGGTCTGGCTGCGGTTGCGGTGGGCTTGCGGTCGTGGGGTGCCTGCGGTCGTCAGCTCCTGGGGGCGGCGCCGGCCCGCCAGCTACGCGGTCCTTCGAACATGGCGGCGCGCTCCGGTCTGCGCCAGCCGGCCGACGAGCGCCGGCGTACCGGACCGCTGCCTGGTCCCGCTGCGGTGAGACGGGTGAGGAGCGCTGCGGTGAGCGCGGCGAGTTCCTCAGGACGGGGGTTGCCGCGCTGTACGCGCAGGATGTGCTGGTCCATCGCGATCACCTCAAGAGGGTTGTCACTGGGGCGGGTTGCCGTGCTTGCGGCGCGGCAGGTCGGAGTCCTTGGCCAGCAGCATCGCCACGGCGCGGGCCAGGACACGGCGGGTCTCACGGGGGTCGATGACGTCGTCGACGAGCCCGCGCTCGGCCGCGTAGAAGGGGTGGACGAGTTCGGCGCGGTATTCGTCGATCTTCTGGCGCCTGGTGTGCTCGGGGTCGTCGGCGGCGGCGATCTCCCGGCGGAAGACGACGTTGGCCGCGCCTTCGGCGCCCATCACGGCGATCTCGTTGCCCGGCCAGGCCAGCGCGATGTCGGCGCCGATGGACCGGGAGTCCATGACGATGTAGGCGCCGCCGTACGCCTTGCGGAGCACCACCGAGATCCGGGGCACGGTCGCGTTGCAGTACGCGTACAGCAGTTTCGCGCCGTGCCGGATGATGCCGTCGTGCTCCTGGCCGACGCCGGGCAGGAAGCCGGGAACGTCGACCAGGGTGATCAGCGGGATGTTGAACGCGTCGCAGAACTGGACGAATCTGGCCCCCTTCTCGCTGGCCTTGATGTCGAGGACCCCGGCGAGCGCGGCCGGCTGGTTGGCGACGACACCGACGACATGTCCGTCGAGCCGGGCGAGCGCGCAGACCAGGTTGGGCGCCCAGCCCTCGTGCACCTCCATGGAGTCGCCGTCGTCGACGAGTTCCTCGATCACGGGGCGTACGTCGTAGGCGCGGCTGCCGTCGGCCGGCACCAGCTCGGTCAGCGCGGGCGAGGTCCGGTCGGCGGGGTCGTCGGCCGGTTCGTACGGCGGCATCTCCCGGTTGTTGGCGGGCAGCAGGGTCAGCAGATGGCGCACCTCGGCGATGCAGGTCTCCTCGTCGTCGTACGCGAAGTGCGCGACGCCGGAGGTCCGCGCGTGCACGTCGGCGCCGCCGAGGCCGTTCTGGGTGATCTCCTCGCCGGTGACGGCCTTGACCACGTCCGGGCCCGTGATGAACATCTGCGAGGTGTCGCGGACCATGAAGACGAAGTCGGTCAGCGCCGGGCTGTAGGCCGCGCCGCCGGCGCACGGGCCGAGCATCACGCTGATCTGCGGGATCACCCCGGAAGCCCGGGTGTTGCGCTGAAAGATGCCGCCGTACCCGGCGAGCGCGGAGACACCTTCCTGGATACGGGCGCCCGCGCCGTCGTTCAGGGAGACCAGCGGGGCACCGGCCGAGATGGCCATGTCCATGATCTTGTGGATCTTCGCCGCGTGCGCCTCGCCGAGCGCGCCGCCGAAGATCCGGAAGTCGTGCGCGTACACGAAGACCGTCCGGCCCTCGACCGTGCCCCAGCCGGTGATCACACCGTCGGTGTACGGCTTCTTCGCCTCAAGGCCGAACCCCGTCGCCCGGTGCCGGCGGAAGGTCTCCACCTCGGTGAAGGTGCCTTTGTCCAGGAGGAGTTCGAGGCGCTCCCGTACGGTCAGCTTCCCTTTGGCATGCTGCCGTTCCGTGGCCGCGGCGCCGGGTCCTTCGTACGCCTCCTTCCTGCGCGCTGCCAGATCGGCGAGCGGTCCCGCGACGTCGGGGCTGGGCTGAGCGGTCGCCATGGCGCTCCGTCCTTCGGGTGGGCTCGGTCGGGTCGGCTCAGTCGGGCCGACTCATTCGGGGTCGGACCGGTCGGGCAGGCAGCCGCCCAGGAAGTCCAGCGCCCGCAGGTGGTAGGCGCGGGCGGCCAGTCCGAGGCTGATGTTGTGCCCGGAGCCTGGCTGCCGTTCCGTACGGACCCGGGACGCCCCGGTCAGCGCTGCGGCGAGATCGGCGAGGTCGTCGTCGCCGTGCAGCCAGGACCGTTCGTGTTCGGCGAAGGTGAAGCGGGCCGGTACCCGCACCTGGGGCGCCAGCGCGCCGAACTGCTCGGGCCAGCGGGCCAGTTCGGCCGCCTCCCGGACCGGGACCGGCGCCGCTGGTATCCGGTCGCGGCGGAAGGTGCCCGCCGGGTAGAGCCGGAGCGGGCCCCACAGCCGGGTGGTCTGCATCTGGCCGCCGCCGAAGGGGAGTTGCCCCGGCAGCAGGGCGCTGCGATGTCCGCAGCCCGAGATGTCGAGACCCCGCAGGTCGCGGAGGCCGCCGGCGGCGAGGTGCAGGGCGAGCTTGCCGCCGAAGGAGTGGGCCAGCAGCAGGAGTCCGGCACCGGTCGGATGGCGCGCGGCGAACGCGCCGAGCGCGGCCCGCACCATGGCCGCCTGATCGGTGAGGGACAGCCCTTCCGGCAGATGCGCGGCGGAGCGCCCGTAGCCGGGGCGGTCCAGCGCCAGGACGGTGTACCCGCGGCTCGCCCCGAGCGTCAGCAGCGAGAGGGAGGGGTGGGCCTGCCCGTCGAAGTAGCCCGAGGTGAGGCCGCCGCCGTGCAGGGCGACGATGACGGCGTGCGGCGCGGTGGCCGGTTCGGCGAGCAGCGCCGAGAGGGGCGCTTCGGCGCCGTTGAGGGTGATGCGGCGCACCCCTGACGACAGTTCGGGGGTGGCGGCCTGCCTGGTGGGGTTCATCCGGCGCTCCCTGTGGTGGCCCGCTCGATGCCGGCGCCGAGCGGCCCGGCCAACTCCGCTGCCGCCGGCTCGCCGTGTGTCCGTTTGACGCGCAGCAGCAGGTCGTCGGGGTCGAGTCGGTAGTCCTGGGTGCCGACCGTCTCCAGCACCACGGTGGCGACCGCGCAGCCCAGCCGGGCAGCGGCTGCGGGCGGCAGCGACCAGGAGAGCCCGGCGAGGTAGCCGGCGCGGAAGGCGTCGCCCACACCGGTGGGTTCGGCCGGTGCGTCGGCGGGCACGGCCCGGATCCGCAGGGGCGCTTCCCCGGTGCGCAGCAGCTCGACCCCTTCGGCGCCCCGGGTGACGACCCAGGTGCCGACGTGTGCCAGCACCTGCTCGTCGGTCCAGCCGGTGCGTTCGCGCAGCAGGCCCGCCTCGTACGCGTTGGTGAAGAGGTGGGTCGCTCCGTCGACCAGCCGGCGGGTGGCGGCCCGGTCGACCCGGGCGAGTTGCTGCGAGGGGTCGGCGGCGAAGGGCAGGGCGGCGGCGCGCGCCTCCGCGGTGTGCCGGAGCATCGCCTCGGGATCGTCCGGTGCGATCAGCACCAGCTCCGGTCGGCCGGTGCCGGCCACGGTCCTGGTCAGTGAGATGTGCCGCGCCTCGGCCATCGCCCCGGCGTAGAACGTGGCGATCTGGTTGTGGTCGGCGTCGGTGGTGCACACGAAGCGGGCCGTGTGCAAGGTGTCGCTGACCCGTACGGGGGTGATGTCCACGCCCTGTCCGGCCAGCCATGCCCCGTACTCGGCGAAGTCGGCGCCGGCGGACCCGGCCAGCACCGGAGCCAGGCCGAGCCGGGCGAGGCCGAGGGCGATGTTGGCGCCCACCCCGCCGCGCCTGATCTCCAGAGTGTCGGCGAGGAACGACAGCGAGACGCTTGCCAGTTGGCCGGTGAGCAACTGCTCGGCGAACCGGCCCGGGTAGGCCATCAGATGGTCGGTGGCGATGGACCCGGTGACCAGCACCCGGTGGCCGCGAGGCGCCCGGCTCGTGGGACGTGCCATCACACGTCCTCCGTCTGCGGGGCCGCCGGGGCGGGCGGTCCGAACCAGCGGTGCAGGGCGGCGGTCAGTCCCTTGCCGCCCCGCTCCGTCGACACCCAGCCGGCGTGGCCGTCGGGACGTATCAACAGGGCGCTCAGGCCGTGCAGTTCGTCGTCCTGGTCGTCGAGTGGCTTCGGGGTCGCGGTGGTGACGGCCACCCGGTCGGCCCAGGGTGCGGCAGCGGCTCGTACCGCAGCTTCGTCGGCGAGGTCGAGCAGGACACCGCGCGCGGGACGCAGCAACCGGGTGGTGCTGGTCTCCCCCGCGGGCCCGACCAGCACGCGGTGCGCGACGCGTCTGCCGACCAGCGGGTGGTCGGCGCCGAGGTCGTAGCGGACGTCCAACCCGCTGACGACACCGGCGAGATGGCGTTTGACGTCGTCGTACTCGATGAGTTCGGCGAACAGGGCGCGCAGCGGGTCGGACTCCCGGCCGCCGAGGAACACCGTTCCCTGGGCGCGGGTGTTCACCAGCAGTCGGGCGCCGACCGGGTGGCGCTCGTCGTGGTAGGTGTCCAGCAGGGCGCCGGGCGCTGTGCCGCGGCTGACTGCGGCGAGCTTCCAGCCGAGATTGCCGGCGTCCAGGATGCCGGTGCTCATCCCCTGGCCCCCGGCGGGCAGATGGACATGGGCCGCGTCCCCCGCCAGCAGGACGCGCCCGCGCCGGTACGCGGCCGCCTGGCGGGTCGCGTCCGTGAACGAACTCACCCATCGCGTACCGGCGTCGGCGATGTCCTCGCCGGTGAGCCGCAGCCATGCCGCCGCCACTTCGGCGAACGTCACGGGCGCCGCGTCCGCGCGCGGCGGGGCGCCGTCCGGGCAGACGATGATGCGGTCCACCCCGTCGCCGAGCGGCGCCGCCATCACCATGCCGTGTTCCAGGCGTTCGCCGAGCGGCCGGGGGCGCAGCGAGCGGCCCACCACGTCTGCGAGGTACATCACACGGGACGCCGGTGTGCCGGGGAAGTCGATTCCGGCCGCCGTGCGCACGTGACTGTGGCCGCCGTCGGCGCCCACCAGATACCCGGCGCGCAGCCGGCGCGGGCCTTCCGGGGTCCGTACGGTGATGTCCACCGCGGCGTCGTCCGGCCCTGCTCCCGCGTGCAGTTGGCTGAACTCCCAGCCGCGGTGGATCTCCGCTCCGAGGTCGGCTGCCCAGCTCTCCAGCACCGACTCGGTCAGCGACTGGGGTATGCCGCGGGCGCCGAAGTGGGCGCCCGGCAGCACGGTGTAGTCGAACCGCACACCGCCGAAGTGGCCGACCGGGCTGATGTCGAGGCTGTCGCCCTGCCCGAACCGGGGCAGCAGGCCCCGCTGGTCGAACGCCTCCATGGCGCGGGCCGTGAAGCCCAGCCCCCGGGACTGCCCCGTGGGTGCGGTCAGCCGCTCCACGACCGTCACGCGGGCTCCGCCCAGGCACAGTTCACCGGCGAGTGTCAGCCCGGTCGGTCCGCCGCCGACGACGATGACGTCCGTGACGTCCGTGACGTCCGTGCCGCCGGTGCCTGCTGCGTCCGGCGCGGTCCCTGCCTCGGGTGCCATGCCGGGTCAGCCTTTCGCGGAGCGGGAGTGGGTCACCCGGTAGGTGTTGGCCTGCCGGTTGGTGACCAGCGAGCGGGCCCGGTGCCTGCCGTCCCTGATGTCGGCCGGCCTGTCCTCCTCGGGCAGCGTGTGGAAGGCGTCGTACAGCTCCTTGCTCTCCCACTGGGCGTAGTTGACGACGAAGCTGCCGTCCACACCGCGGAAGTAGGTGTGCGACCGGTACCCGGGCACGGTGGTGATCCACTCGTCGGGCTTGGCGAGGGTGTCCAGCAGCTCCCGCTGGTCCTCGGGCTTCGTGTCGAACACGATCAGGACGGTGTAGTCGTCGCGCTCAGGCGATATCTCGATCTCCCCGCCGAGCGCGGGGTGGTGCTGGGTGAAGGCGATCTCCGTCTTCAACAGCCTTACGGTGCGCGCGAGTTTGTGGAACAGCGGCACCGTCTTGCGCTGGAACTTCTGTCCTTCGTACCGGGCCTGGAGATCGGCGGCGCTGCGCCACTGGATGTAGTTGACCGTGCCCGGCTCGTCGACGCCCGCGTGCAGGGTCGAGGAGATCCAGCCGGGGTAGTCGGCGTGGTCGATGATGTCGCGCATCGCTTCGAGCACGTCGTCCTGGAGGGGGACCGTGTCCGTCTCGAAGAGGTTGAACACGGTCAGATAGCCGTCGTCGGGGGAGATCAAGGGCATGGCGGGGTTCCTCTCGGGTGCTGTCTGCGGGGTGCGGGGTGCGGGCGGGGCGTACAGAGGGGTGGCGGATGCGGGGCGGTTCAGGCGGGGCCGAACCACCGGTCGAAGGCCGCCGTCAGCCCGTCCGGTCGCGGTGGGCCGGACGGTCCTGCCCATACGACGTGGCCGTCGGGCCGTACGAGCGTCCAACTCGCGCCTTCCGTACCGGAGTCCACGACGGCCGGTGTGGCGAAGGGGACGTCCCTGCCCGCGAGGACGGCCCCGGGGTCCGGGGCGTCCGCCGGGCCGAGCAGCAGGCCGCGGCCGGCGCGCAGCGCCTGCGTACTGCTCGACCAGCCCGCCGCCGAGGCGGCCAGCGGTGTGTGCGGCAGCCGGGCGCCGACGAGCGGGTGCGGTGCGCCGCCGACGTCGTACCGGACGTCGAGTCCGCTGATCGTGGCGGCGAGGTGGGTACGCACCTCGGCGCCGCCGATCAGTTCGGTGAGCAGGGCGCGTACCGGCTCCACCTCGGGCCCGCCGAGCAGCAGCAGCGCCTGGGCCTCGATGGCCGAGAGCACCCGCCGCCCCACGCTGTGCCGCTCGGTGTGGTAGCTGTCGAGCAGGTCGGGGTGTGCGCGGCCGGCGACCTCTGCGGCCAGTTTCCAGCCGAGGTTGAAGGCGTCCTGGAGACCCAGGTTGAGCGCTTGGCCGCCGATGGGCATCTGCTGGTGCGCCGCGTCCCCGGCGAACAGCACGCGGCCGTGCCGGTAGTGCGCGAGCTGGCGTGCCGCGTCGCCGAACGCGTTCACCCACAGCGGGGTGCCGCCGCTGATGTCCTCGCCGGTGACCCGCTTCCACGCCTGGGTGATCTCGCCGAACGCGGGCGGACCGGTACGGGTCAGAGCGGGCGCGCCGTGCTCGTGCACCATGACGCGGGTGACCCCGTCTCCCCGCCGCGCCGCGATGGCCAGCCCTTCGGGGAGCCGCTGGAACCGCCGGTCGGGTACGTCGATGCCCGCGACGTCGGCGCGCAGCAGTTCGCGGCGCGCGTCGTGGCCGGGGAAATCAGCACCCAACAGGCCCCGTACGGTGCTGTCTTCACCGTCGCAGGCGACGAGGTGGGCGCCGCGTACCAGGACGGGGCCGCTGTCGCCGACGGCTTCGGCCTCGACGTACTCGCCCGTGTCGGTGACCGCCCGCACCTCGTGGCCGCGCCGGATGTCGGCGCCGAGCCCCGCCGCCCACTCCCCCAGCAGCCGTTCGGTGTCGAACTGCGGCACCTTCCACTGGCCCGGCCGGCTGCCCGGCAGGGTCAGGTCGAGCGGAATACCGGCGAAGTGTCCCCGCAGGTCGTTCGGCGGGGCGGGCAAGCCTGCGGTCAGTGCGCGGCTGTCGAGGATTTCCATAGTGCGGGCGTGCAGGGTCGAGGCCCGCGACTCGGTCGTGGGCGCCGTGCGCTGCTCCAGTACGACGACGTGCGCGCCGCCGAGGCGCAACTCCCCGGCGAGCAGCAGCCCGACGGGGCCCGCGCCCACGACGATAACCTGGGTGTCCAGGCGGTCACCCGGCACGTCAGCCCCGCCCGCCCGCACGGCCCTCGGCGTACGCCTTGGCGTGGCCGAGGGTGGCGAGGCTGTTGGTGGACAGGGCGGTGTGCACGTAACTCCGCGCGTCGTCCGCGGTGGCCTCGGGGCCGAGGACGGCGGAGATGGTGTCGGTGTTGAGGGTGACGGTGTGCTGGGAGGAGGCGACGGTGCCGTCCTCGGTCTCAGCGAAGGTCCAGATGCCGGTGTGCAGTGTCAGCAGCGCGGGCAGGGTGACCTGCTTGTAGGCGATGCGGTGGTGCGGGAAGGTCACGCGGTACGACTTGGTGGTGTGCGTGGAGCCGTCCTTGGCCCGGGTGTCCATCTCCAGTGTCTGGAGGCCCGGGGTGTCCTCGGTGAGCCGTACGGACGCGACGTGCGGCAGCCGCTCGGCCCACAGGTCGGCCTCGTTGACGAAGTCGTAGAGGTCCTTGGCGGCGCCGCCCACGGTGACGCTGTCGGTGAACGAGAACGTCAAGTCCTCGGCCGCGTGGGCGGCTTCGACGTTGGTGCGCAGTGCGGCGAGTTCCGAGCGGCTGTTGCGGTCGACCGCCTCGTCGATCCAGGCGAGCCCCGCCGGGTCGTCGCCGACGGCGCGGTAGTCGTGCAGCAGCCGTACCCGGGACTCCTGTTCGCCGAGCTGTTCGATGATCCAGACGCCGCCCATCGCGGCGACCGGCGGGGCGCTGATCTCCTGCCGGAAGGTGATGCGCAGGGCGTCCGGGTCCAGGGTGCGGCGGGAGGTCCAGTTCTTCGCCTCTTCGCCCGCGGTGGCCCAGATGCGGATGCGCTCCTCGGCACCGTTGTGCTCGACCTGGTCGACATGGATGGTGGGCGGGAAGATCCGGGGCCAGTTCACGACGTCGGCCAGGAGTCGGTAGACGGCGGATGCCGGCGCGCCGACGGTGATCTCGTGCTCGACCTCACGGGTCGTCATGGTCGCTGCTCCTCAAGGAGTCCGGTGACGGGAAGGATTGCAACGGCGGTACGGGGCTCAGAAGTTGCCGAGTCCGCCGCAGACGTTGAGGGCCTGGGCCGTGATGGAGGCGGCGGTGTCGGAGGCGAGATAGCCGACCAGTCCTGCGACCTCGTCGGGGGTGGAGTAGCGGCCGAGCGGGATTTTCGCCTGGAACTTCTCCAGGATCGCGTCCTCGGTGGTGTCCCAGGCGGCGGCGTACCCCTGCCGGACCCGCTGCGCCATCGGCGTCTCCACGTACCCGGGGCAGACGGCGTTGACGGTGATGCCGGTGGGGGCGAGTTCGTTGCCGAGGGCCTTGGTGAAGCCGACCACGCCGTGCTTGGAGGCGGAGTACGGAGCGCCCAGCACCACGCCCTGCTTGCCCGCCGTGGAGGCGATGTTGATGATGCGGCCCCGGTCCTTGTGGCGCAGCCCGCCGGCGGTGAGGACTTCGCGGGTCAGCCGGAACACACTGGTGAGGTTGGTCTCGATGACGTCCTCCCACAGTTCGTCCGGGATGTCGGCGGTGACGCCGCCGCCGGAGCGGCCCGCGTTGTTGACGAGCACGTCGATCGCGCCGAACCGGTCGACGGCGGCGCGGACGAACTCCCGTACCGCTGCCGCGTCCCGGACGTCGACGACGGCGCCCGCCACGTCGAGCCCTTCGGCGGTGAGTTCCTTGACGGTGGCCTCGACGTTCTCCGCGTCGCGGGCGCCGATGAACACGCGGTGCCCCTGCGAGCCGAGCAGCCGGGCGACGGCGAGACCGATTCCGCTGGTGGCCCCGGTGACCAGGGCGACGCGGCCGGTGCCGGTCGTGGTGGTGTCGGACATGGTGGTCCTCTCAGGCGATACGGGGGGCGGTCAGCAGGTCGTTGACGACGCCGATGAGGGCGCGCGGTGTCAGGGCGTTGGTCAGTACGTCGTCGTCCAGGGCGATGCCGTACGTGCGCTCGATGCGCCCGCCGGTCTCCAGCAGGGCCAGCGACTCGTAGCCGAGTGCCTCGAACTCCGTGTCCAGGAAGTCGCCTTCGAAGTCGACGCCCTCCTCGGCGCCTGCGGCCTCCAGGAGGATCTGCTTGAGATCGGCGGGGGTGAAAAGCTCGGCAGACAAGGGAAAGGTCCTTCCGGTGGGGATGATCGGTCCCGGCGTGGCCGGTGGCCGGGGTGAGTCGAAGCGGCGGTGCGTGCTCAGTGGCCGGGGCGGGGTGTCGCGGGGGCGCGCAGGACGACAGCGGAGTTGAAGCCGCCGTGGCCGCGGGCCAGTACCAGCGCGGTGCGCAGTGCGGTGTGGCGCGGCCGGTCCACCACGAGGTCGAGGTCGTAGTCGGGTGAGAGGCGGACGTTCACGGCTGCCGGAACGACGCCGTCGCGCAGCGCGAGCAGCGCGGTCGCCAGGTCGAGGGGCGCGGCGCCCGAGTAGAGCCGTCCGGTCATCGTCTTGGGCGCGCTGACCGGAACGGCGTGCGGCCCGAACACCTCGATGAGCGCGTCGGCCTCGACACGGTCCAGGTCCGGCTCGGCGGCGGCGTCGGCGAACACCACGTCGATGTCGGCGGGGTCGGCCGACGCGTCGGCGAGGGCCAGTTCAACGGCCTTGCGCAGGGCGGGCGGTCGCCCGCTGCCGGGCCTCGGGTCGAAGGTGGCGCCGTATCCGGCGATCTCCCCGTAGCTGTGGGCGCCGCGTTCCCCGGCGGCTGCGGCGTCCTCCAGGATCAGGATCGCGCCGCCCTCGCCCGGTACGAAGCCGGCGGCGTCGCGGTCGAAGGGGAGGTAGGCGCGGGCGGGTTCCTCGCTGGTGCTGAGCCGGCCGCTCGCGAGCTGCGCGACCCAGCCCCAGGGGCACAGGGAGGCGTCCACACCGCCGGAGACGACCAGCCGGGTGCCTTTGCGGATCTGCCGCCGGGCCTGGGCGACGGCGTCGAGGCCGCCCGCCTGATCGCTGACGACGACCCCGCTGGGGCCCTTCATACCGTTGCGGATGGAGATCTGGCCGCTGTTGACGGCGTAGAACCAGGCGAACGACTGGTAGGCGGAGACGTACTGGCTGCCCTGGCCCCACAGTTTGCGCAGTTCGTTCTGGCCGAACTCGAAGCCGCCCGAAGCGCTGGCCGTGACCACACCCATGTCGAACCCGGCCAGCTCGGCCGGGCTGACGCCCGCGTCGGCCAGCGCCCAGTCGGCGGCGGCGAGGGCGATCCGGGTCATCCGGTCGGTCTGCGGGATGAGCCGGCTCGGCAGATGCTCCTCGGCGGCGAACCCCGGTATCTCGCCCGCCAGTTTGGCCGGGTAGTCCGACGGGTCGAAGCGGGTGAGCCGGCCGATGCCGCTCTTGCCCCCGCGGGTGGCTTCCCAATGGTCCCGCGCGCCGAGGCCGTTCGGCGAGGCGACGCCAAGTCCGGTCACCACGACCGATGTTCCCTTGCTCATGCCGGCTTCCTCTCCGGACCTGCCAGCACCATCGCGCTCTGGAATCCGCCGAACCCGCTGCCCACCGTGAGCACCACGTCGATCAACTGGTCGCGAGCGTGCAGCGGCACGTAGTCGAGGTCGCACTCGGGGTCGGGCGTGTGGAGGTTGGCCGTCGGGGGCACCACGTCGTACTCCATGGCCAGCACCGAGGCGGCGATCTCGATGGAGCCGATGGCGCCCAGCGAATGGCCCACCATGGACTTGATGGAACTGACCGGCGTCCGGTAGGCGTGGTTGCCGAGGCTCCGCTTGAACGCGGCTGTCTCGTGGCGGTCGTTCTGCTTGGTGCCAGAGCCGTGCGCGTTGATGTAGTCGACGGCCTCGCCGGGCAGCCGCGCCTCGTCGAGGGCGACCCGGATCGCCTCGGCCATCTCGGCGCCGTCCGGGCGCAGTCCGGTCATGTGGTACGCGTTGGAGCGGGTCGCGTAGCCGGCGATCTCCGCGTAGATGTGCGCGCCGCGCCTGCGGGCGCTCTCCAACTCCTCCAGTACGAAGACCGCGGCGCCCTCGCCCAGCACGAATCCGTTGCGCGTCCCGTCGAAGGGGCGTGAGGCGTGGGCCGGGTCGTCGTGGCGTGGTGTGGTGGCCTTGATCGCGTCGAAGCAGGCCATGGTGATCGGGGAGATCGGCGCGTCCGACGAGCCGGCGACCATGACGTCGGCCGAGCCCTCGCGGATCAGCTCGGCCGCGTACCCGACGGAGTCGATCCCGGAGGTGCAGCCGGTGGAGACCACGGTGCTGGGGCCTTCGGCGCCGACCGCCCAGGCCACCTCGGCGGCGAAGGAGCTGGGGACGAGATGGTTGTAGAGGTGCGGCGCCGCGTACCGGTGGTCGACCAGGTCGAGCCGGCCGCCGTCGCTGACGACGCGGTACTCCTCGTCGAGCCCCATCGTGGCGCCGACGGCGCTGCCGACGGTGACCCCGGTGCGGTACGGGTCGAGGCCGGCGAACTCGATGCCGCTGTCGGCGACGGCGCCGCGCGCGGCGACCACGGCGAACTGCGCCGCGCGGTCCATCCGGCGGATCTCCTGCGGGGCCAGGCCGTGTTCGTAGGGGTCGAAGTCGATCTCTGCCGCGACGCGTGAGCGGAACGGCGCGGGGTCGAAGAAGGTGATGCCGCGGGTCGCCGTGCGCCCCTCGCTCAGCAGGTCCCAGAAGTTCTTGGCACCGACACCGCCGGGCGCGAGGACCTCCAGGCCGGTGATGACGACGCGTCTGGCACTCACGCCGACGCCTCCCAGGAGTAGAAGCGGGTCGCCGTCGCGTCGGCGGGTGAGCGCCAGGTCGCGGGGTCGTACGCCTCGATGAACGGCTTCAGGTCGTTACTGATGCCGACGAACCGGGGGTCTGTCTTGGCAGCCTCGATCAGCTCGCCCCCGTTGTCCTCGTCGAAGTCCTGGAGGTGGAAGTACAGCCCCCGGTAGGAGAAGAGCTGGCGCCGCCGCGTCCCCATCCGGTGCGGCATCTCCGTCGCGTCGAAGTCGGCGAACAGCCGGGCCACATCCGTGCTCGCGCCCGGTTCCAGCCTGGCGACAATCAAGGTGCTGTGCATGGGTACTCACTCCTCGTTCGTGTAATGTCCATGACATACGAGCGCAACATGCCGCCCCCGGAAGTCATCAACTGAGCGCGCCGGCCAACGACTTCAAGGCTCATCGGTTCCGGTGCAGCGATCAATACGAGCCGGTTCAGGGCTTCGTCAGGCTTTGCCGGGGACCACACGGCAATGTCAGACCGGCGCCGGACAATGACAGGAACACGCAGGGATGCGCCAGGACGCGACCGGTTGCGTCAGACAGCCTGCGGTTGCCCGGACACGACCGAGGGGCCTGTCCGGATGCATCCGGACAGGCCCCTCGACGGGTCACTCCCCCGAGTCGGGGCGACAGGTCGTCCTACGGCACGTATACGGCGTCGCTGCCGTACAACTCCCTGGTGAACGCGGAGACATCGGCGCTGCGATCGGCGCCGTCCAGGTTGTACGTCAGGAAGACGCCGTATCCCTCGCTGACCGTGCGGCGGGCGAGGTCGGCGACCGTGCTTTGTGCGGTTCCGCCGATCTGGACGGCCGCAGGCGAGAGCCCCGACTTGGGCAGTCCGATGCCGGGGACCTGCCAGGAGCCGTAGTACGGGTTCCAGGCGTAGGTGAACTTGGACGAGACGTCGACGCCGCCGGACGAGAGGCGCGAAGCGGCCGGGCCGATGTTGTAGAGGCTGATGATCTTGTCCGGCATGTTCGCGCGCAGCGCCGTCACCAGGTCGACGAACGAGCTGTCGTTGGGCTGACCGGTGCCGTTGTTGCCGTAGTCGGCGTACTCGTCGTCGAAGTCGATGCCGTCGAGGCCGTACTGGGCGACGGCGTCGGACAGTTGCTTCGCGAACGCCGAAGCCGCCTGCTGGGACGGGAAGTTGGCGAAGCCCGCGCCCTGGTGGTTGCCGAGCACCGAGAGGACGACCTTGATGCCCTTCTCCTGCAACGGCCGGATCTCCGTGGCCGCGTTGTCGAGGACGCGCTGCACGTTCTCGTTGAAGGACAGATAGGCCGCCTGCGAGCCCGTGTCGTAGTTGATGTTCGCCGCGAAGATCACGGCGACGTCGAAGACGTTGCCGCCGCCGTTGGCGAGGCTGTACTTGCCGACGTTGACCATGCTGTTGTTGTTCACCTCGACGTACGCCACCGAGGTCGGCCCCTGCGCGGCTGCGGGGGCCGGGGCGGGGGCGGGGGCGGGCGACGCCGCCGCGCCGGTCGTGGCGGTCGCGCCGAAAGCGAGGGCCGCGACGGCCGAGAGCGCCAGCGCGGCCGTCCGCACTCTGCTCCGTACCAGAGTGAACATCGTTGATCGGTCTCCCCTCGCGTGGGTCGGCGCCCGGCCTGTCCGACGGCGCCGCGTGAGCCCTCCGAGTTTTCCGCTTCCGGGACCGAATCCCGAGAATCTCGCGCGAACTCTCACGATCTCCACCCACCCCGCACCTCAACTCGGCTTCCGATTAGGCGAGTTGGGGCCGCCGGTTACGAGAGCTCGGGCCGCCGCCAGCGCCGACCGCGTACCAACTCCACCCCCGGGCCCAAAGATTACACAGACTTCTGTGCACGGACTCCTATGCACAGACTTCTTTGTGGTCTACCTTGAGTCTCATGGAACTACCGCAGCAGCCCTCCCAAGTGCATCTGACCGCCCGCAACTTGCGTGGCATCGCGCATCCCCTGCGGGTGCAGATCCTCACCAGTCTGCGGACGGAAGGCCCGGCGACAGCGACGACGCTGGCCCACCGGCTGGATCAGAACACCGGGGCGACCAGCTACCACCTGCGCCAACTCGCGGAGTACGGCTTCATCACGGAGGCGCCCTCGCGCGGCGGTCGGCGGGAGCGGTGGTGGCAGGCGGCGCACGCCAACACCGTCGTACCCGACGACGAGGTGCTGGACGGCAGCGAGGGGCTCGGCATCGCGTACCTCCAGGCCCTCGGCCGGGTCTGGTCCGACGCGATGACCGCCGCGATCGAGGCGACCCCTTCGCTCACGCCCGAGTGGCGTGACGCGCAGGACTTCGGCGACTACGCGCTCACCCTTTCGGCGGCCGACGCCAAGGAGTTGACGGCGGAGATCCACGCCCTGCTCCGCAGGCGTACCTCCGCCGCCGCGGAAGCGGACGCTCAGGTGCCCGAGGACGCGGCGCGGGTCTCCTTCCAGTTCCAGTTGTTCCCGACCAGCGAGGACCGGCACGTCACCCAGACCACCGACATGGAGTAGAACGATGGCCACTCAGCACACAGCCGCCAAGACGGCGGCGGACAACGGCGCACAGGCGACAGCGCCCGACGCGGGCCCCCGGGTCCTGCGCGGCCTGATCGGCATGCTGTCGGCCAACGCGGCGGCCCTGTCGGCCAATCGCGTGTTGTCCATCGCCCTGCCCTGGTTCGTCCTGACGACCACGGGCAGTGTCGGCAAGACGGGCCTGGTGGCCTTCTGCCAGATCGTGCCGTACGTGATCTCGCAGGCGCTGGCCGGCCCGATCATCGACCGTATCGGCCCCAAGCGGATCAGCGTGGCGGGCGACCTGCTGTCCACCGTCGCGATGGCCACCGCCCCGCTGCTCTACATGACCGGCAGCCTGCCCTTCGGCCTGCTGCTGGGGCTGCTCGCGATCGTCGGCGCCGCCGACGGTCCTGCCAACGGCGCCAAGGGGCTCTTCGTACCGGCGGCCACCCGCGCCGCCCGCGTACCCATCGAGCGGGGTACCGGTCTCTCGGCCGCCGTCGAGCGGACGGCGACCACCGTGGGGCCGGCGATCGCCGGTGTGGTCGTCACCGCCTTCGGCAGCCTGTACGCACTGTGGATCACCGCCGCGCTGTTCGCGGTGTCGGCGCTGATCGTCTCGACCACCCTCAGCGACCCGGTGCCCGAGCCGCACGAGACCCCGATCGAGGAGAGCGGCGGCTACTTCTCCCAACTGCGCCAGGGCGCCGCCTTCCTGCGGGACGCGAAGCTGCTGCGGTCCATCGTGTGCATGCTGGCGGTGACCAACCTGCTGGACCAGGCGTTCATGTCGGTCCTGCTGCCGGTGTGGGCGAAGGAGTCGGGGAACGGCGCCGAGGCCATCGGCCTGGTGGTCAGTGTCTTCGCGGCGACGTCGATCATCGCCGCGCTGGTCGCCGCCGGGGTGGCCGAGAAGCTGCCACGGCGCACCGTCTATCTGATCGGCTTCTCCCTGGGCGGCCTGCCCCGGTTCGCCGCGATGGCGACGGGGGCACCGCTGTGGCTGGTGCTGACGGTGCTCGCCGTGGGTGGCCTGGGCTCCGGCTTCGTCAACCCGATCGTCGGCGCCGTGACGTACGAGCTGATCCCGACGCCCCTGCTGGGCCGGGTCAAGACACTGGCGCAGGCGGTCACTTGGGCGGGCATTCCGTTCGGCGGGCTGCTGGGGGCGGGTCTGGTGACCCTGACCGGTGCGTCGACGGCGCTGTGGATCGTGGGCGGGCTGTATCTGATCGCCATCGTGGTGCCGGGCATGAGCAAGGAATGGTCCGGGATGCGCAAGCAGACGGCGTCCGAGCGCGCCGCCGATGCGGCGAACAGCGCCGACGCCAGCGACTCCGCCGATGCCACGGACACCGCCGACGCCGCGGACACCGCCGACGCCGCGGACACCGTCGACGGCGTGAGCGGGGTGGCGGGTCCGGTCGGCACGGCGGGTCCGGCGAGCGCGGCGGCGCCGACCGTACCGCTGGAGAAGTCCTCGGTCCCAGCCGGGGTCTGACCGGCGCGGGAACGGGCGCGGGAACGGGCGCGGGAACGGCGGGACGCGTGCGGCGGCCGGGGCATCCTGCCCCGGCCGCCGTACGCACGGGCAGAAGTGCCCATGTCCCGCGGGCAGAAGTAACCAGTTATCTCGTCAAGATCGCTCTGCCAGCATCGAATTCGGCTGAGCATCCGAGGGCCTTCCGTTACGGGTCGACGACGAGGAACTGGTGGAAGCATGACTACGAATCCGATGGTGCCCCCGGCGCCGGCACCCGGCCGGGAAGCGGAACGTGCACCGTTCTCGCCGGCCGAGGCCCGAATTGCCGACGTGTGGCGGTCCGTTCTCGGCGCCGATGTGGCGACGGCGGAGTCCGACTTCTTCCTGCTGGGCGGCACTGTTGAGCAGGCGGCGGAAATGGCCCGCCGGGTGGCGGAGGAATTCGGCTCGGAATTCCACGCCCTTTCGCTACCTGGCCCTTTGACGGTACGGACCGTGGCGTCGTTCCTCGCCGAGGAGGCCATGGAGCGGGCCCGCCGGCTGTTCGAGTCCCTGGACGAGAGCGACGAGAGCATGGCCGACGGCGCGGCCGCCCTGTCCTCAGCGTCCGCCCCCGACGACACCGCCGCGATTCCCGTCGCCGTCCGGGACGGGCGGCCGCTGCCGGTGTCGTTCGCGCAGCGCCGCCTGTGGTTCCTGGACCAACTGGAGCCGGGCCGCGCCGAATACCTCATCCCGATGGGGCTGCGCATCAGCGGTCCGCTGGATGTCCCGGCGCTGGAGGCGTCGTTGTCGGAGCTGGTCGCGCGGCACGAGGTGCTGCGGACCCGTTTCGTCACCGACGGGGACGGCACCCCCGGTCAGCTCGTCGACGAGCCCCAGCCGCTGCCGCTGGCCGTGCACGACCTGCGGTCCGTCGCCGACGCGAGTGCCAGGGAAGAGGCCGCCGCCGCGCTCGTGGACACCGAGGGCTTCCGGCCGATGGACCTCGCCACCGGGCCGATGGTCCGCGCCTTGCTGGTCAAGCTGGGCGACGAGGATCACCTCCTCTCTCTGACGATCCATCACATCGCCTTCGACGGGTGGTCGGTGGGGGTCCTCTCCCGGGAGCTGACCACGCTGTACACGGCGCGGGTCACGGGAGTCCCCGCCGGTCTGCCCGAGCCGCCGCTCCAGTACGCCGACTTCGCCGTCTGGCAGCGCGGATGGCTCACCGGCGATGTGCTGGAGGGGCAACTGGACTACTGGCGCGGCGTCTTGGCCGGTACCGAGCCGCTGGAACTGCCCACCGACCGCAGGCGCCCCGCGCGGCGCAGCGGCAACGGCGCGATGCTCACCTTCGCCGTTCCGGCCGCGACGGCCGACGGAGCCCGCAGGCTGGCGAGCGACACGGGCGCGAGCCTGTTCATGACGCTGCTCGCCGTGTTCCAGGTCGTGCTGGCCCGCTACAGCGGCCAGGAGGACATCGCGGTGGGCACCCCGATCGCGGGCCGCAACCGGTCCGAGATCGAGGACATGGTCGGCTTCTTCGTGAATACGCTCGTCATGCGTACCGACCTGTCGGGCGACCCGACATTCACCGAACTCGTCGACCGCGTCAAGGACACCGCACTCGGCGCCTACGACCACCAGGACCTGCCCTTCGAGCGGCTGGTGGAGGAGCTGGCGCCGCAGCGCGACCTGTCCAGGAACCCGCTGTTCCAGACCATGTTCGTCCTGCAGAACACCCCCGACAGCCACTCCTGGGAGCTGCCCGGCGCCAGCGTCCGCCAACTGGACGTGGCCGCGCAGGAGTCCAAGTTCGACTTCAGTTTCTACGCGACGGAGGCCGCCGACGGCGGTCTCGACGGCACCATCGTCTACTCGACCGACCTCTTCGACGAAGCCACCATGGTCCGGCTCGCCGGACACTTCGAGACCCTGCTCGGTGCGGCCGCCGACGCCCCCGACGCCCCGCTGTCCGCCCTGGAGATGCTGACATCCGCCGAGCGGCGGGACATCCTCACCGCGTGGAACGGAGCGGACACCGACGCCCCCGACGCCGTCACCGTGCACCGGCTGTTCGCGGACCGGGCCGCGGAGCGCCCGAACTCGCCCGCCGTCACCTGCGGTTCGGATCATCTGACCTACCGGGAGCTGGACGAGCGGGCGGAGTGGATCGCCGCCCTGCTGCGCGAGCGCGGAGCGGGACCCGGAACCCTGGTCGCCGTCTGCCTCGACCGGGGCACCGACATGGTGTGCGCACTACTCGGCATCCTCAAGTCGGGCGCCGCGTATGTCCCGTTGGACCCGACGTATCCGACCGACCGACTCGCCTACATGGTCGAGGACAGCGGGGCACCGCTGATCGTCACCCACGCCTCGCACACCGAGCGGCTGCCCGCCGGCACCCCGCTCCTGCTGCTGGAGGACTCCTGGCCGGCGGAACTGCCCTCGCGTCCGGCTGACGCATCCGCGCCCGAGGCAGGGCCGGACGATCTGGCGTACGTGATCTACACGAGCGGCTCGACAGGCCGCCCGAAGGGCGTCCAGATCACCCACGGCGCGCTGCGCGCGCGGATGCGGGAGACCCGGCGCCAGCTCGACCTCACCTGCGAGGACCGGGTGTTGCAGTTTGCTTCCATCTCTTTCGACTCCTCGGTGGGGCAGTTGTTCGCGCCGCTCGTCTCGGGCGCTTCCCTGGTGCTGCGCGACGACGCGTGGGACCCGGGGATGCTGGCGGCAGCGCTGCGCACCAACAAGGTGACGGTGGCCTGGCTGACCCCTTCGGCCTTCGGCGCGCTCGCCGCCCAGCTCGACGGGCCGGACGCCGTCGGCCCTGAACTGCGGCTGGTGCGGCTCGGCGGTGAGGCGCTCCCGCGCGAGCAGGTGCGCCAGTGGTTCCGCCACACCTCGGTGCCGCTCGTGAACGGTTACGGGCCGACGGAGGCGGCGCAGGAGGCGGCGACGGCACGGATCACCGGGCCCGGTGACCATGTGCCGATCGGGCGCCCGGTCGCCAACGCGAAGGTGTTCGTGGTGGACCGGCACGGCCGGCCGGTCCCGGTGGGCGTCCCCGGCGAGATGTGGATCAGTTGCCCCGGCCTGGCCCGCGGATATCTGGGCAGGCCCGACCTGACGGACGAGAAGTTCACCGTCGTCACCGTGGACGGCACACCGCGGCGCGTGTACCGCACCGGCGACCTCGCGAAGTGGCACGCCGACGGGGAGCTGGAGTTCGTCGGCCGGGGCGACAACCAGGTCAAACTGCGCGGCTACCGGATCGAACTCGGCGAGATCGAGGCGGCGTTGCTCACCCACCCTTCGGTCACCCTCGCCACCGTCCTGCTGCGCGAGGACGTCCCCGGCGACCCGCGGCTGGTGGCGTACGTCGTCGCCGAGCCGCACGTCGAGACGGCAGCGCTGCGCACGCACCTCCAGCGCCACCTGCCGGACTACATGGTGCCCGCCGCCTTCGTGCCCCTGGACCGCATCCCGCTCACCCCTAACGGCAAGACGGACCGCCGCGCACTGCCCGCGCCCGCCTCCGACCGGCCGGAGCTGGGCGCCGCGTACACCGCCCCGCGCACCGAGACGGAGCGGACGGTGGCCGGCGTCTGGGCGCAGGTGCTCGGCATCGACACGGTCGGTGTGGACGACGACTTCTTCGCGCTCGGCGGCCACTCGCTGCTGGCGACGCAGGTCGTGTCGCGGCTGCGCCGGCGGCTCGGTGTCGACGTCCCCGTACGGACCCTGTTCAGCGCGCCGACCCCGGCGCTGCTGGCCGCCGCCGTGGCGGACCTCGACGACGTCGGGATCTCCCGCATCACCGCCGTACCGCGCGACGGCAACCCGCTGCCGCTGAGCTTCGCCCAGCAACGGCTCTGGTTCCTCGACCAGTTGGAGCCGGGCCGCGCCGAATACCTGCTGCCCTTCGGCTACCGCGTGCACGGCCTGATCGATGTGGACGCCCTCAACACCGCCTTCACCGGGCTGGTTTCCCGCCACGAGATCCTGCGCACCCGGTTCCGCACGGACGACGCGGGCTCCCCTGTCCAGTCGATCGCCCCGGAAGGGCCGGTGACGGTGCTGGTACGGGATCTGCGGGACGTCGCCGACGACACTGCCAGGGAGGACGCCTGCACGGCGGCCCTGGCCGAGGACGCGCTGCGCCCGGTGGACCTCACCGCGGGACCCGTGCTGCGCGCCGTGCTGGTACGGCTCGCCGACGAGGAAGCGGTCCTGGCGGTCACCGTGCACCACATCGCCTTCGACGGCTGGTCGATAGGCCTGCTGGTACGCGAGTTGTCCGCACTGTACGCGGCGGCCCTCGGCAAGGGGGACGTCCCCGCGCCGCCGCCCGTGCAGTACGCCGACTACGCGCTGTGGCAGCGCGGCTGGCTGACCGGTGCCCCGCTGGAGCGTCAACTGGACTACTGGCGCGAGCGGTTGGCGGGCCTGGAGCCGCTGGAGCTGCCGACGGACCACGCCCGGCCGACGGAGCGTACCGGCAACGGCGAAGTCGTCCGGTTCTCGGTGCCCGCCGATGTCGCCGCACGGGCCAAGGCGGTGGCGGCCGAGGGCGGCGCGAGCCTGTTCATGACGCTGCTGTCGGTGTTCCAACTGCTGCTGGCCCGCTACAGCGGACAGCGGGACGTCGCGGTGGGTACCCCCATCGCCGGCCGCAACCGGGCCGAGACCGAGGAGTTGATCGGCTTCTTCGTCAACACGCTCGTCCTGCGCACCGACCTGTCAGGCGATCCGGCGTTCACCGAGCTGCTGGCCCGCGTCAAGGACGCGGCGCTCGGCGCGTACGACCACCAGGACCTGCCCTTCGAGCGCCTCGTCGAGGAGCTGGCCCCGGACCGCGACCTGTCCCGCAATCCGCTGTTCCAGACGCTGTTCGCGCTCCAGAACACGCCCGGCGCCGACGCGTGGAGCCTGCCGGGGCTGACGGCGGAGCCCGTCGAATCCCCGGTGCGCGACGCGAAGTTCGACCTGTCGATGTACCTGGCGGAGGCGGCCGACGGCACCCTGGACGGCGCCGTCGTCTACGCCGGAGACCTGTTCACCGAGGCCACCGCACAACGCCTCGTGGACCACTTCACCAACCTGCTGGACGCGGCCACGGCCCGCCCGCGCACGGCGCTGTCCGAGCTGGAGATGCTGGGCACGGACGAGCGCCACCGGATCGTGACCGAGTGGAACGCCACCTCGGCGCCCGTCCCCGCCGATGCCACCCTGCACGGGCTGTTCGAGGCACGCGCCGCGCTCAGCCCGGACGCCGTCGCCGTCGTGTGCGGCGCGGACGAGCTGACGTACCGCGAACTCGACCAGCGTGCCAACCAGTTGGCGCACCGGCTGCGCGCCGTACCGGGGATCGGTCCTGACGTCCCCGTGGGCGTCTGCCTGGAGCGCTCCCCCGCCCTGGTGTGGACACTGCTCGGCATCATGAAGGCCGGTGCGGCCTACGTACCGCTCGACCCGGAACATCCGGCGGAGCGCCTGGCATATCTGGTGGAGGACTCGGGCGCGCCCCTGGTCGTCACCGACACCGCGCGCGCCGGCCTGCTGCCGGAGGGGCTGGGCCTGCTGGCCGTCGACCGTCCGTCGGACCTGCCGGACAGCCTCCCGGTCACCGCTCCCGAACCCGTCGCGGGACCCGGCGACCTCTCCTACCTGATCTACACCAGCGGTTCGACGGGACGGCCGAAGGGCGTCCGCATCGAGCACCGGGGCGTGGTCAACTACCTGGCAGGGATGCAGGACGCGTTCCCGCTCACCCCCGGCGAGGGCTTCCTCCAGGCGACGCCGCTCTCCTTCGACGTGTCGGCCTACGAGATCTTCTGGCCGCTGTGGCAGGGCGCGAAGGTCGTGCTCGTCCCCGGCTCCGACCGGCTCGACATGACCGAGGTGTCACGCCTGATGAGGGCCCACCAGGTGGTCGGCCTGCACTTCGTGCCGAGCCTGCTTGACCTGTTCGTCTCCCAGGCGCGGCCCGAGGACTGCGCGCATCTGCGGTACGCCTTCGCGAGCGGCGAACCCCTGCAACCGACCTTGGTGGCCCGCTTCCTCGCCAGTCTGCCCGGGGACCTGATCAACCTGTACGGGGCGACGGAGGTGTCCGTCGACACCACGTACTGGCGGGCGTCGCGCACCGACCCGCACGGCCCGGTCCTCGCGGGGCGGCCCATGGTCAACCAGACCGTGTACGTCCTCGACCCGGACCGCCGTCCCGTACCCGCGGGGGTGCTGGGCGAGGTGTACCTCGGCGGCGACAGCGTCGGGCGCGGCTACCACGAACGGCCCGAACTCACCGCCGAGCGCTTCGTACCCGACCCGTTCACCGGCGGCCGTATGTACCGCACAGGTGACGTCGGACGCTTCACCCCCGACGGCGAACTCGACCTGCTGGGACGCATCGACCGGCAGGTGAAACTGCGCGGCGTACGCGTCGAACTCGCCGAGATCGAGGCGGTGTTGCTCACCCACGAGGCGGTCGGGGTGTGCGCGGTGACCGTCCGCGAGGACGCCCCTGGCGACAAGCGGCTCGTCGCCTATCACGTACCGGCGCCCGGCCGCACGGCCGACACCGGAGAACTGCGGGGATGGGCGGCCGAGCGGCTGCCCCGGGCCATGATGCCCTCCGTCTTCGTGGAACTGCCGGAACTCCCGCTCAACCGCAACGGCAAGGTCGACCACGCGGCGCTGCCCGCCCCCGACGAGGACGACATCACGGCGGGATTCGTGGCGCCCCGGGACGGCATCGAGGCGGAGATCGCCGACATCATGGCGGCGGTGCTCGGCCGCGAAAAGGTCGGAATTCACGACCGCTTCTTCGACATCGGCGGCCATTCCCTCCTCGCCATTCAACTCGTCAACCGTATCGAGGCGGTGACCGGCGTCCGTATCGGTCTGCGCCGGCTTTTCCAGGCGCCGACGGTCACCGGTGTCAAGGAACAGCTCATCGAATTGTTCGACGCGCAGGAACAGGCTTCCTGAATTCAGCGGCCCTGCCCCCACGCAGAGACCCGTTGCCCACCCGAGAGTAGAGGACAGACATCATCATGGGCGAGAACTCGATCGAGGCGCGGCTGCTGTCCCGTATGCGACGGCGCGCGGACGCGGACCGGATCACACGCGGCGACACGAACGGCGCCGGACCGCTGCCGCTGTCGTTCGCACAGCAGCGGCTCTGGTTCCTGGACCGGCTGACCCCCGAGAGCGCCGACTACCTTGTGCCGACGGCGCTGCGCGTACGCGGTCCGCTGGACGTCACAGCACTGGAGACGGCGCTGTCCGGCCTGGTGGCCCGGCACGAGGTGCTGCGTACGGCCTTCACGGCGGGCGACGACGGCACACCGCGCCAGGAGATCAACGCGCCCTGGCAGGTGGACGTTTCGGTGCACGATCTGCGGAGTGAGGCCGACGCCGAGGGGCGAGGCCGCGAGGTGCTGCGCGCCGAGGCGAAGCGCCCCTTCGACCTCACGACGGGTCGGCCGCTGCGGACCGACGTCGTACGCCTCGCCGATGACGACCACTTCATTCTGCTGACGGCACATCACATCGTGTCGGACGGCTGGTCGTCGGGGATCCTGGCGCGCGAACTGCGCGAACTGTACGCGGCGGCCCTGACCGAGCGCGCGGTGTCGCTCCCGGAACTTCCCGTGCGGTACGCGGACTTCGCCGTCTGGCAGCGCGACCAGCTCACCGGGCCGACGCTGGAGCGACAGCTCGGGTACTGGCGCGAACGCCTCGCCCACTCCACGCCGTTGGAGCTGCCCACGGACCACCAGCGCCCGGCGCACGCGAGCGGCGCGGGTGACGTGGTCACCTTCGAGATGTCCAGCGAGGTGACGGAGCGGCTGCGGGAGGCCGCGGCGCGGCAGGGCGGCAGCCTGTTCATGGCGCTGCTGTCCCTGTTCCAGGTCGTGCTGGCCCGCTACTGCCGCCAGGACGACATCGCGGTGGGGACCCCGATCGCGGGCCGCAACCGCGCCGAGATCGAGGATGTCGTCGGCTTCTTCGTCAACACACTGGTGATGCGGACGGACCTGTCCGGCGACCCGACCTTCGGCGAGCTGATCAACCGTGTCAAGGACACGGCACTGGGCGCGTACGACCATCAGGACCTGCCGTTCGAGCGGCTGGTCGAGGAGCTGGCGCCGGAGCGGGATCTGTCGCGCAACCCGCTGTTCCAGACCATGTTCGTCCTCCAGGCGCCGGGCAGCTCGGACAGCGGCGGCTGGGAGCTGGCGGGCACCGACGTCGAGCCGGTCGAGATCGAGCGCGGCGTGGCCAAGTTCGACCTGACACTGACCGCGGTCGAGTCGTCGGACGGTCTGCGCGCTGTGCTGGAGTACCGGACGGATCTGTTCGACCGGGCGCGGATCGAGCGGATGGCCGGCCATCTCGCCACGCTGGCGACTTCTGTGGCGGCCACCCCTGACGCGCGTCTGTCCGAGCTGAACATGCTGACGGTGCAGGAGCGGCAGCAGATCCTGATCGACTGGAACGGAACCACAGGCCCCTACCCGGACACCGCGACCATCCACCAGCTCATCGAAGACCGCGTCACGACGGATCCGGACTCCGTGGCTCTCACCTACGGGGCCGAGCAGTGGACGTACGCGCAGCTCAACGCACGCGCCAACCAGCTCGCCCACCACCTGCGTGGGACGGGCATCACTCCGGACACCCTGATCGCGGTCTGCCTGGACCGCTCGCCACAGCTCATCGCCACCCTGCTGGGCATCATGAAGGCAGGGGCGGCATTTGTGCCGCTCGACCCCGAGTACCCGACCGAGCGCATCACCTACATGGTCGAAGACGCCCAGGCACCGCTCATCATCACCAGTACGGGGCACACCGACCGGCTGCCGGCCGACACTGCGCGGCTTCTGGTGGACGTGCAGTGGCCCGACGGGTCCACGAGCAATCCGGATCCCCTGGCCTCGCCTGACGATCTGGCGTACATCATCTACACCTCAGGTTCCACCGGCCGGCCCAAGGGCGTGGCTCTGGAGCACCGGGGGGTCGTCAACTACCTGCACTGGTGCGACCAGAACTACCCGGTCGAGGAGCCGGGCGGGATCGGCACGATCCTCTACTCGTCCATCACCTTCGACCTCACCATCACCGCTCTGTTCCTGCCCCTCATCCAAGGCACGCAGCTCGCCATCCCCCAGACCGAACCCGGCCAGAGCGCGTTCGACGCGGCGATCGACATGATCCTCACGGACGTCCCGATCAGCTTCCTCAAGGCCACCCCGTCCCACCTGGAAATCCTCGCCGCGCATCTGACCACCCAGAACGCCACGCACCACATCACCACCATCGTCGCCGGCGGCGAGAACCTCACCCCCACCCTCGTCTCGCAGCTCCTCGACACCAGCACCACCCACACCACCATCAGCAACGAATACGGCGCCACCGAAGGCTCCGT